>JAFZSI010000066.1 GCA_017619445.1 Prevotella sp.
CTCAAAGTTCACAACGTCGAAATTGTCTATGAGCACATCGGGAAGGATGGCACGAAGCAGTCGGATATGTTCCATGGTGCAAAGGTAACTCTTTACTCTTGATCAGCCAAGATTCACCAACCAGAAAAATCCGCTGACTCCGAATAAGACTATCAATTAATTATGGCAGACTCAATAAAAGAGATTCTTTGGAGAAACATTGATTTCCATGAATTAAAGAACAACCACGAGAAAAAAGAAGATACTGTTCGTGAAGTCATCATCTTACCCTTGCTCAAGTATTTGGGATATCGTGAAGACAACATCGTTCGTAGCCTTACATTAAAGCATCATTTTTTAAAAACAGGTTCAAACAAGAAGCATCCCATTCATCTTATACCTGACTACGTTTTAAAGATTGAGGATAGGTACGCATGGGTACTTGACGCTAAGGGACCCAGAGAAAATTTGTTGGACGAAGATTATGTAGGGCAAGCTTATAGTTATGCCGTGCATCCTGAAATAAGAAGTATATACTTTGCTTTATGTAATGGAATAGACTTTGCCCTCTATCGAACAGATGGCAATAATGAACCTGTTCTATTCTTTCAACTTGAAGAGATAGATTACTATTTTAACAAGCTCAAGAATCTTCTTTCATACAATAGTTTCCAATTGGGAAAACAGGTTGTTTATGATTCTCCAAGGGATAACACTTTTGACTATCTGAACCAAAAATTGCCAGAAGAGGTACATGCTCATAAACAAACAGCAAAACGCCATTTTGGCGTACATGGCTATTTTACGAAACAGTCATGGGACATTGTTCAAACTTACATTAAGAATTTTACGCTTCCTGGGGACTTAGTTCTTGATCCTTTTGGAGGGAGTGGCGTAACTGCCATTGAGGCGATGATGACAAATCGACGAGGAATTAATGTTGATATAAATCCAATGGCTATATTTATGGTTGACGCATTAACTACAAGCGTAAACCTGAATGAGTTGGTTTTGGCATTTGGTGAAATCAAAGCGAAGTATCTAAAGAAAGAGCCAACAACGGATGAGGAAATCAAAGAAGCCATGCAAAAATACCCTCAACCTAAACCCATAAAACTTGCAAAAGGTTCCGATGTTCCTACTGCAGACTTATTGTTTAGTAACAAACAAAAAGCGCAATTAGGTCTATTAAAGCATCTTATTCAGAAACAAAAGAATGAGGGTATCAAGAAAACCCTAATGCTTATGTTTTCTGGTTTGCTCACAAAGATAAATTTGACCTATCATCAATCATCGGAGAGATCTGAAGGTAGGGGAAATGCGAGTGCTTTTGCATATTATAGATATCGCATAGCTCCGCATCCCGTTGAGTTGGAAGTAATGAAGTACTTTGAAATTCGTTTGAAGAAAATTATTGAGGCTAAAAAGGTACTTCGTTATTTTATAAACGAACAGACGGCAGACCGCCTTAAAATTATTAAAGGTTCCGCTACTGACCTACACTTTATTCCAAGGGAGAGCATAGATTATATATACACTGACCCACCGTACGGTGCAAAGATTCCATATCTTGACCTTTCTGCGATGTGGAATGCATGGTTGGATTTGGAAGTAACAGAGGATGATTATAAAAATGAGGCTATAGAAGGAGGTGGCCATTCGAAAACAAAGAATGAATACAATACGCTCATTGCTAAAAGCATTCAGGAAATGTACCGTGTCCTGAAGTTTGACCGTTGGATGTCTTTTGTCTTTGCTCATAAAGACCCCGAATTTTGGCACTTGATTATTGACACGGCAGAACGATGCGGATTCGAATATGTTGGGGCTGTACCTCAAAAGAACGGCCAGTCAAGTTTCAAGAAAAGACAACATCCATTTACGGTTTTGAGTGGTCAACTGATTATCAACTTCAGAAAGGTTCGCAACCCGAAAGCTATTATGAAGGCTCATCTTGGAATGGAGATGGCTGAAGTTGTGATTCAAACAATTGAAGGTGTTATAGCAAAGAATAATGGTGCAACCCTCGAACAAATTAATGATGAATTAATCGTTAAAGGACTTGAGTTGGGATTCTTAGACTTGTTGAAGAAGGAATATACTGACCTGACTCCAATCCTTATGAATAACTTTGATTATGATGAACAAACTGAGGCTTTCTACATCCGGAAGAATACTAAATTCGCAACTCATATAGATGTGAGATTACGCATTAAGTATTACCTTATTAGTTTCTTGCGACGTATGGAGAGGGAGAATAAACCCGTCACTTTTGATGAAATCATATTAGAAGTTATGCCACTTCTAAAGAATGGGAGCACACCAGAAAACCAAACTGTACTGAAAGTGCTGGAAGACATAGGGCAAAGAACTGGCGACAATTGTTGGACACTTAAAAAGGATGGCGCACAGTTAGATTTGTTTGGTAATGTATAGATACGATAGACAATTTGTTTGTGTAAGATATAATATAATAATGGATTAAAAATCCAGATACTCTATGCTGTCGGATTGCAATTGCTTTTCCCTTCGGACATCGACCGTTGGCTCGGACAGAACAGTAAATTATAGCATGTTATTACGGCCTGAAAGGCCAGTACGCAAATAGCCCAGGGCACCGCCCTGGGTATTGTGTATGTGCAATTATTCGCCCTGTGAGGGCAAAAGCACATTAGTTGCGTTATTGCTTTTGCCCTTTTAGGGCGTTTGTCGTCTGATTTCATCTTAAACCCAAGGTGTTGCCGTTGGGCTGTTGGCTTTTGACCCTCCGGGGCGTTAGATTTGGCTATACTGCGACAGATTTTGGGGGGATTCTCCCGGTTTGTCGCAATACGGGATGGGTGTCGCACGCAAATGGAGAGAAAAACACAAAAAATCATTGCGGCACAGAATTCTCGTTATATCTTTGCAATGTCAAAAGACAAGAAATGACAGATGTTAATAGATTTTTGATTCATAGTTTTTTAGGTTAATAATTGATTGGTTAATAGATTTTTAGGTTAGTAGAATTTTAATTCTCAGGTTTTTAGTTAATAGATTGTTAAGTTATGTGCATCCTGCGTGTATAGCGATACGCGCAGGATGTGCTTTTTGTGTACTATAGTCAGCGAATGTTGGTTCTGCCAGGACTGAGGACTGTGTGCGCCTACTGTTGGCAGAGTTGGCGGTGAGGACATAGTGCGCAGATGCTGCGGTCGGCGGTGGGTTGGAAGGGCGTCTGCGGGTCAAAGATGTCGTTGAGTACGCTTTGCAGGTGTTCCACGAACTCAGCACGGAGGTCTTCCACGTTGTCGATGCGCTTTCTGTCGAGCAGGAGGGTGGGGTTGTAGTCGTCGGCCTGTGACTGCTGGATGAACAGCAGGGCGGGGCTGACGGGCAGGTTGTCGTGAGGTTGGAGGTCGTGGCTGACGACGAGGGAGTAGAGGATGGCCTGCAGATAGTAGTCGGCGTGCATGCCGCGAATGTTGGCGGGGTTGAAGATGTCGGCAACGGCTGCGGGCTGTTTGGTGGGCGCGTGGCCGGTCTTGTAGTCAACGACGCGGATAACGGCGTTCTGGGTGTTGCCGTTGATGAGGTCGAGGCGGTCGATTGTACCTACGATTTTGACATTCTGTTCTCCGACGCGGATGGTTGTGGAGATGGGTTTCTCGAGTCCGCAGATGGCGAAGGGAGTGAGTTTGCGGTCGATGTGCAGCAGTTGCTTGATGTAACTGATGATGACTTCGCGGTTGATGATTTGGAGTCCGTTGAGGGGCGGCAGGGCGGAGGGTGACTTCAGGTGGAAGAAGTGTTCGCGGAAGGCGTTGTCAACGTATTGCTCAATGCGGTGGGGCTGCTTCAGCAGGTTGTCGATGTCGGCTGCATCAATGGTTATCCGGGCGCCTTTGTTGACGTCGAGATGAATGCCTTTCTGCGCTCCGATGTCCTTGTACATGTTCTCGCAGGCATCGTGGAAGATGTTTCCGAAGGTGCGGTTGTCTATCTCGTCGTCCTCGATGAAGTCGGGCTCGCGAATGCCTGCCACGTAGTTGTAGTAGAACTGCAGGGGGCAGCGCAGGTAGCGGTTGATGGCCGAGGGCGAGAGTTTGCTGAGGGCGTTGATGCGGCTTACCACGTCGGGGGTCTTCTCGATGGGCTTGGGGTGGCGCAGCATGGGCGTCTGTCCTGCCTGCAGGGTTTGTCGAACGATGTTGTGGGGACTCTCTACGAGCATCTGGAGCATGAAGCGGCTCATCTCGCCGGTGTGGCCGTCCTCGGTGGAGTTGTTGTAGAGGATGGTGATGTCGCCGGCGCGTTGCAGCAGGCTGTGGAAATAGTAGGCGTAGATGGCGGTCTTGTTGTCGATGGTGGTAAGCCCGAACGCCTTGCGGATGGAGTAGGGGATGAAGGAACTGTCGTTGATGCCGCGTGGAATGTTGCCGTCGTTGCACGAGAGCAGCAGCACGTGGTCGAAGTCTAAGTTGCGCGTCTCCAGCACGCCCATGATTTGCAGTCCCTCGGCAGGCTCGCCGTGGAATGGAATTGTGGCCGACTGGAACAACTGCGTCAGGAGCCGCTGGTAGGTGATGGTGTCGATGATGAGGTCGCCCGAGGCAATGAGTCCGTCGAGGCGGTTGAGCAGGGTGTAGATGCGGAAGAAGGACTCTTGCATGAGGGTGTCAAGGCCAGCAGCATTTGTTCCCTGTTGGGGAATGGCGGCGGGGGAAGTTTTGGAAACGTTGACGGCTATGCTCTTGACAATCTGAAGAAGCCAAGAGGAGAGGCCTTTGATGTCAGCAACGGGTGTGAACACGTGTGCGAGGGCCTGGTCAACGGCCAGTTCGCTGGTGGTGGGGAAGTAGCGGTGATCCTGGTCGAGGCTGTCGGCCAGTTGTGTTGCCGCGGGACTGATGTACTGGGCATAAGGATGGCGCAGGACGGCGTTCACGTAGCGCAGGCGCAGTTTGTCGTGGCTCTTGGCAAAGCCGATGTTCTGCAGGTTGATGAGGTGGTTGACGAGCGAGCACAGGGGCGACTGCTGCACGGGGTAGCCCGTGGTGATGTTCACCTTCTCAACCTCTGGCGGCAGACAATGGATGATGGTTTGCAGCAGCCCTTCGTTGCCGAGGATGATGGCTGTGCGCCGTCCGTCGGCGATGCGGTTGTTCTGGCGCAGCCAATGGCTTACGTAGCGCGCCTGGATGTTCTCGGTGGGTGCGCTGATGTAGGCGATGTTCTTGGGCTTGGCAAAGTTGTTGTAGATGGCGTCGTTGGTCGTGTCGAGTTCGTTGGGGAAACGTTTGAGATATTGCGCGATGTAGTGCCCGGCCTCGTTGCCGTGCATGTAATAGGCATCGAAGTCCCAGTAGAACTTGGCCTTGCCTTCCTGCATGAGGCGCAGACAAAGTTGCTGCTCCACTTTCTGCATCATGTTGAAGCCGATGAACAGGTAGCGGTCGTAGTTGAAAACGGCTTGGGGATTCTCGGCCACCTTGCGGTAGAGCATGCCCTCGTAGGCAATTCCCTGGCTGCGCAGCCGCTGGCGGTAGTCGTTGTAGATGTCGTTGAAGCGGCTCCACAGGCGCATGAATTTCTGCTTGAGGCGGCTGTCCTGGTCGGGAGCGAAATTGCTGAAAAAGCGTTGCAGGATTTCCTTCTGCTCGTCGTCAAGATAGGAAACGTCGTCGAGCTCATGAATGTTTTTCAGGTTGACGAACACTTTCTCGGCCTCGGCCATGTTTTTGTCAATATCGTCGAAGTCGGCCAGCAACAACTGTCCCCAGCCATAGAAACGGTCGAGCGTCTCGTCGAGCGCGGTGCAGGCGATGAAACTCTTGTGCAGGTCGCAGACAAGTTTGATGGGGTCGCCTACGCTGAGCGCAGACTGCTGGCGGAACAGGTCGCTGATGGTGATATAGGCAGGGCTCCACAGGGGTTTGCCTGCGCGACGTGCCAAATGCTCGTTGAGGAACAGCGAGGCGCGCTTGTTGGGGAACACAACTGCCGTGCTTGCGAGGTCTGTGCCGTATTTGCTGACAATGTCGTCGGCTACATATTCAAGGAATGTCTTTGTCATACTCTTTCTATTTTGTTGGTATAAACGTACCACAGATAGCCTTCAACATTCTGATGGCCCATCTGACGGAGCAGATGCATGTAGCGTTGCACCTGTGTCTTGTGGTCATCAATGGGTTTTCCGAACTTGAAATCAACCACAATCATCCGGTTGCCGTCGGTCATCACACGGTCGGGACGACGCTCGACTACAGCCCCCGAATCCTCGTCAACAGACAGGATGGCACACTCGTTGAACAGCTGCCACTTGTTGCTGAACCACTCGGCCACCTGCGGGTGAGCGAGGCGCTTGCGCAGCATGTCGTGCATCTGTTGTTTGGGAATGTCGTTGTAGAGAATGCCCTCGGACTCGAATTGCGCGAGCACGCTGTCAACATCGTCGGTGGTGCAAATGGACGACAGCAGATTGTGCATGACGCAGCCCATCTTGATGTAGGTCTGCTGCTTGTCGGGCTCGTCGGCCTCTGCGTTCACAAAGTCGCGGCTGGCGTTGCTCTGGCGGAACTCGGCCTTGCTCTCGAAGGTCTCGATGCTGATGCGCTGGGGCGTTACGGGCTTCAGGAAAACGTTTTTTTCCTTGTCGTCATTAGCGTTGGTACTTTCGGGGGTTGTGGGGTTGTCGCTGAGCGACAACATACCGTACTCGAACAGCATGGATTTGTCGTCGTTGGTGGTCAACTCGGCTTCCTTAAGTTTCTCTGCAACCGCAGGGAGAACCGCCTGGATGGTGGCCGAGCGGCTGTTCTTGGCGTTTGCCTTTGCCCACACAAACAGATTCTTCTTGGCACGCGTGAAGGCCACGTAGAGCAGGTTGATGTTATCGACGGTGTTCTGCAAATGCTCTTCGCGATAGTCGGCATCATAGACGCTGTCCAGCAGCCGCGCACTATAGTCCACGGGCACCTTGGGCAATTGGTTGAACGGACTCTCGTCGGCATCGCACCAAAGGGTGTTGCCCTGAGTCTTTTCCAACTGCCAGTCGCAGAAGGGGATGAGCACGTTGTCGAACTCCAAACCCTTGCTCTTGTGGATAGAAATGATGCGAATGCCGTTGACCTCGTCGCTCTGGATGGTTTTCTCGAACAACGTGCTTTCCCACTCGTTGAGAAACGAGCTGATGTCGGCGTTGTTTTCCTGAGAGAACGCGCTGACAACGTCGAAGAAAGTGCAGGCGTAGGCACTCTCGTCGGTAAGCAACGACAGTTGGAAGATGTCATACAGGCGTTCGCAAAGTTCGTAGAGTGGGAGCGAGGCAAGCTGCTGTGTATTGGCCGTGAATGCCTCGGGAAGCAACGCGTCAAGCTGCGTGAGATCTTCAAACAGGCTGTTGTCCTGGGTGTTGTTTTGCCTGATGTGGCGTTGATAGGCTTTCGCGAGTGTGGCTTTTGCCATCACGTCGTCGGGACGCACCAACACGGTCAGGGCGGTGACAAGGATTCCCACACCCATTGAGGCATCGAGGCGGAATGCTTCGTCGGACACTAATTTCACGTTGGGAAGCCGCTCGTTAAAGTAGTCGGCTATGACGGGAATATAGCGCTTCATACGCACGAGAATGGCCATTTTGTTGTCGTCTATGCCCTGTTGGTGGAGCTCTTCGATGGTTTGTGCCAGCTGTTCGAGCGTCTGGCCGTTGTAGTCGTCATTGGCAAGGAGGCTGATTCTTACCAGTCCGTCGGCGGTTCTGTCTTCTGGAACAATCTGCTCAACGTCCTGATAGGCTTTCCCCAGTTTGGCGGCATTATCGCCGCTGATGGTCTGTTCGGCCTGCAGCTCGTGGGCAACGGCCTCGATGAAAAACAGGTTGTTGAAATTGATGACGTTGCGTTCGGAGCGGTAGTTTACTTTCAACGGCTCGTGCTGTATATGAATGGAGGCATCAGCAAACTGATTGTCGATGTCGTTAAGCAGGCCCCAGTCGGCCGAGCGCCAACGGTAGATGCTCTGTTTCACATCTCCAACGATGAGATTGCGCACGGTGCCTTTCCTTTTCTGTGTTCCACGGCTCATCGTCTCGAGCAGCAGCAAGCGGAAATTCTTCCATTGCACGGTGCTGGTGTCCTGGAACTCGTCAATCATAATGTGTTCGAGCTGTGTGCCGATTTTCTCGAAGATAAAGGGCGAATCGCTGTCGCCAATCAGTTCGTGCAACAGTTGCTGTGTGTCGCTTAACAAGAAGCGGTTTGCTTCAGCGTTGAGCTGTCGAACGCGTTGTTCAATGTTTCCCAAAAGCCGTAGTTGGTTGAGGTGGCGTAGGGTAGCGTCGGCACTTACATATAGCCGCCATTGCCGTTGCCGTTGCCGTTCAGCGTCGAGCAACAAGGGCAACAGCGAGTCGTTGACAACAGGAATCACCTGTTCCTTGAATGCGCTGGTTTTGGTTACCCAATTGTCGGCCGAGTCCATGCTTTTTTGCAGGTTGGAAGTAAGGCATTTCTTGTCGCTCCAGTCGTTGCCCTGTAGTTTGCGGAAGTAGCTCGCGATGCCTCGTTCCTTGCTGGCAAGCATGTCGATGGTGATGGCATGTTCGTCGAGGGTTTCGAAGAACTTGTCGGCCATCGAGTTCATAGTGTGTGCTGCTTTCTGCTTGATTTGCCGCAGTTCCTTGGTGTAGTTTTCAAAGAAATTGGGCTGCTCAAGCCGTTGGTTGAGTTGCTGGCTGATTTCTTTGTAAAAGTCGCGGAAAATGGTTTTACCGAATACTTTCACCTGGCCGATGACGTTCCAGCTTTTGTCGTCTGAGATGTTCTCTCCGATGTACGACATAATCCATTGCAACACCTTGTCTGTGCGCGTGAGCGACTCAATGAGCAGGTCAACGGCCTGTTCTTCCACCTGTATGTCGTTGAGTCCGATGCGTAGGTTTGCCGTGAGGTCGAGTTCGCGTGCCAGATTGCGCAGGATGCTCTGAAAGAACGAGTCGATGGTTTCCACGCGGAAATAGCTGTAGTTGTGGATAAGAATACCAAGAGCCATGCCTGCTTTTTGGCTGGCCTCCTCGCGTGTGATGCCCATCTCTTGGACAATAGTATTGAGGTAAATCTCAGAGTTGCTGAGGTTTTTCCAGATACCGTAGAGCTGGCTCAGGATGCGCATCTTCATCTCCTCGGTTGCCTTGTTGGTGAAGGTAACCGCGAGGATGGTGCGGTAGTTCATTGGATTGTCTATGAGCAGTTTGATGTACTCAACGGCCAGTCGGAACGTCTTGCCGCTGCCAGCGCTGGCTGTATATACGGTGAGGGGAGAAGACATGTTTATTTTCTATTTGACAATTTACAATTTACTATTTGACAATTTTCACTTTTACAATTTCGTGTTACAAATATACGATTTGCGGTTTTTCTGTTGACGGTTTTATACGTATAATTATTTACCATCGCCTGAATAGCTCGAAGTCGAATTCGCAGCCTATGCGGTCGAACTTGAAGTTTTTCATTCCCATGAACACGCCAATTGAGAACAAGCGGTTCGTAAAACCATAGCCATACTCGGTGTAGGGATGCAGTTCTTTGGCAAACAGCGTGCTCACGTAGATTCGCTCCAGTTCAACGTAATGGCCTGCCCACGGCACGCGCGAGAGGATGAGCAACGGTGTTTCGAACGTGGTGTTGGTACGCACGTAATAGTTAGACATGTTGTAGTAGTTGCGGTTCAAAACCTGGAACTCGCCCGACCAGTCGTCGTTCCATCCGCCGGGAATCTTCTCGTCGCGGAAATTGTTGAAGTCCAGGAAATAGGAATGCTTGGCTTTTGATGTGTAAACGCCGTAACCAACGCGGAAAGCCAAAGAGCGCATGCGGTGGAATTGGCGTTGGAGCGATGCGTCGGCCTCCCATTTCTCGTAACCCATGTCTGACTTGAGGAAACCTTTAAACGACCGCTCCCAGTTCAGCGTGAGAGCAGGGCCGCGCCATCCTTTGGGCCTGTACTGTACTTGCAACGTGGGTGCAAACGTGTGGTATGAAGGACTGCGACCCAGTTTCTTGAATCCGCTTTTGTCGAAAGCATAACGATGGTGATAGACAAAACCGCCTTGAACCGACCAGTTGTCAGAAATGTCGTAGTTGTTGTTCATGCGCACCTCGGTGTCGTGGAAATAGTCGAGCTTCATATTGTCAAGGTCCAGCGAGTCGTGGCCCTCGCTCTTGATGTCGTCGAGAATGCTTGAGTTGTAGATGCGCTGACCGCCGCTGATGTCAATCCTGACGTTAGCGTTGCGCCGCTGATTATACATGAACTGTATGGGAATGTTGAAGTAGAACCGCCGTTGTTTCATGGCATATCCCGACTTGAAGCGGAAATAGAAAAACCTGTTTGGCGTGAAATTATAGCGTGTCTGCACGTCAAATTTATAAACCAGTCCCTTGCTGTCGCTATAGCTGAAGTAGAGCGGATTGAAGATGGGGCCAATGCGAAATGAGCCTTTGTCCTTGCCGCCATAGTTCACTCTGATGCGGTTCACGATGTTGTCGCCAATCACATCCCACAAGAAGTCTTTCACAAAGTTGTACTTCCGTTTCTTATCCACCGTGGTCGTGTCGGCCAGCCTCGCGGCTTCTCTTGCAGCAGCCTTGCTGTCCTCAATACTGTCGTAAATGTGGTAGATGGCCTTTTCTTCCTCGTTAAGGCAGTCGGGGCGTAGCGATTCCATCAAGGCCCTATCATCTTTTTCGCGAATGCTGTCGGGCAGGAATGTGCCAAGCCCATAAACAGAATGTCTGTTGAAGCGCAGACGGTTGCCCATGAAGATGAACTTGCCTTTCATGTCGCAGATGTGGGGTAGGAGAGAAGCCACTCCATCAGGGCCCATCTCCACATAGAGCGTGAAGTCCAGCATGTCGTACTCGCCATTGAGCGTAGCCGAGATGATTCTTCCCGTGGCGTTTTCAATAAATGCCTCGCCAGTAACCAACTGTGTGTTCTTGATTTTCGACTTGAACGTGACACGGGTGGTGCTGTCTGTCGCAGCCTCCGACTTATACTTGTAGCATGGCGCGTTCTTAGGATGGAAAGGCGAGAGCAGGTGATCCTGAATCAGCGTCACGTTATACAAGTTCGGCGTCATATAGTGAATGAGCGTAGGCATAGTTCTGCGATGACGTGGAACGGTGTTTACGTTCACCTGGCGGAAAGCGTCGTATTTGTCGATGTCGCGAAACACCAAGCGCGAATAGCTCTCAGAAATATACTGACGGTCGCCGCGGGCAATGACATAAAGCGTGGGAACAGCAAACAGCATCGGATTGCGGCGCTCAACAAACAGCGTGTAGCGCGAATAAACGTTGGTGGATGTGCCGTGAACCTGGCCGGCAACGCTTTTCTTGTATTCAAAAGTGCGCTGCAACACCAAGGGCAGTTGTCTGCTCTTTCCGTAAGTGCTCATGGCCGTCAACAGCATGGCAATAAGCATCAAAAGGCAAGTATTTTTCTGGCATTTGTTCACTGGCTGACAAAATTACATAAAAACGAGGGCAGAACAAAAAGAATTCTTTCTTTTTTTACGCCGAGTGCATGTAATTTAGCGACTTTTGTCGCAAAATTACATAAAAAGAATCTAAAAAACGAGCAATTGCCGTATTTTTTCATCAAAACACAAAAATCCTCCCAAGCCATACGGCCTGAGAGGATTCACGTTTGAATTAAAGAAACTGATGTAAATAATCATCCAAGATACTTCATCAGGATGCGGGCATTGCCGCTGTCGCGCAGCTTGGCAATACTCTTCTCGCGAATCTGACGAACACGCTCGCGGGTAAGTCCCAGCTGGTCGCCAATCTCCTCAAGACCCTTCTCGTGGCATCCTATACCAAAGCATTCACGAATAATTGTTATCTCTCTTTCTTTCAATACTTTATTCAAAACAGAGTTCAACTCCTGCGCCATGCTCTCATGGTCAACCTGACGGTCGGTACGGCTGTCGTCACCACTGGCCATTACATCAAGCATGCAGTTGTCCTCACCATCCTGGAACGGTGCGTCTATGCTCACGTGATGACCGTCTGCCATAAGGCTCTGGCCAATCTTCTCCTCGTCGAGTTTTGTTGCCTCAGAGAGCTCAGACACCGACGGATGGCGCTGGTTCTCCTGCTCGAAACGGTTGATTTCGTGGTTTATCTTGCTGAGCGAGCCCACCTGATTCAGCGGAAGGCGCACAATGCGGCTTTGTTCTGCAATGGCTTGCAGAATGCTTTGGCGAATCCACCACACAGCATACGAAATGAATTTGAAACCGCGCGTCTCGTCAAACTTCTGCGCAGCCTTAATAAGACCGATGTTGCCCTCGTCGATGAGGTCGGTAAGCGTCAGTCCCTGATGTTGGTATTGTTTGGCAACCGACACCACAAAACGGAGGTTGGCAGTTACCAATTTGTCTTTAGCAATTTCACCCTCACGACCGCCCTTCTTAATCTTCTGGGCCAATTCAATCTCTTCGTCAATCGAAATCAGCGGAGCACGCCCAATTTCCACGAGATACTTGTCCAGCGCCTCGCTTGAGCGATTCGTAATACTTTTTTGAATCTTTAATTGTCTCATCCTTGATACCTTAATGTAGTCGCAAATGCCTGAAAACCAAGCGAATATATTATAATACTATTCCTAAAACGCTGCAAAATTACAAAAAAAACAAATAGGTTGTATCACTCTTTGCATATTTTTTGCAATTAAAAAACGTTAAATAGGGGAGTGTAACTTACATTTTGTCAACATCTTTCGAAGTTTTAGTTCATCTGAATGCTCATTTACTTACCGTTTTCTGAGTCCGGCTATAATACAACGAATTTCGGAGCGTTTTGTTACATCAATTTTCGATTTGAAACGATAAATAATGTGAAAAGTCTGTTGTATTGCCAATTCATCGTGCTTGACAAATGAATTACCTTCCAATCTATATTTCCATAAAACATCGCTTTGTAATCTCAGAACTATGAATTTCGACTCCAAAGTGCCACTTTACGATTTCAAAGTGCCTCTTTACGATTCCAAAGTGCCTCTTTACGATTTTAAAGTGCCACGTTATGATGAAATTCTCTAGAAAATTTAATTCTATTTTGCGGAGTCAGTTTTTTTGTGTATTTTTGCATGTTAATAAATATCGAAGCTGATAACGCCGTTTTAGATGCAAAATTCAGTAGTGAATAGGTCTGGAATGCAAATCTGCGCCTGTATAAACACAAATCTGCGCATTTTTAAGATAATCGGCATTATGATAAATAGAGTATATGAAAAGGGAAAATGTATAGTTGGAACTGGAAATAATCAAAAAGTAACTTCTGCCCCATGAGTGACTATATAGAGATTAAGGGAACGCGCGTAAATAATCTGAGGAATATTTCGCTCAATATTCCGCGCGACAAATTCATCGTCATTGCTGGCGTCAGCGGCTCCGGCAAGTCGTCGTTAGCATTCGACACGCTTTATGCCGAAGGCCAGCGCCGCTATGTGGAGAGCCTTTCCAGCTATGCGCGTCAGTTTTTGGGGCGTATGAGCAAACCTGAGTGCGACTTCATCAAAGGATTGCCCCCTGCCATCGCCATTGAGCAGAAAGTGGTCAGCCGTAACCCGCGCTCCACCGTTGGCACATCCACAGAAATCTATGAGTATCTGCGCCTGTTATACGCCCGCATCGGAAAAACATTTTCTCCCATCAGCGGCGAGGAAGTTAAGAAACACTCCACCGAGGACATTCTTGCGTGTGTGCAGAGTTTTTCTAAGGGTACGCGCTTCGTCATTATGGCTCCCCTGCACATTCCCGACGACCGCACGTTGGAACGTCACCTGCAGATGATGATTCAGGAAGGTTATGCTCGTATTTATCATAATAAATCGTTTAAAAGAATCGATGACTTCTTGGAAACTGCTGATTTAGAGCATGTTAAGAAGGAAGATGTTTATCTGCTCATCGACCGTCTTTCTGTAGATGATGCCAAAGATGTTGTGGCGCGTATTATTGATTCGGCTGAAACCGCTTTCTACGAGGGCGACGGCCAATGCCGCGTGATGTTCTTGCCGTCGAACATTGTCTATGACTTCTCTACACGCTTCGAAGCCGACGGAATACGCTTTGAAGAATCCAGCGACAATATGTTCTCGTTCAATTCGCCTGCTGGCGCTTGTCCAGTCTGCGAGGGCTTTGGCAGCGTTATAGGCATCGACGAGCGGCTTGTGGTGCCCAACACTTCGCTGAGCGTCTATGATGGTTGCGTGCAATGTTGGCACGGTGAGAAAATGGGTATGTGGAAAGATGAGTTCTGCCGACGGGCAGCCGCCGATGACTTCCCCATTTTCGAACCTTACTACAACCTCACACGCCAACAGAAAGACTGGTTGTGGCACGGGTTACCCTCTGAGCAGCGCAGAAAGCCGGAAGACAAAGTGTGTATCGACGCTTTCTTCCAGATGGTAAAGGACAATCAGTACAAAATTCAGTACCGCGTCATGTTGAGCCGTTATCGTGGCAAAACCGTTTGTCCGGAGTGCAATGGCCGACGGCTGAAAAAGGAAGCCTCTTATGTGAAAATTCAGGGCATGAGCATCAGCGACCTGGTTGAAATGCCGGTTTATGAACTGAAACGCTGGTTTGACCGTCTGGAGCTTGACGAACACGATGCTAGTGTGGCCAAACGCCTTCTTACTGAAATCCGAAACCGACTGCAATTCCTTGTAGATGTGGGTGTTGGCTATCTGACGCTCAACCGACAGTCAAACACGTTGAGTGGTGGTGAGAGCCAGCGCATCAACCTTACCACATCGCTTGGAAGTAGTCTTGTCGGCTCGCTGTATATCCTCGATGAGCCGAGCATAGGACTTCACAGCCGCGACACCGACCGCCTGATTAACGTGTTGCGCCAGCTGCAGTCGCTGGGTAATACGGTTATTGTGGTGGAACACGACGAGGAAATCATCCGTGCAGCCGACTATCTCATAGATGTGGGGCCCGATGCAGGCCGTTTGGGAGGAGAAATCGTGTTTGAGGGCGACGCGAAAACCATTACTGCCGAGTCGGTTGACAAATATCCGCAGTCTTACACAGTTAAATACCTCACGCATAGCGAACAGATTGACGTTCCTGCCACACGTCGCCAATGGAACATGGCCATCGAGCTGCGCGGTTGCCGCATGAACAACCTGCGGGGCATCGATGTGAAGTTCCCGCTCAATGTACTAACCGTTGTGACGGGTGTCAGCGGCAGCGGCAAGTCGTCGTTGGTGAAAGGCATCCTCTACCCTGCCCTCAAGCGCAAGCTGGATGAGGTTGCCGACGTGCCGGGTGAGCACATCGCACTCGAAGGCGATTGGCAGCATGTGAGTCGTGTGGAGTTTGTTGACCAGAATCCCATAGGTAAGTCAACACGCTCGAATCCAGCCACTTATGTTAAGGCTTACGATGCTGTCAGACAATTGTTTGCCGATCAGCCCTTGGCTCAGCAGATGAGTTTCTCTCCGCAGTATTTCTCGTTCAACACCGACGGCGGAAGGTGCGAGGAATGCAAAGGCGCGGGAGTTATTACCGTCGAGATGCAGTTCATGGCCGATTTGGTGCTTGAGTGCGACGCTTGTCACGGTCACCGTTTCAAGCGCGACATTCTGGATGTGCGCTACGAAGGAAAAAACATCGACGATGTGCTGAATATGACCGTGGCGGAAGCCATTGAGTTTTTCGGCTCAACAAAGGAAAAGGCTCCGAAAAACATGCAGAGTTCGTTGAAACAGATTGTTGACAGGCTGAAGCCTCTGAACGACGTGGGACTGGGTTACATCAAACTCGGACAAAGCTCCTCAACCCTATCAGGCGGTGAGAATCAGCGTGTTAAGCTGGCCTATTTCATCGGACAGGAGCGTCAGGACCCTACACTCTTTATTTTCGACGAGCCCACGACGGGTCTTCACTTCCACGACATCAAACGCCTGCTTGCTGCATTCGACTCGCTCATCAAACGCGGCCACAGCATCATCGTCATTGAGCACAACATGGATATTATCAAGTGTGCCGACCACGTGATTGACCTTGGACCCGATGGTGGCGACAAGGGCGGCAACCTGGTGTTTGCAGGCACTCCCGAGGCCTTGACCCAATGTAAGGAAAGCATTACCGCCCGCTACTTAAAGGAAAAATTATCGTGAAAATATTTTGTATATCCGAAAAATTGATTACCTTTGCAACCGCATTTGCAAAAACAGATGCTTCCTAAAACAACAGCGGATATTAGCCGATATGGCTCAGTTGGTAGAGCAACGCATTCGTAATGCGTGGGTCGGGGGTTCGAGTCCCCCTATCGGCTCGTTTCGGCGCAAAAAATACTCGCGCATCACTAACCAAGCAATCATCTGACAGCACAAATCATCTATTTGCGGAATTAGCACATCGGTAGTGCACGGGCTTCCCAAGCCTGGGAGGCGGGTTCGATTCCCGTATTCCGCTCACATCCACCCTACTCCGCTCATTTCCCATGATTACGGTTATCATGGCTAAGCGGACAAAAGAAATCCCAGACATGCAAGGCGCATATCTGGGATTTTCATTTCTAAAGGTTTACTGAATTACTGGTGTTGTTCGCGCAACAGGTCGTTGACGGTTTTTACGGGATTGAACGTGCCGAGGGGAACCTCTACGAATACGGTGTTCCAGTTGCTCATCGCACCATTCCAAAGACCAGGCAACTCGAGTGCCTTTAGTTCCTTACCGTTCTTACTCTTACTGCTGATGAAACCGGTGGTTTTATCAACAAAATCAGGCAAATTGTAGGGCTGTCCCTTGTAATCCTTTACGGCGCAGACCAAATCAACCGGGTTGAAGTGAGTGCCTTCGGTGAACATGCGCATATACTCTTCGTTGCTCTTGTCTATCTGTGAGCTTTCGAGAATCTGAAGGCTGATGGTGCCATCCTGATTATAGGTAAGGAACGGTCCTCCACCGGGTTCTCCAACATTCTTCACCACTCCGCAGACACGCATTGGGCGGTTGAGCTTCTGTTTCAGATAGATTACGAGATCGGCATCCTCAAGTTCCTTGATGTCGGGCTTGCGGCAGCAGAGGTCATGCTGCACGAAACGGATGATTTCCTCGAGTTTTGCGTGGTTGTACTCGCCTGAGTTGAGCTGGCTCAGATATTCAAAAGCGCGTTTCTGCAAGCTGACCAGCACACCTGCAATGAGTTGCTTGTATTCCACAGTCTCGGGTTTCAGACGGTCGGGCACAACGTTGTCAATGTTCTTAATGAAAATGACGTCTGCGTCAATCTCGTTCAGGTTTTCGATGAGCGCGCCGTGACCACCGGGACGGAACAGCAGCGAGCCGTCTTCGTTGCGGAAAGGTGTGTTGTCGGGATTGGCTGCCACGGTGTCGGTGCTGGGTTTCTGCTCTGAGAAACTGATGTTGTATTTCACACCGAACTTCTGTGCGTAGCCGTCTTTCTTGTCAGCAACTTTTTGCTCGAAGAACTGCATGTGCTCATGGCTGACGGTGAAGTGAACGTTGGCCTCGCCGGCGCTGGCAGCATAGAGCGCACCTTCCACCAGGTGTTCTTCCATCGGGGTGCGCACGCCCTCGGGATAACGGTGGAAGAGCAGCATACCCTTGGGCAGCTGACCGTAGTTAAGACCCTTTTCCTTCAACATGTTGGCAACAACGGCTTTGTAGTTTCCGTCGGCAATGAGCTGCTTGATGCCCTTGCCTTCGTTCTTCTGACAAACCTCGTCGAGTGCATCGTAGAATGCGAATTTCTCGATATTGTCGAAATACTGCTGTTCGAATTTCGTGGTGGGAACATCGTAATCAGCATCTAAGAAGGCAAACATGTCTTTGAACATGCGGCTGGCAGCACCACTTGCGGGCACGAACTTCACGATTTTCTTTCCTTCGGCCTTGTATTCGTTCCAGGCGTCAACGAACTGCTGGCGTTCGTCAGCGTCGGGTGCAACAATTCCCTTGCCTATAGCTGCAGCAGCTTCGAGGCGGAGGAAAGGGAAACCAGTCTTGAACTCGTCTAATTGGGTTTTGATTTGCTCTTCAGTAATTCCTTTTTGAGCAAGCTGTTTGAAATCTTGTTGTGTTAGCATAATATGATTTTGATTTATAACGTGTTTTTGGTATTTATTCCACAAATATAATTAGTTTTTCTTAAAACAAGAAATAAATCGGGAAAAAATTGTATCTTTGCATGTAAAAATCCCATAATATAGCAATTGTCTATGGCACAAAGACTATTATTTACCCGAGAAGAACGGCGCGAGACCATTGAGGTTGTGGCACAATTAAGAAAGTTGCTGCAAGGCTCGTTGCACCCCGACGATGAGGGCAACCTTCGTCAGCATCTGCGCTCAGCATTGGCCAACGACCTGTTGCCCCGCGATGTTTTTGGGCTGAATCCCGTGTTGCATGGTTTCCAGACGGCACAGATTGCTGTTGAGGAAATCGGTTTACGCCGCGATGGAGTGCTGGCCATTCTTTTATATGGTAGCGTGATACAAGGTTTTGTAAGCATTGACGAGATAGAACGCTCATACGGCAGCAGTGTGGCACAGATTATCCGCGGCATTGTGCGTATTCAGGAACTGTATAAGAAGAATCCTGTAATTGAAAGCGAGAATTTCCGCAATCTCCTTTTGTCGTTTGCCGAGGACATGCGCGTCATCCTCATTATGATTGCCGACCGTGTGAACCTGATGCGTCAGATTCGTGATACAGACAACGAGGAAGCCAAGCTGCGCGTCTCAGAAGAAGCCAGCTATCTCTATGCCCCATTGGCACACAAACTGGGTCTTTATAAACTGAAAAGCGAGCTTGAGGACTTGTCGCTGAAATATCTTGAGCACGACGCTTACTACATGATTAAGGAGAAGCTCAATGCCACCAAGAAAAGTCGCGACGCCTACATCGAACGCTTCATTCGTCCTATTGACGAGAAACTGTGTGCCGCCGGTCTGCATTTCCACATGAAAGGACGCACAAAATCCATTCACTCCATCTGGCAAAAGATGAAGAAGCAGAAGTGTGGCTTCGAAGGCATCTACGATTTGTTTGCCATTCGCATTATCATCGACTCCCCCACCATTGCCCAAGGCGTTAACCAGTCGGCGGAGGAATTGAAAAAGTTGCACACGGTAGAACTGATGCAATGCTGGCAAGTGTATTCCATCATTACCGATATGTATCAGCCCAATCCGAAGCGCCTGCGCGACTGGCTGAGTGTGCCGAAATCGAACGGCTACGAGAGTCTGCATATAACTGTTCTCGGACCTGAGCAGAAATGGGTGGAAGTGCAAATCAGAACCGAGCGCATGGACGACATTGCCGAGCGTGGACTTGCTGCCCATTGGCGATACAAAGGCGTGAAAGGCTCCGAAGGAGGCATGGACGACTGGCTTAACAGCATCCGCTCGGCATTGGAGGCTGGAGACGACCTGCAAGTCATGGACACGTTCAAGATGGACTTGTATGAGGACGAGGTGTTTGTTTTCACGCCCCGCGGCGACTTGTTGAAATTCCCCAAGGGGGCCACGGTGCTCGATTTTGCCTACCACATTCACTCCAAAGTGGGCAACCAATGTACTGGTGCTCGCATTAACAACAAGGTTGTCACCTTCCGCCAGCAGCTTCAAAGCGGCGACCAGGTGGAAATCATGACCTCAAGCACACAGAAGCCCAAGCAAGACTGGCTGAACGTAGTGAAGACCAGCCGCGCCAAGGCAAAAATACGCCTCGCACTCAAGGAAACGCAAATAAAAGATGGTCTCTATGCCAAGGAAACCTTGCAACGCCGGCTCAAGAACCGCAAGATTGAGCTCGACGAGTCCATCATGAATCACGTCATCAAGAAATTGGGATTCAAACTCACCTCAGAGTTCTACAAACAACTGGCTGAGGGTGCTCTCGAAGTGAACGATGTGATAGACAAATACATCGAGTTGCGCGACTACGAGCAAAATCCCTCTGCCCAGCAGCAGCCCGTCCGTAGTGCCGACGAATATGAATTTGAAAGCCCCAACGAGGAAATGACTCGTGGCAACGACGACGTATTGGTCATCGACCGCAATCTGAAAGGCGTGGATTATCAGCTGGCCAAATGCTGCCATCCCATCTATGGCGACGATGTTTTCGGGTTTGTCACCGTCAGTGGCGGCATAAAGATTCACCGTACCGACTGCCCCAACGCGCCTGAGCTGCGCAAACGTTTTGGTTATCGTGTTGTTCGTGCACGTTGGAGCGGCAAAGGCTCGTCGCAATACTCCATCACCCTGCGTATTATCGGCAACGATGATTTGGGTATTGTAAACAACCTGACAAGTGTCATTTCGAAAGAAGAGAAAATCGTGATGCGAAGCATCAATATTGATTCCAACGACGGTCTTTTCAGCGGCCATGTCACCGTGATGCTCGACGATACTTCGCGTCTTGAGGCTCTTATCAAGAAACTGCGCACCATTAAGGGTATAAAACAAGTAACGAGAGTATAAAGAAAGCATCAGAAACGGGAGCCCGCATGAGTAGGCTCCCGTTTCTGTGTTATATCAATTAGGTTTATAGCGATTCGTCGAGCATCTTTTTGCCCTTTTCCGTGCAACACCCACGGAGAATTACCGAAACGAAATTCCTGAACACTTCCTGCAACGTGTATTGCTGATAAATCTTGGCAGACATGATGTAGTTCATAACAGCTTCACCCAACCGGGGCACCACCTCATAGTTGAGCTGTGGAAGAAAATACCCCTCACGAACACCGCGCATGAAGAAAGCGCGCCTGTTCTGTAGCTGTTCTTCCTGCTGTGCATACAAATAGTCGGCCACACGCTTGTATTTACTGATTTCTGTGAAGAACAGCGGATTGACCGAGCCCAGTTCCTGAAACCTGATGTGATAAAAATGTATGATGATTTGCATCACGTCGTCG
The DNA here is from genome assembly GCA_017619445.1 of Prevotella sp. GTDB lineage: Bacteria > Bacteroidota > Bacteroidia > Bacteroidales > Bacteroidaceae > Prevotella. The sequence goes on from JAFZSI010000066.1 coordinate 20,922, forward strand.
TGGTTCTTCACAAACTGAAGCATCTCCTCACGCTGGTACTGCCTTTCTACAATCACGCCTTCGTAGAGCAGCTGTTCCTTGTTGCTGAAAATCTCGTACAATGTTCGCTTGGAGATAGACAACTCGTTGGCTATGTCGTCCATCCTCACAGCCTTGATACCTTTTTGCTTGAAGCAATTCATGGCTGTCACCAGAATCTTTTGTTTCAGCGTTTTTCTGTATTCAGTTGGCGGGGCGTTTTTCATCTGTAAATAACTATTAATAAATAAACATCGCAAAGATAATAAAAACTTTTAAAAACTCGCACCGTTTTCTTTCATTTTTATTACCTTTGCACCGTTTTTGGGGGAAAAGAGTAATGAGAATAGGAGAAAAGGAGAAATTGTAAATTGTAAATTGTCAAATTGTAAATTCTATAATCTTCTTATATAATTAGTTTATTTAATATGGTAAAGATTTCAAAAGAGGCCGCTCTTGCTTATCATGAGAACGGCCGTCCTGGTAAAATTGAGGTAAAACCCACTAAACCCTACCGCACACAGACCGACCTTAGCCTGGCTTACTCTCCTGGCGTGGCTTTTCCATGCTTAGAGATTCAGGATAATCCCGACGACGCATACAAATACACAGACAAAGGCAACTTGGTGGCCGTCATCAGCAACGGCACAGCTGTATTGGGACTGGGCGACATCGGCGCGCTCAGCGGCAAGCCCGTCATGGAGGGCAAAGGCCTGCTGTTCAAGATTTACGGTGGCATCGACGTGTTCGATATCGAGGTTGATGAGAAAGACCCCGAGAAATTCTGCGAGGCCGTGGAGAAGATTGCCCCCACCTTCGGAGGCATCAACCTTGAGGACATCAAGGCTCCCGAGTGCTTCTACATTGAGGAGCGCCTCAAGCGTACGCTCGACATTCCCGTGATGCACGACGACCAGCACGGAACCGCCATTATTAGTGCCGCAGGACTGAAAAACGCCCTTGAGGTGAACGGCAAGGACATCAGCCAAGTGCGCATCGTTGTGAATGGTGCTGGTGCAGCCGCCATTTCGTGCACAAAACTCTACATGGCTTTGGGTGCCCGCAAGGAAAACATTCTGATGCTCGACTCCAAGGGTGTCATTACCAGCGACCGCCCCAACCTGAACGAGCAGAAAGCATTCTTTGCCACCGATCGCCGCGACGTCCACACGCTGGCCGAGGCCATCAATGGTGCCGACGTGTTTGTTGGTCTGTCGAAGGGCAATGTGCTCACACAAGAAATGGTGCGCACTATGGCCAAAGACCCTGTCATCTTCGCATTGGCCAACCCCGTGCCTGAAATTAGTTACGAGGAAGCGATGGCCGCCCGTCCCGATGTGCTCATGTCAACGGGCCGTACCGACTATCCCAACCAGATTAACAACGTCATAGGCTTCCCATACATCTTCCGCGGAGCCCTCGACGTACATGCCACCGCCATCAACGAAGAGATGAAAATGGCTGCCGTACACGCCATTGCCGACCTGGCCAAACAGCCTGTCCCCGACGTGGTGAACGATGTCTATAAGGTGAACAACCTGCATTTCGGCCGCGATTACTTCATTCCGAAACCCGTTGACCCAAGGCTCATCAGCGAGGTGAGTGCTGCCGTGGCCAAGGCTGCCATCGAGAGCGGCGTAGCCCGCAAGCAGATTGCCGACTGGCAGGCTTATAAGCAGTCGCTCAGTGTGCTTCTCGGACAGGAAACCAAGCTCACGCAGAAACTCTACGCCACCGCAGCCGCCCATCCCCAGCGCGTTGTCTTTGCTGAGGCCGTTCACCCCACCATGCTCAAGGCTGCCGTGCAGGCCAACGCCGAGGGAATCTGCCACCCCGTACTGCTTGGCAATGAAGAGACCATCGGCAAGCTGGCCGACTCGCTCGACCTCAACCTTGAGGGCATAGAGATTGTAAACCTGCGCCACCCGCGCGAGCAGGAGCGCCGCGAACGCTATGCCCGCATACTCACCGAGAAACGCCAGCGCGACGGATACACCTTCCAGGAGGCCAACGACAAGATGTTCGAGCGCAACTACTTCGGCATGATGATGGTGGAGACAGGCGAGGCCGACGCTTTCATCACCGGACTCTACACCAAGTACTCCAACACCATCAAGGTGGCAAAAGAAGTCATCGGCATACGTGAAGAGTACAAACACTTTGCCACCATGCACATCATCAACTCACCAAAGGGAACCCTCTATATTGCCGACACGCTGGTCAACGCCAACCCCACCACCGACGTGCTCGTAGATATTGCCAAACTCTCGGCCACGGCAGTAAGGTTCTTCAACGAGAAACCCAACATTGCAATGGTGAGCCACTCAAACTTCGGAAGCGACGGCAGCGAAGGTTCGCGTAAGGTGCGCCTTGCCGTAGAGCGTATGCAGACAGAATATCCCGAACTGGTCATCGACGGAGAAATACAGCTCGGATTCGCCCTCGACCGCGAGATGCGCGACCAGCTCTACCCCTTCACACGCTTGAAAGGACTCGATGCAAACATGCTCATCTTCCCCAACCTCACCAGTGCGCGCTCCAGCTACAAAATGCTTCAGGCTCTCGACGCCGACGTGGAAATCATAGGCCCCATACAGATGGGACTCAACAAACCCATCCACTTCACCGACTTCGGCTCAAGTGTGCGCGATGTGGTCAACATCACCGCCGTTGCCGTCATCGATGCCTATGTGGATAAAATCAAGACGCGCCTAAATGCAATAAGATAACATGCCCTACCCTATCTGGTTGTGCATCATACCACACGCCCATTGCAACCTCTACTGTTGCGATGGGCGTTTTTCATTTCTATAGTGATCCTTTACATCAGTAACTCTTAACGTTGTTTTCATAAACCTATGCTTTATGAAAGCAACATGCGACTTTACGAAAAAATTCTCTAGAAAAATCAATCATATCTCCCGACGTTGATTTTTTGGTACCACGAGTTATGAAAACAACATGCTGCTTTACGAATGAATTCTTTAGAAAATTTATCCGTAATGCTTGCAGTTATGTCAGAAAGAATTTATAATTTTGTAGCGAAACCGAATTACCTGCATTTAAACCTGACCAGCAACACACATAACATGCGTTCAGAGAAACAGATGGCAACTGCTGCTGCCGAATTTGCCGAGCGATGGAAAGGCAGAGGCTATGAGCGGGGCGAGTCGCAGCCCTTCTGGATAGACCTGCTGACGAACGTCTTTGGCATAGAGACACCTTCAGACGGATTCATTTCGTTTGAGGACCATCGCATGGTGGATGCCTCCAACTTCATTGACGGGCGCATCCCCTCTACGCGCGTGCTTATCGAGCAAAAGTCGCTGGGCAAGGATTTGCGCAAGGGCATTCTTCAGAGCGACGGCTCACTGCTCAATCCTTTTCAGCAGGCACGCCGCTACGTGGTCAGCCTGCCTGTGTCTGAGCATCCCCGCTGGATAGTCACCTGCAACTTCTCCGAGTTCCTGGTCTATGACATGGAGCAGCCCAACGGCGAGCCTGAGCAGATAATGCTGGAGAACTTAGGCAAGGAATACTATCGGCTGCAGTTTCTTGTCGATGCCAAGAGCGAGCACCTGAGCAAGGAGATGCAGGTGTCGATGCAGGCCGGTGAGATTGTCGGAAAGATATACGACGCGCTGCTAAGACAATACGACGACAACAGCCCCGAGGCACTGCGTTGGCTCAATATCCTTTGTGTGCGCATTGTGTTCTGTCTGTATGCTGAGGATGCAGGAGTGTTCACTCACGACCAGTTCCACGACTTCCTCGTAACCTACGAGGCAAAGGACCTGCGCCGGGCATTGCGCGATTTGTTTGAAGTGCTGAACACGCCTTTGGACAAGCGCAGCAAGTATTTGCAGGACGACCTGAAGGCGTTCCCCTACACCAACGGCGGATTGTTTGATGAGGAAATAGAAATTCCGCAGTTCACCGATGAGCTTAGGACCGCACTGCTACAGAATGCCAGCCTTGACTTTGACTGGAGCGAGATTTCGCCCACCATTTTCGGAGCCGTATTTGAAAGCACACTTAATCCCGAGACGCGCCGCTCGGGCGGCATGCACTACACCTCGATTGAGAACATTCACAAGGTAATCGACCCGCTGTTCCTTAATGACCTGCGGCGAGAACTGAACGGCATTCTGGAAGAAAAGATTGAGAAACAACGACAGAAGAAACTCGATGCCTACCAAGACCGCCTTGCCTCGCTCACTTTCCTTGACCCAGCCTGCGGCTCTGGCAACTTCCTCACAGAGACCTACCTTTCTTTACGACGCTTGGAGAACGAGGTCATCCGCGAACGCCATCACGGACAGTCGTTCATAGGTTTTGAGGAGGTGAATCCCATCAAGGTGAGCATACAGCAGTTCTACGGCATAGAAATCAACGACTTTGCCGTCACCGTGGCCACCACCGCCCTGTGGATTTCCGAGGCGCAGATGCTGGCAGAGACCGAGAAGATTATACGCCGAGATATCGACTTCCTGCCGCTGAAAAGCTATACCAACATCCGTGAGGGCAATGCGCTGAGAATGGATTGGAATTTCATCCCATACAAAGACGATCTGCCATCACCGTTGCCAGTAAACTGTTTGCCATCAAGCAGAACCGTCCCCGGCTATATACCCGTAGAAGTCGGAAGAAAAGAAATACGCCCCAATGTGTATGAAATCCTCTACGAAGAAAAGCCAAAGGAAAAGGGGCTCACCATATTCTATAATTATATCATGGGCAATCCGCCATTCGTGGGAGCACGGCAGATGAACAGCGAACAGAAAGCAGATGTCATCAGTATATTTGGCGAGAAGTGGAAGAATGTCGGCAATCTTGACTATGTGTGCTGCTGGTATATGAAAGCCTTTCAGTCAACACGAATAGGGCATCCTCAAATTGCTTTTGTATCCACCAACAGCATTTGTCAGGGAGAACAAGTAGCAAACCTGTGGCAGCCTCTCATGGAAAATGGGCTTCGCATCAACTTTGCCCACCGCACCTTCCGATGGGATAGCGAGGCCAGCATGAAAGCCCACGTACATTGCGTGATAGTAGGTTTCTCCGCAACCACTCCAAAAGCAGAACATACTTACTCCCCCTCTAAGATTAGAGGGGGTCAGGGGGCGTTGACAGAAACAGAGCATGTGATGAACACTGAAGACATGAAATCCCTGCGACGCATGCTCCGTAAAAACGGCACACCTGCCGAGGGTGGACTTTGGAACATTCTCAAAGGGAAGAAGGTTGGCGGCTTACAGTTCCGGCGTCAGTTCTCCATTGGTCCCCATATTGTCGATTTCTATTGTCCTGCACTAAAGCTTGCTGTCGAGCTTGACGGAGACTACCACTATTATGGCTCTATGCCTGAACACGACCAAGCACGTGACGATGAGCTGCTTCATAAATACGGAATCCGTACTTTGCGCTTTGAGAACAAAATGGTGTTCCAACAACCGGAAGCAATCGTGAACAGCATTCTGCAAATGAAAGAAGAGGTCAACGCCCCCCACCCCCCTCTAATCTTAGAGGGGGAGTTGAATAGTTCTGCTTCTCCCGTAATCTATGATGGAGAACGTATTATCCCTGCCAGCCACATTAATGCCTATCTGATGGATGCGCCCGATGTGTTTATAAGTAGCCGGCCTTCGCCCATTTGTGATGTACCTTGGATTGGAATAGGTAATAAGCCCATTGACGGCGGAAATTATCTCTTTACAAAGGAGCAGATGGAAGATTTTATAAAATTGGAACCACTCTCAGCACAATACTTTAAACCTTGGTATGGATCCGAGGAATTCATACATCAGAGGCCGCGTTATTGCTTGTGGTTAGGCGATTGCTCACCTGCGGAATTACGCAAAATGCCTCATTGCTTGAAACGGATAGAGGCAGTAAGAGAAATACGTTTGGCAAGTACCAGTGCTGGAACTCGCAAACTTGCAGACCGTCCGACACGATTCCATGTTGAGAACATGCCGGATACGAACTACATCATCGTGCCCTCAGTTTCTTCTGAAAAGCGCCGTTATGTTCCTATGGGTTTTATGTATCCCGATGTGTTGGCCAGTAACCTAGTTTTTCTCATCCCCAATGCCACGCTCTTCCATTTCGGCATACTCGAGAGCAACGTACACATGGCTTGGATGAGGGCTGTCTGCGGAAGACTGGAAATGCGTTATCGCTATAGCAAAGACGTGGTTTACAACAACTTCCCCTGGCCCAATCCTACTGATGTACAGAAGGCGAAGATTGAACAGACGGCGCAGGCAATCCTTGATGCCCGTGCCCTTTACCCCGACTCATCGTTGGCCGACCTGTACGACGAGCTGACCATGCCTGTTGAACTGCGCAAGGCTCATCAGGACAACGACCGCGCCGTGATGCAGGCCTATGGCTTCAACGTGAAGAGCATGACTGAAAGCCAGTGCGTGGCGGCGTTGTTCGAATTGTATAATACTTATACCCGATAGTTTTCGCGGTGGGCGCTATTTGAGTGCTCAAAAGAAAAAAAACGCGCATTTTTTTGGCAGAATAAGAAAAAAGGCGTAACTTTGCAGCGTTTTAAGGAAAACATTCAATCCGTTTCCATTCTCATACCGATATTAACACACGAAAGAGAATGGCAAACATCCTCAGAAAAACAATTAATCATCATCAACAAACATCTACATATATATAATATGTATAGTAAGGACGAATTATTATCGAAGAGTATCTCCGAATTGGGAGATATTGCAAAAGAATTGGGTACAAACATTGATTCAAGTGCTTCGCAAGAAGAAGCTGTTTATACAATTCTCGACAAGCAGGCCGAAGTGGAGGGCAACAAGAATCCGCTCGGTGGCAAGCGTCGCAGGCAGCGCATTGTGAAAAAAGATACCGACCGCGTTTATTCTGTTAACGGCAAGGAGGGCGAGAACTTCGACTTAAAGAAGAACGGTAAGAATGCCCCTCAGGAACCACAGTCCATCTTCAAAGACGAACTGCCGAAGAAGAAAAAAGAGGAGCCCGCTCCGAGAATTGAGGAGAAAGTGGTCAGCAAAGAAGAGACCAAGTCGGTTGCTCCCATTGAGGAGCATCAGGAAGAGGCTGTTAATGAGGCTCCTGTTGTTCAGGTTGACGCAGCCGAGATTCTTGCAAAATTCCCCAAGCATCGTGGACGTAAATCGAAGGCAGAATTGGCTGCTATAGCTGCCGCAGAAGCTGCTGCAAAGGCTTCGGCCGAGGCTGCTCTCAACGCGGAACCCGAGAACGTGAAAACGCAGGAAACAGAGGTTGCAGAGTCTTCTTCGATTCAGGAGATGAACGACAACAACGGCGACATTGTGCCCGAGGCTCAGTTTGCTACTGGCAACGTTCAGAGCAGCGAGGCAGAGAAACCCAGCGACGACCTGCTGGCTCAGCTTCAGGCCAAAGTGAATGCACACAATGAGAACGCTGAAGAAAAGCGCGAGGCTATTGCTGAGGGTGTGTGGCCAGGCGATCCGGGCGACGGAACCGACTTCATCACGTTGGTTGACTTGCCGATTGAGGACCGCTCTGCCCTACCCAACTACGACATGTTCGACAATCCAACAACACCTGTCAACGTGGCTCCGCAGGTGGTGGCCTACCGTCAGCCTGCCGCTCCGCAGCAGGAAGCCGCACAGCAGCAATATGATTTCTCTGACATCATTACCGCAAACGGCGTGCTTGAAATCATGCCCGACGGCTACGGTTTCCTCCGTTCGAGCGACTACAACTATTTGTCTTCGCCCGACGATGTGTATGTGGCCAACAACCAGGTGAAGCGCTACGGTCTGAAGACCGGCGACGTGGTGGAATGCCATGTGCGCCCGCCTCACGACGGCGAGAAGTATTTCCCGCTGACGAGCATCGACAAAATCAACGGCCGCCAGCCGGCAGAGGTGCGCGACAGGATTCCCTTCGAGCATCTGACGCCGCTGTTCCCCGACGAGAAATTCACGCTCTGCGGCGACCGTGCGACTACCAATCTCAGCACGCGCATCGTTGACCTCTTCTCCCCCATCGGCAAGGGTCAGCGTGCTCTCATCGTGGCTCAGCCAAAGACGGGTAAGACCATCCTGATGAAGGATATTGCCAACGCCATTGCCGCCAACCATCCCGAGGCCTACCTCATGATGCTGCTCATCGACGAGCGTCCCGAGGAGGTGACCGACATGGCCCGCACGGTGAACGCAGAGGTAATTGCCTCTACGTTCGACGAGCCTGCCGAGCGTCACGTGAAGATTGCCGGCATCGTGTTGGAGAAAGCCAAGCGCATGGTGGAATGTGGCCATGATGTGGTGATTTTCCTCGATTCTATTACCCGACTGGCCCGTGCCTACAACACGGTGGCTCCGGCCAGCGGCAAGGTGCTCACGGGTGGTGTTGACGCCAACGCCCTGCAGAAGCCCAAGCGCTTCTTCGGTGCTGCACGCAACATCGAGGGTGGCGGCTCGCTCACCATCGTGGCTACGGCCCTTATCGACACGGGCAGCAAGATGGACGAGGTGATTTTCGAGGAGTTCAAGGGCACCGGCAATATGGAGTTGCAACTCGACCGCTCGCTGTCGAACAAGCGCATCTTCCCGGCTGTCAACCTGGTGGCTTCGAGCACACGCCGCGACGACCTGCTGCAAGACAAGACCACTCTCGACCGCATGTGGATTCTGCGCAAGCACATCTCAGACATGAATGCCATAGAGGCAATGGATGTGGTGCACGACCGCATGGACAGAACGGTTAGCAACGAGGAATTCCTGCTGAGCATGAACTCTTAACCTGAATTATTCTTGGAGTTATCTGGAGTTACTGAAGTTATCGCGGTTTTCAACCGCTCAGGGAGTTAACTGACAATACTCTGGCTATTAACGCTCGGCCAATTTCAAGCAAGCTTGGTTGGCTCTCGCTTAATCGCGGATTTGTCCGCTAACTTCCGTTAACTCCCGATGAATTCGCAGACGTGTTGTTGATGAATATGGGTGACATTCATATAACTCCAGATAACTCCCGTGAATAATATAAGTTAAGGAAACAGGCAAAACAAAAAATGCGGATGCGTCTATTCTGACACATCCGCTTTTTTGTGCTGTATGGAGGAATAAAAACGGTAGATGTAACCGTTAACTACTCTGTCAGGAGTTTCCCCTCGTGGAAAGCCTGTCCATTAATGATTTCGATGGTGCCGCCAAGCCATTCTGTGCGGGGCAATTCTTGTGTGAAGTGATAATAACGTTCGGCCTTATCACCTTCAATCTCTACGGCTCCCAGATGGATTTGGGTGCTGCCTTCAATTACGTCGTGTGCTGCTACTCTTCTCATAGATTCTGATTATTAATTTATTGGGTTTGTTTATTCTATTAGGCGTAAGTGCATACGTGGCACTTAGTTGTTCATTTGGATTTTTTGTATAGCCTGCTGCTGTTGAAGTGTTTGTTGCTTGTTGGAACTGTCGCCAAGATTCTCTGCACTTCTTTTATTCAACAGTTGTTTCACGCTGTCCGACGAAGACATGCCTGCTGCTTGTGGGTTGCCTGGCATGTTGCCTTGTGCGTTTGGTGCTCCGGGCAATTGTCGGGGCTTCTGTTCGTGCATTCTCACGAGCGAGATGTTGTGCACAAACATCAGCTTGAGCGTGGTTGTCGATGCGGAACCGCTGGAGCTGCCTTCAGAAACATAGAAGAAACCGTTGATTTTCTTGAATCCGCGATGACCTAAATCGTTGAGGGCAATGCTGTAGTGGTTGTCTGAAGAAAGGTGCACCACGCGACTTGTAATGCTGTCGTTGCCGTAAGTGGCACAAATCATCATGATGCCGTCTTTGATACCTTCCTGCCACAGGAATTTGGTGTCGAAATTCATAATCACCTTGTCGCCCGCATGGAACGAGGTATCGGCCTTCACATCATAAGAGAACTGGTTCTCGGGTGCTTGCGGCAGGAGCAGCAAGGCATCAGAAGCCCGCCAGATGTTGGCCGTGTCGCTGGCGTTCTCAATACTCACAAGGCCAGCAGACGAGCCCATTGCGAGAGCCTGTTTGTTGATACGTTCAGCAAGGTTCTTATAGATTTCGTGCAGATAGGAAGTGTTCTCCATGTAGTAAACCATAGAGCTGTCGAACTCTTCTTGTGTAATTCCGTATTTCTTGAGCACGGCATTGGAATAGAGGCATTTCTTGTAGTTGGAGTTCTCGTAGTCGGTCATAGCTGCGCCTTGTGCCATGTGATAGTCGTATAGAATCGACTCCATGACATTCGGCTGTATAATGCCACGTGGAACACCTGGCTTGCAGGCAACCACCAGCATCATAGCCATCACCACTTGAATCCATCGGAAATGCTTCGTGCGCATGAGCTTATTGTTCGGATTGATTAGGTTGTTCGGGGTTGAGGGTTTGCGAAACGTTGTCCGCATTCTTGTTCTCCTCCTTCTGCACATCATCATTCTCAGCCTTCTGCTTGGCCTTGCCGGAAAGCGAGATGGCGGACAGTTCCTTGTGGTAGAAAAGCAACAAAAGGAAGAAGCTCACCGTGATTGACGAGTCTGCAAAGTTGAAGATGGGACTGAAGAACGTGTATTCAGAGCCGCCACAGAAAGGCATCCAGTCGGGCCATGTAAAGGTGACCAAGGGGAAGTAGAACATGTCCACCACCTTGCCTTGCAGGAACGACGCGTAGCCTTGTCCGAAGGGCACGAAATAGGAAACATAATCGGGCGACGAGGCGTGGAAAATGAGTCCGTAGAACATGCAGTCGAACACGTTGCCCAGCGCACCTGCAAGAAGCATGGAGAGGCATACGATGTAGCCCCATCGTGCCTTTGCCTTCACCTGTTGCCAGATGTAGTAGCCGATGAGCACCGATGCAGCCACCCTGAAGATTGTGAGCAGGGGCTTGTAGATGAACGACATCCCGTAAGCCATTCCTTTGTTCTCGATGAACACCAGCTGAAACCAGTCTGTGATGTAGATGGTTTCGTGGAGTCGCATATTGGTCTTGACCTCGATTTTGATAATCTGGTCAATCAGAATGATGGCAATCACCAAGAGGCAGGCAAGCCTGCCCCTGCTAAGGATTTGTTTCATGAATTAGTGTTTCTTTGCCATTTTCGAGGCAACGCTGAGCGTGGCATGTGGGACGGCGCGCAGACGCTCCTTCGGAATCAGTTCGCCAGTCATGCGGTCGATGCCGTAGGTTTTGTTCTCGATGCGCACGAGTGCAGCCTCGAGGCCCTGGATGAACTTCTGCTGACGGCTGGCCAGCTGAATGAGTTCTTCCTTGCTCTGCGTGGCGCTGCCCTCCTCGAGCACTTTGTAGGTGGGCGATGTGTCGTCCACGTCGTTTCCGTCTTTGTTCATCAGCTGGCGCATCATAGCGTTGTAGTCGCGTTTGGCCAAAGCCAGTTTCTCGTTGATAATAGCGCGGAACTCTTCCAGTTCCTCGTCACTATAGCGTTTTTTTTCTGCCATTTTCTGTTCAGGTGTTATTGGTTATTAGTTGTTAGTTCAGATTTTGTTTATAAGAATGTTCAGTTTGAAATCGTCGAATTCCGTTTCTGTGCCTTCGTTGTCGGCCAGGGTGATGCTGTCGGCCAGCACTTGGGTTTTGATGTAATCACCAAAGTCCTTCACCGATGCTTCCACCTGCTCGTTGGGCTGGATGGTGACGTTGATGCGGTCGGTTATCTCGAGCCCGTTCTCCTTGCGCAGGTTCTGGATGCGGTTGATGAGCTCGCGGGCCATACCTTCCTTCAGCAGCTCGTCGGTAAGCTCCACCTCGAGCGCCACAGTCAGGTTGCCGTCGTTGGCCACCAGCCATCCGGGAATGTCCTCGCTGATGATTTCAACGTCGGCTGCTTCTACCACAACCTCTTGTCCGTCAACGGTAAGGGCGATGGTGCCGTTCTGCTCGAGCTCTGCAATCTGCTCCTGGGTGAGCGCGCCCATCTGAGCGGCCACGCCCTTCATCAGCTTGCCGAACTTCTTGCCCATCGTGCGGAAGTTGCACTTCACCTTCTTCACCAGTATGCCCGCGCCTTCAACGAACTTCAGGTCTTTGACGTTCACCTCGCTCATGATGAGATTCTTCACGGCCTCGATGTGCTCGCGCTGCTTGTCGTCAACGGCGGGAATCATGATTTGCTGCAGCGGCTGGCGCACCTTGATGTTCACCTTGCGGCGTAGGGCCAGCGTCATCGACGTAATCTTCTGTGCCATCTGCATACGGGCCTCCAGGTCTTTGTCAATCAGCTGCTCGTCGGCCTGCGGGTATGTGTCGAGATGCACGCTGTCCATCGGGCCGTTCAGGTCGTTGTAGAGCTGGTCGGCAAAGAACGGAGCGAGCGGGGCCATCAGCTTGCTGACAGTCATCAGACAGGTGTAGAGCGTCTGGTAGGCCGAGAGTTTGTCGGCGCTCATCTCCTTACCCCAGAAACGTTTGCGGTTCAAGCGCACGTACCAGTTGCTCAGGTCGTCGTTCACAAAGGCGTCGATGAGTCGGCCTGCGCGTGTGGGGTCGTAGCCGTCGAACTCCTTCGTCACGTTCTTGACAAGCGTGTTCAGGCACGAGAGAATCCAGCGGTCAATCTCAGGCTTCTCCTCATGACGGAGTGTCACACCGTAATCTGCTGCGGGGTCGAATCCGTCCACGTTGGCGTAGAGAGCGAAGAAGCTGTAGGTGTTGTAGAGCGTTCCGAAGAACTTGCGGCGCACCTCGTCGACGCCCATCGGGTCGAACTTCAGGTTGTCCCAAGGCTCGGAGTTGGTCATCATATAGAAGCGCACGGCATCGGCTCCATACTTCTCAATCATCTCAAACGGATTGACCACGTTGCCCACGTGCTTCGACATCTTGTTGCCCTTTGCGTCGAGCACAAGACCGGTAGAAATGACGTTCTTGAAGGCCACAGAGTCGAACACCATCGTGCCGATAGCGTGGAGCGTGAAGAACCAACCGCGCGTCTGGTCAACGCCCTCGTTGATGAACTCAGCGGGGAACGCCTTCCGCTCGTCGATGGCCTCGCGGTTCTCAAACGGATAGTGAACCTGGGCGTAGGGCATAGAGCCAGAGTCGAACCAAACGTCAATCAGGTCGGTCTCGCGCTTCATGGGCTTGCCTGCGGGGCTCACTAGCAAAATGTCGTCAACGTACGGGCGGTGCAGGTCGATGCGGTCGTAGTTCTCCTGACTCATGTCGCCCGGCACAAATCCTTTTTCTTTCAGCGGATTCACGGCCATAACGCCAGCCTTGACGGCTTTTTCAATCTCGTTGTACAGCTGCTCAACGCTGCCGATGCAGATTTCGTTGCCGTCCTCGTCGCGCCAGATGGGCAGCGGAGTACCCCAGAAACGCGAGCGCGAGAGGTTCCAGTCGTTCAGGTTCTCCAGCCAGTTGCCGAAGCGTCCCGTACCCGTCGATTCAGGTTGCCAGTTGATGGTTTTGTTGAGCTCAAACATACGTTCCTTCTTCGCAGTTGAGCGAATGAACCACGAGTCGAGCGGATAGTAGAGCACGGGCTTGTCGGTACGCCAGCAATGGGGATAGTTGTGCACGTGCTTCTCAATCTTGAACACTTTGTCCTGAGCCTTCAGGTCCATGCAGATGCTGATGTCGAGCGTCTCGTCCTTGTCGGAGAGATTCTCGTCGTAGGCATTCTTCACGTAGCGTCCGGCAAACTTGCCCCATTCGGCCACGTTGACATACTGCTTCACAAACTCCTCGTCGAGGTCTTCTATGTTGAAGTATTTGCCCTGCAGGTCAACCACAGGACGCTCGTTGCCTTTCTTGTCAATCAGCACGATGGGAGGCACGCCGGCCTTCTTGGCCACAAAGGCGTCGTCGGCACCAAAGTTGGGAGCGATGTGCACAATACCGGCACCATCGTCGGTAGTCACATAGTCGCCGGGAATCACGCGGAAGGCGCCGTCGGAGAGCGGCTTGATGGCAGGCATCAGCTGCTCGTACTGCATTCCCTCGAGGTCGGTACCCTTGTAGCGGGCCACGATGCGGTAGGGCAGCAGCTTGTCGCCCTTCTTGTACTCGGGCATCTCGCCGCCGTCGGTAATCTGTCCCTCGGGAGTGAAATAGGCTCCCACACGCGCCTCTGCCAGCACTACGGTAATTTTCTCGGCACTATAGGGATTGTAGGTCTCTATGGCCACATAGTCAATCTTCGGGCCTACGCAGAGCGCCGAGTTGGCCGCAAGTGTCCAGGGTGTGGTTGTCCAGGCCATAAAGTAGGCTGTGCCCCACTTCGACATCTCTGCCTTCGGGTTCTTCATCTTGAACAGCGCCGTACAGGTGGTGTCCTTCACGTCGCGGTAGCATCCCGGCTGGTTGAGTTCGTGACTCGAGAGGCCTGTGCCTGCTGCGGGCGAATAGGGCTGAATGGTGTAGCCCTTGTAGAGCATATCCTTGTCGTACAACTGGCGCAGCAGCCACCAGAGCGTCTCAATATACTTGTTGTCGTAGGTGATGTAGGGGTTGTCGAGGTCCACGAAATAACCCATCCGCTCTGTGAGGTCGCGCCATTCGGCTGTGAACTTCATCACATTCTCGCGGCACTTGTGGTTATACTCCTCACAACTGATGTATCGTGGCGACTCGTGGTTGTCGATATCAGCCTTCGTGATGCCCAGTTCCTTCTCCACGCCGAGCTCCACAGGCAGGCCGTGGGTGTCCCATCCAGCCTTGCGATGAACCTGGAACCCCTTCATGGTCTTGTAGCGGTTGAACGTGTCCTTGATGCTGCGGGCCAGCACGTGGTGAATGCCCGGGTGGCCGTTGGCTGAGGGAGGACCCTCATAAAACACGAACTGAGGGCAGCCCTCGCGCTCAGTAATGCTACGATGGAAAATATCGTCCTTCGCCCACTGGGCGAGAACCTCATTGTTGGTCTCCGTCAGGTTGAGACCCTTGTGTTCGGCAAATCTCTTAGCCATTTTCGTTCTTCGTTGCTATATAACTAATTTTGTTTATTGTTCCTGTTGATGCTCTCTCCCCTACTCCTTTACTCCTTCTCTCCCCCCTTTCTCATTTTAAGCTGCAAAGGTATAAAAAAAAAATCACCACACCAAGTTTTTTACACATATTATTATAAGTTTGGGGGTGAATGCAAACAATTACCTACAAATTCTCTAGAAAATTTAATCATAAAGCGGCACTTTACGAGCGCAAAGTGCCGCTTTATGAGCGTATAGTGTAGGTTTACGAAAACAATGTGTAGGTTTGTGTTTTTACTCCGCGATTTGCCTGACTAACAATAGCTATTTTGTGCGTTTCAGCACAACTTTGCTCTTCTCCCCCTTCTTGTTCGTCGTTATATAGTCCATCGACTTGCCGTCCTCGCTAAGTTCAAACGTCATGGTTTTGTTCTCCTTTTTCTTCTCAGTGGATGTAACGAGTACCTTGCGCCCATTAACGGTATAGGCACTCGTTCCTTTTTTCGATTTCCCCTTGCCCAACTTCATTTTGGCAAGCTTCCGCAGCATCCACGATGCACCCTCTTGTTTTGCCTTTGCCTCATCAAATTTCATAACCACGCTAACCTCCACCGTCTTACTGTCGATGAATTTGAGTGTCATCGTAGAGGAAATCGCCTTCATAAGCGCGTCAACGGCCTTTTTTTCGCTTTCTACCTCCTTTTTCTCTTCCTCGCTCATGCCCTTTGTATCTACGTTGGCCACTTCTTTTTTAGTCTCAAGCATCTCTTTTTCTACCAAGTTTGCACAATGATACACGCGCCCGGCAAGGTTCACCTGAGCGTATGCGCCCATGCTGAACAGGGCGACACACAATGTAAGAATCAATTTTTTCATATTAGTTTGTTTTAAATCTTAAAATATTAATGCCTACCTGTTCTTGTGCTTCAGATACCAGTTGTGGGTAATGAAATTGTAGAGCAGGAAGGCTGCGACGATGAGCACCAGACTCAGCTGGAACACTTGTGCGGGCAAGGCGTAGCCCACAAGCAGGCCAATGCTGATGCCGGTCTCCCAAGCAAGGAAGAAGGTGCTCTGCGAAGTGCCGCGCTGGCAATGATGGCTCAGTTTGATGAAGAACAGCAGGAAGCGCGAGCCGATGATGCCCACGCCCAAAGAAAGGCACACAGGCGCAAGATATGGAGCGGCTGGGGTGATAGGCCAGCGCATGAGCAACGAGGCGGCAAAGAGGAGGATGAGCCCGCAGATGGTCTGGCTTTTCAGGTCGGCATCGGCGAAAACGAATTTCTCGGCCAGCAGGGCCATGAAGAATCCGGTCATCATCATGGCGTAGAACATAGGACTGCGCTCAGTGGCGAGCACCATACCCACAACGGCTGTGACGGGCAGCAGGTTTGCAAAGAGCAGCCAGCCGTCGGTAAGGAAGAAACGGTCGAGTGAGATACGGCTGAAACGGTCGTCGGGAGCACGGAAGGGGAATGGCACGAGCATGATGAGCACGGCAGCCAGCAAGGCCAATACCACAGCGGCCAATGAGGGGTCGGCCCAAGTGCTGATGGTTGCGGGAACACGAGTGCTCCAGCGCATGAGCAGCAGGCCTGTCATAGGCCCCAGAGCTACTGCAAACCGCCCGAACCAGGCTGCTGAATGGTTGGCCTCGGTGCGCTGAAAGGACTCGCACACGTCGATTATCAAGGTGCTGCACAACACCATCTGCGCCAATCCGAACGTAGCTCCGAGCAACAGGCGCAGCAGGCCGAACTGCCAGGGCAGAAACGACTGCCAGCCTTCAACCCTGATGGGCGATTGCAGGCGCATGAGCCAGAAAGCCGCCAACACGAGCATCATTGCGAGGATGGACAGCTGGCAGATGTGGTTGCGACGGTAGCGCTGAACCCACCAGCTGCACAGCGGACCGAGCAGAAAAAGCCCTACCCCATAGATGCCCATCAGAAAGCCGTTGAGCCAGGGCGAGAGTCCGAGCGAGAACTTTAGCCAGTCGCCCAGCAGGGGTATAAGCATATAGACAGACATCGTGAGCAGCATATTGGCGAATGCCAGCAGCCAGAACCCACGATGCCAGAGCCGCAGATGTACGGGAGTGTTCTGAGTGTCCATCAATAACTTTCGTTCTCGTTGGGGAAGTCTCCGCTTTTCACATCGGTTACATACTGTCCGATGGCGTCGGTCATCACGGTGCCGAGGTCAGCATAACGGCGGAGGAATTTAGGCGAGAAGCCCTGTGTCTTGCCCAGCATGTCGTCAACCACAAGCACCTGGCCGTCGGTACCGTTGCCTGCTCCGATGCCGATTGTGGGGCATTTAACGAGCTTCGACACTTCGGTTGCGAGCTTGGCAGGCACCTTCTCCAGCACGATAGCAAAGCAGCCAGCCTCGTCGAGCAGTTGAGCGTCGCGGATGAGTTTCTTGGCTTCAGCCTCTTCTTTAGCGCGAACGGCGTAAGTGCCAAATTTATTGATACTTTGCGGAGTGAGTCCCAAGTGTCCGCAGACGGGTATTCCCGCGTTGAGAATGCCTTTGACGGTCTCGATGATTTCCTCACCACCCTCAAGTTTCAGGGCGTCGCATCCGCTCTCCTTCATGATGCGAATGGCGTTGGTCACACCCTCGTGACGACCCACCTGATAGGAGCCGAAAGGCATGTCGCAGATGACGAGCGCACGGCTCACGGCACGCACCACCGAGCGGGCATGATAAATCATCTCATCAACGGTGATGGGGAGCGTGGTGGCGTTGCCGGCCATCACATTCGAGGCCGAGTCGCCAATAAGAATTGAATCTACTCCGGCCTTGTCAACAATACCTGCTGTTGTAAAGTCGTAAGAGGTGAGCATAGAGATTTTCTCGCCCCGTTGTTTCATTTCAATAAAGCGATGCGTAGTAACCTTGCGCGTGTCGCTAACCAAATATCCTGCCATGTTAATTTACTATTTGACTATTTACAATTTACAATTTACTTACAATTTACAGATTTACAATTTACAGGTTGCAAAGTTACTACTTTTTTCTGCAAACCGACAGTTTTTCGCACAATATTTCGTAGTTCAGCCCTTGATAGTCGGCTATCACCACATCGGCCAGGGGTGCTATGCTCTCGGCCGGGTTGGTGGTGGAGAGGCCTACTACAGCCATTTCTGCAGCCCTGCCTGAGCGGAGACCGTTGAAACTATCCTCGAACACGATGCATTGCCCGCAGGGCACGGAGAATCGTGCTGCGGCGCGCAGATAGCAGTCGGGATGGGGCTTGCTGTGGGCGAAGTCCTCCTCGGTGAGAATGGCGTCGAAAAGTCCTTTGAACTCAGGGTGCTGGCGATAGACGCTACTCATTTTCTCCGTGTTTGAACTGGTCACAACGGCTGTCTTGATGCCCCTTTGCCGAAGTTCGTCGATAAAAGTGAGCAACCCGGGCAGATAGTCGAAGTGCATTTGCTGCTCAAACTCGTTCAGCCTTGCCGTAATGGCCTTTTGGGCTTCGGGCATGTCGGCAAAATTACCGTCATAGATTTGTGTGAGCGTCTGTCCCTTGATGCGGTTCTCCAGCCCCGGCTGTTCGGGATGGTAGAGCCGACATTGACTGCCCCAGAATATTGAATACTGAGGCTCGGTGTCGAAAACCACTCCGTCCAAGTCGAACAGGGCGGCTTTGAATGCTTGTTTAGTTGTGTTGTTTGTCTGCATTTTACCTAAACCGTTGGCGTGCTGCCATCAGCCCATAGGCGAGTCTATCAGCCGCTAAACCACGATTTTGGGTGCAAAGTTACAAACAATCATCATTAAATCGGCGAGTTTTAGCGGTTTTAACAATATCTAAGTTAACATTTTTCGCCATTCCGATTTTTTGCACTACCTTTGCAAATCATTATACATTTTCAGATGAAAAGAGTTTTTTACATGGCCTGTCTGTTGCTTCCGATGATGATTGGATGCGGCGGAGGCGATTCGGCCAGGACGGCAAAGATTGAAGGGCTGGAGTTTGACAGCATCACAACCGACACCACCGTCAGGCTGGTGGCAGACGATGCGCAGTCGCCCACCTGCCACATACGTCTCAGCATTCAGTATGCCAAGGGCGGAAAGCAGGCCGACGCCATTAACGACTCGCTCCTGCACAGCGGTTTGCTGGTGCCCGACTATCTGGCAATAGGCAAAGAGCACATCACCATGCGCCACGCGGTGGATTCGTTCGTGAAACGCTATGTGGCCGACTATCTGAAAGACATGGCTCCGCTATATCGTCAGGACAAGGACCACGCTACGTCATACAACTGCGAGTATATCGTAAGCACCACCACCCGCAATGGCCGCGACAACATGCTCAGTTATGTGGCCGACACGTATAGTTTCGCGGGAGGCGCACACGGCTTCAGCCAGACTTTGGTGCGCAACTTTGATGCGAGCACAGGCAAGCGCATCACGCTGACCGACGTCTTTGTGCCCGGTTTTGAGCAGGGGCTTTGCGACAAGATTGTGGAGCGGATGTGTAAGAAATTCGACGCCGAGGACATTGAAGGCCTTCGCGAGCAGGTGATTTTCGAGGGGATTGACCCCTACCCGACCGACAACTTCATCCTGGACAAGGACGAAATAACTTTCATCTATGTGGAGGACGAGATTGCGCCCCATGCGGTCGGCGAGATTAACATCGCCATCCCCTACTCTGACTTGGAAGACTTGTTAAGACATAGTAACTGATTTTAGACACAGTAACACAGTAACATACTAACATATTAGACATAGTAACTGATTTAAGACATAGTAACATACTAACATACTAAATAGACACAGTAACATACTAACATAGGCTTTGGGTCGATGGAACTGATAAACAAATACTTCCCCAACATCACAGAAGAGCAGCAACGCCAGTTTGCCGCGCTTTATGAGTTGTATGCCGACTGGAACCAGAAAATCAACGTGATTTCGCGCAAGGACATCGAAAACCTTTACGAGCACCACGTGCTGCATTCGCTGGGCATAGCCAAGGCTATACGCTTTCGCCCCGGAACCACCATTCTCGACTTTGGTACAGGTGGCGGCTTCCCAGGCATTCCGCTGGCCATCATGTTTCCTGAGAGCCGCTTCAAACTCATCGACGGAACGGGAAAGAAAATCATGGTGGCAACAGAGATAGCCAACGCCATAGGACTGAAGAACTGCGTGGCACAGCATCTGCGTGGCGAGGACGAGAAAGGCAAGTTTGAGTTCGTGGTAAGCCGTGCCGTAATGCCCCTGCCCGACTTGCTGAAAATCATTCGGAAGAACATCTCTAAAACCCAGCGCAACTCAATGATGAACGGCCTTTTCTGTTTCAAGGGCGGCAATGTTGAGAGTGAGATACAGACAGTAAAGAAAAAAGCCGAGGTGAGCGAGCTCAGCAGCTGGTTCAGCGAGCCTTGGTTCAAGGAGAAACATTTAATCTACGTACCATTATGTTGAATATTGAACGATTTGTATGCAACATGTTCCAGGAGAACACGTTCGTGGTGAGCGACAACACGGGCGAGTGTGTCATCATCGACTGCGGTGCCCTGCACCCCACAGAGCGGATGGCCATCATCGAGTATATAGACAGCAACGAGCTGAGGCCCGTTCACCTGTTGCAAACCCACGGACACATAGACCACAATTTTGGCAACTACTTTGTCTATAAAGCCTACGGCCTGAAGCCCGAGGTGTCGGCCAAAGACGAGTATCTGATGGACGACATGCAGGAGCAGACGCGCCGTTTTGCCAACCTGGAGGAATACGAGGAAGATTTCCCGCCCGTAGGGAAATATCTGGAACCCGACGACGTTATCACCTTTGGAACGCACCGCCTCACCATCATTCCCACACCCGGCCACACACCCGGCTCTGTGTTCTTCTATTGCGAGGAAGAAGGGGTGGCATTCTCTGGCGACACGCTGTTCCACATGAGCATCGGTCGTACAGACTTCGATGGTGGCAGCTACGAGCAGATGATGCAGTCGCTGAAGGAGATAGCTCAGAAGTTGCCTGCCGACACGATTATCTACACGGGCCACGGTCCCAAGACCACTATGGCGCGCGAGTTGCAGGTGAACCCCTATTTGAGGTGAGCCGCCCGGAAACCAATATTCTGCACATGAACAAGACAAAGGGAGAACGCATCATTCTGGGCATCGACCCTGGCACAAACGTCATGGGCTACGGCATCATACGCGCCCTGGGCAACAAAGCGGAGATGGTGGCTATGGGTGTCATCGACATGCGCAAGATGAGCGACCCCTACCTGCGTCTTGGAAAGATATTCGAGCGCGTGACGGGAGTCATCAACGAGTTTCTGCCTGACGAGATGGCCATCGAGGCCCCATTCTTCGGCAAAAACGTGCAGTCGATGCTCAAACTCGGACGCGCACAAGGGGTGGCCATAGCAGCCGCCATTCATCACGACATACCCATTCATGAATATGCGCCGCTAAAGATAAAAATGGCCATCACAGGTAACGGCAACGCCTCTAAAGAACAGGTGGCGGGAATGCTGAAACGCCTGCTCAACCTCAGCGAGGACGACATGCCCCACTTCATGGACGCCACCGACGCATTAGGAGCCGCCTACTGTCATTTCATGCAGTCAAATAGGCCCGAGTCGTTGGCCAACTACCGCGGGTGGAAGGACTTCGCTATGCGCAACCAAAAGAAAGTGAGAGGCCTATGAAACCCGTTATCCGCATACACGACGGCATCACCCGCAAGGAAGAATGGCGCATGGCCGAGCCGGTGGACTTCTGTCTGATGAACAACGAGCAGCTGGCCATAGTAGGTCCTAACGGAGGCGGTAAAACCATGCTGGTGGACATCATTACGGGCCGTCATCCGCTGTTGCCCGACAGGGCTGAATACAACTTCGGACCCGGCGACGAGCATCTGGTGAGCGACAACTTCAAGTACATAGCCTTCCGCGACACCTACGGAGGCGACAACGACCGCACCTACTTTCTGCAACAGCGGTGGAACCAGATGGAAATAGACCCCGAAACACCCACCGCGGGAGAGTTGCTCGAAGAAGCCTTCCGCCTTGTTGGAAACGACACCCCGCAGCGGCGCGAGTGGCAGCAGCGCATCTACCAGCTGTTCAACATGGAGCATCTGCTCGACAAATACATCATTCTGCTGTCCAGCGGCGAACTGAGGAAGTTCAAACTCGCCTCCTCGCTCTTCACACAGCCACGGGTGCTCATCCTCGACAATCCGTTCATCGGCCTCGATGCTGAGACTCGCGAACAACTGAAACAGTTGCTCCAGATGCTTGTCAGCGAACAGGCACTGCAAATCGTGCTGGTGCTCTCAAAAACCGACGACATACCCTCGTTCATCACCCATGTGGTGAAAGTCAGCGGGCTCATCGTGCAGCCCAAACAAACGCGCAGCGAATACCTGCAAAGCCGCGAGCCGCTGAAGCCAGCCGTCAATCCAAAGGCCATGCGCATACTCAGTCAGGAGAAACGCGACGCCCTGCTCAGCCTGCCCTATAACAATAAGGAATATCACGCGCGCGAGGTGGTACGCATGAACGATGTGAGCATTCGCTACGGCCAGCGCACCATACTCAGCAACCTCTGCTGGACGGTGAACAACGGCGAACGCTGGGCACTGAGCGGACAGAATGGCTCGGGCAAGTCAACCCTGCTCAGCCTTGTATGCGCCGACAATCCACAGGCCTACGCCTGCGACATCGTGCTCTTCGACCAGCAGCGAGGCAGCGGAGAGACTATTTGGGACATCAAGAAACACATCGGCTATGTGTCGCCCGAGATGCACCGCGCCTACCAACGCGACCTCCCTGCCATCCGCATCGTGGCAAGCGGGCTGAAGGACTCTGTGGGCCTCTATGTGAAGCCCGACGAGGGCGACTACGATGTGTGCCGCTGGTGGATGCGGCTGTTCGGCATAGAACATCTGGCTGAGCGCACGTTCCTGAAACTCTCCAGCGGAGAACAACGCCTGGTGCTGCTCGCACGCGCATTCGTCAAGGACCCCGAACTGCTGATACTCGACGAGCCGTTGCACGGACTCGACGACATGAACCGGCAACTGGTCAAAGACATCATCGAGACCTTCGTGGAGCGCAACAACAAAACGCTCATCATGGTCACCCACTACCAGGAGGAACTGCCACGATGCATCACGAACAGGAAGGAACTCCCATAAAAATAATAACCATCAAATAAACAACGTAGAAAAATGAAAAAATTGCTTTTTATGGCAGCCCTGTGCTGCATGACGTTCACAAGTGCTAACGCACAACAAGTGTTCAACCGTATTCTTGACAAAGCCAACGGCATTGCCAACGACCGCACCATGGACATGGAAAAGCGCAAAGTCGCCACATTCGAGGTCGATGCACTCAACTACATGGCCATGAAAGCCCGCGAGGTGACACCCGACGCAAAGGTGATTGAGCTCGACCGCCAGGCACTCGCCATGTACGAGTATGTCAACATGTTCCTCGACGAGGTAACCAAAGCCAGGAAAAAGAAGGAGCGCCTCGAGGTGGTGAGAATCTTCAAGGAGACATCGCTCTACTACCCCCGCTTCCACGACACCGACAAGGAACTCGTGATGAGCTACTACGACAACGCCAAGTTCCTCACCCAATTCTCACTCGATACCGACTGGGAGAAAGCACTTGCCGAGGTCAAGAAAGTGATGACACTCGTCAAGAGCCACAACCACAAGGACTATCGTTAAGCCAACGGATTTCCGAAAGAAAATCGATGGGGTAAGTCGAATTACTAACCGCCCGAACAATTTGTATTTGTTCGGGCGGTTTTTCTTACGTCGAACTCACCTTCCATTCTGGGTCGTCGCAAGGCAGGAGCACCGTCTTGCCACGAAAAACATTGGGGACGTAGTCCAGATAGGCGTTAATCTCTTTCTGAATGTCGGCATACTGCGTATAGAACTCATCGTTCTTCGCAGTCTTCGCATTTGCTAAGTTGGTATTTGCCATAGTTCTATATTTTCTTGATAAGCGGTTTAAAGAAGGTTATGAACTTCTCTGTGAACTCCCTATACCAAGAAAAGACTTCCTGTTGCACATCTGGGTCGCCCAGATTACATTTCTTATACATATCTATTGTTGAAGCTTTCTTACCATCGAGTCTTCGCCAAGTCAACGTGGCACCAATTTTATCGTCGGCTTCATCTTTATATTTCACCAACGCATCAAATATCTTTTTGTCTGCATCATCCCACATGTAAAGCTGTATCGTTGCTTTCTGCTCTCTTTTGTTAAGGAGAAGGGATATGTGAACGCCTCCTATTCCCATTGCAATACTCATCCAATGATCATACGAGGCGCTACGCGTTCTGAACAACTTCGAGGGATTGTTGTTCATATAATCAACAAAGGCACTCCAGTATTCATAATTGAACACCTTGCCTTCTGTATGTCCTTCGTTCGATGACTGAGAACTGCGAACATCCTTGCTCCATCCATTAGGCTTGGCTATCACGTTAAACATCGGGGCTGCAGGACTATCTCCAATCTTAATCAACTCAATTTCAACCCCAAAGAAATTGAACTCCTTGTCCGTGATGCGATTCAGCCAGTCAATAGCAGCACGATGTTCCTCTGTGAAGCGTTCTGCTATCCAAATAATGGTGACAGCATCAAGACCAGCTGCATAGGTAAGAATCTGTCCCAAATGGTTGTGGTCGGTCTTTTCCAATTGGTTTTCAATAAGCACAAACTTGTCGGTGCCTGGGTCAACGCAAAGAATATCAGCACGGAAAGGTCCGACATGCTCTTCTTGAGACTTCACTTCCAACTCATTCATGCCAAGTGCATCTGCCAAAAGGGCTATGTTCTCTTCTGAAGCTAACCAAGGTGTAAAGTCACTTGCCTCGTTCTGCCAACACGAACGCAGGTCAACCTTTGTAATCTTTGAAAGTTTAATTGAAGTTGCCATAACGATTGATAGGTTTAAAGTTATTGCATCTACTATCAATCGCGCTAAAACGCAAAGAGCGTGATGCACTTTGCGCATAGCAAGAGGCAAGCCTCGCATTGGTACCCCTTATCCTCCAACAGTTTGCACCACGCCTAAGCGTTGTGCATTGCTATACTTGGAGGATACAAATAACCCATACGAGTCTTTGTCACATATTATTCGTGTTTGTTATACCTAAGATAGTTTGCGAGGCTTCTTGGCTGAACGCGAAATAATAGCGAATGCTTTCTTTGTTCGGATTTCTCCCCGAACTGAGGGCAAAGATAATCAAATTTCAAATAAGAAACAAATGTAGAAGATAGTTTTATTCAAATTTAATTAGAAAAGTTTGTTTATCTCCCGTATTCTTGCCGTTTTTCCTCCTGTCTGTTTTTTGTGCACAATTTGTGCACAGAATTTTCAATTTTAACATTTGAACCGCAAACCCGCGTGTAATGATTGTAAAGATACGCTTTGCAATCATATACCTATACTTTACGGCAGCAAAGTGTAGGTTTACGTTGAAATTTTCTAGAGAATTTGTAAGTAAAGCATGATGATGTTTCTGCCAAGCAAATTTTGTAGAGAATAACTCATAGCTTGGCGAGCTCCCCCTTGCCCCCCGGTGGGGGGCTTTCTCACACAGAGGAACGGAGGGAACAGACTAGGCACGTTTGTTAGGGAGTTATTTGGAGTTAATGGGAGTTAACCCGACTGCGTCGGTTGAAGTTAACGGACAAATCCGCGTTTAAGCGAGAGCAAATCAAGCTTGCTTGCAATTGACCGAGCGATAGCGGATTATGTAATAGCATTCGTTTTGGTTTGAAAAAGCACATGTCCGCTAACTCCAGAGGTCGGAGACCTCTTAACTTCCGGTAACTCCAGTTAACTCCTAAGAGGCAGGAAAGATGCTGGAAGCATCTCCTATCAGTAACCGTAGTGTCCGAAGGACCTGCGGATAGGGATACCGACAGGCAGTCTCCCGACCCTAACGGGGTCGCCCATCTCATCGCTTGCCCATCTCCGAGTATTGGGGCACTCCGTCAGAGTGCAGTTACTCCCACTCACGTCTGTTTCCGGGGGTGCTCGCTTCGCTCGTACCCTCGGTTACTGAGAGGCGACGCTTTCAGCGTCATCAATAAAAGAAATAATGGCAAAATACAGCGAAGCGGCGGCCAGATGTTGGTCACTGCTTCGCTGTTTATCTATGTTCCTACAGAACAGAATGAATACAAGCCGGAAAAAGGCCTATCGGTAGAAATAGTAATACCAATAGGTGTTGGCATAGGTATCGTGCACGGCATTCTTGCTGCTGCGCTTGTCGTGGTGCTCGCGCTGGAGTTTCAGCAGGTCGGCAAAGTCGGCTTCCATGACGGCGTTGTGGTAGTCAACCACCCGATGGGAACGCTGGCGGGTGTAGAGGGTCAGGGCCTCGCGGTAGTGCTTGGGCAGGTGGGCGGAGTCGCTCACCTCGTAGCATTTCACAAGAGTCCTGGCAAACTTATCGATGTCCTTGTCTGCGAGATAGCCGCAGAGGTCATAGTCTTTCTTGTCCCTGAGATATTGCTTGTAGAGTTCTTGCCAGGGTAGCATGATGGTTGCGGCAACGGATGTGGAGTCGCCGCGTGGCGGTATGAGAGCCTTTGAACCGCCCACGATGTTGTACTCAAACAGATGCTCGCCCAACTGGTGTTTCTTGGAGAGTGCATAGCCGCGGAGGCGTGTCAGCGACTCATCAGCGGCGAGGGATTGTTTGCCCACCTGCAAGGCTCCGTCGGTGTCACCACGCAGCAGGCGGCTCTCCACGTTCATGCGGTAGTGGAACGTGTCGTCACGGTTGCTGAACAGGGCCACCATCAGGAACATGATGAACATAGTGAGCATGTTGACCCACATGAGGCGCGAGAAGAGGCCCGTGCCGCGTTCTTCGGTCAGGATGTCTTCTATCTGGCGCAACACCCACACCAATGCCAGCCAAAAGAGGATGACCAACGGCAATGCCCAGAGCCAGGGGCCTATGGAGGGATGGTTGTGGAAATGGGTTCCTGCGCTGGTAAGGAATGTCAGCGCCAGCAGCGAGGGGAAATAGGTAAGCGCATGTCCGCGCCATTCGAGCCGTGTGAGGGCATAGACACCGAGTTGCAGCAGCCACAGCACGAGTGTGATGAGCAGGGCACCCACAAGGCGGTTGTAGTGCGTCTTGCCATGCGAGAGCACATGCTGGGTCATGGCGATGATGTCTGCCTGGTAGTAGTACAGGTAGAGAAATGTGAAGAGCAGAAAAACAATAGCACACACCGTCTTGACGACAGCGGTGCTATGTTGTTGGGGCTTATTCATTATACTATTTCACAATTATTCTATTTCACTATTATACAATTTTCAGATGGTCCAATTGTCCAATAGTCGAATCGTCCAATAGTCCAATGTTGTCAGTTCTTCTTCAATACTACTGCCGAGCGTGCGGGAATGTAGAGTTTGAGCCATTCCTTGTGGTCGTTCACGTAGAGCGGGTCGTAGTTGGTGAAATGGGTGATGCTGTCGTCGGCCAGGCCGTTACCGCCAAAGGCTGTGGCGTCGGTGTTAAGCACCACATCGTAGCTGCCCGTAGGCACCAGGAAACCATAGTCGGTGAACGAGCGGCTGGGCGAAAAGTTGAACACAAACACGAGGTCGCCACGCATGAATGCCAGCACCTGGTCGCCGTCGTTGTGCCAAATCTCCTGCACGGGTGTGCTGTTGAACTTCTTCTGGCTCTTGATGACCTTGAGCATCTCGCGGTCGAAGTCGCCAAGCCAATGGTAGCACAGTTCCTTGTTGTCAACAAGATTCCACTGTCGGCGTGCGTACTTGTAACTCCATCCGTTGCCCTCGCGGGGGAAGTCAATCCATTCGGGATGTCCGAACTCGTTGCCCATGAAGTTGAGGTATCCACCGTTGATGGCTGCTGCTGTGACCAATCGAATCATCTTGTGCAGGGCTATTCCGCGGCGGGCGATTTCGTTCTCGTCGCCTTTCTTGAAGTGCCAGTACATGTCGGCGTCAATCAACCGGAAGATGATTGTCTTGTCGCCCACCAATGCCTGGTCGTGGCTCTCGCAGTAGCTGATGGTCTTCTCGTCCGGACGGCGGTTTTTCACCTCCCAGAATATGGAGCTGGGTTTCCAGTTCTCGTCGCTCACCTCCTTGATGGTCTTAATCCAGTAGTCGGGAATATTCATGGCCATGCGGTAGTCGAATCCGTAGCCGCCATCCTCGAACTTGGCAGCAAGACCGGGCATTCCGCTCACTTCCTCGGCAATGGTAATGGCATTGGGATTGACCTCGTGGATGAGCTTGTTGGCCAATGTCAGATAAC
>JAFZSI010000067.1 GCA_017619445.1 Prevotella sp.
ATTACACACTCGAAAGCATCAACAATTTGAAGACTCCTAACGGATGGCACGTTGCCAAGATGACGGACTTTGAAAACCTGAAATCGGCCGTCACCGCCAAAATGGGCAGCAAGAGCATCTCTGAAATGATGGCACGTGGGGGAGTCACAGGATTCCAACTGAGATGGTTTGGATGGTACACTTTCAAGGCTGTAAATTATCATTATATGATAGGAGATGATTTTGAACAGTACTACTACAACTACGAGTCACAATGCTGGGGCGAGCACCACATGGAATACTACACAAAGGAAGGCGGTCACGTCACTGTCACAGACGACAATATAAAGGTCAGCAAAGAAAAGGATGAGAACGATTGGGCCATGCAGATCCGCCTCGTGTTAGACTAATCACACTCCCAAATAGGAAAAGGCTTCCCCCAAAAGGGAAGTCTTTTTTTGTGCTGTTATGAACTTCGTTGATTTTTGTCGCGACTCAGCCAATCATGCAAGCATGTTGGCATTCGCTGCTCCAAAAATTGACTTGCGGCAATTTTTGTGATGTTTTTTGAAAATTTGTTTGAAAAGGTTGTTGGGTTGTCGGTGTTTTTTCGTATTTTTGCAGTCTGAAATAAATAATGTACATTATTATCATTCGTTTTTATTAAAGTATGGCTGAATCAAGGAAGATGAAAACCGCGCTCGTGTCGGTTTTTCATAAAGATGGTTTAGAGGAATTGCTTTCGAAACTCCACGCCGAGGGCGTGAATTTTTTGTCAACGGGCGGTACTCAGGCTTTTATTGAGAGCTTAGGCTATGACTGCCAGAAAGTGGAAGACTTGACTACTTATCCCTCTATTCTTGGTGGCAGGGTGAAGACGCTGCATCCGAAGGTTTTTGGCGGCATCCTGGCGCGGCGCGACAATGAGGGCGACCGCGGGCAGATGGCGCAGTATGATATTCCCGAAATAGACCTCGTGATTGTGGATCTCTATCCTTTCGAACAGACCGTGGCCAGTGGTGCGTGCGAGGACGACATCATTGAGAAAATCGACATTGGTGGCATCTCGCTTATACGTGCCGGCGCGAAGAATTTCAAGGATGTGGTGATTGTGCCCAGCAAGGCCGAATATGCCATGCTGCTCGACCTGCTCAACCGCAAGGGAGCACAGACCGACCTTGAGGACCGTAGGCTCTTTGCCGAACGCGCTTTCGGCGTGAGCTCCAGCTATGACACAGCCATCCATAAGTGGTTTGAGTTAAGTAAAGGAGTAAAGGAGTAAAGGAGTTATCGGGAGTTATCGGAAGTTAACGGGAGTTAGCAGACAAATGTGAAATAGTATAATTGTGAAATAGTACAATTGTGAAATAGAAAAATAGTATGGGACTTTTTTCGTTTGTACAAGAAATTGCGATGGACCTTGGCACAGCCAATACCATCATTATCAGTGACGACAAGATTGTTGTTGACGAACCTTCAGTTGTGGCCCTCAACCGTGCTGACGGCAAGATGATTGCCGTGGGACAGCAGGCCAAGCTGATGTACGAGAAGACGCACGACAATATCCGCACGGTGAGACCGCTGCGCGATGGTGTGATTGCCGACTTCTCGGCCTGTGAGCAGATGATGCGCGGACTCATCAAGATGGTGCACTCGGGCAGCCGCTTGTTCACACCTTCACTCAGAATGGTCATCGGCGTGCCTTCAGGCTCAACCGAAGTGGAGCTCAGAGCCGTGCGCGACTCTGCCGAACATGCCGACGGGCGCGATGTTTACCTGATTTTTGAGCCGATGGCTGCTGCCATTGGTATCGGTCTCGACGTGGAGGCTCCCGAGGGCAACATGATTGTTGACATCGGCGGCGGCACCACCGAGATTGCTGTCATTTCGCTGGGCGGCATCGTGGCCAACAACTCCATCAAGATGGCTGGCGACGACCTGACGGCTGACATTCAGGAGTACATGAGCCGCCAGCACAATGTCAAAGTGAGTGAGCGTATGGCTGAGCGCATCAAGATTAACGTGGGCTCGGCTCTGACCGACCTTGGCGAGGAGGCTCCCGAGGACTATGTGGTGCACGGACCAAACCGTATCACCGCACTGCCCATGGAGGTGCCCGTGTGCTATCAGGAGATTGCCCACTGCATTGACAAGACCGTGGCGAAGATTGAGACGGCCGTGCTCAATGCTCTGGAGAACACACCGCCTGAGTTGTATGCCGACATCGTGAAAAACGGCATCTATCTGACGGGTGGCGGCGCATTGCTCCGCGGACTCGACAAGCGTCTGACCGACAAAATCAATATTCCTTTCCATGTGGCAGAAGACCCGCTCCACTGCGTGGCCAAAGGTGCTGGCATTGCACTGAAGAACGTTGACAAATTCTCGTTCCTGATGAGATAGAACCACTATGCGCAATCTACTGGAGTTCCTGGCAAAATATTACCATTGGTTTCTCTTTGTCGTACTCGAGATTGTCAGTATGGTGTTGCTGTTCCAGTATAACAGCTACCAAGGCAGCGTTTGGTTCTCGTCGGCCAATGTGGTGGCCGGAAAAGTTTATGACTGGAATGCCTCGATTGAGTCGTTTCTTGGCCTGGTGCAGGAAAACGAAGTGCTCACAACGCGCAACGTTTATCTGGAACGCCAGGTCAAACAACTTTCAGAGAAACTGGTTGAGGCCACCAAGGACTCGTCGTTCATGAAGCGCGAGCAGCTGGAAATGCTCAGCCAGTACAAGCTGATTCCGGCCAAGGTGGTAGATAACTCCATCGCCAGCCAGGAGAACCTCATCACAATAGACAAGGGTAGTGCCGACGGTGTGCGCAAGGACATGGGTGTTGCTTGCGGCAGTGGTATTGTGGGCATCGTCTATATGGTGTCTGCCAATTACTCTGTAGTCATTCCTGTCATCAACTCGCACTCCAACATCAGCGTGGCCATTGAAAACCGGGGTTATTTCGGCTACTTGCAGTGGAAAGGCGGAGCCTCAAACATTGCGTATGTGGAAGACATTCCGCGCCACGCACATTTCAGGCTCTACGACAAGGTGGTGACAAGCGGCTACTCGTCGGTGTTTCCCCCAGGACTGCTGGTGGGAAAGATTTTGCATGTATATAACTCTGCCGATGGTCTTTCCTATCGTTTACAAGTGCAGTTGTCAACCGATTTCGGCATACTGCGCAACGTATGTGTGATTGACGACACCGTGATGCAGGAACGCTTGAAAGTGCTACGGGCCGCCCAAGATTCGCTGAAGGTTAAAGAATAAAGGAGTAGAAGGAGTAAAGGAGTAGAGGAGAAAAGGAGTAAAGTTCAAAGTTCAAGGAGGAGAGAAAGCCATGCAGTTTGACATTATTAAGCGCATTTTGCTGTTTGCAGTTCTCTGTGTGGTTCAGGCGTTGGTCCTGAACCATATCCACCTTTTCGGTTGTGCCACCCCGTTGCTCTACATCTGGTTCATCATGCTGTTCCGTCGCAACACGCAGCCTTGGATTATCCTTGTGAGCAGTTTTCTGCTGGGACTGTGTATTGACACATTCTCCAACACGCCCGGTGTGGCAGCAGGCTCGGCAACATTTCTGGCCGCCATGCAGCCCTATATTCTTGGCTTGTTTATTCAGCGTGACAGCCCTGATGACCTTGAGCCGGGCATCAAATCGCTGGGATTCTCTTCGTTTTTCCTTTATGCGCTCATCTGCTCGCTGGTTTACTGCCTGTTGTTCTTCACGTTGGAAACATTCAATTTCTTCAACTGGCTGCAATGGGTGGAATGCGTTGGCGGTAGTACGCTCATCACGCTTGTGCTCATTCTTGTCATCGATAATTTGAGGGGAAGAAGTTGAGGAATTTACAATTTGACAATTTGACAATTTACAATTTAAAAAGGAGTAAAGGAGAGAGGGAGTAAAGGAGTAAGTTTTTTTCTTGTCTCGCTTAATTTTTTAGGATGAAAGACTACGATCTTAGCAACAGACGATATGTAATTGCAGGTGTGGCCATCACCATTGTGGTGGTCTATCTCATCCGTCTGTTTACGCTACAGATTATGAGCGACGACTACAAGAAAAATGCAGACAGTAACGCTTTCCTGAAAAAAATTGAGTATCCTTCGCGAGGCACTATCACCGACCGCAATGGCAAGCTGATGGTTTATAACCAGCCTGCCTACGACATCATGGTCATCATGAACGAGGCCAAAGGGCGCATCGACACCACCGAGTTCTGCAATGCCTTGGGCATTACCAAAGAGTATTTCGACCAGCGCATGGCCGACATCAAGGACTATGGCAAAAATCCTGGCTATTCGCGTTTCACCCAGCAGCTGTTCATGAGCCAGCTCTCCGACAAGGAGTTCAGCGTCTTTCAGGAGAAGATGTTCCGCTTCCCTGGTTTTTATGTGCGCCGCCGCAGCATCCGCCAGTATCAGTATCCCTACGCTGCCCATGTGCTCGGCGATGTGGCCGAGGTGTCGCCTGCCGACATCGAGGAGGACGACTACTACCAGCCCGGTGACTACATCGGCAAAATCGGTGTGGAGCGTTCGTATGAGAAACAGTTGAGAGGCGAGAAAGGTGTGCAGATTCTGCTGCGCGATGCCCACGGACGCATACAGGGCCGTTATCAGGACGGCAAATTCGACCAGAAACCGCGTCCCGGCAAAGACCTCACGCTGAGCATTGACCTCGACTTGCAGGCCCTGGGCGAACGGCTGCTCGAAGGCAAAATTGGCAGCATCGTGGCCATTGAACCCAGCACCGGCGAAGTGCTGTGCATGGTGTCGTCGCCCACCTATGATGCCCGCATTATGACTGGCCGCAACCGAGGCAAGATGCACGCACAGCTGTCGCGCGACGTATGGAAACCGCTGCTCAACCGCAGCATCATGGGTCAGTATCCTCCAGGCTCAACATTCAAGACGTCGCAGGGACTCACCTTTATGACCGAGGGCATCATCACCCCCACCACCCAGTTCTCCTGTCACCGCGGATTCTACCATCGCGGCCTGCATGTGGGCTGCCACGGCCACGGCTCGCCCCTCAGCATTGTGCCAGCCATCAGCACCTCGTGCAACGGATACTTCTGCTGGGGACTCTACTACATGCTTTCGAACCGCAAGAAGTACAAAACCGTGCAGGATGCCATGAACACTTGGCGCGACTACATGGTGAGCATGGGATTCGGCTACAAGCTGGGCGTAGATTTGCCTGGCGAGAAACGCGGACTCATTCCCAATGCACAATTCTACGACAAGGCCTACCACAACTCGTGGAACGGTCTCACCGTCATCAGTATCTCCATCGGCCAGGGCGAGGTGAACCTCACACCCCTGCAGATTGCCAACCTCGGCGCAACCATTGCCAACCGAGGCTACTACTACGTGCCCCACGTGGTGCGGAAGGTCAAGGGCGAGCCGCTCGACACCGCCTTCACCCGCAAGCATTTCACCAAAGCCTCGGCCAGTGCCTACAACTACATTGTCAGCGGCATGCGCTCATCGGTGCTCGGCGGCACCTGTAAGCACCTCAACCGCGGCGACATTGTCATCTGCGGCAAGACCGGTACGGCGCAGAACCGTGGCCAGGACCACTCCGTCTTCATGGGCTTCGCACCCATGGACAACCCCAAAATCGCCATTGCCGTTTATGTGGAGAATGGCGGTTTCGGTGCAGACTTCGGTGTGCCTATCGGTGGCCTCATGATTGAGCAATACCTTAAAGGTCATCTGTCTGCAGGCTCACAGGCCCGCGCCAATGTTTTCCAACACAGAAGAATTGCTTATGGCTCGAGGAACAGATAAACAACCCAGCGTGCTGCGTTCACTCGACTGGTGGACAATCGGCATCTACGTGGCGCTGCTCGTCTTCGGATGGATCAGCGTCTGCGGAGCCAGCTACACCTATGGCGACACCGACATCTTCAGCCTCGCCACCAGGTCGGGCATGCAGATTGTGTGGATTGGCACCTCCATGGTGTTGGGATTCGTGCTCATCATGCTCGACGACCGGTTCTACGACACCTTCGCGTACATTATATATATTGCGCTCCTGCTGCTGCTCTTTGCCACCATATTCAATCCCCACGAAATCAAAGGCTCGCGCTCGTGGCTCGTCCTTGGTCCCCTGCGCCTGCAGCCCGCCGAGTTTGCCAAGTTTGCCACCGCCCTGGCCATCAGCAAGTTCATGAGCGTCTATGGCTTCGACATCCACAAGTGGAAGCATTTTGCCATTGCCACCGCCATCATCCTGCTGCCCATGCTGTTCATCGTCGGGCAGAAGGAAACGGGCTCCGCATTGGTCTATCTCTCCTTCTTCCTCATGTTCTACCGCGAGGGAATGCCCGGCAGCATCCTCTTCACCGGCGTCGCCATGATTATCTATTTCGTCGTCGGCGTGCGCTTCGAGGAAGTCATGCTGTGGGACACCCCAACCTCCCTGGGCAAGTTTGTTGTGCTGCTCCTCGTGCAGATATTCACCGCCGGCATGGTGCAGGCCTACTGCCGCGATGCCCGCCAGACCTTCCGCATCCTGGTCTCGTGCATAGGCATCACCCTCCTTGCCCTGCTGTTCTCCAAGTTTGTCATACCCTTCGACATCGTCTGGGTGCAGCTCGCCCTGTGCACTGCCGTCATCGGCTACCTGCTCTACCAGTGGCTCAGCACCCGCTACCTGCCCTACATCCTCATCTGTCTTTTTGCCGTCGGCTCCATTTTCACCTTCTACTCCGCCGACTACCTGCTCAATAATGTGCTCGGCGACCACCAGCGCACCCGCATCAACGTGCTCCTGGGCCTCGACGAAGACCTGCGCGGCGCTGGCTATAACGTACACCAGAGCGAGATTGCCATTGGCTCCGGCGGCCTGCGCGGCAAGGGATTCCTCAACGGCACCCAGACCAAACTGAAGTTCGTGCCCGAGCAAGACACCGACTTCATTTTCTGCACCGTGGGCGAGGAAGAAGGCTTCCTCGGCTGTGCTGCCGTGCTGCTGCTGTTCCTGGCACTCATCCTGCGGCTCATCAAAATGGCCGAACGCCAGCCCTTTAAGTTCGGCCGCG
The DNA here is from genome assembly GCA_017619445.1 of Prevotella sp. Taxonomy (GTDB): domain Bacteria; phylum Bacteroidota; class Bacteroidia; order Bacteroidales; family Bacteroidaceae; genus Prevotella. The sequence continues at coordinate 7,036 of JAFZSI010000067.1, forward strand.
TCTATGGCTACTGTGTGCTCAGCATCTTCCTCTTCCATCTGTTCATCAACGTGGGCATGGTGCTCGGGCTCACGCCCGTCATCGGCATACCCTTGCCCTTCTTCAGCTACGGAGGCTCCTCACTCTGGGGATTCACCCTTCTGCTCTTCATCTTCCTGCGCATCGACGCAGGCCGCAATCTTGTGCGCACCTGACTGTCAGCCCCTCATCCCCAGCACACAGATACCGCGCCAAAGTGCCACTTCGCGATGCCAAAGTGCCACTTTGCAATCGTAAACCTGCACTTTAAAAACACAACCCCATGCTTTACAATCACAAAGCATAGGGTTATGGATAAATTCTCTAGAAAATTTGGCAATAAAGTTTATGTTGCGAATTGTGCCAATGGTTTATGGCGCGGCAGAAGGCTACGCCACATACTTTGACACATGACATGATGACGACACTGGGAAGCATCGCCTCCAACACTTATCTCCTCGTGATTTTGATTCCGACGTCGGCGATGCCGGGCAGTATCTCGCGTTTCATGTTGTGGCGCACGGTGATGTGCAGCGAGTCGCCCTTTTGTATCTGCATGTCGGTGATATGGAATTTGTATTGGTAGGTGCTGACGCCTTGTCCGCGCACGTTGCCGTCATCGTCAATGAGGCGGCAGTTGAGTGTGTCGCGGCGCACGAGTCTGGGTTTTATGGGTGTTGGGTGTTTGGTGTTAGGTGTTGAGGTGGGGAGGAAGGTCTGTTCTACGATGAGCTGTAGGCTTGTGAAGGGGTAGTCCTGGCTGATGCGCAGGCCGAGTTCCTCGCGGTAGAGAGAGGGAGTGGTTTCCAATCCCCCTTGTATGGGCTCGACATCGAAGGTAAGCGTGTCGTTTTTCTCCCATCCGCTAAGGGGTGTATGATGGAATTTGTCATACACCGTTCTTCCAACGCAGGCGGATAATACGACTGCGAGAACAAGAGAGGCGGGGATTGCAAATCCCTTTAAACAGAGAGATTTACGCATGATGACGAGTTGTTGAACGTCAGTGAAAAATTATGCATTAAGCATTATGCATCATTTGGTGTTAGGTGTTGGGTGATTGGTGTTAGGTGTTGGGTGTTTGGTGTTAGGTGTTGGGTTGTTGGGTTTGTTGTTTCTTGCTCCTTGATTCTTCTTTTTCTTTTTCTTCTTGGCTTTGTCGAATCGGGTGATGCTTTCGCCCGCCAGGAGGTCGATGGGCCGTCCTGAGCCTTGCTGCTTGTTGTCCTCGGTCAGGGTGAGTGGTTTTTCGCCCCGTTTGTTCATCTCGATAATCTGGCGTGCTCTTTCTGCGGTGATGGTCTCAAGGTTGGCTGCCACGCCCTTGTCGGTGGAGTAGGTGATAAGCCCTGCGAGGATGTCGGTCTTGAACAGATAGTAGTCGCTGTCTTGTGTTTGCAGTATGACTTCCTTACTGGGAATCTTGCGTCCGGCCTCGATATAGTCATCCACCTCGTAGTTGAGGCAGCATGTGAGTTTTGCGCACATGCCGGCGAGTTTCTGCGGATTGAGCGAGAAGTCCTGGAATCGTGCGGCGTTGGTGCTGACGCTGACGAAGTTTTTCATCCATGTGGCGCAGCAGAGCTCGCGGCCGCAGGGACCTGTTCCTCCTATGCGTCCAGCTTCTTGTCGGGCGCCAATTTGTTTCATTTCGATGCGCACGTGGAAGGTTGCGGCGAGGTCTTTGATGAGCTGGCGGAAGTCCACGCGCTCGTCGGCAATGTAGTAGAAGATGGCTTTGTTGCCGTCGCCCTGATATTCCACGTCGCCAATTTTCATTTTCAGCCCTAAGTCTTTAGCAATTTGTCGGCTCTGAATCATGGTGGCATGTTCGCGGCTTTTCGCCTCGCGGTATTTGTCCATATCCACGGGTTTGGCGATGCGGTAGATGCGACGGATGTCGTCGGCAGATTTAAGGTTGGCACGTTTGATTTGCAGTTTCACGAGGCGGCCTGTGAGTGTCACCACGCCGATGTCGTGACCGGGATTGGCCTCAACGGCCACGATGTCGCCTTTTTTCAGCTCAAGGTTGTTTACGTTGTGGTAGTATCCCTTGCGGGTATTTTTGAACTGCACCTCCACCAGGTCGGTGTCGTCGGTATTACCCGGCACGTCGGCGAGCCAGTCGTAGGTGTTCAGCTGGTGGTCTTGCCGTCCGCAGCCGCCTCTGCACAGTCCGCGGTCGCATCCGGTCATTATTTTGAATTTCATGTTTTTGTAGTCCATAATATATGTTGTCATTTACAATTTGACAATTTTTTCGCGGAGCTCAAGGAACTCCAATTTACAATTTATTTTTTCATTTAACAATTTCCCAATTTTTTCGCCGAGCTCAAGGAACTCCAATTTCTCATTTCCCCATTTCTCATTTCCCATTTATCCTCCTCCCTTTGGGAGGGCTGGGGTGGGTTCCCTCTCCTTCTCATTTCATTTCTGTATGAGCAGCACAATCATTTTTAGTGCCATGTCGAAGAACACGATTTTGGCGTTTGCATTTTGCCCGATGTCGCGAATGCACCTTTGCAGCAGCTCGCTGATTTCCACCACGTTGGCTTCGTTGATGAACCGTGCGAAATTGCGCGCGAAATTCTCCTCCTCCTGCGTCATGTAGTTCAGTTCCGGCTCGTGGAAGTTGAACATGAAGTTTTCCCTGACAAGGCGAAGGAAGTAGGTGAGCATTCGCTTTTGTTTCTCCCTGCCGTAGCCAGCCGCCGTTTCGCACCATTTTTTCAGGTCGTGAATGTTGCGCATGTAGGCGAGGCGCATGAGTAGCACAAACATGTCGAAAAAGGCGCGGTTCTCGTTGCCTGTGTCCAGTTCTTCGAGTGCCTTGAGCCAGCTGCCGTTGGCCACGCGGGCTATGCGCTGGGCGTCGTCTTCGCCGATGCCTCTTTGTTCCACCAGTGCCTGGGCGATGGTGGCGGTGTCTATTCTTTTCACGTCTATGCGCTGTGTGCGGCTGCGTATGGTGTCGAGCAGCTGTTCAGGCTCCTGACAAACCATGATGAACACCGTCTGTGCGGGTGGCTCCTCAAGCAGTTTCAGCAGTTTGTTGGCACTTGTGGCATTCATGCGTTCTGGCAGCCAGATGATGCTCACCTTGTAGCCGCCCTGGCTGGACTTGAGGCTCAGTTTGCGTGTCAGCTCATCGCTCTCAGCGGCTGTGATGATGGCCTGCTGGTTGGCTGCACCGATGGCATCCATCCATTGGTCCATCGAGAAATAGGGCGAGCGCACCAACAGGTCGTGCCACTCGCGGGCGAAGTCGTCGCTCACGGGTTGGCGGTCGGCACCCATTGAGGGAAGTTTGATGGTGGGGTAGGTGAAATGGAGGTCGGGGTGGGAGAGGTTTTTCACCATGGCCTCTGCCTGCGGTGTGCGCAGCAGATGACATGCGAAGGCAACGGCGAGGGCAAGCTTTCCGCAGCCTGCAGGACCACACAGCATCATGGCGTGAGGCAGCCGCCCCTCGCTTTGCAGCTGCAGCAGCCGCTGTTTGGCTTCTTCTTGTCCTATGACGTCGTTGAATGTCATTAATTCTCTGATTACCTCTCAATTACCTCCTTAACTCCTTGACCACTTCGGCCACGCTCTCAACAGCCGAGACGGTGTAGAAATGAATGTTGCGCACGCCGTGGGCGTAAAGCTCGCGGCATTGCTGTGTGGTCCATTCCACGCCCAATCGTCGGGCGTCGTCGTCGGTTTGGCATTTCACCACCTCGCGAGCCAATGCTTCGGGTATGTCGCAATGGAAGGTGCGCGGCACCGCACTCAGTTGGCTCAGTTTGGCGAAAGGTTTCAGTCCCGGGATAATGGGGATGGTGATGCCCATCTGCCGTGCGCGCTCCACGAAGTTGAAGAACTTCTGGTTGTCGTAGAACAGTTGCGTCACGGCGTAGCTGGCACCGAGGTCCTGTTTCTCCTTGAGATACTTCATATCGCGCTCCAGGTTGGGAGCCTCCTCGTGTTTCTCGGGATAACATGCCACGCCGAACGAGAACTTTGGCCCGGGGTTGCGTATTTCTGTGCCGTCGATGAAGAAACCGTTGTTGAACTGCTGCACCTGCCGTATGAGGTCGGTGGTGTGGCGGTGACCGCCGCGCGTAGGAGTGAATACCTTATCGTCCTTGGCCTTGTCGCCGCGCAGCAGCAGCAGGTTCTGGATGCCAAGGAACTGCAGGTCGAGCAGTTCGTACTCAATGCTCTCCTTGGTGGCTCCGCTGCAGATAATATGCGGAATCACGGGCAGTCCGAAGCGGTGCTGAATGGCCGCGGCGATGGCGATGGTGCCGGGGCGGCGGCGCACCCGCTGGCGTTCTAACAGTCCGTTGGGCAGTTCCTTATACACATACTCAGAGTGGTGGGTGGTGATGTTGATATATTTCGGGTTGAACTCCCTGAGGCGCTCAATGGTGTCGAACAATGAGTCGGTGCCGTTGCCTTTGAGTGGCGGCAGCACCTCGAACGAGAAAGTCTTCTCGTCGGTTTCCTTGTTGAATATGTCGGTAAGGTTCATCAATTCTTTTATATGTAATAGAGGAGAGAAGGAGAAGAGTAGCAAAGGTATCTCCTGACTCCTAACTCCGTTAGAGTGCTGCAAAGTTACGAAATAATCCGCACAATGCAGGGCTGTTGTGCCCTTTTTTTTCTCCACAGTCTGTTTTTGGCAATTTATAGTGCGACGCTGCGTTCAGATTTTCTAGAAAATTCACTCGTAAACCTATGCTTTGGAAAACTAACTCATCGTGTTGTTTTTGCCAAGCTATGGATTACGAAAACAACTCATCGTTTTGCGCTCAGATTTTCTAGAAAATTTTATCGTAACACAGTGAAATAAAATTGTGGTTGTGAGAGTTAATAATATAACGCCTGATACGGGCATCGCAACCCCGCAAACGAATATTTTTGGGGAAATGACAGTTTTATCCGTATTTATTAAGAGAGGGAGTAGAGGAGAGAAGGAGTAAAGGAGATAGAGGATAGAGGAGAGAGGAAAGAGGAGAGAAGGATGGAAAGCGAGAAGAAATCATAGGAAACAAATAAATATCAACCAAAAACAAAAACATCAAAATGTCACAAAACCAAGATTCGGGTAGCCGCGGCTACCTTATTTCCATTGTCATGGTGGCCGTATTGGGCGGACTGCTCTTCGGCTACGACACCGCAGTCATCTCGGGTGCCGAGAAAGGATTGCAAGCATTCTTTATGGAGTCTAAGGACTTTGCCTACACCAACGGCTGGCATGGCTTCACCTCGGCATCGGCCCTCATCGGCTGTATCATCGGTTCGGCGCTCTCGGGCTTCCTTGCTACAAATCTGGGCCGTAAGAAGTCGCTGATTATTGCCGGTTTGCTCTTCTTCATCTCCGCACTGGGAAGCATGGAGCCAGAGTTCTTGTTCTTTGAGCATGGCACGCCGAAGTTCTCTCTGCTCATCATGTTCAACATCTACCGTGTCATCGGTGGTATTGGCGTAGGTCTGGCTTCGGCCATCTGTCCGATGTATATCGGTGAGGTGGCGCCTTCTAATATCAGAGGAATGCTCGTGAGCTGGAACCAGTTTGCCATTATCTTTGGTCAGCTGGTGGTCTATTTCGTGAATTTCTTCATTCTTGGCGACCACATCCAGCCGCTTGTTGAGGAGATGGGCAAGGGCATCGCTGCCATCAACCCTGCTGCTCAGTGGACGGTTACTACGGGTTGGCGCTATATGTTCGGTAGTGAGGCTGTGCCCGCAGGTCTGTTCGCCCTGCTCATCTGCTTCGTGCCCGAGACACCGCGTTACCTTGTGAGCATTGGTGAGGACAAGAAGGCCGAGAGCATTCTTGCCAAGATCAACGGCAAGGTCAAGGCTGCTCAGATTCTGCAGGACATCAAGGACACGATGGTGGTGAAGACCGAGAAGCTGATGACCTACGGTGCGCTGTGCATCTTCGTGGGTATCATGCTCAGCGTATTCCAGCAGGCTGTGGGCATCAACGCTGTGCTCTACTATGCCCCGCGTATCTTCGGCGACATGGGTATGGACAACCCGATGATGATTACCGTCTTCATGGGTGTAATCAATATTCTCTTCACGCTGGTGGCCATCTTCACCGTGGAGAAGCTGGGCCGCAAGCCGCTGCTCATCTGCGGTTCATTAGGAATGGCTCTCGGTGCCTTGGGTGTGGCAGTGACATTCGGCCACGCTGGCATGGAAATGGTGACAGCTGCTTCGCTGCTGATTTACTCCGCCTCGTTCATGTTCTCGTGGGGCCCCATCACATGGGTGCTCATTGCCGAGATATTCCCCAACACCATCCGTGGTGGTGCCGTGGCCATTGCTGTGGCTTTCCAGTGGATTTTCAACTTCATCGTGTCGAGCACCTTCGTGCCCATGTTCAACATGCACTTGACGCCCGGCGATGACTTCGGCCACTGGTTCACCTACGGCCTGTATGGCATCATCTGTGTCATTGCAGCCATCTTCGTCTGGCGCCTCGTTCCCGAGACCAAGGGCAAGACGCTTGAGGACATGACCAAGCTGTGGAAGCGCGAGAAATAAGCTTGAACACCAAAAGAAAAGAACGGCCTGCATCGGATTTCTTGATGCAGGCCGTCCTTTTTTCGTTCACCTTTGTAGTTTCGTAGTTCTTTCTTCGGCTTAGTTGTACCAAATGTTTGAGTTTGATGCAACACCGTAGCGGTCATCCGTCTCGTTATAGACGTTGTCGAGTTCGTACTCTTCCTGATTGTAAGATTTTCGAACGGTTTTCATAGTTTTTCCTCCTTGTTTGGAATTTTTAGTTAGTTGTTGTTTTTATTTTCGTTTCTTTTTCTTTCAGATATTCAGTGTAGCAGCATAAGCGGTCGTGTGTCACAGTTGCTTGAAGTTTTCGCTTGCTTTAAATCTATTGCAAATATAGCACAATTTCATGACAAACCGACACAAAAACGTATTAAATAAGTTTAAAATTGCAAGATAATCGTGTTTTTGCACTTTCTCTGCATGTTTATGCGCTTTTTGTCTTGTCAGCCCATGTTAATCACCGTGTTCAGGATGCCGATGATGAAACCTAAGAGCGCGCCGAACCAGATGACCGCCTTCAGTTCCTTGTCCATCACCTGGTGCACAATGCGTTCGGTGTCGTTCATGTCCATCTCGTTGATGCGGTTCTCAATGATTTTGCTGATGTTCAGTGCGTTGAGTATGCGCGGCAGCCGCTCGGTGATGACCGTGCGGTAGAGTCCCACGGCCATTTGTCTGAGCTGTGCGGTCTGTTCCTCCTTGTCCTTCATCAGTTCGCACACGGGCATGGCCAGCACTTTGTCCAGCTCGTTGTGCAGCAGGCTTGCCACCATCTGCTCCGACTGCGAGCTGATGAGTTCGTTGATGTGCTTGGCCATGAGGTGCTCAGCTGGTTCGGCCATCAGCTCAACAATCTGGTTGATGCCAAGCGTTGAGCCTACCATGCCTTTGAATCCGCCCTGCATTTTCTCCATGACGCGCTCAATGATTTTGTGCGAGATTTTTGTGCCCACCGACTCGTCGCTCAGTTTCTTGTAGAGCATCTTTGCCAGGTCGCCCTCGGCGCTGTCGCGCATGCTTTGCAGCTCGTCGCGCGTGACGTAGTGGCGCACAAATGCCTCCACCGTCTCGGTGTTGTGCTTCTGTTTATCGACAAACTTGTCAATGGTCGAAGCAATGCGGTTCACCATCTCGTCGGACAGCAGTGTGCGCTCCAGCACCTCCTGGTTCATCAGGTTGTCGCTGATGGTTTCGCCAATGGCCTGCGCAATGCGGTATTTCTCCTTGGGAATGATTCCAGGAGTGAAAGGCACATGCATGCCGAAGATATACTTGGCCTGATGGGGCCTGAACAACATGCGGATGGCTATGTCGTTGGTGATATAGCCGATGACGCCGCCGATGAGCGGCCCTAAGAGATATGCAAATTCGAATGTCATAGCGTCAGCAAAAGTAATAAAAACCGTTGAAAAGCAAGCGTTTTTTGTGATTTTTGCACTTACTTACTCTGATTTTTCATCTTTTTTTGTATTTTTGCCAACAAATGAACAATCCTTTTGCAAGCATAAAGAAACAGATTCCTATGAAAACAAAAACAAATTTCGCTTTTCCGCCCGTCTGGACGACCATCTGCAAAGGTGCAACATGCATGTTGGTGGCCTTTGTTCTGACAGCCTGTGACCCCAAGGCAGCTCAGTCACTGCCCTCAGCCCCACAAACAGATTCCACATCTGTGGAGACAGCCGACACCCTCAGCACCGCCGAGGCACCAGAGGCTCAGCCGCAGTCCAAGGGCCTGACCTTCGCGATGGCTCAGACCATGGTGAGTCCCGGCCAGCAATACGACGAGCAGGCCATCGACAGCTTGTTTGCCGCTGCCAGTCTGCCCAAGGTGCAGGCCGAGCGCTACATCTGGGATGCCGACTTCGGTGGCAACAGTCCGGCCATCAGCTATGTGTGGGGCAACGGAGTGGAGTTAAAGAACGGGGAAGTAAAGGCCACGGAAGACGACTATCTTGGCGCGCAATTCAATTTCTTTTTCGACAAGTCCAAGAAAACCGGCTCGCTGAAATCGATTACCATCATTGCTTCCGACGCAGCATGGTATGAGCAGTTTATGAGCGATGCCAAGGCTGCGGGACTGACGCTCAGCGGCGACCTCGACAAGGTTGTCTATCAGCGCGAGGGAAAGGAATACATGCTGAAGACGGGCGAGCAGACGTACTATTACATCAACGACTTCTCGGCCGATGGCAAGTACGAGGTTGAGGTAGGCTTTAACAACGGAATGGACATCTGAACGAACTGCCCGAATATCGTCGGGAACTTAATACAAACAGCATAATGGACACATTGATTCACACCGACGTTGAGCTGATGCAGCTTATCAGCCGGATTGGCTTCCTTCCGCTGCTGGACAGTGGCATCGTGGGGTTCTCAGCCGAGGACATGGTTGACGATGACTGCCGCTATGTGGTGTATGCCGATGGTGGTTGGGACTGGCCGCTGTGGAAATGGAAAGGGCCTGTGGTGACGGAGGGCAACTGTGTGTATGGCAAGTTCTTCGACAAAAAAGCAGGGTTTGTCAGCCGCGAGTGGTGGCCTGATTTCTTTAACTATCGCCGCAGCCGTCATCCAGCTCCGGCTGAAGGCTCTATCGAGGACACCATTCTGCTCACATTGCGCGAGCATGGCAGTCTCATCACGCGCGAACTGCGGGCAGCTTGTGGGTTCACAGGCCCCAGAATGCGCAGTCGTTTCGACGGCTATGTCACCCGACTGCAGATGGCGTGCCGAATTGTCACCGAAGATTTTGTCTATCCGCGTGACAAGCACAACCGTGAGTATGGATGGGGTTGGTCGTTGCTCACCACACCCGAGCAATTGTTAGGCAGAGAGGCGTGTCAATGCGAGCGTACACCCGAAGAGTCGTGCGAAAGGATTACAAACCACCTCCGCCATCTGTTACCCGAAGCGTCTGAGCGACAGATTGCAAGGCTCGTAGGTTAAGGTTTGAGGAGTAAAGGAGAAAAGGAGAAAAGGAGTAGAGGAGAAAAGATGTAAAGGAGAAAAGATGTAAAGGAGTTAAAAGGAGTTATATGAATTTTTCGCTATCGCTCAACAACACGTCTGCGAATTCATTGGAAGTTAACGGAAGTTAGCGGACATATGCTGAACTATTACATAATCCGTTCCCGCTCAGCCAATTCCAAGCAAGCTTGGTTGGCTTTCGCTTACCCACGGATTTGTCAGTTAACTCCCTGAGCGGTCGCA
>JAFZSI010000068.1 GCA_017619445.1 Prevotella sp.
CTCAAAGTTCACAACGTCGAAATTGTCTATGAGCACATCGGGAAGGATGGCACGAAGCAGTCGGATATGTTCCATGGTGCAAAGGTAACTCTTTACTCTTGATCAGCCAAGATTCACCAACCAGAAAAATCCGCTGACTCCATAATTGCACTTCAACCATCACTTTCTTGTTAAAAAATTAAAACAAAAATAACAATGTAAAAAGAAATAATGTATATTTGCCACCAGTTTTTTATTTATTAACTAAAAATCAAAAGTATGAAGAAAATTTTCGTGATGGCTTTCGCAGCAGCAGCCATCTCCTTTGCAAGCTGCACAGACAAGCAGGTTAAGCCTGTTGAAGAAGTTGTTGATTCAACCGAAGTAACTTTGGAGCAGGCTGGCATTGAGGCCGACAACGCTATCAGCGCGCTCACAGAGCAACTCGAGGCTAAGGATGCTACAGCATTCCAGGGCATTCTTGAGACCGTAAAGGCTAAGATTGGTGAGTTCATCGCCAAGAACCCGGAGATTGCCAAGGAGTATCTGGCAAAGGTTCAGAACTTCCTCAAGGAGAATGCAGACAAGATCAAGGCCGTTGTAGGAAGCAATGCTGCTATCTCATCACTCGTTGATGGCATTTCTGCCCTCCCCAGCGAGAGTGTAGACGCTCTCATGGGCGCAGGCGAAGCTCTGAAAGGCCTCGGCATTGACGCTGCCAACTTGGCTGGCGATGCCGTTGAGGGTGCTAAGGATGCCGTTGAAGGAGCTGTTGACGCTACTGTTGACGCCGCTAAGGACGCCAAAGATGCTGCCGTTGACGCTGCCAAGGATGCCAAGGACGCTGCCGGTGACGCTATCGACAATGCTGCCGACGCCGCAAAGAAAAAGCTCGGCATCTAATCATTACAGCACACTGACAACCCGTCAGCGAAAAATTATTCATTACTGTTCCGAGGATGCAATCCGCATGGGTTGCATCCTTTTCTGTTTCTATAGGAATACGCTCTCACAAGACTAAAGCAGAGAGTTAGTTTTCCATAGATAAACGTTGCGAATACAGAGTGCGGGTTTACGTTCAGATTTTCTAGAAAATTTGAACGTAATTCATAGAGTTGTTTTCATAAACCTACGCGTTGTATTCTTAAACTGATGCTTTGCACTCGTAAAGTAATGCTTTGCTTTCGTAAACCTATGAGTTACGAAAACAAAGCATCACTTTGCGTTCAAATTTTCTAGAGAATTTTGTTTTTGCGCATAGAGTTGTATTCACGGCTCGAAGAACCCTAATCACAACTTGCAGCACTGAGCTTCACAACACGAATGCCGGTTTGCGTGGGGTGCTTTTTCATGTATTCACGCAAGGTCATGGGCTCCTCAACGGTCTTTTTGCGGATTTGCGAGGCGTTGAGCAGATGCAGACCGTCGCTGTGCCACACGGCAATGCCGATGTGCGAGGTGTCGAGCCCTTTCTTGTTGGTGAGGATGGCAATAATGTCGCCATCCTTAACAGCGCTGCGCATGGCGGGGGTGTTCGTGATGTCGGTTTTCAGGATATAGCGGTACTGACGGCCATTGAGGGCCTGTTCCTGACGGGCAATGACTGCCTGGAACTCGCGGTTGTCCTTGAGCATGGCGTAGTATTGGGGATTGGCGGTCATGAATCCCACCTTCACGGTCTGCACGGCATTGAAGGGCGGCTCATTCATTTGTGTCTCGCTGACAAATCCCATGCATGTGTTGTCCTCTATCCAGTCGGTGAAATAGTGCAAGCGCGAGGTGTAGTCTTTCAACTCGCCGCCACGGTAGCGCAGCTGGCCCAGCCAGTGGCAATAGTCGGCGAAGGTGTATTGCTGGTTTCTTGCACAAAGCGTCAGCGCGCAAACAGTCTCCACGTATGTGGTGCAGTCCAACTGCCGCAGATTGACAACAAGCTGTTCCTCTTTGTTCACCTCAAGTGTGTGGGCAACGTATGGAATGCCCAGCAGCTTGCGGGCAAAGAACAGCACGAGGTTTGTCTGTTTGTCGAGAGACCGGGCCTCGTTTAGCAGCGACTCCACCTTGATGCTGTCTGCGGCCGAATAGGTAGTCGCGTAAGCATTGGGTTTCTGAAGCTCACAACACTTTTTTTCTGTGCTGTCTGCGGACGATGCACAGCCTTGACACCTGTTCTGCTGAGCCAAGGCGGTGAGTGCCACGACAAGCACGAGCAACATGACGATGTATTTTTTCATTTTCCGTTTTCTGTTTATCATTATTCTGTTGGTTTGTCCTGAATTATCGGGAGTTATCGGGAGTTAACGGAAGTTATCGCGGTCTGCGACCGCTGCGGGAGTTAACGGACAAATGCTATTTTCTCTCCTTTCACCTCTCTCCTCATTTTTTCTTATCCCTGTGACGCTTTCCGAAGTTGTAACCCGCATAAACATTGAAGTTTCCAAACGTACTATTCACGCTGATGCGGCTCTTGTTGTAGTTATAGGTGTGCAATATGGCGCTCGCTCCGGCATACCAGCGCATACGGTTATACACGAGACCGAAGCGACCCACACCGTCGAGGTTGAAGTTGCTGAACTTAAACTCGCTGAACTTGAAGTTAAGGATTCCCCTGTCGCCGTCGCCCACGGTATATTTATATCCTATGGCCAATGAGAGCGAAGCGGCAAAAAGCCATCGCGGCGCGAAGACGTAATTGTAGGCATAGCCCACGCTGGCTGAAATATCGGTGTAGTTGAGCTTCGAAATGTTGAACGTGCTGTCGAGCACCACATCGCCGTTTGTCTTCTGCTCAATCACAGAGCGCAAACGGTCATGGTCGAGTTTGGTAGTGTGGTGAGTATAACCAATGCCCATGAGCCATGAGCCCACACTTCGTTTCTGCACATTGGTCTGGTTGAAAGCAGCCGGGTAGGAGAATTTCCTGTGGTTGAAAATGTAATAGAGGTTGAAGCCCCTGACAGCCACCTCAATGCCGTCAAAAGCCATGTGCGACACTTGTTTGTTGTAGTTCTTACCGTCCTGCGAGACGCTTCTGATGAAATAGCCGCCATTGTTCTTCCTGGAAAAAAGGTCGATGCCTATCATGGAACTGTAGAGGCTCATGTCGAACTCCTTGCGGGTTTCATCGCGCAGGTGAGTCAAGTCAATCTGATAGCCAAGGAAAATCCATCGCCAACCAACGTATGGGCCAAGTTTCAAGCTGCTCTTTGGCGCCAGCACAACGCTCTGCCCCGCCCCACTGCGAAGCGTGTAGCGTTCGTAAGTGTGGGTACCCTGCAGCATGACGGTATAGTTGTATTTCTGGGGAGTGATATAGTTGGTATCAAAACGGTCGAAGTCCTTCACAATCTCGTATGCGTCAGCTATAACCCGCTTGAGCCACGGCTTTTTCTTCGGTATAGAGTCGTCAGCCCTCACTGGCATTGCCATCATCATGACAGCAAGCAACAGCATACTTATGTATTTTAACTTCACAACAGGTTTGAGGTTTGAGATTTGAAATTTGAGGCTTGAGGCTTACAAAGCAATTGTTTTAACTCCTTAAACTTCATAACTACTTAACTCCTTATTCAAAATAAAAACATCAGAACTTATTCAGAATGCGGTCCATCACCCAGTTGACAGGTGTTGCTGATACGCTGGTGCATGTGCATACACCCAAGCCTTGCAAGTCTTCGATGACCGACTTGATGATGGGCAACTGAACGTATGGCGGGTTGGGCACGCTGATGCTCTGCTCACCATCGGTGGTGACAAGCCTGATGGGCGCGTAATCATATACGGAGAACGTGAGCAACCCCTGATCGCCAATCACCTCAATGCAGTCTTCCGTGGCCGAAGCATGTCCCACGAAGCACCATGAGCCGCTTCCCACCAGCCCACTCTCAAACTTGAAACAAGCACTCACCGAGTCCTCTGGCTCGTATAGCCCGCCACGATTGGCACACAGGCCGTCGGCCTGAACAATAACCCCAAACAAATCTTGCATCAGGTCGAGCTGATGGGGAGCAAGGTCGTAGAAATAGCCGCCCCCCGAAATTTCTGGTTTCAGTCGCCAGGGCAGGTCCTTTGGATTAGTAATCCCCGCCTTGTCGCAATCGCGCGGAGGGCGCGAGAACCTTATCTGAACATTCTGGATTTTGCCTATGACACCGCTCTCAAGAATACTCTTCACCTTGTTGAAATATGGCAAGTAACGGCGGTAGTAAGCCACAAAGCATGGCACACCCGTCTGTTCTCTCACACGGTTGATACGCGCGCAGTCCTCGTAATTCGAGGCCAAAGGTTTTTCAACATAAACGGGTTTCCCGGCCTTCATAGCCATAATGGCATAAGTGGCATGGCTCGAAGGAGGCGTGGCCACATATACCGCGTTCACCTCGGGGTCGTCAATCAGTTTCTGCGCGTCGGTGTACCATTTGCGGACGTGATGACGCTCTGCGTAAGAGCGTGCCCGCTGCTCGGTGCGGCTCATAACGGCCCACACCATCGAGCCTTCAACACTGTTGAATGCCGGTCCCGACTTCAGTTCAGTCACCTCACCGCATCCGATAAAGCCCCATTTCAGTTGTTTCATAATCTACTACTTTTTTTCTCAGCTTCTTCCCTACTCTCTTCCTCAACTTCTTTTTCGGTGTGCGAAATTACAAAGTTTTTTGGAAACAGCCAACGATGTTCACAATAAATTGCAGTTGCGGAAGAAATAATTATGCAGAATGCTTTCTTATATAAAACTTTTTATTATCTTTGCAAGGGAAAGCATTCTCTTGCTATTGACCAATCAATAATACTATATCGAAGCATTTTCGAATGATTGAAAAACCAAATTTCGACTATAAATACGACTTTGCACTGCCTAAATCGTTATCCATGCGGCTGAGTTTTGCCATTCTCATTATTGCCGCGGGCATTTTCCTGGTCGCCATGCTGATTTATCTGTATTTCTCAGAGGAATCAGTAAAAGAGGAAACGGCGCAAAAGGCAAAAACCGAGCTGCATGATGCCGTAATGCAGATGCGCATGGACGCAACCATGGCCAAGGCACGCGGTGACTCGCTCAACACCGCTCAGTTTGTGGCAACACTCAAGACTGTGCATCCATACGAACATTCTTACACGCTGATGACAGACAGCACGGGGCGCATGATTCACTTAGGCGACTCAAGCATCCTGCATCAAGGCAACGTACGACTGACAGAGCTGACCAACGCTATGACGGTCGGTCGCCGGGGCATGCAGGAGGTGTTCAAGGGAAGCAACATTTCACTCCTCATCTACGAACCCGTCGGCCACATGGGACTCACGGCTGCCGTGGTGTGTTCACGCTCCGACATTCTTGCCAGCTACCGGTCGCTGATATTCTATGGGGCGGCTGTCTTCATCATCGGGCTGCTCATTCTGTTCGCCTGTTGCGCCTTTGCCATCTACAAAATGGTTCATCCGCTCCATGAGTTTACCCAATCAGCCATGAGCATTGCCGAAGGAAACCTCGACACACCCCTGCCCGAAGTCCGTTCTCAGGACGAACTGCTTCAGCTGCGCAATTCGTTCGAGTATATGCAGAACTCGCTGAAGCAACACATTGAAGACCTGAAAGTTACCACCGCCACCAAAGAACATATTCTGAGCGAGCTGACCATTGCCCACGACATACAGATGGGCATGATTCCCGTTTCGTTTCCCAAACGTGAGGACATCGACTTATTTGCATCCATGAAGCCTGCCCGAGAGGTGGGTGGCGACTTGTACGACTTCCTCATTGACAGCGACGAGCTGTTTTTCATCATCGGCGACGTGGCAGGTAAGGGAGTTCCAGCCTCACTTTACATGGCCGTCACCCGCACCCTGTTCCGCAACCTGGCCGGCAACTACCAGTCGGCCTCGAACATTGTGCGCGAAATCAACCGCGCCATTGCCAGCGAAAACGACTCCTGCATCTTTGTCACCCTCTTCGTTGGCGTTCTCGACCTTCGCAACTACGTGCTAACCTACAGCAACGCGTCGCACAATGCACCCGTGCTGGTGCCTGTGAACGGCGACTGCCGTCTGCTCGACGTGGAACCCAATGTTCCTGTCGGACCGCTCGACCGCTACGACTACGACGAACAGCAGATAGACTTCCCTCCCGGCACCGCCCTGCTGCTTTACACCGACGGACTGACGGAAGCCATAAATCCTGACAGACAACTGTTTGGCACCAGTCGTCTTCTGCAAGAGGCAGAGATGGTTCGCCATGAGAATGCCGAAAACGCCGTCAAGTTCATCCAGCAACGCGTGGAGCATTTCGCCAACGGTGCAGAGCAGAGCGACGACCTCACCATGCTTTTTCTGCGCCACAGGGGCCTTGTGCACGACAGCAGCGACGAACGCCACATCAGGTTGAAAAACGAAATGGCCGAAATGGGACGGCTCAGAAGTTATGTGCTTTCTGTGTGCCGAGAGCATGGTACAAATGAGCATTATGCGCTCTCTGTCTATCTTGCCATCGAGGAAATGGTGGCCAACGTTGTCAACTACGCATACAAAAAAGGAACACGCGGACATGTTGACCTCTACACCAAAAACGATGACGACACCTTGGAGTTCAGAATTGAGGACTGGGGACAACCCTTCGACCCTACCAAGGCTGAAGATGCAGACATCAACCTCCCGTTGGAAGAACGGCCCATCGGTGGACTTGGCATTCATCTTGCCCGCAACATCATGGATTCCATGCACTACCAGCGTACCGACGATGGCAGAAACGTGCTGACCATGAGAAAGCAAATGACGGGCGGTGACGACGAAAACACAGAAAAACACCTTTTTACCATATAACCTAAAAATATCAAACAAACAAAATCAAAAACTATATTGCCTATGGAATCTATTATCTTTTTAGGGTTTAATCTCTACGCGTGGATAACCATCATTACGGTGCTCTCGATGTTCACCGTGCTGTTGTTCACCAAACTCCGTGCCGACCTGGTATTTCTTGGAGCCATTGCCATTCTGTTTGTCACCGGAGTGCTCGACGCCAAGGAAGCCTTCTCGGGCTTCAGTTCCACCTCGGTGGTAATCATCGGAGTGCTTTTCGTGGTTGTTGCCGGTCTTACCCACACGGGTGTGCTGCAATGGATTGTGAAACACCTGCTCGGGCAGCCGAAATCTTACAGCAAGGCTGTGATACGATTGATGTTGCCCGTGGCAGGCTTGAGTTCGTTTCTTAGCAACACCACCGTGGTAGCCCTCTTTGTGGGCATTGTGAAAATGTGGAGCAAGAAACTGGGCATATCGCCCTCAAAGCTGCTCATTCCCTTGAGCTATGCCTCGGGCATGGGCGGCGTGTGTACGCTCATCGGCACACCTCCGAACCTTATCATCTCAGGCCTTTATGCCGACAAAACGGGCAGCGTGATGAACGTGCTGGCCACCACACTTCCGGGCTTGTTCTGTCTGGCCATCGGCGTGCTCAGCATCATTGCCATGCGCAAACTGCTGCCCGACCGCAAGGCTCCCGAAACAGCCTTCGAATCTACTTCCGACTACACCGTGGAACTGCTCGTGCCAACCGACAATGCCCATGTTGGTGAGACCATTGCCGAGGCTGGCCTCGACAATGTGCGTGGCGGCAGCCTCATTGAGCTGGTGCGTTTCGACAAAGAGGTGCTCTCGCCCGTGCCTTCCGACGAGTTTCTGCTGGGTGGCGACCGTCTGGTGTATGCCGGGCAGATTGACGAGATACTTGACCTGAAGAAAAGCCACGGACTTGTGAACGCCGACCACCACGTGTTCTCCATGAGCGAGGTTGACAAAAACCGACAGCTGCGCACGGCATACGTAACGTTCGGCAGCAGCCTCATCAACACCACCATTGGCGACAGCACGTTTGAGAAAGACAACAGCATGACGCTGGTGGCCGTGGCCCGAAGGGGCAAACGCATTGAGCAGACACCGCGCAATGTGAAACTTGAGGCTGGCGACACGCTGCTGTTTGAATGTCCGCCGCGCGTCAACATCAGCACCAGCGACCTGTCTTCACAACTGCAGTTCTTCGATTCTGCCCAGGTGCCCAACATTGGCCGCAAGACCTTTGTATCTACCACTATTATGATTCTTATGGTAGTGCTTTCAGCATTGAATATCATACCTCTGCTGCAATGTGCCTTCCTTGCAGCCATCGCCATGCTCGTGTTCCGCTGCTGCAATGTTGACCAGGCCATGAAAGCCATCAACTGGGAGATTCTCATGGTGTTCGCGGGCTCGGTTGTCTTGGGTGTAGCCATCCAGAAGACTGGCATTGCCGAGCGTTTGGCCTTCGGCATCCTCGACGTTTGCGGCACCAACCCCATCGTGGTCATGGCGGCCATCTGTCTGGTAGGAACGTTCATCACCGAATTCATATCGAACACCGCAGCGGGTGCCATGTTCTTCCCCATCATGTATGAGGCGGCAGAGAAACTGGGCTACGAGCCCTACACTTTCCTCATCGCGCTGATGGTGAGCGTCAGCTCGAGCTTCGCAACCCCCATCGGCTCGCCCACCCACATGCTGGTCTATGGCCCGGGCGGCTACCGGTTCAGCGACTTCATCAGGATAGGCCTGTGGATGAACTTCATCATCCTGGCTGCCAACATCTTCATCACCAACATCGTCTATCCGCTCACACCATTGCATTAAGAACAACTAACACCCAACACCCAACAACTAACACCAAAATCATAGCATTATGAAGACAGAAATCAAAGAAGAAAACGGCATCTACACCGCAATCCTCGAAGGGTGGCTCGACACAAACATGGCGGCACAATTCAGAGAAGAGTTGCAACCGCTGTTCGACAACGCCGACAAACAGATAGTGCTCGACTGCAAGGGGCTGGAATACATCACCAGCTCCAGCCTGCGCACCTTTCTGCTGCTCCGCAAGGAAGTGGCGGCCAAGGGAGGCCACATCACCATTGCCAACGTGAAGGATGAAATCAAGGAAGTGTTCCGCATGACCGGTTTCTACAACATGTTTGACATCAAAGAGTGAACTTCGGCAGACAGAAATGGCCGTTTACAGATAATAGCGTCAGGAGTTATGATTTTATCTCCTGACGCTATTTTCATAAAGCAATGGTTTACGAGTGAATTTTCTAGAAAATCTGTGCGCAAAGTGACACGTTGTTTCTTTCATGCGAAATGAGGGTAATACAACGCTATGAGTTACGCGCAAATTTTCTAGAAAATTCACTCGTAAACCTATGCTTTGGAAAAGCCATCTGCAGTTCCCTTTTTCTCACACAAAGAACTGTTGGTCGGAATGCGCGTTATGGGCATGGAAACGTGTGGCTGAGCGGTGGTGAAAAGGTAAAGTGAGGAAATGTTTACCAAATTTATAAAACTATCAGCAAAATAAAAGAATGTAAAATTGTCAGCCAATGACGCAAACAGCCGTTAAGTTGCTAAAAAGAACTGTTAAAAAGCGACAAAAGATAAGACAAAATGGCAGTTTTAACAATTTTGCGCCTATATTTGCAGCCGACAAACCGGACAGGGCAGCAGTTTCTCATAGCAGGATGCGCCCTCACGGAAACGAATTTGTTTTTTTAACATAATAACGAATAAACGAAACGGACGATTATTTGTCTAAACAAACAACGAATATAACGAACAGAACGAAAACCAGAAATTAAAAACAATAACGAATTTAACGAACAGAACGAAGATGAAAAAGATTTCAAGTTATTTGGTTTACGCGGCATGTATCGCCGCCGTAGCATTTTCGGCTGGGGCCTTTTTCAAGGTCTATGCCAATCATCCCGTGGCTGCAGTGTCGAGTGCTCCCGTGGGACAGCCTGTTGACCTGACATACGCTGCCGAGAAGGCCGTGCCGTCGGTGGTTCATATCCTGAGTACGCAGAACAGCAAGACTGTGACGCGCGAGGTGCAGAGCGACCCGTTTGAGGATTTCTTCAACGACCCGTTCGGATTCTTCGGCAACCCGAACCGCGGACAGGGTGGTACGCAGCGCCGCCAGTTTCAGACTCCCAAGCGCCAAGGTGCAGGCTCGGGTGTGATTATCTCATCTGACGGATATATTGTGACCAACCACCATGTGGTTGACGGTGCCGACGAGCTGACCGTTACCCTGAACGACAACAAGGAGTATTCGGCCAAGATTATCGGAACCGATAAGACAAGCGACATTGCGCTGATTAAAATCAATGCAACAGGCCTGCCCGCCATCGCCATTGCCAACAGCGACGACATCAAGGTGGGCGAATGGGTGCTGGCTGTAGGCAACCCGTTCAACCTGACCAACACTGTGACGGCCGGCATCGTGAGTGCCAAGGCTCGCACCATGGGTCAGAACGGCGTGGAGTCGTTCATTCAGACCGACGCTGCCATCAACCGTGGTAACTCGGGCGGTGCCCTGGTCAACGCGCGCGGTGAGCTGATTGGCATCAACGATATGCTCTACTCGGAGACCGGTTCATACGTGGGTTACGGCTTTGCCATTCCTACATCTATTATGAACAAGGTCGTGGATGACATCAAGAAGTACGGCACCGTGCAGCGCGCATTCATCGGCATCAAGGGCGGTGACGTGAAAAATCAGGTTGATGCAGAGAAACAACAGGGCAAGGAAGTGGACTACGGCACCATGGAAGGTGTATATGTGGCCGAAGTGGTTGAAAACGGAGCTGCCGAGGAGGCTGGCATCAAGGCTGGTGACGTGATTACAGCTGTTGACGGCAAGAAAATCACCAAGTTTGGCGAGCTGACTGCCATCATGGCCAACAAGAAGCCCGGTGACAAGCTGACGCTGACCTATCTGCACAACAAGCAGAAAGTGACCAAGACCGTGACGCTGAAAAACGAGCAGGGCAACACCAACGTGGTGAAGCAGGCCGACCTTGACGTGCTTGGCGCCGTGTTCCGTCCCATCACCGACAACCAGAAAGAGCAGCTGAACATCAGCTATGGTCTGGAAGTGATTAAGGTTGACGGCGGCAAGATGAAGAAGGCTGGCATCAACAAGGGATTCATCATCCAGGTGGTGAACGAAACACCGGTGAAGACCGTCGAGGAGCTGCAGGAAATCGTGAAGAGTGCCTCAACCAGCAAGGATCCCGTGCTCATTGTGAAAGGCATCTATCCCACTGGCAAGAAAGCTTACTTCGTGGTTGACTTGCAAGACTAAAACATAGTGACCTGATACGAACTACGAGGTACAAACTACGAGTTCAGAGCAAGTTTAGAACTACAAGTTACGAGTTCAGAGTTATGATTACCTTTTCCATTTGAGAAGTAATCATAACTCTGAACTAGTAATTTAGAACTCGGAACTAAAGGGTAATCATAACGCTGAACTCGTAACTCGTAACTGGTATCTCATACTTTTTTGTAAAAATATTTGGGGAAAATAAAAAAAACTCGTACTTTTGCACTTGCTTAAAAAATCTATGCCTCATGAGACAACTGAAAATCACAAAGTCAATTACCAATCGGGAGAGCGCATCTCTCGACAAATACTTGCAGGAAATAGGTCACGAAGAACTGATTTCTGTTGAAGAAGAAGTGGAATTGGCTCAGCGCATTCGCAAGGGTGACCGTCAGGCACTCGAGAAACTCACCAAAGCCAACCTACGCTTTGTTGTCTCTGTGGCTAAGCAATATCAGAACCAGGGCCTTAGCCTGCCCGACCTCATCAACGAAGGAAACTTAGGGCTTATCAAGGCTGCTGAGAAATTCGACGAGACGCGCGGATTCAAGTTCATATCGTATGCCGTGTGGTGGATTCGCCAAAGCATTCTTCAGGCCATCGCCGAACAGAGCCGCATTGTTCGCCTGCCACTCAACCAGGTGGGTTCTGTGAACAAGATAAACCGCGTTCTGAGCAAATTTGAGCAAGAACACGAACGCCGTCCGAGCATTGAGGAAATAGCCGACAAGGTTGACCTGCCGCACGAGAAAATTGAAGACGCCATGAAGGTGGGCAACCGCCACGTTTCGGTTGACGCGCCTTTCGTTGATGGCGAGGACAACAGCCTGCTCGACATTCTGGTGAACGACGACTCGCCTATGGCTGACCGCTCGCTGGTGCTTGAATCGCTGCGCGAGGAAATCAACCGCGCTCTGACAACGCTCAACGAACGCGAGCGAAACATTATCGAGGCATTCTTCGGCATCAACCAGCCGGAAATGACGCTTGAGGAGATTGGCGACAAATACGGGCTGACACGCGAACGTGTACGTCAGATAAAAGAGAAAGCCATCCGCCGCCTGCGCCATAACACAAAGAACAAGTTGCTAAAGACATATTTAGGACAATGAACCAATTCAAAACCACTCTGGTGGCCATTATGGCATTGCTTCTTGGCACCGCTCAAGGCGCAGAAGCCCAAAACTGGAGCAAACAGAAGATTTATGCTTTCGGATTTGCTGCGTCGTTCAGCGACTCGACTGTATATTTCACAGATATTCAGGAACTCGACGATGCCTATATCAGAAAAAAGAATCATTTCCTGTACCATCGCGAAGATTATTCCAATCAACTGAAATACTATCTGGCGGACAAAAACCAGAAAAACCGCTCGTGCATCATTTCCTATGCGCTCAAACGCAAAGACGCAGAGAAGAAACTGCTGAAAATGAGAAAACGCTACAGCAAGGAAAACCACTACGATGTGCGCTACATCAGGCCCGATGAATTCAGCTTTAATGGAGTGAAACCTTCTGACGAGGAACTGAATGAGAAGAGCCTCACCAAAGCGGAAAAGAAAGCGCTGAAAAAAGAGAATAAGGCCAAGAAGAAGCAAAACAAAAAGAAAGGACCTAAAAACGGAATGCCACCTGCACCCAAAGGAGCAAATGGCAAACCACCAGTGCCCAGAAAGTAAACCACCAACAGACATTATCCGATGGCAGACATAAGCGTCAATCATTTCGTCATTGCCGATCATAACATAAGAATCATTTTTAAGGACACGAGCAGAAACAACATGCTTCTGCTGCGGGCGTTCGAACCGTTCAGAACAGAAAAACTGTCTGGCGGTTTGTTTTTTCAGCTTACCGTTGACGACACGCTGACCCCGATACGTGAAGGACGCGAACGAATACGCAAATTTGACACCGGAAACGGTGACACCGTAGTGGACAGGCTGCCAAACGGCGGGTACCAATACATCATCAAGGACATACATGGCGGCGAGTGCAGCCTGTTGCAGACAAACAAAGACTTCAGTGATTGTCATTGTGCGCTAAACGGCAATTACGACATGCGTTGCTTCGGACTCAACAATGCGCTGATGCTGATTTTTGCCTTTGCAGGAAGCAGACAGCAGACTTTGCTCATTCATGCGTCGCTCGTAAGGCACAACGGCTATGGCTACGCCTTCATTGCTAAAAGCGGAACGGGCAAGAGCACCCACGTGAGCCTCTGGCTGCGCCACATTCCCAACTGCGACCTGATGAACGACGACAACCCCATCATCCGCATCATTGACGGAAAGCCTTACATCTATGGTGGTCCCTGGAGCGGAAAGACTCCATGCTACCGGCAGGTGAAAGCACCGCTCGGAGCAGTAACACGCATTGACCGCGCACCCGAGAACAGCATTGAAAAGCTGCCTCCCATCGAGGCGTTCGCATCGTTCTTGCCCTCGTGCTCGTCAATGAAATGGGACAACGACATATTCAACGCCATCTGCGACACCGTAACCAAGGTGGTGGAGACAACCGGCATCTACACACTCCATTGTCTGCCTAATAAAGAAGCTGCAGAACTATGCCACAGGACAATATCCAAATAACAGAAGTGAAAATAGCCAACTCGGTGCTACTGCCAGAAATTGTCAGTTTGCTCAACGAAGGCCACACCGTAACGCTTCGACTGCGCGGATTCAGTATGCGCCCATTTCTGGAGGACGGACGCGACAAAGCTCTGCTAACCAAATCCGTTAACCCAAAGGTGGGTGACCCGGTGCTGGCAGAAATAGAGTCCAAGCATTTTGTACTGCACCGCATCATCCGAATTGACGGCGAAAATGTAATTCTTCGTGGCGACGGTAACCTGGGTGTAGAGTACTGCAAACTCAGCGACGTGAAAGGAGCCGTCATCGGCTTTTACCGAAAAGGCCGCGAAAAGCTCGACCGCACCGACGGCATCAAATGGCGCACCTATTCGTGGTTTTGGATGCACCTCTACCCCATCCGGCGCTATCTGCTGGCATTCTACCGCCGCATCTGGCTGCGTTTCTTCAAGCCTCTTTAAATATGTAATAATCAATAAAATAGTAAATCTGTAAATAGTAAATAGTAAATAGTAAATAGTTCAATATGAAAGCAAAGAAAGGTTTTAATCTTCGCACCGTATGTGGTGAGAATATCATTGTTGCAGAAGGCAAGGAAAACATTGACTTCAGCAACATCATCAGCATGAACGAGAGTTCGGCTTATTTGTGGAAAAACATCCAGGAAAAAGAAAGTTTTACAGCCGAAGATTTGGCAAAGCTGCTGACCGAGGAATATGATGTTGACGAAGACACAGCACTTGCCGATGCAGAAACTTTGGCAGCACAATGGGTGCAAGCCGGCATTTGTGAATAAATAGACAGATTGCACGAATAGCAAGTACTTTGCAAGATACGAGTTCAGAGTTATGATTACCTTTGGGTGTTGCTACACCTTACAGAAAAGGTAATCATAACTCTGAACTCGTATCTTGAATCACGTAATTCTTAAACGGGATTGTTTTCCTCAAACACTGCCATACGCTGCTCAAGCAGTTCGTATTGATTATCCTCGATGAACGAGGTGCAGACGCGAAGACCTTCCTGATGGCTACCGGTGGTAATCAGGCAGATGGCACTCACGCCATAGTACATCAGCTCATGAGCCAACTGACCGGAAGTCATGCCTGGATAGCCAATGGTGAAGTAGAATCCATCGGCAATCGGCTCGTCAAGGTCTTTATCATAAACCACATAGAACTTGTGACGGCAGAAGATTTCCTTCAGCTTGTGAGCACGTCGTGCATAAACACTCACCTCTGCCCGGAAGTCGTAATCCCCGTCGCAGGCGGCCTTCAGCATGGCGGCCATGGCAAACTGGGCGCTGTGGCTGGTGCCCGATGAGAGCGCATAAAGCATGCGCGTAGAGAACACGAGACCGAATGGCAATCCTTCGTAACGGGCAGCAAGGTCGGGATAATGGCGGTGGAACAACTTGTCGCTGATGCAGGTGACACCAATGCGCTCGCCAGCATAGCTGAATGCCTTTGAACCACTGATGAGCAGGATGTAATTATCGGTGTAGCGTGCAACCGTGGGCTGATAAGGCGGCTCGAACGGAGTGCTGAGGTCTTTGCGGAAATCCATGGCAAAGTAAGCCAGGTCTTCCATGACGATGACATCATACTTGGTGGCCAGCGTGCCGATGACTTTCAGCTCGTCCTCGTTCAGGCAAATCCATGCGGGGTTGTTCGGATTGCTATACACAATGGCGCAGATGTTGCCTTTTTCAAGATAGCTCTCCAATTTGCCTTGCAGTTTGTCGCCACGGTAGTCATAGACATCGAATGTCTCGTATTTCACACCCTGCACCTGCAACTGCATTTTCTGGACGGGGAAACCCGGGTCGATGAACAGCACCGTGTCTTTCTCCTTGGAGGCCTGCGAACAGGTAAGGAACGATGCAAACGTGCCCTGCATACTTCCGCAGACGGGCACACAGCCCTCGGGAGCTATATCAATGCCTATGAAGGCCTTCACAAAGCGCGAAGCCTCCTTCTTGAGCGACGGGGCACCCTGAATGTCGGGATATGAATGGGCTATGCCATCCTGCAAAGCTTTGATTTGCGCATCAACGCCCACCTTAGCGGCAGGAAGCCCGGGAATGCCCATTTCCATCTTGATAAACTCCACGCCACTCTGCTTTTCGGCCATAGCAGCCACTTGCTTCACCTCACGAATAGTGGCTTTGGCAAAGTCTTTAATACCCAGATTGCTAACCAACTGGTCAACAATTTCTTTTCTGATTGGTGTTTCTTTCATTATAACGTTGTTTTTAGTGCGACAAAGTTACTCATATATGACGAAAAAACCAAATAAATAATTGGATTTTCGTTTCCTTCTTCGTTTCATTAAATATGACACTCCCATTCGAAAAAAAGAAAAACTGAAAAAATGTCTTGTTTCTTTTCTCTTTTGCTCAAATAATTGTATCTTTGTCAACACAAAAACTATATTTTCTTTTTACAAACGATTAAAACTATGAAAAAAGTCCATCTGGCACTTTTGTGCATGGCAAGCCTCGCCTTAATGACTGCTTGCGGAGGTAAAAAGGCTGATTCAGCCGATGCCGTGAAAGAGAACAGCGTAGCAATTGAGAATGCAGATGAACAACAAGACGAAATTGATTTCAATGAGGAAGCTGTTGAAAACCCCGCCGATGCCAAGCCACTCAACCTGGCAGCCCTGTATGCCAAAGGTGACTTCAAGCCCGCTGAGGGCGTTGTGTTTGAAGACAATCTTGCAGACGAGAAAGACGGCGAACAACCCACAAAATGGGAAGTCAAAGAAGGCAGCGTAGAAGTAAAAGAGTGTGCCGGTCGCAATATCCTCAGCCTTGGCGGTGCATCAAGCATCATCGCTCCGCTTCTCAATGGCAAATCAAACTTCCTGACAGAGGCATGGAATCTGGAATACGAGTATTTCGCAAAAGACGGCGAGACGCATGAAGTCAGGTTCTTCGGCAACGAAGATAACCAAACAGCCTATCTGCGAGTTTGGGGCGGCGGCATGGAATACCACTTCACAAAAATCGATGAAGAAAACCTCGACGGCGGTGAAGGTGACCTCTCAACGCTTATCATGAAAGGATGGAACCATGTTGCCGTTAGCTACGATAAGGGAAATGTAAGAATATT
This sequence comes from Prevotella sp., assembly GCA_017619445.1. Classification (GTDB taxonomy): domain Bacteria; phylum Bacteroidota; class Bacteroidia; order Bacteroidales; family Bacteroidaceae; genus Prevotella. The sequence goes on from JAFZSI010000068.1 coordinate 16,874, forward strand.
CATTAACGGCAAGCGCCTTTTCAACCATCCTAACGTTCTGCAGCCCTATGGTTTCAAACTGGCTGGTCAGGAAGGGCATTATTTCACCAATATCCGTGTGACAAAATAAGCATTTGTGAAATCTGAAATAACAAAAAAAGCCTCCCATACAAGGGAGGCTATTTCTGTTTACCATAGTTTAGGCAGAGTTCTATTTCTGCGCCTCGCGGCCAATGGCCAGAGCCTTGATGTTGGCCTCGACCACAGCCTCACCCTTGCGCCCGAACACGCGGCGAATGGCATTCTCCAGCTTGTCGTACTCAATGCCGAGAGCTTTCTGTGCGGCTCCGAGCAGAATAACGTTGGCAGAGCGTGGCACAGCATTCTCCTTGGCAGCCTTTTCTATGTCGAGAACAATTACATTCTTTACCTTTTTCAAATCACTCATAATTACCTCAATGTCAGGATAATTAGGAATATTTACAAAAGGCGCGCTCGAAGTAATAATCCAACCCTCGCTGCTCAGGTATGGTAGATAGCGCAATGCCTCCATGGGCTCCATGGAGATAATCACATCGGCCGTTCCGAGGGGGATAAGGTCGCTGCAGATGGGTTCCGACGAAATGCGCAGATTGCTCTGCACGTCGCCTCCACGCTGCGACATTCCATGCACCTCAGCCTGCTTAATATATAGGTTCTCGTTGAGTGCGGCCTCGCCAATGATAGTAGCGATGGAGAGGATGCCTTGTCCTCCTACGCCGCAAAGAATAATATCTGTTTTCATTGTTTTGCCTCCTTTGCTCTCTTTTGTTTCAGATGGCGCTGCAGCGTCTGCATGCACTCGCGGCGCGGTATGATGACGCTGGTGCCGTGATAGTTAATCTCGTCGCGCAGCAACTGTGTGATTTCCGGCATGTTCTTAGCCAAAGGCACCACAACGTGCAGGTGCTCATCGCTCAGTCCCAGTCCGCGGCAGATAGCCTCAAACTTGTTGGTGCCGGCAGAATCCTGTCCGCCCGTCATTGCGGTGGTCAGGTTGTCACTGATGATGACGGTAATATCCGCATTCTCATTGATTGCATCTAATAGGCCAGTCATACCTGAGTGGGTGAATGTAGAGTCACCGATGATGGCAACCGACGGCCATTGTCCGGCGTCAGCCGCACCTTTGGCCATAGTGATACTTGCACCCATATCCACGCACGAGTGGATGGCCTTGTAGGGTGGCAGGAAACCGAGCGTGTAGCAACCAATGTCGCCGAACACACGCGCATTCTCATACTCGCGCAACACCTCGTTTAGGGCAGTATAAACATCGCGGTGGCCGCAGCCCTGACACAGCATGGGCGGACGCGGAGCCACATCGTCGCAGGCGGTGTAGTTCTCGGGAACCTCCATTCCTAAAGCGCGCTTCACCACATCTGGGTTCAGCTCGCCCGTGCGCGGCAGCTCACCAGTCAGACGGCCCTTCACCTCAGCATTGCCGGGCATCACGCCGCGCAACATATCCTCGATGAACGGCTGACCTTCCTCTACCACCAAAACAGCATCACACTCCTCCGTCATTCGGCGCACCAGCGCCTTTGGCAGCGGATACTGCGAAATCTTCAGCACGGGATAAGGACACTTACCGTTCTGAAAACTTTCCATTACGTAGTTGTAGCCGATGCCACTGGCAATAATGCCCAGCGAATGGTCAGTGCCCTCCACATATTTATTATACTTGCTCTCCACGGCCATCTGCTCAAGCTCAGCCTGCTGACCCGTCACCACCACATTGCGGCGGCGCGCATTTGCCGGCAGCAGCACCCAGTTGGCAGCCTTGGCATCATAGTTCAGGGCATTCTGCTCGCGCGGTGTGTCACAGATTTCCACCACGGCACGCGAGTGGGCCATACGCGTGGTGACACGCATCAGTACTGGCAACTGCATTCTCTCCGACAGCTCGTAAGCCTCCGCCATCATGTTGTAGGCCTCCTGCTGCGAGCTTGGCTCCAGCGTGGGCACCATGGCAAACTTGCCGTAGAAACGGCTGTCCTGCTCGTCTTGCGAAGAGTGCATGCTCGGGTCGTCGGCCACCAGCACTATGATGCCGCCGTTGGTGCCCGTCATGGCAGAGTTGACAAACGGGTCGGCACAAACATTCAGTCCCACGTGCTTCATGCACACCAGCGCGCGCTTACCCATGTACGACATGCCCAGCGCAGCCTCCATGGCCGTCTTCTCGTTGGTTGACCAACGGCTGTGCACGCCGCGCTCCTTGGCAAGCTGCGACTCTTGAATGTACTCAGTAATTTCCGTCGAGGGAGTGCCCGGATACGCATAAACGCCGCTCAGACCTGCATCTAATGCACCCTGTGCAATCGCCTCGTCGCCTAAAAGTAACTTCTTCATAATGATATTAATAGAATGAATTGATAAGGTCAGTTTTGTTTATCAATCTGCAAAGTTAACTGAAAAAAAGCAAACCGACAAACAATTTGGGAACATTAACGCTAATAACCCGTAGAGTAATGCTAAAACGCTCAATGAAAAAAGCCGCTGACTCGTTAAGAATCAACGGCTTCCTTTTCAAAATGGAGTCGAGGTGACAGGACTCGAACCTGCGACAGCCTGGTCCCAAACCAGGAACGCTACCAACTGCGCTACACCTCGTATGCAAGCTCACTCACGATTTGCGGCTGCAAAGGTACATAGTTTTTGTGAGCTGTGCAAATAAATGATTAACTATTTAAAGAAATCGTTCCCGTGCGGCCATCAGCAAGCAAGTCTGCATGGCACTCGATTCACCGGGACTCTGGAACGATTCTTTATTTGATAATGCCTTGTTCCACAAAAATCCGCTTCAGCGCCTGTACGCCACGCTCCACCTGTTCCTCGGTGTGAGTGGCCATGAGTGCAAAGCGCACCAGGGTGTCTTGCGGGGCACATGCCGGCGGAATGACGGGATTGATAAACACGCCGGCGTTGAATGCGAGTGCTGTGACAAGGAACGTCTTTTCCTTATCGCGCACATACAAAGGAATGATGGGGCTTTCGGTCTCGCCAATCTCAAATCCTTCCTCGCGGAAACGCTTCAGGGCGTAGCGTGTCACCTGCCATAGTTTCTCAATCCGTTCGGGCTCTTTCTGTATGATGTGCAGGGCCTCCATGGCTGCTGCCGTAGCGGCGGGTGTGTTAGAAGCCGAGAAGATATAAGTGCGGCACGAGTGGCGAAGCCAGTTGATGGTGTCGGCGTCGGCAGCGATAAATCCTCCGATGCTTGCCAGCGACTTCGAGAACGTGCCCATGATGAGGTCAACCTCGTCGGTAAGTCCGAAATGGTCGCACACACCGCGTCCCTGTTTGCCAAACACGCCAATGCCGTGCGCCTCGTCCACCATGATTGAGCAGTTGTACTTGTGCTTCAGCTCAACAATCTCGGGCAGTTTCACCAAATCGCCCTCCATAGAGAACAGTCCATCGACCACAATCAGTTTGATGGCCTCGTAGGGAAGTTTCTGCAGCACGCGCTCCAGGTCTTCCATGTCGTTGTGCTTGTAGTGCAGCTGACGGGCAAACGACAGACGGCGTCCGTCAACAATACTTGCATGGTCGCGGTCGTCGCAAATCACATAGTCGTCCTTGCCAACCACCATGGGAATGACGCCCTGATTCACCGAGAATCCGGTAGAGAAACAAAGACAGTCGTCCTTACCAATAAATTCAGATATTTCTTTTTCCAGCTGAACGTGCAAATCAAGCGTGCCGTTCAGGAAGCGGCTGCCTGCACAGCCCGATCCATATTTGTCGAGTGCAGCTTTGGCTGCGTCAATAATGCGCTGGTCACCAGTCAAGCCTGTGTATGCGTTCGAACCGAACATCAGAACGTGGTGGCCACCCATCTCGACCTCGGTTCCCTGTTTGCCCTCAATGGCACGAAAATAGGGATAAACACCCTTGGCTATAAACTCTTGTGGCTCACGATAGGCTTTGTACCTTTCTTGTAATTGTCCCATTATAAATAGGTGTAGAATTCTACTTTAATTAATACAGGCTGCAAAGATACAAAAACTTTACACAAAACGGGCACTTTTTTTCAGAAAAATATTCTTTCAATAAAATTTCTACTGAAAAACGTGCAGATTTTGCGGATATTTATTACTTTTGCAGCGTGACAAAGAAGAGAATCATATTCATCTTGAATCCCATTTCGGGAACGTCGGCCAAAGCAGGCATTCCGAAACTCATAGAAGAAACCATCGACAAAGAGCAGTTCGACTATGAGATTCGCATCACCGACTACGCTGGCCACGCCTGCGAAATAGCCACCGAGGCCAAGAACAGCGGCATAGACATCGTTGCGGCTGTTGGAGGCGACGGAACCGTCAACGAGGTGGCACGAAGCATCGTGAACTCCCCCACCGCCCTGGCCATCGTGCCCTGCGGCTCCGGCAACGGACTCGCACGCCACCTCATGCTGCCCATCAACGTGCGCAAGTCCATCGAAATCATCAACCGCTGCGACATTCACGACCTCGACTACGGCATCATCAACGGCATTCCCTTCTTCTGCACCTGTGGCATGGGCTTCGACGCATTCATCAGCATGAAGTTCGCCATGTCGGGTAAACGAGGCCCCATCACCTACGCCGAGAATGTGCTCAAAGAGGGGCTCAGCTACAAACCAGAAACCTACGAAATCGTCGATGAAACGGGCAAAAAACGCTACAAGGCATTCCTCGTTTCCTGCGCCAACGCGTCGCAGTACGGCAATAATGCCTACATAGCCCCGCAGGCCTCCATGAGCGACGGACTGCTCGATGTCATTATCATGGAGCCCTTCGACCTGCTCGACGCCCCACAAATCAGCATCGACCTGTTCAACAAGACGCTCGACAAGAACTCTAAAATCAAGACTTTCAAGGCCAAGCAGATACACGTGCACCGCGAAAAGCCCGGCTGCATCCACTACGACGGCGACCCCACCATGACCGATGCCGACGTGGATATCTCGCTTGTGAGCAAGGGAATCAAGATTGTAGTCAACGCTGGCGCAGACAAAAGCAAGCGACAACCCAACATGGTGCAGACAGCCTTCAGCGAGCTGTTCAACGACATCCACGCCGTTCGCGAGGACATCACCAAGCAGAGCCGTAACATTCAGGCCATCAACAAGAAACTACTACGTCGGTTAAATAGAATCTAAAACTACAACGACGCAACCTGAATATATACAAAAACAAAGAAGCCGTGACATTATTTGCCACGGCTTCTTTGTTTCTGCATACGTCTTTTTCACTTGACTACAACGTGTGGTCAACTCTTTCCCCGTTTTCTATACACGTGTCGCACTTCGTCTGATTTTAGTAAAGAGCCACATTGTTTTCACAAAGTGCCACTTTTGTATTACAAAGGGATATTTTAGGGTAACATTTTCTATATAATCTATTGGTAAACATATTCTGTGTTTTTGTGAACCTATTCTTTGTTTTCATAAAGTGCCACATTATTTTCGTAAAGAACCACTTTAGTTTCGTAAAGTGCCACTTTACGGAAACAACTCGTGGCTTTACGGTTGAATTTTCTAGAAAATTTGAAATTAAAGCGAAGAGATGGAAAAGGAAGGTTGGGGTTTGCGCGGCTAATTAGAGATAGAAATCTGCTGTAAGGTGCTGATACCAAGGCGAACGGACATTGGGGGCTGTCTGGATGACTCCCTCGGTGCGTTCAACCTCGCTGGCGGGCTGACGACTGAAGGAAAGGAGGTAGCGGCGTGGAGGACGATTAGGCGTGGTGCTGACTGCACAAAGGCGCACAAGATGGAGGGCGTGAAGAAAGGCTTCGGCCATGAACGCCTCGCGGCAGTCGAAGGGCACAATGGCGGAAAACTCGCCCCGTGGAGAAAGGAGAATGCTGACGGCGCGGAACAGCTGAGCATAGGTGAGCGTGTCGGCGTGGCGGGCTATGGAGCGTTGTGCGTCGGGAGCCTTGAGTGAGTTGACAAAAAAGGGCGGATTGCAAACGATGGCATCAAAAGTACGTGAAAGTGAATCCGTTTGGTTGTCAATGGAATATGCATTTTCGTCACAGAATTGCTGTAGGCTTTTGTGAAGCACCTCTACCCTGTCGGAAAATGGCGAAAGCGCTACGTTCTGACGGGCTTGCACGCAGGCCTCACAGTCGATGTCGATGGCAGTAATTTGGCTTGCCGGAAATCGTTGCGCCATCATCAGCGCAAGGAGTCCGGTGCCTGTTCCGATGTCGAGCACACGGCTGCCACCATGAGCCCATGCGCCGAGCAAAGTGCCGTCGGTGCCCACCTTCATGGCGCATCGGTCCTGATGGATGGTGAACTGCTTGAACTGGAAGAAACTGTTTTTCATTGTTTATGAGGATTGATGAGGGAAAGAGTTGAGGTTTTAGGATGCAAAAATAGCGAATAATTGTGAATATTCACACATTATTAAATAAAAAACTTCCTATCGCAGGCGTTTTGTCGGCAAATTTTCGTACCTTTGTCTCCCGTCGAAGGTACTAACGTTCGGAAAATAAAAAGAAAAAAGTATTTTTCTTTTGTTTTTCGCTCACTTAATCGTACCTTTGCACCCCGTAAAAAGAAAGGATAAACGAAAATGACAAAGAACCCAAATACACCGTTCTCGATGATTGCCGATTACGAGGGCGACATCACCAAACTTTTTGAGATAAACGTGAAGGGCGAAATACCCATCCTTGCCACAAGAAACCTGATTTTGTTTCCTGGGGTCATCACACCCATTCTGATAGGCCGCCGTTCGAGCCTCGCGCTGGTGGAGAAGCTGAAGGAGCATCCCGACATGATGTTTGCTATTTTCAGCCAGAAGGACCAGGACATCGAGTCGCCGAAGATGGAGGACCTTTACGACGTGGGCGTGTATGCAAAGGTTATCCGTGTGCTGGAACTGCCGGGCTCGGGCAACAACCTCTCCATCATCACGCAAGGCCTTGGACGCTGCTCGCTGCAAGCCATCACAAAGAACCGCCCCTATCTGCGCGGTTTCACGAACATTGCTCCTGAACTGCTGCCCGAGGAGGGCGACAAGGTGTTTGAGACGGCTGTTGACGACCTGCGCAACACCACGGCCGACTATATCCGCCAGAACGACGACCTGCCCGACGAAAGCCTGTTTGCCCTGCAGAACATCAACAATCCCGTGATTGTGACCAACTACATCTGCTCGAACATGCCGTTCAACGTGAAGGACAAGTATGAGCTGCTGAAAGAGAACTCGATGACCAGCCGTGTGTTCAGCGCGCTGAAGGTGCTGCACCGCGAAATGCAACTCTTAGAGCTGAAGCACAACATCCGCTCGAAGACACGCGAGGACCTGGACGAGCAGCAGCGCGAATACTTCCTGCAACAGCAGATTAAGAACATCAAGGAGGAACTGGGCACGGGCGAAGGCTCGCCGGAAAGAAAGGAACTGTTGCAGCAGGCGCAGAAAAAGAAATGGCCCGAAGAGGTGGCCAAGACGTTCAACAAGGAAGTTGACAAGCTGGACATGCTCAATCCGCAAAGCCCGGAGTTCAGCGTGCAAATGAACTACCTGCAGACAATGGTGGGACTGCCGTGGAACGAATTTACCCGCGACGACCTGAACCTGAAGCGCGCCCAGCGCATCCTGGATCGCGACCACTATGGCATGGAGAAGGTGAAGGAGCGCATACTGGAATATATTGCCGTGCTCAGCCTCCGCGGTGACCTGAAATCGCCCATCATCTGCCTTTACGGCCCTCCTGGCGTGGGCAAAACAAGCCTTGGCAAGAGCATCGCCGAGGCTATGAAACGCAAGTATGTGCGCATCTCCCTGGGCGGTTTGCACGACGAGGCAGAGATTCGCGGACACCGTCGCACGTATATCGGAGCCATGCCCGGCCGCATCATCAAGAGCATTCAGAAGGCAGGCTCGTCGAACCCTGTGTTCATTCTCGACGAGATTGACAAGGTGACACAGAACACACACAACGGCGACCCCGCATCTGCGCTGCTCGAGGTGCTCGACCCCGAGCAGAACAGCGCTTTCCACGACAACTATCTGGATGTGGACTACGACCTTTCGAAGGTGTTGTTCATCGCCACCGCCAACGACCTGAACACCATTCCGCGTCCCCTGCTCGACCGCATGGAAATCATAGAGGTGAGCGGATACATTACCGAGGAGAAAATTGAGATTGCCAAGCGCCATCTGATTCCCCGCGAACTCGACAACACGGGACTCAACACGCTGGAGCACAAGCCAACGTTCAACAAGGCGGCCATTGAGAAAATCATTGAGCAATATACCCGCGAGAGTGGCGTGCGACAATTGGAGAAGCAGGTGAACAAGGCATTCCGCAAGCTGGCCTACAAGAAAGAGCTTGAGGGCGATGTGCCCTACGACAAGATTACGCCCGACAAACTGGAGGATCTGTTAGGCAAGCCGCCCTTCTATCGCGACATCTATCAGGGCAACGACTACGCAGGCGTGGTGACAGGACTGGCATGGACGAGCGTAGGCGGCGAGATTCTTTTTATCGAGACCTCGCTCTCGAAAGGAAAGGCAGGCAAACTGACGCTCACGGGCAACCTGGGTGACGTGATGAAAGAGAGCGCCATCATTGCGCTGGAATACGTGAAGGCTCACATCGACCGGCTGAAGGTTGACTACCGCATATTCGACCAATGGAACATTCATATCCATGTGCCGGAGGGCGCAACACCGAAAGACGGTCCCTCAGCAGGCATCACCATTGCCACATCCATTGCCTCGGCACTCACCCAACGCAAGGTTCGTAAGAACACAGCCATGACCGGCGAAATTACCCTCAGGGGAAAGGTGCTGCCGGTGGGCGGCATCAAGGAGAAAATCCTGGCCGCCAAGCGCGCAGGAATCACCGATATTGTGATGTGCAAGGAAAACAAGAAGGACATCGACGAGATTCCCGACGTGTATCTCAAGGGCGTGGAGTTCCACTATGTGGAGAACATCCAGGAAGTGTGGGACTTTGCCCTCACCAACGAGATTGTGAAGAATCCCGTGAAGTTTGAAATCGAGGAAGACAAGAACAGTAAAGCATGACCTTCGAACTGCAACACACGGACACGGCCAGCGAGGCCCGCGCAGGACTCATCACGACGGGACACGGACAGATTGAGACGCCCATCTTCATGCCCGTGGGAACATGTGGCAGCGTGAAGGGCGTTCACTTCAGCGAACTGCGCGAGCAGGTGAAGGCGCAAATCATTCTTGGCAATACCTACCACTTGTACCTGCGCCCCGGACTCAACATCATCCGCAAGGCAGGCGGTCTTCACAAGTTCAACACTTGGGATAGGCCGATCCTGACCGACTCGGGCGGCTTTCAGGTGTTCTCGCTGACAGGCATAAGGAAACTGCGCGAGGAAGGATGTGAGTTTCGTTCGCATATAGACGGCTCTAAGCATTTCTTCACACCCGAGAATGTGATGGACACGCAGCGCATTATCGGGGCAGACATCATGATGGCCTTCGACGAGTGTCCGCCAGGTCAGAGCGACTATCAGTATGCCAAGCGGAGCCTACAGCTGACGCAACGCTGGTTAGACAGATGCGTGAAACGGTTCAACGAAACCGAACCGCTCTACGGCCATGAGCAGAGTTTGTTTCCCATCGTGCAGGGCTGTACCTTCAAAGACCTTCGACAAGAAGCCGCCAAGCACGTGGCCGAAAAGAACGCAGATGGAAATGCCATCGGCGGACTTGCTGTGGGCGAGCCTACAGAGGTGATGTACGACATGATTGAGGTGGTCAACGACATCCTTCCGAAGCAGAAGCCGCGCTATCTGATGGGTGTGGGCACCCCGCAGAACATTTTGGAGGCCATTGAGCGCGGCGTGGACATGTTCGACTGCGTAATGCCGACCCGCAACGGGCGCAACGCCATGCTCTTTACCTATCAGGGCACCATGAACATGCGCAACAAGAAATGGGAAGACGACTTCTCGCCCATCGACCCCGACGGTTGCTACATAGACAAGCTGCACACCAAGGCCTATCTGCACCATCTGTTCAAGGCACAGGAGCTGTTGGCCATGCAGATTGCCAGCATTCACAACCTGAGTTTCTACCTGCGGCTCGTTGGCGACGCACGAAAGCACATCATCGCCGGCGATTTCACGCAATGGAAACGAAGCGTAATAGACGATTTAGGCAGAAGGGTGTGAACATAAGCCATTCCTACTCCTGATACATAACCCATAATCCTAATGGAATATAGCAAGATAAGAAAATACCAGAAGCTGTTGAGAGCCGAACGGAACATCCGCAAGCAGATTGATGCTCTGAGCAAGCGCATGCATTGGCTGAAACCAATGCTGAAGCGCCTGCGCCAACGGTTTGCATGGCTGAAACCGATGCTTATAGCCCTGCGGCATAAGTTTGCATGGGTAAAACCTATGCTGAAGGCCATTAAGCAAAAACTCGGCTGGCTGGCTGTGCTCAACCCGTTCCGATTTATCAAGAAACTCGACTGGTATATCATCAAGAAATTCATTGGCACCTATTTCTACGCCATTATCCTCATTATTTCCATTTCTATTGTCTTTGATGTCAACGAGAACCTGCACAAGTTCACGCAGTACAACGCCCCGCTGAAGGCCATTGTTTTTGACTACTACGCCAACTTCGTGCCCTACTTCGCCAACCTGTTCAGTCCATTGTTTGTGTTTATTGCCGTCATATTCTTCACTTCAAAGATGGCCAGCAACTCGGAGATTATTTCCATGCTGGCAGCCGGAGTAAGTTTCAAGCGGCTCATGCGGCCCTACATGATTTCAGCGGCACTCATCACCATTATGACGTTTCTGTTAGGTGCATACGTGATTCCCAAGGGCACCATCGTGCGGCAGAATTTCGAGTCGATGTATAAAAACAAAAAGAAAAACACATCGGCCGACAACGTGCAACTACAGGTGGGAAAAGGCGTAATTGCATATATTCAACACTATGACAACAACCTGAAAAGAGGCTACGGATTCTGTCTCGATAAATTTGAGAACAAGAAACTGGTGAGCCACATGACAGCCAACGAGATTCAGTATGACACCATTTCGGACAGCAAATTCCACTGGAAGGCCCGCGCGTGGAAAATCAGAAAACTGCGCGGACTGCGCGAGAACATCACAAGCGGCCCGGTAATGGATACGCTGATTATGATGGAACCTACCGACCTAGTGTTCTCAAAAGGACAACAGGAAACATTCACAAGCCCTGAGCTGCGCGAGTATATCAGCAAACAGATTGACCGCGGCTCCACCAACGTGGTGCAGTATGAGGTGGAATACCATAAACGCATTGCCATGTCGTTTGCTTCGTTCATCCTCACAACCATCGGGCTCTCGCTCTCATCGCGCAAACGCAAAGGCGGTATGGGTCTTTACTTAGGAATAGGACTCGCGCTCAGTTTCACATACATCATGCTGCAAACCGTCTCGGCAACCTTTGCCATCAACGCAGGCACTCCTGCCATGCTGGCAGCATGGATTCCGAACCTGATTTTCATTGTGGTGGCGTACTTCTGCTACAGACATGCACCTAATTGATCATTGATAATTTTGAATTGAGATTTGAGATTTGAGATTTGAGAATTGAAAATTGCGAATTGACACCTCAAAACCCAAAAAGAAAAAACGAAAATCGTAATTATTTAGATGTATTTTGACGAACTTTATCTGAACGACAATATTCTCGACGCGCTCGACGACATGCATTTCGAAACGTGTACACCTATTCAAGAGAAATGCATACCAGAAATACTTGACGGGCGCGACCTTATAGGCATCGCACAGACAGGAACGGGCAAAACAGCAGCCTATCTGCTTCCTATTCTTAGTTTGCTCGACGACGGACTTTACCCCAAAGATGCCAACAACTGCGTCATCATGGCACCCACACGCGAGCTTGCACAGCAGATAGACCAGGCCATGCAGGGCTTCGGCTACTATTTGCAGGATGTGAGCAGCGTGGCCGTATATGGAGGCAACGACGGAAACCGATACGACCAGGAACTGAAAGGTCTGAAAATGGGAGCCGACGTGATTATCGCTACGCCTGGCAGACTCATCAGCCACATCACCATGGGCAACGTGGATTTCAGCCGCGTCAGCTTCTTCGTCCTCGACGAGGCAGACAGGATGCTCGACATGGGGTTCTGCGACGACATTCTGAAGATTGCAAGCCAACTGCCGAAAAACTGCCAGACCATCATGTTCTCGGCCACCATGCCGCCCAAAATTGAACAACTGGCAAAGACGCTCCTGAAGAATCCCGCCGAAGTGAAGCTGGCCGTTAGCAAACCTGCCGACAACATACGCCAAGGTGCCTACGTCTGTCACGAGAACCAGAAGCTGCGCATACTGAAGCACATGTTTACCTTGAACGAACCTCATCGCGTCATAGTGTTCTCCGGCTCCAAGCTCAAGGTGCGCGACATTACACGCGACTTGCTGCGCATGCACATCAACTGCGGCGAAATGCACTCTGATCTCGACCAGAGCCAGCGCGATGACATCATGTACCGCTTCAAGAGCGGGCAGATAGACGTGCTGGTGGCTACCGACATTGTGGCGCGAGGCATAGATATTGACGACATTGAGATGGTCATCAACTACGATGTGCCTCACGACGCCGAGGACTATGTGCACCGCATCGGACGAACCGCGCGCGCCAACAAGGACGGCGTGGCTGTGACACTTGTGCGTGGGCGCGAGATTGGCAGTTTCATGCAGATTGAGAAGTTCCTTGAGCGTAGCGTTGACAAACTGCCGTTGCCAGAAGGTATTGGCGAGGGTCCTGAATACAAACCACAGCCTGGAGGAAAGAGCTTTGGCCGTGGCGGCAAACGTTTTGGTTCGCGTGGTGGAAACAAGCGAAGAAACGGCGCCGGCAATCGCAACAATTCGCAGGGCAGGAAAAAGAACGGTCAAGGCAGGGGAAACAAACATGACCCAAAAAGAAGAAACAAGCAAGGTCAAGCGGGTGGAAACAAGCCAAAATACTAACACTTTTATATATAAATAAGGTATAGGTTTACGAAACTTGACTCAAATTATACCGAAATTGACTTTTTTCTACTTTTTTGCAATTTTTTCTGTCATTTTGTTTGCTATTTCAATTTTTTAGTTTACCTTTGCAAGCAGTTCTCGCACACAGAAAGAACAAACGTACACGAGAACACACACGCAAACATTCTAAAATAAGGTATTATACAAACAACTAAAAAGATTGAAATTATGAATGCAGCACAAGTAGTTGAGCAGCTCAAGCAGCGCTTTCCTAATGAGCCGGAGTACATCCAGGCAGTAAGTCAGGTACTTCCCACCATCGAAGAGGAGTACAACAAACATCCTGAGTTCGAGAAGGCAAACCTCATCGAGCGTCTTTGCATCCCCGACAGAATCATGGAATTCCGCATCACTTGGGTTGACGACAAGGGTAACGTGCAGACAAACATGGGCTACCGCATCCAGCACAACAACGCCATTGGCCCGTACAAAGGCGGACTGCGCTATCACAAGAGTGTAAACCTGGGTATCCTGAAGTTCCTTGCTTTTGAGCAGACATTCAAGAACTCGCTTACCACGCTGCCCATGGGCGGTGCAAAGGGCGGCTCAGACTTCTCGCCCCGCGGCAAGAGCGACGCAGAAGTAATGCGTTTTTGCCAGGCCTTCATGAACGAGCTTTATCGCCACATTGGTCCCGACGAGGACGTTCCCGCTGGTGACATCGGCGTAGGCGGACGCGAGGTAGGCTATCTGTTCGGACAGTACAAGAAGCTCACACACCAGTTCCAGGGTGTGCTCACAGGTAAGGGAATCCAGTTCGGCGGTTCACTCATCCGTCCCGAGGCTACTGGCTTCGGCGCCTGCTACTATGTTGAGAACATGCTCAAGCGCTTGGGCACCGACTTCCAGGGCAAGACCGTGGCCGTGTCGGGCTTCGGCAATGTTGCTTGGGGCGCCGTGACTAAGGCTACTGAACTTGGTGCTAAGGTTGTTACCATCAGCGGTCCTGACGGCTATGTTTATGATCCCGATGGCATCAGCACTCAAGAGAAGATTGACTATATGCTTGAGCTCCGCGCAAGCGGC
>JAFZSI010000069.1 GCA_017619445.1 Prevotella sp.
CCTCTCTCCTCTCTCCTCTGGGGAGGTTGAAGGCCATATCGTCAGGGCTCGCATCAAAAACATCTTCAACGGGCACACCTTCAGGGCCAGTCAGATATGTCCATCCCTTAGCATCATCGGAAAGCAGATACACTATTTTGAGGGAAAGATGGTGAATGACACCACCGCCATCTTCCACACCTTCGGCATCCATGGCAAGCTGCCGTTGGTGCTCTCTGCCATGACAACCACAGGCGAGAGCCTGCCCATCGAGATGCTCAGTCCGTTTGCCACCCTGCTCCCGAAGAAACTACCGCATCTTGTGTTCCATTACAAGCGCAGCGAGGTGGAGGCACGCTCCTTAGACATGCAGCGACATCAGATAGCCATTGCACCAGCCAAGCGAGAGCTAAAGATAGGTGAAGACGCTGATGACACAGTAGAGGAAGGCCAGCCTTTAGACTACGACGCAAAGGTGTTTGGCACCCTGCCCGACTTGTCCTACAACCTCGACCAGTACCGCCAGTTCCTGACTATCAAAGAAGTGCTGGTTGAATATGTGCTCTACGTCAAAAGAACAAAAATCAACGGCATACCACGGCTCATCGTGCGCAGGGAACAAGACAACTACAACAATCTCTTGCCCACGCTGGTGCTCATCGACGGCATGCCCGTCAACAACATCGAACCCCTGCTCAACTACGACGCGCGGCGCATCAACTACATCAACATCTACGGAGGACAATACACATTCGGAAACGACATATACAACGGCATACTCTCCTTTGTAACACGCTCAGGGCGGCTCACCAACTATCCCACTGAGCCCAACACACAGTACCTGGTCTATGAATTCCCCTAAGCCCAACTTTGTGAGAACAAGACAAGGCTTGGGCTGAACAAGCCCGTGCATTATTATCACATTTTCTAGAGAATTTATCCATAAAGTGGCACTTTGGAATCGTAAAGTGGCACTTTGTGAGCGTAAAGTGGCACTTTGTGAGCGTAAACCTAAGCTTTGTGCGAACAGCGCATTGCTTTGCGCCCCTGCCCCGCGAGTGGGGGTTCTTGGTTATTGGTACCCGCCCCAGCCCTCGCATAGGTAGGGAGTTAAAATGTAAAAAGAACGTTTTTTTGTATTTTTTTTGAACAAAACAGCGACAGTTTGCAAGAAATTTGTTATATTTGTAGCCAAATCAGACGTGTTGTTGTACAATAGCGAAAAACCACCAGCATATCTATGGGCAGCAAGAAGAAGCCACTTCCTATACTTGAAAACATCACCATCACCGACTGTGCGGCAGAAGGCAAGTCGCTGGCAAGGGTCAACGACATGGTGGTCTTTGTGCCCTGGACGGTGCCGGGCGACGTGGTGGATGTGCAGGTGAGGCGAAAGAAGCACAGCTTCATGGAGGCCGAGGTGGTGAGATTCAGAGAATTTAGTAAGGTACGCGCGACTCCCTTCTGTCAGCACTTCGGCACCTGCGGCGGCTGCAAATGGCAGATGCTGCCCTACGACGAGCAGCTGAAGATGAAGCAAAAGCAAGTGTACGACCAGCTGCACCGCATCGGCAAGGTGGAACTGCCCGAGTTCAGCCCCATTTTGGGAAGTAAGCAGACGCAGGCCTACCGCAACAAACTGGATTTCGGCGCTTCCAACCGCCGCTACCTGACCTCCGAGGAGATTGCTTCGGGACAACAGTTTCAGCGCGATGCCCTGGGGTTCCACATCACGGGTGCCTTCGACAAGATTCTGCCTATTGAAAAGTGCTGGCTCATGGACGACCTGCACAACCAGATACGCAACGAGATTCGCGACTACGCCCTGAGCAACGGCATGACCTTCTTTGACCTCCGGGCACAGACGGGTCTGCTGCGCGACGTGATTATACGCAACTCGGCCAGCGGAGAATGGATGGTAATCATTCAGTTCCATCTGGCAAATTCCCCCGTGGTGAGAGGAGAGAGGAGAGGAAAAAGTTCAAAGTTCAATGTTCAAAGTTCAAAGTTGGGACAGCGAGGACGGCGAAAAAGCTTTAGGACTGTTACAACACATTGCCGACAAGTTTCCGCAAATCAGCTCGTTGATGTATTTGGACAACCAGAAGTGCAACGACACCATTGGCGACCAGGAGATTCTCACTTTCAAGGGAAACGACCACATCTACGAACTGATGGAAGACCTGCGCTTCAAGGTGGGGCCGAAGAGTTTCTACCAGACCAACACACTGCAGGCCTACGAACTCTACAAGGTGGTGCGCCAGTTTGCCGCACTCACGGGTGAGGAACTGGTTTATGACCTCTACACGGGCACGGGAACCATTGCCAACTTCGTGGCTCGGCAGGCGCGCAAGGTCATCGGCATTGAGTATGTGCCCGAGGCCATTAACGACGCTAAGGTCAACTCGCAGCTCAACAGCATCGGCAACACCCTGTTCTTTGCTGGCGACATGAAAGACATTCTCACCGACGAGTTCATTGCTGAGCAAGGCCAGCCCGACGTGCTGATTACCGACCCGCCCCGCGCAGGCATGCACCCCGACGTGGTGAAGACCATTCTGCGCGCAAAGCCTAAGCGCATTGTCTATGTAAGCTGTAACCCCGCCACACAGGCGCGCGACCTGGCCGACCTCGACACCGCCTACCGCGTGGAACGGGTGCAGCCCGTGGATATGTTCCCGCATACGCCTCATGTGGAAAACGTGGTATTGCTCATTGAACGTGAAACTTCAAAAGTTTAAAAGTTTAAAAGTTTAATTATGAATTATGCATTATGCATTATTTAACCCACTAATAATACAACACTATGAAAAAAAGATTTTTAACGACATGCTTGCTGGCACTCGCAGTGCTGAGCATGAGTGCCCAGGAAAAACCAAAACAATGGTACGACAACATTAAGTTCAGCGGCTACGGCATGCTGCAATATCAGGGCGTTGACAAGGAAGGGGCTCACACCAATTCCTTCAACCTGCGTCTGGCACGTTTCATTCTTGACGGAAAAATCGGAGACTTCGACTGGCGCGCACAGATTCAGGGCACCAACGCCAAAGGCCCCGCAGAGCCAACGGTGCAGCTGGTTGACCTATACGCTGAATGGAGAAAATTCCCGGAGGCAAAAATACGCGTAGGACAGTTCAAACGTGCATTCACTTTTGAGAACCCCACCCACCCCATCACACAGGGATGGCGAGGCTATGCCGACGTAATCAACCGCCTGTCGGGCTTTGGCGACCGTGCAGGAGAGAAATCCAGCGGCGGACGCGACATCGGTGTTCAGTTGGCTGGTGACATTCTGCCAAACGCCAGCGGCCGCAAACTGTTGCACTATCAGGTGGGTGTCTATAACGGTGAAGGTGTGAACCGCTCGGACAAGAACAACCAGAAGGACATTATCGGCGGCATCTGGGTAATGCCCATCAAGGGTGTGCGCATTGGTGCATTCGGATGGCACGGCAGCCACGGCGACATGGTCATCGCCCAGGATGTAGATAAAGCAACAGGCGCAGTCAAAACCACTACGGGCAACGTGCCCCTGAACCGCTACTGTCTCTCCGCCGAGTATGACAAAGATGAATACACCTTCCGCACCGAGTATATCCACTCGCAGGGCTGGGGAACGGGTGTCATTGGCAGCAACGTCATCAACTATGCTTTGGGCGACAAGGCCGACGGATGGTATGTGTTCGGCATCGTGCCCCTGATCAAGTCGAAACTCCATGCCAAAGCCCGCTACCAGACCTATCGCATTTCGAAGGAATGGGGAAGCTCGGTCAATCAGGTGGAATGCGGTCTGAACTATTTCTTCACAAAGAACCTGGAGCTCCATCTGGAGTATTCACACGTGAACGACCGCAACCTGGCAGCCGACAAGCACAACTACAACCTGATTGACGCAGAGCTCGACTTCCGCTTCTGATGTGACAAACATGTTTTCTAACTAAATAATTATGAACATTCCTAATGTATTCTGGCTCGTGCCGATCGCATCCATCGTTGCACTCGGCATGGCATGGTTCTTCTTCAAAAGTATGATGAAGGCCGACGAGGGAACACCTCGTATGAGAGAGATTGCACTTTATGTGCGTAACGGTGCTATGGCCTACCTGAAACAACAGTACAAGGTGGTGCTTATTGTGTTTATTGTGCTCTGCGCCCTGTTTGCCTTCATGGCTTACGGACTGAACGTACAGAA
>JAFZSI010000070.1 GCA_017619445.1 Prevotella sp.
CCTCTCTCCTAACTCCTAACTCCTCAATAACTATCTTGAACGAAGTGCTCACGGCCTCGGTGAGCTGCAGAAGCCCGTCAATGTCGGGTTCCAATTCCAAGCCGCTCACGTGTACCGTCTGCCCCTTCGGCAACATTTCCACAAACGTCTCGGCAGGCTTCACCAGTTCGCCGGTAAGCCTCACCGTCACATGGCGCAGGTCCTCGCCGCTCAGGTTTTCAATCTCGCAATAGTTCAGACACTTCACGCCGTTGTGCAGCAGCGCGTAGTTCACTTTCGGCAGGTAGTCAACCACCACCGAAACACTCTTGTTCAGGTTTGTCGTCTCTGGCATATCTGTTTGGGTTAGATTTGTGTTTTCTCGGTTTTTACAAAAGATTATACAAAGATATGGAATATAATTCAGAAATCAAACACTTAAGTACTAAAAAATCAAAACAAAGCTGTTTTAATCATCATTATCGCCCTCATTCAGCACAAACAAATCCCCGCAAACAAAACTATGAGACAATATCTTCCGACGTTATAAAACGTATGAAATAGAATCAGATTGTATCTCTCAGCGTTATAATGGAATTTTCTAGAGAATCTGAGTGTAAAGCTGCAGATTGGAATCGTAAAGTGAAACGTTGTTTTTGCAAAGCATCACTTTATGACAACAAAGCGTAGGTTTACGCACAAATTTTCTAGAGAATCTGCGCATAACTCTTTACTTTGTTTTCGTAAAGCCATGAGTTACGAAATTAACTCTTAACAATGCGTCAGCGAAAGCGTCGGAACTCGTCGTTGTTTCCGATGGTGAGTTGCAACAGGTCGTAGTAGGAACCGTTGTAGATGTCGAAATCCACATCGCCTATAATGCCAGGCAAGTGGCCGGCATCGGTATGCTGCCAGAATTTCCATTTGCCTTTATATTCCACCTTATCTACATAATAGTGGGCTATCCAATAGGGATAGCTGTCGAAACGCTGGTCGCTGAGGTAGCGCGTCTTAAATTTATAATAGGTGTAGATGATGGGTTTCACATGGTATTTGTCCTCAACAATGTGGAGCCACGTGAGCACGTCGCGCTGGAAGTCCTCAGTGCTGCGGTCCTTGGGTTTGTGCTCAATGTCGAGCACGGGCGGCAGGTCGCCTTCCTCAAGGTGGACTTGCTTCAGGAAATAGTAGGCCTGATCGCGTGCGGTGGATTTGTTGCTCCAGAAATGGTAGGCACCGCGTATGAATCCGTATTTGCGGGCCTGATAGAAGTTGTCGTTGAAATTGTCGTCAAGACGGCTGCTGCCTTCGGTGGCCTTGATGACGATGAAACGTACGGGGTTTTTCTCAATGGTGGCGTTCTTCAGCAATTCCCAGTTGATTTCGCCCTGATAGTGGCTGATGTCAATACCGTGAATCATGTAGCCGTCGGGGTAGTTGGCATCACCGTAGAGGGCGCGCCAGCGAAAGCCTGTAGGGCTGACGAAGAAGGCGTAGAAGGCCCATACGTAGAGGACAACCACCAAAACACCGCCAACCCACCACGGCCATGACGGGTATTTGCCAGAAATACTCTTCTTGGTGCGTCGGCGTTTGGGTTGGCGGCGTTTTTGGGTCACTCCTTTATTGAATTATATTATTTTCCTTGCTCCAGAGCGAGGGTCATTGTGGGCTGGTCGCACACCTCAGTGGGTCCCCAGTACTGGATGGGGCCTGGATAGATGTAAGCAGTCTCGCGTGCCCAGCGTTCGCGCTGTGCGGCAAAAGCCTTGAAGGGCTTGCCGTCGAGCTCAACGAGAGCCTTGCGAATGACGGGCTTCATCTGTCCGTTACGGCGCTCCATGTTCATCATCATGGTGATGGGCACACCACCGGCAACCCACTGGTCAGCAGGAGCTGTGGTATTCTTCACGATGGCCATGTATCCGGTCTTGCCGTTGGCAATGAGCATAGCGGCGCTGGTACCAAGTGCATAGCAGTAGTCGGCATCGAAGTTTGAAGGAGCTGCACAGCGACCCTCATAGCCGAAGAAGTGGTGAAGGGCTGCGAACTTGCCGACAAACTTGCCCTCTTTCTTCATCTTCTCGAGTTTCTGGGCAACCATTGTCGAGAGCAGTTTCTCGGTCTCAATGAGGGAAACCTGCACATTTCCGTGAGGATCGCGGTCGAGGGCGAGCTGGTTGGCCACACCTGTAGGCAGCGAGTTGAACACGCGGAGGTTCTCATCGGTCAAGTGACTCTTCAAGAAATCAATCTGCTCAGAGCGGGCAAGGTCTTTTGCCTCGGGCAATGCAAGCACATCGTTGAGCTGGGCAATGAGTTTCTTGATAGCGGGGATAAACTCGATGACTCCCTCGGGAATGATGACCGAGCCATAGTTGTTACCGTCAGCAGCACGGACTGCCACAGCGTTGGCGATGTAGTCCACAATGTCATCAAGGCTCATGGCCTTCTCCTCAATCTCCTCAGAGATGAGGCAGATGTTGGGCTGTGTCTGCAGAGCGCATTCCAGCGCAATGTGGCTGGCTGAGCGGCCCATCACCTTGATGAAGTGCCAATATTTGCGCGAAGAGTTGCAGTCGCGCTCAATGTTGCCAATGAGTTCGGAATAAGTCTTGCAAGCAGTATCAAATCCAAAAGAGGTTTCAATCTGTGAGTTCTTCAGGTCGCCGTCAATAGTCTTCGGGCAGCCGATGACCTGCACGCCGTAGTTCTTGGCTGCATAATACTCGGCCAGCACGCAAGCGTTGGTATTTGAGTCGTCACCACCGATGATGACAATGGCCTTGATGTTGAGCTCGCGGATGATTTCGAGACCTTTCTCAAACTGCTCCACTTTCTCGAGCTTTGTACGGCCAGAGCCAATCATGTCGAAGCCGCCGGTGTTGCGGTATTCGTCAACAATCTCCTTGGTCAGCTCCATATAGTTGTGGTCAACCAGACCTCCGGGGCCAAGAATGAAACCGTAGAGACGGTTGGCGGGATTGAGACGCTTGATGGCATCAAAAAGACCCGTAATGACGTTGTGGCCGCCAGGAGCCTGACCGCCGCTGAGAATGATACCCACGTTCATGGTGGCCTCGTTCATGGTGTCGCTGGGAACAAACTCAACGAGTGGCATGCCGTAAGTGTTGGGGAACAACTGTTTGATTTCCTCCTGATTGTCAACGCTCTGAGTGGGAGCACCTTCTTTTACCTTAACTGCACCCTGAAGAGCCTTAGGCAGCTTGGGCTGATAAGCGGCTCTTTGGATTTGCAATGCACTTTTTTCCATAATTTTGTGTAACTGATGATAATTAAATTATAATTTGTATTCTTAATTCTCTATGCTTTGGAATATTTTAGCTTCGTCTTGCCATTTCTGTGTTTCAAAACGATGCAAAATTAACCATTTTCTGCAAGAATGAGAAAGAAAAGTTGCTAAAATAGAATAATTGAAACAAAAAAATCGAGATTCTTCTTGTTGTTACGGAATATTTTTCTAAATTTGTGCAGTAGAAATGACAAAAACGAATGAAAGGAAAAAGAAAACTATGTCAAACAAAAAAGATTTGAAGCAGGCCATCAATGCCATTTGCAGGGATTTATTTGCAGAGTGCGTGGCTTCGTCGCTTTATAACGGGAAGCCCGATGAGGAGAATACCAAAGCGTTGCTCTCGTCGATTCTGAGCATCAACGACGACTTCGTTAGGCGCATTTCGCACCCCGAACCCGGCATGAAACCCAAAGATTACTATCGTCACCTGATAGACGACTTCAACAAGCAGGTGGGCGAAATCATCGACCATATAGGCAATATGGCCTAAAACGCATTTACCCCAATATCAAACATGTGGCAGAGATTTTGTAGATGGCTGTTGTACAAACGCTTAGGATGGAAAACCAACATCACTGAGACACATCCCGACAAATACATCATTTGCCTCGCACCGCATACCAGCAACTGGGACATGTTGCTGGGGCAAGTGTATGCGGGTGCCGAGCGGATGAAGGTGAATTTCCTGATGAAAAAAGAGTGGTTCTTCTGGCCATTGGGCCCCATTTTCAAACGGATGGGAGGCATTCCTGTATGGCGCTCGCGCAGCAGCAGCATGACCGACAACCTGGCAGAGACAGCACGCAAAGCATCATCGTTCCACCTTTGCATCACACCAGAAGGCACACGCTCGAAGAATCCCGACTGGAAAAAAGGATTCTACTTCATCGCGTGGAAAGCCAATCTGCCCATACTGCTCTATGGAGTTGATTACGAGAAACGCCTCATACAATGCACGAAAAGCATCATGCCCACAGGCAATATTGAAGAAGAGATTAAAGAAATTAAACTGTATTTCAAAGACTTCAAAGGCAAAAAACCTGAGAACTTCACAATAGGAGAAGTATAAATGAAAAGAATTGTTTTCTCTATTTTCTGTTTACTTACCACCTCACTGCTCATTGCCCAGGAAAAACAAGCCACCCTGTTAGGCGGCACTGACTACAATGGAAACCAGTGGGTGAAAAACATTTCAAAACCCATCAAAATCAACGGCGGACTCGCCAACAGGCATATCTCGCTTTGGGCCAGTCACGGACGCTATTACGACCAGGAAAAAGGCCAATGGCAATGGCAAAGGCCCGATTTGTTCCGCACAACCGAGGATTTATTCACTCAAACCATCGTTGTACCCTATCTCATTCCAATGCTCGAGAATGCGGGAGCAACGGTTTTCACACCACGCGAGCGCGACTGGCAACGCAATGAGATTATTATTGACAACGACGACGAAAAGAAATTTCCCAACTATCTGGAAGTGAACACAAGAAAAGAGTGGACACAATCCAATCTTCCTGGTTTCGCCCAGCACATAGGCTACTATATCGACGGTGAGAATCCGTTTTCGGCTGGCACCGTAAGGCAAGCGGAAACCATCTCGCAAGACAAGCGTTCGTCAGAAGTCTCTTATCAGCCCACCTTCAAGGAAGCTGGCAAATATGCCGTGTATGTTAGCTACCAGACAACGCGCCGCAGCATTGACGATGCTCAGTACATTGTCTATCACAAAGGCGAGCGCACAGAGTTCCAGGTGAACCAGCAAATGGGAGGAGGCACATGGGTGTATCTCGGAACGTTCGACTTCGACCAGGGCTGCAATGAGTACAACCGAGTCGTGGTGACCAACTACAGCAAGAGCGGCGGCATTGTCACCACCGATGCCGTGCGCTTTGGTGGCGGCATGGGCAACATACTGCGCGGCGGAACCACCAGCGGACTGCCACGTACGCTTGAAGGTGCACGATATTATGCGCAGTGGGCTGGCACACCGTACAAGTATTACAGCACCAAGAACGGCCAGAACGACTATGGCGACGACATTAACGTGCGCTCGCTAATGACCAACTGGCTGGCAGGAGGTTCTGTTTACGTGCCAAACCGCGAAGGACTCAATGTACCCATCGAACTGTCACTGGCTGTACACAGCGATGCTGGCGTGGCCAAGGAAAGAAATGGCATCATCGGCTCTCTGTCTATCTGTACCACCAATTTCAACGACGGTAAACTCGCCTCGGGCATCAGCCGACAGGCTTCCTACGATCTGGCAAAGGCACTGCTCGAAGATGCCACCCGCGACCTGAGCAACACGTTCGGCAGATGGAACAAACGCTATTTGTGGGACCGCAATTACTCTGAGACACGTCTGCCCGAAGTGCCTTCTGCCATTTTGGAAACGCTCTCGCACCAGAATTTCGAGGATATGAAATTCGGCCACGACCCCAACTTCAAGTTCGTGCTGGCACGAAGCATCTACAAGACTCTTCTTCGCTACATCAATGGTATTCACGGATATAGCTACACTGTACAACCGCTCGCTCCTTCCAACTTCTGCATTGAACTGAAAGGCAAGAACAAGGCAAAACTCAGTTGGAAAGGCGTGAAAGATCCGCTCGAGAAGTCAGCTCGTCCCTCTTATTACATGGTTTATATGGCCATCGGAAGTGGCGGGTTTGACAATGGTCGCCCGCTCAAAGGAACATCGTTCACACAGAAAATGGAACCTGGTGTGGTTTATAATTTCAAGGTGACTGCAGTGAACAAAGGCGGCGAAAGCTTCCCAACAGAGGTGCTTTCCGCAGCCTATACTCCCGGAGCCACACAGAAAGTGCTGATTGTTAATGGCTTCAACCGATTGTCTGCACCCGCCATCGTTGACAACGACTCAATCAGAGGCTTCGACCTGAAAGCTGACCCGGGTGTCAGTTATGGACGCACTGCCGGATTGAACGAAGACCTGACGGGAAAATTCTTGGCTGGCAACGACTTTAATTATGTTACTACTCATGCTGAAGCCATCAACTTCGCACAGAAATACAACATTGTAAGTGCATCGGACGAAGCTGTGCAAAACGGACACATCAAACTGAAAAACTATGATGCCGTGGATTTGCTCTGGGGGCTGGAAAAGAACGACGGGCACTCACTATACATGTACAAGACTTTCTCACACGCCATGCAGGAGAAACTGACTACTTATCTCAACGACCGTCACGGACGACTCATGGTAAGTGGTGCCTACATAGGCTCTGACATGAAGGACGAGGTGGAACAACGCTTTCTTGCCAACTGGCTAAAACTGCGCTATGACGGAAGCAACCAAGGCGACAGCATCAACACTGTCATTGGCATGGGACTCACCACACAGTTCTACCGCGCACTCAACGAGCAACACTATGCAGCCACTTCCACCGATGTCATCAGTCCTGTTGAAGGTGGATTCAACGTACTGAACTACAACGACGGCACTTCTGCCTGCGTGGCCTACCAAGGCCAGGACTTCCGCACTATCTCGCTCGGATTCCCATTCGAATGTCTCATTGACCAACAGAAGCGCAACCTCATGATGCGGGCCATGATGGACTTCCTGCTCAAGTGATTCACATACTCCTTATATACATCCCTACTCAACTCCTTCAACACTATGTATAAAATTCAAGCCAACGCTTCGGGCACAAGAAGCATCAACGTTACAGAAAAGCATCTTGAAACCATCGAGAAATACTCGCTGCTCAGAAACCTGATTGACAGCAACGGAATCATTGACGAACAAGTGCTTGACAAGCTGAAAATGAACGTGCGCGCAATACTTGAAACACAACAGGAAACCGACAAAGACCTGCTCGATTTGTGCCTCGATGTCATCTACAACAGCAACATGAAAGCACTGGGATTGCACAATCTTGTGTTGCTTTTCATCGAATGGAATGGAAAACCTTCAACTGACTGACTGGCTTCCAACCACAAAAAAGGAAGTGGAACTCCGAGGATGGGATGAGCTCGACATCATCCTGTTCTCTGCCGACGCGTATGTTGATCATCCGTCGTTCGGAGCAGCAGTCATAGGCCGTGTACTGGAGGCCAACGGGTGGCGTGTGGCCATTGTTCCACAGCCCGACTGGCACGGCGACTTCCGCGACTTCAAGAAATTAGGCCGCCCCCGACTTTTTTTCGGCATTGCACCTGGCTGTATGGACTCCATGGTGAACAAATACACCGCCAACCGCCGCTTGCGCTCTGAAGACGCATACAGTCCCGACGGCCGCCACGATTGCCGTCCCGAATATCCCACCATCGTTTATAGCCGCATACTGAAGCAACTCTATCCCGACGTACCCGTGGTGCTCGGAGGCATTGAAGCTTCGCTGCGCCGACTCACCCACTACGACTATTGGCAAGACCAGCTGCGCCCCTGCATTCTCTGCGACTCTGGGGCCGACATCATCATCTACGGCATGGGCGAGAAGCCGATTGTCAGACTGTGCGATGAGCTGGTTTCAGGCAAACCCATCGCAGAAATCAAAGACATTCCGCAAACCGTCTTCCTCACGAACAAGGAAGACATTCCCTTTGGCATTACCGACGACGATATTGTGCTGCACAGCCATACCGCCTGCCTTAGCAACAAGAAGTTCCAGGCAGAGAACTTCCGTCACATTGAGGAAGAGTCCAACAAGATTCATGCGCAACGACTCATTCAGGAGGTCAATGGACGCTATGCTGTGGTCAATCCACCCTACCCTCCAATGACCACCGCCGAACTCGACGCATCGTTCGACCTGCCCTATACACGCCTGCCCCACCCCAAATACAAGAACAAGCGCATTCCTGCCTACGAAATGATTAAGCATTCCGTCAACATCCACCGGGGGTGCTTCGGAGGCTGCGCGTTCTGTACCATCAGTGCCCATCAGGGCAAATTCATCGTGTGCCGAAGTAAGCAGAGCATTCTTAAAGAGGTGCGACAGGTCATGCAACTGCCCGATTTCAAAGGCTATCTGAGCGACTTGGGCGGACCTTCAGCCAACATGTACGGCATGGAAGGGCGCAACAAAAACCTCTGCGAGCGTTGCAAGCGACCCTCGTGCATTCATCCGCAGATTTGCCCCAATCTGAATACCGACCACTCGCGCCTGCTCGACATCTACCACGCCGTGGATTCTCTGCCAGGCATCAAAAAGAGTTTCATTGGCAGCGGCGTGCGTTATGACTTGCTGCTGCACCAAAGCAAAGACGAAAAAACAAACCAGGCCGCCCGCCAATACACCCGCGAACTCATCACCCGTCACGTCAGCGGACGACTTAAAGTAGCACCCGAACACACCTGCGATAACGTGCTCAGGCTCATGCGCAAACCGTCGTTCACACAGTTTGAGCAATTCAAACAAATCTTTGACCAAATCAACCGCGAGCAAAACCTGCGACAGCAAATCATTCCCTACTTCATCAGCAGCCATCCAGGATGCACCGAGGCCGACATGGCCGAGCTCGCTGTGAAGACAAAAGAACTGGATTTTCATCTGGAACAAGTGCAGGACTTCACCCCAACGCCCATGACCGTCAGCACCGAAACATGGTACACCGGCTACGACCCCTACACGCTTGAGCCCGTGTTCAGCGCAAAAACACCGCGCGACAAACAGGCGCAACGCCAGTTCTTCTTCTGGTACAAGCCCGAAGAACGCCGCAACATTGAGCAGGCGCTGCGGCGCATTCACCGTCCCGACCTCATCGGCAAACTCTACAACAACACAAGTTTCAAGTTCAAAGACCAAAGTTCAAAGTTCAGTGACCATCATCGAACAAGCAACAACCGGAAAAATCAGTCCTCAGACCAACGAGGACGCAATCGTCGTCAACGATAACTTCATTGCGGTCATCGACGGAAGCACCAGCAAAAGCCACCAGCGTTTCCATCCAACGATGAGCAACGGACAGTATTGCATGACCTTAGTGCGACAGTTCATCCAGTCGATGCCTGCTACCATTGACTGCCAGCACTTCTGCCAAAACATCACCGCATTCATCCGTTTCATCTACACGCGCATGGGAACCGACATGGAAAAGCTCCACAAGCATCCCACTGAGCGCATGGCCGCAAGCGCGGCCATCTACAGCCAGTGGCACAAAGAAGTGTGGCTTGTGGGCGATTGCCAATGTCTCATTGACGGACAATTCCACGACAATCCCAAACCCTACGAGCAGCCCGTGGCAGAAATGCGCAGTGCCTACATCCGCTTGCAACTGAAACAAGGCAAGCGGCCCACAGACTTTCAGCAACACGACAGCGGCCGCGACTTTGTGCTACCCGTACTCATCGACAGCTGCCAATATCAGAACAAGACGTTCGCCGTCATTGACGGTTTCAACATGCCTTTTGAAAAAGTAAAAGTGCTCGACGTAAGCCACGCCCACGAAATCATACTCGCCACCGATGGCTATCCCTTTCTCTTCCCCACCCTCGCAGAAAGTGAACAAGCCATCGCCCGCCAGTTGGCCGACGACCCGCTCTGCATCCGTCACTTCAAGGCCACCAAAGGACTCATGCTTGGCCGCCAATCCTTCGATGACCGCAGCTACATCCGCTTCCAGCCTTAGAAGTAACCCCATCACTCATTTTTCTGTCACACATACTGTACAGATATCTCAGATTATCGCAGCTTTTGTGTATTTTTGATAATAAAAGTTCAATTATTAGCAGTCTGTAATTGGAGATAGGAAAGAAATTAGAATAATTAATATAATTATCCAAAGAATTATTGAATTTATGGCGGAATTATTCAAATTATTCTAATTTCTTTCCTAAGTCAAAACTAATGCATCATTTCACCAGCACCTTTTTGCCGTTCCTGATGAACACGCCTTTCGTAGGCTCGTTCACCCGCTGGCCGTTCAGGTTATACATCGGTGAATTATCAATAGCCAATTGTCCATTATCAATTGCCTCGATACCGTTCTCGCCGCCTACAACCTCGATGCCGTAAATCTTCAGCGAACCGCTGCCAGCAGCTCTATTCATGCCCTTGGCGCCGGCAGAGCTTGTGCCGCCGTAGATATACACGTAAGTGTCCTCCGTCACGTTATACGGGAACGATATCTTCAGTTTACCTTCCAGCTCCATTTCTACCGGGTCGTTGTCGCCAATCTTCACCTTCAGCACCATGGTGCCCGTCGTCTGAGCCTCAACCTTCACCGTTCCCTTGCCCGCAGGAACCATAAACACGATGCCGTTGTAGCCCTCCTTGAAGTCATCGCCAAAGATGTCTTGGCCGTTGATGAATGAGTCGTCCGTAGGTGAGTTCACTACGATGCAGCCTTCCGAAGCACTATAGCTTCCGTCGTTGATGTTGAAATACACATCGCCCACCACGTTTCCGTCAAGGTTGGTGTTCTCGTCAATCTCATCACCGAAGTCAATGGTTTCACCATTATTAATCGGCTCTAAATCCGTAGGCTCATCACCACTGTACTCAC
>JAFZSI010000071.1 GCA_017619445.1 Prevotella sp.
CATTCCGAACAGAGCAGTTAAGCCCGCCCGCGCCGATGGTACTGCAATGCAATGCGGGAGAGTAGGTCGCCGCCTTCTTTTATTTGTTGTCCCCCGTGCCTTTCCCATTGATGGGAAGGGCGCGGGGGATGAGTTTTTGTGTTTGCTTTCTTCTTCCGCTGAGCTGCTTTACAATATTTTTTGTGTTGTCGCGTTAGTTTAATTGCAATGATGTCTTTCCATAGGTGCATAATATGGTTGTCCCGTTGGAATAAGTGCCGCGGTTTTGGTGTTCAGTCTCCTTGGGCATATCAGATGATAAGATATGTTATCAATGAGCATTGGCCGTATTATGCTTATGATGAGTTCGACAATCAACAGCTTTTTGATTCTGCCGAGGCGAAAAAGTTGGGCCGCTTTTATTATCGTCTGACCAATTATCGCCAGCCTCATGTTGTCTTGAATTATCAAGATTCTTCCATTTATACCACAGTTTTCAAGCGTGCCTGCTCGAAATGCTTTGTAAAGAATGTTGATATAGATTGTTTAGCGTCTGAGCCAGTTGTTGAACTGTTACGAATGGAACTTGTAGGCGATTATGAGCGTTTTTTTGAAGAAGTTTTGAGAAAAGTTGATGAGCAATCGGTGATTATTGTTGAGAATATTCATCGGAAAAAGAGCTTTCGCAAGTTCTGGAAACTTATTACCATGGACCCCCGAGTAATTATTACTTTTGATTTATATGATTGTGGTATAATTTTTTTCCAAAATCGTCGTTATAAGGAAAACTATATTGTAAATTTTTAACCTCAAAGACTATGAAAAGAGCAAGAGTTTACACCAAAACTGGAGATGAAGGTACCACCAGCTTGGTTGGCGGTTATCGAGTAAAGAAAACCAATTCGCGTATAGAGGCATACGGCACCGTGGATGAGCTGAGTGCCAATCTGGGATTGTTGGCTTCGTGGATGAAGGATGGCGACGATAAAGACCTTATTATCCGCACGCAGCGCAATCTCTTTACCGTTTGTTCAAATTTGGCCACCGACAAATCGAAGATGGAGGTGGCGCCTTCCTATCGCCTTGACCCTGCCGAGATTGGCATATTGGAGGAAGAAATCGATGCCATCAACGCAAACATACCCCCGCAAACCACCTTCATTCTGCCCGGAGGCTCGCATGAGGCAGCCTATGCACACGTGTGCCGCACAGTATGCCGTCGTGCCGAGCGCCGCATATTTTTCCTTAACGAAAGTTCCCCAGTAGATGCCGAAATTCTGCAGTATATGAACAGATTGTCAGATTATTTGTTTGTATTGGCAAGAAAATTGAATTTTATTGACGGAGTAAGAGAAAAAATTTGGAAGAAACCCTTGTAAATAATTATTTTTTTATTACTTTTGCGCCCGATTTATTAACGCATAAAAAAATTCACTATGTATTGGACATTAGAATTAGCTTCTAAACTGGAAGATGCACCATGGCCTGCCACCAAGGACGAGTTGATAGATTATGCCATCCGTTCGGGTGCACCGCTCGAAGTGTTAGAGAATTTGCAGGAAATCGAGGATGAGGGCGATGTATATGAAAGTATTGAAGATATATGGCCAGACTATCCTACAAAAGAAGATTTTCTGTTCAACGAAGATGAGTATTAAACGTTAGATTTTTTCTAAGTAATTTAAAATCAGCGGGATAAGCAAATTTTATTTGTTTGTCTCGCTGGTGTTTTTATCACTATTGTATCATTTGGTTTTGCTTTGCTTTTAACTTTCAAAAGTAAAAAATAAACGAATTATTTGTTTTTTCAAAGTAAAAAACGTATCTTTGCATGCAAAAGAGTACGAAATGGATAGATTGTACAAGACTTATGGCCGCCTGCTTGCGGAAACGGATTTGAGTTTTACCAGGTATCTTTATGAAAAGATAAACTGGGATAATAGGTTAATTGTGATTAAAGGAGCAAAGGGTGTCGGTAAGACGACGATGCTCCTTCAGCATATCCTACGGACTTTTGAGGACAAGCAGAAGGCTCTTTATGCATCACTTGATCATATTTGGTTTGCCAACCATTCAATTCTTGACTTGGCAGAATACCACTATACGCATGGTGGTACTCACTTGTTTCTGGATGAGGTACATAAGTACAAAGGGTGGCAGCAGGAAATCAAAAACATCTATGATTCCTATCCGCAGTTGCACGTCGTAGTGACAGGTTCGTCGATGCTGAAGTTGGAGGAGTCGCTGATGGGTGATCTTTCACGCCGTCATCGCCAATACACGTTGGAGGGATTGTCATTCAGGGAATACCTGCAGTTGGATCAGGTGGTTCAGTTGCCAGTTCTCTCTTTAGAAACAATACTGACCGACCATTTCATGCAGGCATCGCAGATTACGTCGAAGGTTAAGGTGCTACAACATTTCGAGAAATATCTTGAGACGGGTTATTATCCCTTTTATCGCGAGGAAGGTGACGGCTTTGCAGACCGCCTCCAGCAGGTGATAGAAACTATCGTCACCAGCGAAATTCCGTCGGTGAGCAATATAGAGTACGACTCTGTCTATAAGGCCAAGCAGTTGTTGGCAGTGCTGGCAGAAAGTTCGCCTTATACATTGAATATCTCCGGACTCTGTGTCACGCTACAAGCTTCGCGTAACAATGTTCTAAAGCTAATCGACCTGATGGACAAGGCTGCCTTGGTGCGTCGACTTTACTCTGTTGATAGCGGGATGAACATGCTGACGAAGCCTGAAAAGGTTCTGTTCTACAACACCAACTTGATGCACTGTCTGACTCCACATGTTGAAGACGGAACGATGCGTGAGACTTATTTTGCATCACAGGTGGGTGTTGGCCACAGACTCTCAATGCCAAACCAAGGCGATTTAGTTGTAGATGGGAGATGGCTTTTCGAAGTAGGAGGAAAGAAGAAAGGTTTCAAACAGATAAAAGGAATTGAAGATAGCTACGTTGTTAGCGATGGCATCGATATAGGTCACGGAAAGAAGATTCCGCTTTGGCTTTTTGGTCTGCTTTATTAATAACTAGTGCAAAAAATGCACAAGTTCGTCAGTATAAGAGTTGTTTAAACAAAGTAAACTGTTCGTATTTTCCGAACAGTTTCATGAATATCGTGAACGACTTGGGCATTATCTGTCAACCTTATCTAAACTCCTTCGAGGTGCAGTAAAGGCCGTTATCAATTATGTTCAGTTTGGCTATCGCAGTTTCTCATATCCTCAGGAGTGCGATGTTAGACACCATATGAATGGCCAGCCGGACAAGGATAAGGCTGCAGATGAGGTATTAATTGCCTCACGTCCCTTCTTGAAATCGGATGAGTCTGAGCGAGTGAAGGGGCAACTCTCCTATATCGTTCAAGACATGAAGGAAGAACGGCAGCAAAGTCGAAGTCGAGGATTCCACATGTAATACTCTGCATTTACAAGTTAGCCAGTAATAATAACTCTTTAGCAATCCGTATCATAGTCCAGTTCAATTCTGAGATGGAATAATTCATGGGTGGACAGACTATTGGTGGCAGCAATGGTTGTGCTGATGAACTCACAAACTGGGATGGAACCAAGAAACGAAATGGCAAGGGACGATGATTTTTCTAGAGAATTGTTGACAGGTGAATCGAAGTATATAAGGTGATATGGCTCTTTCTGTTTTTATTGTCCAGTTGCGTGTTTATAGGCCAGCAGTTTGTTCTGGTAATCGGCGTATGCGTCGGTGAGTCGGTCGCATGCCTGCTGGTAGAGCAGCTGTGCCTCTAAGAGGTCGGCCATGCGCGAGGTTCCGGCGTTGTAGTAGTTGCGGTTGAGTCGCAGGTTTTCTTCCGCCTGAGCGATGCTGCGCTGAGCGATGCTTATTTGCTGCTGGGCTTCGTCAAGGTCGTTGGCGGCTTTCTGCATGCGTATAGCCAGGAGCTGGGTGTTGTCGGTGAGTTGCTGTTCTGCTTTCTGCTGTTCTATTTTTTTGCGTTTCACAGCGTACGAGCCGCCCCACCATGCTGTGATTGGCACGCTGACGGTGGCAAAGAGCATGGCGAAGGTGCGGTTGTTGTCGAGCAGATTGTGGTAGTTGTAGCCTGCTCCCACGGCCACGGTGGGCAGGTTTTCCCCGATGGCCATTTTTGTCTGCAGGTTAGCGGCCTGCACTTGTTTGGTCAGCAACTGGTACTCGGGCAGGCGGGCGATTGAGAATTGGGAATTGGGGTTCGCGGCTTGTGGTTTGAGGTTTGTCAAATCGTCAAGTTTTTTGTCGTCAACCAAGATGAAGGCCGTGTCGCGCAGTCCGCAGTATTGAGCGGTCAGCAGTTTGACGATTGAGAGGCCGTTGAGCAGTTTCAGTTTCTGGCTTTCCACGTCGTTTTGTCGCAGTTGCACTTGCAGCAGGTCGTTGGGCATGGCTACGCCTGCGCGCACAGCCACGCTCACGTCCTTGGCGATGTCGTTGAGCAGGGTCTCAGCGGCGCTGATGGTCTTTAGTTTTTCTTGCAGGGATACAGCCTGCCAGAAATATTGGGTGACGTTTTTCTCCACTTCGTTCTCGGACAGCTGCAGTTGCAACTGGCTCACATCCTCACCCACCTTGGCCAACCGGTTGCCGTTGACTATCTGCCCTCCGGCAAACACGGGCTGCACGGCAGTCAGGCTGCCAATGACCCCGTTTTTCATCATCGAGATGCTGACGGGGCTGGCCAGTGCCGCCAACGCTTCGGGTGGTAGCGAGGAGGCCATGACGGGTGCGAGCGACGAGGGGATGACCTCCGAGGGATTGACGGTGGTGGTGGCCATTGCACGGTTTGCGTTGAACCAAAGTCCTGTGCCGCTGACGTTGGGGAAGTATTTGGTGAAAGCCTCCTTGCGCTGCTGCTGGGCCGCGTCAATGGAGTTGTGGGCATTGCGCACGGCAATGTTGCTGCGCAGGGCAGAGTCCTTGAGTTGCTGTAGGGTGTAGTTGGGTTGGGCTACGGCAAAGCCGCAGCTTACGGATAAGAGGATGATGGCTATTTGTTTTTTCATGTGTTGATAGTTAAGCGTTTGCGCTTATTTAGTAGAAACTTTACATAAGTTTCTTTCGTTCGACCATTTGCAAGCGAGCTTGCATGGCACTCACTTAGTCGAAACTTTGCATAAGTTTCTTTCGTTCGGCCATTTGCAAGCGAGCTTGCATGGCACTCACTTAGTCGAAACTTTGCATAAGTTTCTTTCGTTCGGCCATTTGCAAGCGAGCTTGCATGGCACTCACTTAGTCGAAACTTTCCAATAAATGACTGGCAGCATGGTGACAACCAGGATGAGCGAGCCGATGCCTCCAGCAAAGATGGTGACACCAACGGGCATCCAGAACGACGATTGGGCAATGATCATCGGCATCACACCGACGGCCGTGGTGGCCGTGGTGAGGAAGATGGGCACCATGCGGCGTTTGCCGGCCTCGTAGGCAGCCTGACGCACGGCATGGTTGTAGTCTTCGCGGTCGGTTGTCCAGTCGCCATGCTCTGCTACATGTTTTTTTATCAGTCCGATGGCATGTTCGAAGATGAGAATTTCGTTTCGCATAATCATTCCCATGAGCGTGATGACGCCCATGATGGAGGTGAGGCCCAGTGTGCGGTTCATCAGCCCCAGGCCGATGAGTGAACCGGGAATCATCAGCCCGAGTGCCACTATGCACACAAAGGTGATGCCGAATTTCTTGAAGTTGAACAGCAGGAAGAAGAACACGATGACCATCGAGATGGCAACGCCGCCGAAAATCATGGGCATGGCCTCGGCGTCGTATTCTATCTCACCGCCTACCTCGGCGCGTACGCCCTGTGGCAGCTGTATCTCGTTCTCCATGATGTCGGCAACGCGACTTTCCACAGGAGCGGCGTAGATGCCGTTGGCAAAGTGGGCAGTCACCGTGATGCAGCGTTCGCCTCCGCGGTGCATGATGCGGCTCTCGCTCCATTTTGGCTCAACCTTTGCTATCTGGCGCAGCGGCACGGTGGTGTTTGTTCCGTCTGCGGCTGCTGAGAGAATGGCCATTGGTGTGGCAATGCCGAGGTTCTCAATGTCGGAGAATGTCATGTCGGCATCATCCTTGACGATGATGGGCAGTTCGTTCTTTCCCTCCCAAATCTGTCCAACGCGCAGGTCGTTGGTAGTAGCGCTAAGGGCAAGAGCTGCCGAGGTGCGGGTAATGCCGAGTTGAGCCGAAGCCACGGGGTCGAGCTCCACGTTGATGAGCGGGAACGGCTGCAGGAAGTCGGTGTGCACCCATTCCAGCTCTGGCATCTTTCTCATGCGTTCCATGAGCCTTTCGGCCACGATGTGCAGTGAGTCAAGGTTTTCGCCATAAAAGCGGTATTCAAGTTCGGGCACCTCAAGGAAGTCGAGCCGTTTGAATTTCACGTAGGCCTCGGGGAAGGCCTCACTCCATTGCGGCTGGTATTTTGCCAAAAGGTCGAGTGTTGCCTGGAACGACTTGGTGTTGACAATAAACTGAGCGTAGTTCTTTCCGGCCATCTGCGGGGCATAGCAGGTCATGAACCGGGGCGACGAGCAACCTATGAAACTGGTGATGCACTTCACCTTCTCGTCCTTCTGAAGCACTTGCCGCAGCGAGTCGGCCAACAGGCGTGTCTCGTTGATGCCTTTTCCCTCGGGCAGGAATATCTCCACCGCAAACTGGTCGCGGTCGGCGAAGGGGAACACGCGGATTTTCATTCTTGGCAGGATTATCAGCGACAACAGCACGACGGCGATACCCCCACCAATGGTGAGCCACGGGTGGCGGAATGTGAAATTGAGTACACGGTTGTAGGTGTTCTGCACCCAACGGGTGATGGCGTTCTCGTGCGAGTCTTTTTCTTTTTGTTTGTCTTGGGGCTTGATTATCAGCACTTCTAAGAACGGGATGACGGTTACGGCGAGGAACAGCGACACCAGCAGGTTGATGGCAATGGTCCATGGGAAGTCGCGCAGGGCATCGTTGAAGCCCCCTTTCAGCGTTATAAGCAGGGGGAAGAAGATGATGCTGATGCAGAGCGTGGCGAGCATCATGGGCATGAAATACTGGCGCGAGGACTCGATGGCAGCCTGTTTAGGCTCGTAGCCTTTGTTCAAATACTCTAAGTAGCCGTCGATAACGACGATGGCATTATCGACCACCATGCCGAGCACCACGATGAGTGCCGCCAGGGTGACGATGTTCAGTTCGATGCCCACCATATACATGATGGCAATCGAGATGAAAGTGCTGAGCGGGATGGTGATGGCTGCCACGATTGCCGAGCGGAGCGGAAAGAGCACCATCATGACAAGGATGATGATGGCCATGGAGATGAGCAGGTCGCGCAGGAAGTCGGTGATGCTCATTTCCACTACCTTCGGTTGGTCGGCAATGCGGGTAATGGTCACATCTTCAGGAAGTTCCGAAGCGCGGTATTCGTTGATAACCTTGTCCACCTCCTTGCCGTAGGCCACGATGTTGTTGCCAGGTGTCATTTCCAATGAAAGGAGCATGCACGGGTGTCCGTCCTGTTCAATGTAGCTCTCGGTGGCATCGTATTCCCGGACCACGCGCGCCACATCGCGCACCCTGGCCACCTTGCCGCTGACGGGGTCGCTGAAGATTATCTGGTTGGCTATCTCGTCAACGGTGTTCTCTGTCTGCTCCACATGGATGGGCACCTGCTGGTCGTTGTCGCTGATGCTGCCGCTGATGGTGGTGATGCCCTGTTCCTGCAGGCGTGAGAAGAGCATCTGCTGGCCAATGCCGTAGGCCTGTAGCCGCTGCCTATCTACATAGAGCGAAATCTGCTCTTTCTGTTCGCCGTACATCCGCACGTTGGCCACCGAGGGTATGCGGCGCAGTCGGTCGGACAGTTCGTCGCTGTAGTCGTGCAGCTCGCGGTAGCTGCGCTGCGAGCTCTCAATAGCAATGAGCAGTGCCGAGGTGTTGCCGAAGTCATCGTTTGCCACCAGTGCGAGCACACCCGCGGGCAGACTCTGTTTGAAGAGTGCCAGTCCGTGTTTTATCTTGCTCCACACCTCATCCTTGTTGTTCACCTCGTCGTTCAGTCGCACCATCACGATGCACATGCCGTTTTGTGCGGTTGTGGTGGTTTTCTTGCGGTTAACCTCGCCGTAGGTAAACAGATAGCGCTCCAAAGGCCGTGCCACTTGCATCTCCACCTCTTCGGAAGTGGCTCCCGGGCATACGGCCACCACCACGCCCTGACGTATGGTGAAGGCGGGAAACTCGTCCTTGGGCATGTCGTACATGCCGTAGATGCCCAGAATGAACAAGATGCCCACGATGAGCATTGTTATGGGGTAGTGTTCCTGTGGCCACTTGAGCCAGTTCATCCCTTTCATTTTACAATTTTCGATTTTACAATTGTCAAATAGTGTGATAGTCCAATTGTCAAATTAATAAATCACTTTCGTTCCTTCGCTCAGTTTCTGATAGCCTTCGGTCACCACGCGCTGGCCTTTTTCTATGCCGGTGGTGACGGTTACACGGTTGCCCGAGGTGCTGCCGATGGAAACCGGTGTGCGGTGCGCCGTGCTGTCGTTGTTTATTGTCCACACGAAGAGATTTCCATCGGCCGATCCCTGCACAGCCGTTACGGGCAGCGTCAGTTGTTGAGCGATGGGTGAGGACAGGGATGCAAACCTGACAGAGGCAACCATGCCTGGCATGAGCCTTCTTTCGTGATTGGCCACGTTGATGCGAATGTCGTAAGTGTGTGTCAGCGCGTCAGCCTCCACTCCTTTCTCTATGTGTCCCCCTTCAAGGCTTCTGCCCGCAGCCTCCACCTTGATGATGGATGGCGTGTGGGTACTGATGCGTCCTATTTCTGCTTCGGGTATGGCCACTTTCACCTTGACGGTGCTGATGTCGAGGATTGACACTACAGCTTGCGAGGGCATGGCCGTCTCGCCCGCACTAATATGCTTGCGTCCGATGATTCCGCTCACGGGTGCCCTCAGTCTGCAGTCAGCAAGGTTTTTTCTGGCCACGTCGAGCTGCGACTTTGCCTGTGCCACCTTACTCTGCACCTCCACCCACTGCACTTCGGGCAGCGAGCCGTTCTCGTGCAACATGCCGTAGCGTTGCAGCGCGTCGTTGGCCTGATGCATGGCAGCTTCGGCTCCGCTGAGCAGGTTGCGTGCCTGCGTGTCGTCCATCTCAGCAATGAGTTGGCCGCGGCTTACAGCCTGTCCCTCGTTTACCAGCACGCGCTTGACCACGCCCATGCTCGTAAAACTGACCGCCGTGCTCTTGTTCTCCTCCACAATGCCCACATACGTCTGGCCGTTTGTCCGTGCACCAGCCGACACCACTTCGGTTTCCACCCTTGTGGGTGTTTTCTGCGTGTTGTCTTTCTTCTCGCTGCAGCTGCACAATAAGCCGATAGCCAGCAATCCTATCGCATAAACTTTGTTCATATTATACTGTTGGTGTTTGTTGTTTTTTTCTGAAAAAGGTATTTTGATTATTACGGGTACAAAAATAGTAGTTTTATTTCAATAATCCATGTTCGTTTTCACATTTTTAGTGTTTGGTTTTTCGTTTTGAGGTGTTACGGACAAATTTTCTAAAGAATTTATCCGTAAAACATCACTTTGCATTCGTAAACCAATGCTTTGTTTTCATAAACCTACACTTTACGAACATAACTCATAGGATTATGTTCAAATTTTCTAGAGAATTTAATCGTAACGCCGACAGCTATGCAACGGTTGTCGGCATCTGTTGTTCTATTGTGCAGAAATAGAAGCCAAAAAGCAAGCAAGGAAAAAGGTTTTATCCGTTTTTTACTGATAAAATAGAATTCCCGCAAAAAAATACAGCGTTTTTGTTGCTCTGCAATGCAAAAAACCGTAAATTTGCAAAAGAACAAATACCACCATGAAAATGAAAAAAATTCTGACAATCATCTTTGCCGTCTTTGCCATGATGACGGCTACAAGCACACTGGCACAATCGCGCCAGTCGGCACCCATTCTGAAAACCCATGTGGAAACCGGCGATGTGGAGGGCATTCTCGACGGAACGCTCGCCGTGTATAAGGCCATTCCTTACGCTGCTCCGCCGGTGGGCAACCTGCGTTGGCGCGAGCCACAGCCGCCTAAGGCGTGGGAAGGTGTGCTGAAAACCGACAAGTTTGGCCCTTGGCCGCCACAGCCCACGCGTCCTGGCCGCACAGCCGATATGATGAGCGAGGACTGCCTCTATCTTGGCATTGCCACGCCCGCCACGAGCAGCGCCGACCGTCTGCCCGTGATGGTGTGGATTCACGGCGGCGGTTTCCAGACCGAATGGTATGGTGGCGACCTGTGGAAACACCTTGCTCAGCGCGGGGTGGTCATCGTCAGTGTGGAATACCGTGCCGGCGCACTTGGTTTTATGGCACATCCAGAGCTGACCAAGGAATCGAAGAACGGGCACTCGGGCAACTACGGCCTGCTCGACCAGATATTCGCCCTGAAGTGGGTGCAGCGCAACATTGCAAACTTCGGCGGCGACCCTGCTAAGGTGACCATCTTTGGCGAGAGTGCCGGAGCCATCAGCTGCAGCATCCTCTGCGCATCGCCGTTGGCCAAAGGCCTCTTCCGCGCTGCCATCAGCCAGAGCGGCGGTTCGTTTGCCCCGTGGAGCGACGGGCCGAGAAGCATGGTCACCGGTGCCTCGCAAAAGGGTGCCGAGCAGCATGGTCTGGCCTTCCAGAAGCATTTGAAGAAAAAGAACATCAAGCAGATGCGCAAGATGGACGCCATGGAACTGTGCGACGGCAATGTGGGTTTCGGTGGTTTCTGGCCCTGTGTTGACGGTTATGTGATTACCGACGACCAGTACCGCCTTTACGAGCGGGGCGAGTACAACGATGTGCCCGTCATCGTAATGACAAACAGCGACGAGGGCGCGCTGTTCTCGCGCAGCATACAACCCGAGGATTATCAGAAGTCAGCGCGGGGCATTTTCGGACCCTTTGCCGACGAGGCCCTGAAACTCTATCCTGGCAACACCGTCGATGAGGCTTTCCGTGGCAATGGCGATGCGTTCCGCGACATGGGCTTCGCATGGCCTTCCTACGCCTGGGCGACGCTGCAGAACAAGACTGGCAAGAACCCCGTCTATGCGGCTTTCCTTGCACAGCCCTCCACGCGCAGTTTCTCGGGTGACCCGCGCCGCCGAGGTGTGGCTCATGCCGACGATATTCTCTATTTGAACGGTGAGTTCCTCACCCAGCCCGACAAATATCCCAACGAGTCGGCTGTGGCCGAAATCATGCAGCAATATTGGGTGAACTTCGCCACCAACTGCAACCCCAACGGCAAGGGACTGCCATACTGGCCCGTCTTTGACGAGACGAAGCCCACCACCATGCAGTTCAGCAACGGTGCATCGCTCATCATGATGCCCAACAGCGAGCAGATTCATTTCGTGGACCGTTTCTATAAGTGGGTGCGCGAGGAATCGGAGAGCAAGAGGAAGTGAGAATTGAAAGCGTTGAGTGCTAAGTTGAAACCTATTGTGGCCGATGCATTGGCCATTGTGGTGCTGGCCATGCTGTTGATGCCGGTGCACAGCTGGTTGTATGGCACGTCGCTGCTCAACATGAGCGAGAAGTCAGCAGCTGCGGCAACCAGCCTGAGCTACGACATACAACGACGGCAGACGGCGGCGGTGCCTTCCGACGAGATTGCGCTGGTGGATATCAGCGGCATCTATGGTGCGGCTGCCCGTGCTGAGATTGCCGCCGTGCTCGACACCATCTATGCGATGGGCCCCAAGCGCATCGGCGTGGATGTGTTCTTCCCGTCATCGTCAACATCGCTTTCAAAGGATGCAGAGAACCAACGTCAGTTGACGGCGCAGACCGATTCTCTTTTGGCAGCAACGGCACGGCGCATTGCCGACAAGACCGTGTTTGTGTGCCAGCTCGATTCGTTCGGCACCGTGAGTCGGCAGTTCCACCACATTGCCCATTCGTTTTTCTGCAGCACAGCAACAACTGCTGACAGTCTTCAGTTGGCTGAGGGCTATGCAAACCTCATGCAGGATGAGCCGGGGATGCCCGTCAGCAAATACACGCTCACTCAGCAGGCTGAGGGAGGAAAGGTTCGCTCGTTTGCTGCCCAGTTGGTGGCTGATTATATGGACGAGGGCGACTTCAGCGACAACGAGCCCATCATACGGTTCGACCCCACCGACTTTCCCTGCATGGCCCACAACCAACTGGTGCGTGATTCTATCCGCGACCGCATAGTTCTGGTGGGCGACATGCGCGACCGTGGTGACAGCCACCTCACGCCGCTCGGCATGATGCAGGGAGTGGAGATTCACGCCTACGCCGTGCAGACCATTCTGCACCACGACGGCATGGCAGGTGCCAGTCCATGGCTCTTGATGCTCATTTCGCTGGTGGTGTGTCTGCTCTATGCGTTCGTCATTCTTTTCATCGATTTCAAACTCGATGTCAAGTCCAACAGCCTGCTGAAGTTCGCCATAAAACAGAGCCTGTTCACGTTGGGCGTGACCTACATTCTCAACCTGATTCTGCAATACATTGCCTACGTGTCGTTCACGGTGTTCGACACCACGCTCGGACTGCACGCCTTGCTGCCCGACCTCATCAAGCTCGTGGCATTCACCAAAGTAACTTATTGCATTGTGTTGCCGCTGCTCTATAAACGCTTCCGTTGGAAGTGGCTCCGCTACTCCTGTCTAATTCAGTAAAATCCCCATCATTCCCATCATTCCCATCATTCCCATCATTCCCATAACTCCCATAACTCCCATAAAACAACCAGACAACAATGAAAAGAATAGTTTTCACAGCCCTTTTGCTGACGAGCATTTTGCTCGGGGCCAATGCTCAGCAATATACCGTGTTCTATGTGAAAGGCGAGGTGAAGTGCCAGCAAAACGGAAAAACCACCGTGCTGAAAGAAAAACAGCAGGTCAGTGAGGATGCGACGTTCGTATTAGGAAAAGGCATGTCGCTGATTCTCAAAGACGATGCCAACTGCCGCCTGCCGGTGGTTAAAGGTCCCTGCAAGGGAAACCTCAAGAAATTGGTGAAAAAAGAAAAGGCCTCCATCTTGGAGCGTTCCATTGAATTCTTCTCGCACATCGCAGGCAAAAGCCGCGCTCAGGTGAAGGATGAGGCCACCCACATGCGCAACATGGGCAGCGTTTCGCGTCGGCCGATTGCGGACAAAGAAGGCATCCGCAAGCCCGTTGAACCACCAAGAATCAACACGGAGTTGATTAATGTTTCCGATGAGCTGGAGAGCATCATCGCCGATTTGGAAAGAGAAGAATAATAAAGGAACTTTGGAGTTCATAATTACGAGTTCAGAGTTATGATTACCCTTACCGTTTGAGAAGTAATCATAACTCTGAACTCGTAACTTGTAGTTCTGAATTGTCAACTATTTCAACGACTCGAACTTAGCGTTCTTCTCGATGGTCCAGCCTTTGCGCTTTGACAGTTCGCAGTCTTTTCCCTTGAACATCTTTGCGGCCTGCTGGTCGCCTTTCAGTTGCCAGTTGAGCCAGGCCAGTGCCACCACGGCAAACTCGCCGCCATGAGGCTGGCGATAGGTGCCGCCGTGTCCTACGGGGAAGTTGGCAGCGCATGCAGGCACATGGCTGATACGGTGGAAGTCGTCCATGCCGTTGCCGTAGGCAATGTCGGTCTCGCCTCCCAATAAGTAGATGATGGAAGAGTGAATCTCGTTGAGCTTCTCTTTCGGGGGCATGGGCATACCGCCAACGGCTGAGGCTGCGTTCTGCTGATTGAACAGGCCGCTGTTGCACACCATCAAGGTCTTGATGCGCGGGTCAGCGCAGTTGTAGAGCGTCTGCAAGCCGCCGCACGACATACCCGCCAAGGCAATGTTCTTCACGTCAATCTTGCCGAAGTAGGGCGAGTCCTTGTCTGCGTTCTGGGCTATTACCCAGTCGATGGACTCTATCTGCTGCTCGGTGGTTGACATGGGTCCACGGTAAGGCTGGTCGTCCATGGGAATAAAGCCTGTGGCCACCACAATGTAACCGTAAGAGGCAATCTCGTTGAGGAACAGATAATGCTCCCAGGGCGAGTTGGTGCATGCGCCGTTGCCCCACACCAACACGGGCAGCTGCTTCTCTGCGCCAAACTGCGAGAGGTCTTGCGGGGCAAATACGGTGTGCGCTTTCAGCGAGGCCTCCTCTTTCATGATGGCCTTGAAAGGACCGGTGCCGCCTTCCTCAACAATGCGGTGCTTGCCGCATTTCTCGCAATGTTTGTCACCTTCGCATTTGCCGCAATGCTCGTCGTCGTCGCCATTGGCGAAACTCATGCTCATCAAGCCAACGGTGCACAGGCCGATGGCTACAAGAGCTGTACGAAAGAATTTGTTTGTCTGCATAATGTGTTTAGGTTTTTGTTTTTCTCGGTTTT
The DNA here is from genome assembly GCA_017619445.1 of Prevotella sp. GTDB lineage: Bacteria > Bacteroidota > Bacteroidia > Bacteroidales > Bacteroidaceae > Prevotella. The sequence continues at coordinate 14,439 of JAFZSI010000071.1, forward strand.
TATTAATTGTCCTTCTTCAACTCCGTTCCTCTGAGTGAGAAACATAACAATCCCCCCGCACCGGCTCACGCTGATGCGGGGGATTATCTTGTCTCACACAGTTGTTACAGATGTCACGGATTCATTCTGTGTTATCTGTGAACTCCGTGTGAAGTATTGATCTGTTACTTCATTACCACTCACCGATCTCATCGTCCCATGCGTTGAACGACTTTGAGCGGTTGTCGTCGTCGTCTGGATCTGGATTTGGGTCGATAATGGGGTCGCCCGGTTGGGTTCCGCCGCCGGTGAAGGCTTGCATTGCCCCCTCGAACTCTATATCACGCTTTTTGATGGCTGGTTCGATATACGTCTTTTTCATCTTTTGTCTGTATTTAATTGATAATGTTGTCAGTTATTTTATCTTTTCTCACACAGATTCCACAGATGTCACGGATTTCATTCTGTGTTATCTGTGTAATCCGTGTGAGATTAGAGATAGAGACGTTTTACTTGATCACCACTTTACGTCCGTTGTTCAGATAGACACCGCGCTTGGTCGGCTTGCCACTGAGCTTCGCACCGTCGAGAGTGAACCAGCTGTCGTTCTCTGCCTTGCGCACATCACCATCAATCGTCTGGATGCCGGTAGCATCGTCGCCGAAGTTGAGGGTGAAGGTCAAATCCTTAGCACTTCCATCGTCGGTTGAATGGAAGAAGAAGTAAGCGCGCAGGCTCTTCAGTGTGCGGGCAACTTCTGAGTGCTTCAGCGTGCTGTTGGCGGTCATGTAGTAGATGTTCAAGTCATCGGGCTCCTCGGCGGGATCAATATAAACCGGGTCGAAGTTACCAACGAAGAATACGCTGTAGTCACTGTTGTACATCATGTATGAATCGTTAGCACTAATGGTCACGCCTTCGAATACAGGATTCACAAGGTTCGTTGCCTGTGCCTCAGTCCACCTGAGGATATAAGGTACACCAGCAATGAGCTCGGTCTGAGGCTCGCTGAAGTCGATATCCACGTGTGTGCCGGTTATCGTTGCGTCAGAGAACGTCTTGGCGGTTGCACCGTACAACGGGCTTTCGGGATCGGTGAGGTCAACGTCGAACGGCAGACAGATGGTGTTCCAAGTGGCGTCTCTGTAGATGGTACGGTTATTCAGCTTCACATCGACGGTTCTTTCCATATATTCAGTAATGACATCGGTGACAATCTCGTCGTTTTCAAGAACGATTTCTGCTCCGGTCCAGAAGTTAACCATTTCGCTCCATTCGGTCACTGGGCTTGCACCCTGTACCTGCCACTGATATTCGGTGTCCTCAGTAAGGCCTGTGAGATCCACAGAAGTGTCAGTTGTGTTAATAGTCTGCCACTCTCCAGCAGGAGTCTCAATAGCATAGATTCCGAAGTCGTCAATCAAGAGGAAGTCTTGGTCTGTATCTGTATGGCGGATGGCAATGTAGCCTTCTGCTCCACCAAAGCTGGTCAGGTCAACAGAAACTTCCTTCCAAGTGCCAGTTGCATTGCCAGGCTCGAAGAACGGTGTGTCACCAAAGTCTGCGATGGTGTTGCCGGTTGTGGAAACATAGATATCATAATGCTCGTGATATTGTCCGTCGTCCATAACCCAGAACTTCAGGATACCGTCCAGAGATACCTGAGGTGTAATCAGCCAGTTGTCAACGCTGTATGCATTCTGACTTGCCCAGCTTCTTGACATAGCAACAGCATCACCACTGTGGTTAGAACCACCATCGAAATTGGTGGCGTCAAACGTATGCCAGTCAGTGTTTTCAGTACCTTCTCCGTTGCGGATTGTGGTCCACTGGCCGAGTCCATCCTCAAAGTCGTCGAAGAATGTTGTTTCGTCTCCACAGACAGCTGCTGTTCTGTATCTCACGGTGTAGCTGTCTTGAGCACCAGACCAGTTCAGTGTTGCGCCCTCCTTAGTGATGTTGGTTGTGGACAGGTCAAACGGAGGAGTAGTAGCAGCAAGGGTGGTGAATGTTGTCATAGCCCATCCGCTTATACCCTCGCCGTAATCGCTTTGCACTCTGACTACATAATTTGACTCAGGAGTCAAGCCTGTCAGTGCTTGGGTCGAGTTGGCATTTTCAACGATGGTCCAATCCAAAGAAGAAAGGTCTCCGTGGGTAATTGCGTGAATCATGAAGCAGCTACCGGATATACCTGCCTCAGCAAGGTCCATCCACTCACCATCAAGTTCTACCCATCTGCCATTGGGGTCATTTTTCGAATCTGCGCTTACAGCAGCAGGATAGGTGGCTCCGCTCGCATTGGTCACGATAACCCACAGGTTCTTAGTAGGATCAATCTCTAAGTCACCGAAACTGAAATCTACGAACTTATTAGCACCTGTCAAAGAAATTGCCTTAGTTTTGATGGCATTTTCGGGAGCAGTTGCGCCGCCGTTGTAGATGGTGATAGTACCATCCATAGCCAAAATATCGTAAATAGAAACTGTAGCCAATTTGTCACCAGTATAACTGCCGGTTGGGAACATTACGCCCCAAGAGAACGAACCTCCACCCATACCAATGTTACTTTTTAAAGTACCATCGTCATACTGATTCTCTTGCAACAAATCAGAGTTTTCAGGAAGGATTGCATATTGCAACTCGTCGCTGACTCCGAAGGATGTCCAGCTGACATCTGCAGTAGTGGCAAGCACATTGTCAACAGTCAGGTCTTGGGGAACTGCGAAGCGTTCGTCGGTCATGAAGGAAATCACATCGCTCCACTTCTCGACATTTTCATCACATGCCGGACGTACCATTGCATAATAGGTTGTCTCGGGATCCAGTCCTGTCAGTGTGTAAGGATTCTCATCCACCTCAATCTCGGTGACCTCTTCGTCGGTCTCAGCCATATATGCAATCACCCATGCTGTGGCTTCGCCGTTTTCTGTCCAGCTCAGCTTGGCGCTGGTTCCACTAATCTGAGAAGCGGTAAGGTCTGTAGGCTTGTGGCAGTCAGAAACGGTGCAGTCAACCGTATAATAGACGTAATCGCTCAAAGCACCCGTGGTGTTGAGAATCTCATCTCCATTTACATCCTTAACAATGATTTTATCAATAAGGTAAGAATCATAGCTGCCTGCATACCAACCAAATGCGATATCTCTGCCCGAGCAAACAGCTACAGAGCCTGTCACTTTGCTTGAGTTTTGTGGTACGGTCAGGTAGTCAACCAAGGTTCCTGTTTCTACATCATAAATCAAGAGATATGCGCCATACCAGCCATATTCTTCATATCCACTGGTAGTATGGAGCTCATAGGTAATCAAGCACTGCTCTTCTTCTGGGCAGTAAGCGGTCTTGATTTCAATCTCGTCGCTCCATGCGCTAACGTCGCCGTCACCGCAGTTGCCGCGAACCTTGATGGTGTAATAGGTTCCTGCATCGAGTCCTTCCAGTGTGTAAGGATTAGCTTCAACACCTTCGATGATGGTGAAATCCTTGTCATCCTCAGTCTTATAGGCTACGTCCCAAGCACGCTGGTCCTCAGAACCGGGTGTCCATGAAAGCTGTACCGACTGGTCGGTAGGATTGCCAACAGCTGCCAGCTCAGTAGGTCTTACGCAGGAAGCAAGCTTACAGCTCACAGTGTAAGTGTCAAGCACCTCACCTGTAGCCATTGAGGTGTTACCTTCGCCAGAGGTGATTTCTTCTCCATTGAGATCTCTGATAACCCATGAGGTTTCATTGCCATAAGAGCCCTTTACCCAAACGAATTTGATTTCCCTGTCAGGACATACGCCAAGCGTAAAGGTTCCGCTTGATCCACTGGCAATGGTCACTTCTCCTAAAACTTTGTTGGTCTCAACATCCACTACCTGAATGGCATTGCCGTTCCAGCCGTCTCCGTAGCTGTCGCTGAGCTCAAAGGTGATAACACACTGGTCTTCTTCGGTGCAGATGTCGGTGGTGAAACTGACGGCACTTGTCCAGTCGCTATAATCGTCGCCACCGCAGTTAGAACGTACCTTCACCTGGTAAATCGTGGCCAAATCAAGGTCTTGCAGGGTGTAAGGACTGCTGACACCAGTAGTCACGGTGCCGTTCACGTCAATGTCGTAAGAATTAGCTTCGCCCGTCCAAGTCACTTCGGCAGTAGTGCCGCCCGTGTAGTTGACAGCAAGGTTCTTCGGCTTCGCGCAGGTAGGTCCAGCACCGGCTGTGATGTCGAGCTGAATCTGGTTCTTCACGTTCAGCACAGAGCCAGAGGCGGCAGGATTTGTGATGTCGTAGGCACCGCTGTCCCTGTATGCACGAATAGCCTGGCCTGTAGCAGTGAATACCAAGCAAGCCATGTGAGGCGAGCTGGAGTAATCACCCGAAACGTCGGCCACGGCCACAATCAGGTTGGACTCGCCGTCGTAAGCAAAAGGCGCGTCAAGTTGAATCGTGGTCCACTCGCCTACGGGGAAGTCAAGCTCACCCGAGAATACCAGGTCTTCATCGCTCATGGCCACCCAGTCGGTGCCGCCTGAGAAGGATGCCTTGTCGGTGAGCTTAAAGTAAATGTTGTACGTGCGGCTCTTTTCTGCGCCGGTGTTCTTGAAGGCAATGCTGTTGATTGTTCCAGCCGTGCCAATCTCCTCAGCAGTGTAAATCTGCTGCGTGTAACTGTAGTTGTAGTAATTGTAGCCCGGCAGGTAGGTGTTGTTTGTCGTACCGCCATCGCCAATCTCAACTACATCAGCTCTTGCTCCAATGAAGCAGAGCATGGCAAGCAGCGTGAAAGCCGCCCTCGCCAGTAGGTTGCGTCTGATTTTCATTCTCATAGCTTTTTGTTTGATTGTTAATAATGATTTCGATTTCTATACTATTATATGTATGTACATTATTATATAATGCGGTTTTTGGCCGCGCAAACTTAAAATTGATTACAAAAGTAAGGGATTTTCCTTTGTTTTTGTTATTTTTATTAAGAAAACGTGCGAATTTTAAAGTTTTTTTACATTGTGCGGCACAATAAGGCGATTTCACCCTAAAAATGGACAAAAGTACACATAGTTTTAACACACGCGCGGGCGGGAACTAATACGATGGGTTTTTCACACAGAGAAACGGAGGTTGGGAGGTTTTCTTTTTCAACATTAATTGCCATTAATTTGGTCATTAATTTGCCATTAATTGGTTGGTAATATGCAAACAAATGAACGATAATATGCCATTAATTGAACCTTGAATTGCTATTAATAGGTCGTTCATTTGCCGTTAATAGACCGTTGATATGTTTTATGTGCAGGGCAGATGACCGTAAAGCGGTCACCAATCAATAACCGAGGGTACGAGCGTAGCGAGCACCCCCGGGGACTGCCACTGTCAGTGCGTGAGAGCACTCTGACGGAGTGCCCCATGTCTCAATAAACAATGGGCGACCCCGTTAGGGTCGATAGGTTACCTGCCTGGTATCTGCCCGGGGGTGCTCGCTACGCTCGTACCCTCGGTTATTGATTGGTGACGCTTCCAGCGTCATGAAAGAGCCTATGCTTTACGAATGCAAAGCATGTTTACGATTACAATGCGTAGGTTTGCTGTTTCAAAGCGTAGGTTTATGATAATAGAGTATTGGTTTGTAATTGCAAAGCATCGGTTTATGAGCAAATTTTCTAGAAAATCTGCGTGTAAAGCATAGGGTTTTGCAGCCATCCTGAACACCACTGACGCAAAGGGGCACTTTATGGATGAATTTTCTAGAAAATCTGGGCGTAAAGCTTAGGGTTGTTGCAGCCATCCTGAACACCAGTGATGCAAAGGGGCACTTTATGGATGATTTTTCTATCTTATATTATTCACGGGAGTTATCTGGAGTTATATGAATTTTTCGCTATCGCTCAACAACACGTCTGCGAATTCATCGGGAGTTAACGGAAGTTAGCGGACAAATCCGCGATTAAGCGAGAGCCAACCAAGCTTGCTTGAAATTGGCCGAGCGTGAGCGGATTATCTAATAGCCAGAGTATTGTCAGTTAACTCCCTGAGCGGTTGAAAACCGCGATAACTTCAGTTAACTCCAGATAACTCCAAGAATAATTCAGGCTAGAAAATTTGAGTGTAAAGCATAGGGTTGTGTCGGCTGTCAATGATGGCGGAGGAATAACTCCTGACTCTGCAAGTCTGTGTGTGGGGTTTACTTTTCCTCGGCATAAGGCGGAAGGTAGTAAATGCAGGGAAGATACAATAAAATGGCGGGCGGGGCGTTATAAGTACGTGGTTTTAAACGAAAACACTGATTTTGAAGTGATAACGGCGCGGGGAACTGATGCTTTTGTGAAAAGCAGGGGAGCCGCGGGTAACGGACGGCGCGCGTTCGTGGCCGTTGTGCTGCTGCTCTTGTCCGTGGTTGCGGTCAGGGGGCAGTACGACGTGTCGTTCAGTCATTATTTCGACATGGAGGGCTCGTTCAACCCTGCTGCCATCGGCAAGAAGGACTGTGTGAACATCGGCGCTGCCTACGCGATGGACCTTGCGGGCTTTAAGCACAATCCGAACACGATGTACATTGGCGCTGACATGCCGTTCTACTTTCTGAACATGATGCACGGTGGAGGCGTGCAGCTGCTGAACGACCGGCTGGGCTTCTTCACGCATCAGCGCGTGTCGCTGCAGTATTCGCTGAAGCGCGACTTGTTTGGCGGCAAGCTTGGCATAGGCTTGCAGTTGGGGATGCTCAGCGAGAGTTTCGACGGTTCGAAGGTGGGTGAATTAGAGGACCCCAACGACCCCGTGTTCATGTCGGCGTCGGCCATATCGGGCAATGCGTTCGATGTGGGCGCGGGCATCTACTACAGTCATGGCCGCTGGTATGTGGGCGTGTCGGCTCAGCATCTGACGGCCCCGCTGGTGGAGCTTGGCGAAAAGAACGAGCTGAAGATTGACCGCACGTATTATTTGACGGGCGGATACAATATTAAGCTGAGAAATCCGTTTATAACAATACCGACTTCGGTGCTGGTGCGCAGCGACATGGTGGGCTATCGCGCCGACGTGACGGCGCGCCTGGTATATACCACGGAGAAGAAACACCTGTATGTGGGTGCGTCTTACAGTCCCACCAATTCGGTGACGGTGCTCATCGGCGGCACGTTCAACGGGGTGAATGCCGGTTACAGTTACGAGATGTACACCTCGGCCATCAACCCGGGCAACGGCAGCCACGAGTTGTTCGTGGGCTACCAGACCGACCTCAACATGACGAAGAAGGGAAAGAACAAGCACAAGAGTGTGAGGTATTTGTAATTGAGATTAGATAATTGTATAACTATAATAATGAGAAAGTTAATCGTATTTGTCTGTGCCATGTGTGTGATGATGCTTTCGGGATGTTTCGGAAGCAAGGCTTCGCTGTCGTCAGGACGCGGCGGCGAGGTGACCGGCGTGAGCGGCGGCAAGGGCTTCAGCGAGCCTACGCCGTACGGCATGACGCTTGTGAAACGTGGCTACCTGAAGATGGGCTTAGAGAAACAAGACAGCCTGTGGGGCATGCAAACCCCGGTGAAAGACATCTCCGTTGACGGGTTCTGGATGGACGAGACCGAAGTGACCAATGCCAAGTACAAGCAGTTTGTGCAGTGGGTGAGAGACAGCATCCTGCGCGAGCGGCTCGCCGACCCTGCATACGGTGGCGACGAGAGCTACAAGATTACCGAGGACAAGAACGGTGACCCCGTGCCGCCGCATCTGAACTGGAAGAAAGCACTGCCGCGCAAACCCAACGAGGACGAGCAGCGCGCCATAGAGAGCATGTATGTGACCAACCCCGTGACGGGCGAGAAGCTGATTGACTACAAGCAGCTGAACTACCGCTACGAGATTTACGACTACACGGCTGCCGCCCTGCGCCGCAACCGTCTGGACCCGTCGGACCGCAGTCTGAACACCGACTTCGAGGTTGACCCCAACGAGGTGGTAATGATTTCGAAGGACACGGCTTACATAGACGACGAGGGGCGCATCGTGCGTGAGACCATCGACCGCCCGCTGAGCGGACCGTGGGACTTCCTGAACACCTACATCGTGAACGTGTATCCCGACACTACCTGCTGGGTGAACGACTTCCAGAACTCTGAGAACGAAATGTACCTGCGTTACTACTTCAGCAACCCCATCTACAACGACTATCCCGTGGTGGGCGTTACCTGGGAGCAGGCCAACGCTTTCTGCGCATGGCGCACCGACTACCTGCTGAAAGGACTGGGCGGCGCGGCCAAGTTTGTGCAGCGCTACCGACTGCCGACCGAGGCCGAATGGGAGTATGCCGCACGTGGCAAGGAAGGCACTGAGTTCCCCTGGGACAACGAGAACCCCGCCAGCGACAAGGGTTGTTTCTATGCCAACTTCAAACCCGACCGAGGCAACTACACCAAGGACGGCAACCTGATTACCAGCCGTGTGGGCGCCTACTCGGCCAACTCGAACGGACTGTTTGACATGGCCGGCAACGTGGCCGAGTGGACCAGCACCGTCTATACCGAGGGTGGCATTGACGCCATGAACGACCTGAACCCCACGCTGCAATACAACGCCGCAAAGGAAGACCCCTACAAGCTGAAGAAGAAAAGCGTGAGGGGCGGCTCGTGGAAAGACCCGGAGTCGTTCATCCGCTCGGCATGGCGCTCATGGGAGTATCAGAACCAGCCACGCTCGTACATAGGATTCCGCTGCGTGCGTAGCCTGGCCAACACCTCAACGACAAAACAAAAAGGCAAGAAGAAAAAATGACAAGATACAGCAAGTTCAATTTCATCTATCGTCTGCAGAAGTGGATGGATAGCGTTCCCGGCCAGACATTCCTTAACTATGCCTACAGCTGGGGTGCAGCAATCGTGATTCTCGGTACGCTGTTCAAACTGACCCACATTCCCGGCGCCAACTTCTGGCTGTTCCTCGGTATGGGCACCGAGGTGGTGGTGTTCTTCCTCTCGGCATTCGACCGTCCGTTCGACAAGACAGCCGACGGCATGGAACTGCCTACGCACCTGAACCTTGGCGAGACCGATGAAAACGGCGAGGAACAGGGCGAAGGACAGGAACAGGAGACCGTGGGTGGCACTACCGTGGTGAAAGGCGGTGGAGGCATTGGCGGAGGAACCATCATCATTGGCGGTGGCGGAGGCTCTGCCGGAACCGGCAGCGGCCAAGGCGTTGCAGCCAGTGGCGACGGACAGCCTGCCGTGGCAGCTGTCATCGGTGGCGGTGGCGTGATTGGTGGTACAGGCGGCGGCGTTGTGGCTGCCGAGCAGCCTGCAGTTATTCCGCCGTTGACACCCGACATGACCGAGGCTACCAACGCATACGTTGACGAGCTGAAGAAACTCACCGAGGTGCTGGAGCGCGTGTCGGAGCAGAGCAAGCGACTGACCACCGACTCTGAGGAGATGGAGAACCTCAACCGCACACTCACCGGCATCTGCAAGGTGTATGAGATGCAGCTCAAGAGTGCCAGCTCGCAGATTGGCACCATCGACGAGATTAACGAGCAGACAAAGAAAATGGCCCAGCAGATAGAGCAGCTGAACAACATCTATGCCCGCATGATTGAGGCCATGACCATGAAGATGAAAGTAGAATAATGGCAATAAAGAAAAGACCCGTATCACCGCGCCAAAAGATGATCAACCTGATGTATGTCGTCTTGATGGCGATGCTGGCGCTCAACGTCTCGTCGGAAGTGCTGGAGGGATTCTCTATTGTCGAGGAGAGCCTGAGCCGCACCACCGCCAACTCGTCGGCGGAGAACAAGGCGCTGTTCGGTGACTTTGAGGCGCAGATGAAGAAAAACCCCGAGAAGGTGAGACAGTGGTTCGAGAAGGCGCGCACGGTGAAGCAGATGAGCGACTCGCTCTACGACATGGCGCAGCAGCTGAAAGAGGCCATCGCCCGCGAGGCCGACGGCAAGAACGCCGACCTGTCTAACCTGCAGCATAAGGAAGACCTGGAGGCTGCCACGCAAGTGATGCTCGCTCCCGGAAAGGGAAAGGGCAAGGCTCTCTTTGATGCCATCAACGCCTACCGCGAAAGCATTCTGAAGATGATTACCGACCCCAAACAGCAGCAAATCATCAAGAGCAACCTTTCCACCGAATTGCCCAAAGACGCTCATGCCATGGGCAAGAACTGGCAGGAATACATGTTCGAGGACATGCCCGTGGCCGCTGCCGTCACACTGCTGTCGAAACTGCAGAGCGACGTGCGCTATGCTGAGGGTGAGGTGCTGCATACATTGGTGTCGAACATCGACGTGAAGGATATTCGTGTGAACAAGCTCGACGCTTTCGTCATTCCTGAAAAAACCACCCTCTATCCTGGCGAAACCTTCACGGCCAACATCGTGATGGCTGCCGTGGATACTACCATGCAGCCTGAGATATTTGTGAACGGAACAAAAATCAACACCCGCAGCGGCAAATACTCGTTCACGGCCGGTGGAGTGGGTGAGCACCAGTTCGGCGGCTACCTGCTCACACAGAATGCGGCTGGCGAGGTGATGCGCCGCGACTTCACGCAGAAGTACAGCGTGATACCTGCGCCGAGTGGCGCCACGGTGGCTGCCGACCTGATGAACGTGCTCTACGCGGGCTACCAGAACCCGATGAGCGTCAGTGTGCCGGGTGTGCCCCAGAATGCCGTGTCGGTGAGCATGAGCGGAGGTACTCTTTCCCCGCGAGGCGACGGTCACTATATTGCCGTGCCAAGTGCGGTGGGCAAGGATGTGACGTTCACCGTGTCGGCCAACGACAAGGGCAAGAGCCGTCAGATGGCACAGGTGACGTTCAAGGTGCGCAAACTGCCCGACCCGACACCCTATATCAACTTGGGTACCGACCGCTTCAAGGGCGGCAGGATGCAGAAAGCCTCGCTCATGGGACTCACGCAGCTCAGCGCAGCCATTGACGACGGTCTGTTGGACATTCCGTTCCGCGTGGTGAGTTTCGAGGCCGTGTTCTTCGACAACATGGGTAACGCCGTGCCGATGGCCTCGGAGGGCGCACAGTTCTCTGCCCGACAGAAAGATGCGTTCCGAAAGCTTTCGCGCAACCGCCGTTTCTACATCTCGCATGTGACGGCCATCGGTCCCGACGGACTGACGCGTAAGCTACCCACTGCCATGGAAATTGTGGTGAATTAATTGAAAAAGGTTCGTAATGCCGTAATGTCGAAACGTTGTAATAACGTAACATCGAAATAACGTAATGTCGTAAAATTTGTCAAATAGAGAAACAATGAAGCGTTTATTTAGCATATTCCTGTTGGTTTGTGTGGCTGTAGGCATGGCCGCGCAACCAGCATCGCGCCGACAAGCGCAGCAGACGCAGGCCCGTTCTAACGCCAACAATGTGACCACCCGTGCCCGTATCTCGTTCCCCACCATGGCCCCCATGTCGGAGGATGTGGTGTGGCGGCGTGACATCTATCGCCAGCTCAGTCTGGAGGAAGATGCCAATGCCGGTTTGTACTATCCCGTGGAGCCAGTGGACGGGCAGGCCAACCTGTTCACCTATATGTTCAAGCTGATGATGCGCGGACAGATTCGCGTCTATGAGTATCGTATGGATGGTAACGAGGTGTTCACCGATTCTGCAAGGGTAAAGCCCAAGGATTTTCTGGACAACTATCACATTTATTATGAGCGGCGTGACCGGGGTGTGCATATCGATGACAGCGACATTCCGTCGCGCGAGGTGAAAGGATATTACCTGAAAGAGAGTGCTTATTACGACCAGCAGTCGGCCACCTTCCACCGCAAGGTGATTGCCCTGTGCCCCATCATGAGCCGTGAGGATGATTTCGGCGATGCTGCCACGCAGTATCCGCTGTTCTGGGTGAAGTACGACGACTTGGCTCCGTTCCTTGCCAAGCAGACCATCATGACCAGCAACCTGAACAATGCGGCGATTATGAGTCTTGACGACTATTTCACCCGCAACATGTACAAGGGAAAAATCTACAAAACCACCAACATGCTGGGCCGCACACTGGCACAGTATTGTCCCACCGACTCTGCCATGGCCAACGAGCAGAAACGCATTGAGGCCGAGCTGGTGGCTTTTGAGAAAAGCCTTTGGGGTGACCAGGCCCGCAAGGACTCGCTCGACAGTATTGCGAAGCTCAACGACAACCCGAAGCTGAAGAAAGCGTTGAAGAAGAACCGTCGCGCCTCCACCAAGACCAAGGAGGAGAAGGTGAAGACACGCCGTTCGTCTGGTTCTTCCTCTTCCTCAGGCTCCAGCCCCGCACGTGTTTCAGTGCGTCGTCAGAGACACTGATTCAGATGACGTTTTTCGATACGGAAACAAAAAGAAAATGCATTTTTTCGGCTATAAATAAAAAAACATCCGGAAAAATGCATTTTTTTCTTTGAAACACACTACCTTTGTAAAGTTGTTAGAATTAATCACCAGAAAACTATTTTATTATGAGAAAAATCTATGCAGTATTTGTCCTGTTGGCAGCCATGATGATGGCGCAGTCAGCACAAGCACAAGCCAGTTTTGGTGTGCGTGGTGGTCTGAATGTTAGCAACATGTCGCTTGACAAAGACGTGTTTAATGTTTCTAACCGTGCAGGCTTCTTCATTGGTCCGAGTGTAAAATTAGGATTCGGTAGCATTGGGGCAGACATCTCTGCTCTCTACGACCAGCGCGAGGCCAAGGTGAACGAAGAGACCATCAAGCAGAAGAGCATCGTGATTCCCGTCAACGCCCGCTTCAACATCGGTATGGGTGCTGCCAGTGCTTTCATCGCAGCTGGACCTCAGTTCGGTTTCAACGTGGGTGATGATGAATTTACGTTCAAAGACCTGAAAGGCAGTAGCGAGACAGCACAGGACAAGTTCCAGCTGAAGAAGTCGAATTTCAGCGTCAATGTGGGCGGTGGTGTTCACTTTGGCAAGCTTGACATCGGTTTGGTTTATAACATCGCCGTTGGAAAGACCGCTGATGTGGACGCAAAAGGAGCCTTTGATACCACTAAGGATGCCATCAAGAACTTCGACGCAAAGAACAATGCCTGGCAGATTTATGCCGCCTACTACTTCTAAACGTTGACTTTTTTCTAATCACATCCAACAACTTTGATATTCGAAAGTATGTCTGGAAATGGCTTGAGTGCTGTTTCTTGACATGCTTTTCGACTTTTTTATTTGCATGAGTCTCATGGTGCGCAACGATTCAGGCCGTTTTGCCGATGTTATTCTGCCTCTTCCATTGGAAGGGCTGTTCACCTACTCGGTGCCAGCGTCGCTGGCCGGGCAGGTGCGGTTCGGCGTGCGTGTACTTGTGCCATTAGGGCGAAGCAAAAAGTACTTGGGCATTGTGGTGCGTGTGCACGACCAGCAGCCGGCATTTGGCACGAAAGACATTCTCGCCGTGCCCGACAAGTCGCCCATATTGCTGCCTACACAATGGAAACTGTGGCAGTGGATAGCCGACTATTATCTGTCGCCTGTTGGCGAAGTGATGAAGGCCGCCTTGCCCTCTGGACTGAAGGCTGAGGACGGCTACAAACCGAAGACAGAACTCTATGTTGGGCTGGCTCCTCAGTTGCAAAACGAGCCGAGCTTGCATGTGGCACTCAACATGCTGTCGAAGGCCAGAAAACAGGAAAAGGTTTTCATGGACTACCTTACCTTGTCACACTGGGACACGCTCAGCGGCAGCGTCTGTGCTGAGCCGCCCGCAGAAATTACCCGCGACGAGCTGATGAACGAGAGCAACTGCACGTTGGCCGTGGTGAAAAGTCTCATCGACCGCAAGTTCCTTGTCACCTACGAGAAAGAAGTGAGCCGCATCAATGCTCCGGCACCAACTTCTAATCTCCAACAACTGAAACCGCTCACCACCGCCCAGCAAGACGCTTTCAACCAGATTCAGTTTCAGTTCCTGAAAAAGAATGTGGTGCTGTTGCACGGTGTAACCTCCAGCGGAAAGACCGAAATCTATATCCACCTCATTCAGCAAGCCATTGACCGCCACGAGCAGGTGCTCTATCTCTTGCCCGAGATTGCCCTTACCGTGCAGATGATGGACCGTCTGCGGCGTGTGTTCGGTTCGCGCTTGGGCATTTACCACAGCAAGTACAGTGATGCCGAACGGGTGGAAATATGGCAGAAACAGCTGTCTAAGAATCCCTATGACATCATTCTTGGGGCGCGCTCTGCCGTGCTACTGCCTTTCCAACGGCTCGGCCTGATTATTGTTGACGAGGAGCATGAGACATCGTTCAAGCAACAAGACCCCATGCCGCGCTATCATGCCCGCTCTGTGGCTATAATGATGGGGTGCAAGGTGCTTCTCGGTACCGCCACACCCTCGGCAGAGAGCTATCAGAACGCCATAAGCGGGAAATATGGACTCGTTACGCTCAACACGCGCTATAAAGACATTCAACTGCCCGAGATACAAGTGGTTGACATCAAAGACTTGCAGCGGCGCAAAATGATGAGTGGTCCTTTTTCGCCCCAACTGCTCGCAGCCGTCAGAAAAGCTTTAGAGAGCGGTCGCCAAGTCATCTTGTTCCAAAACCGCCGCGGCTTTGCACCCATGATAGAATGTCGCTCATGCGGCTGGGTGCCCCATTGCGAGCATTGCGACGTGAGTCTCACCTACCACAAGAACATCGGACAGCTTAGTTGTCACTATTGCGGCTACACCTACGCTGTGCCCACCGTCTGTCCCAGTTGTGGCGACACCCATTTGCAGGGGCGTGGCTTCGGCACCGAGAAGATAGAGGATTTCATCCGCGACATCTTTCCCGACGCCCGTATTGCCCGCATGGACCTCGACACTACCCGCACACGCAACGCTTATGAGCGGCTCATCGGCGACTTCTCTTCCGGTCGCACCAACCTGCTCATCGGTACGCAGATGGTTACCAAGGGCCTTGACTTCGACCGTGTGGCCGTGGTGGGCATCCTCAGTGCCGACTCCATGCTCAACTATCCCGACTACCGCGCCTTCGAGCAGGCTTTCACCATGATGGCACAGGTGAGCGGGCGCGCCGGGCGCAAAGGGCAGCGCGGCCTGGTGATTCTGCAAACAAAGAACCCGCAGCTGCCCGTCATCAGTCATGTGGTAAACAACGACTATACCGCTTTTTTCAACGCCCTCTCCGCTGAACGCCGACAATTTCACTACCCCCCGTTCTATCGTCTCATCTATGTCTATCTGAAACACCAGAAGGAAACCGTTGTCAGTACAGCCGCCGTCGAATTGGCCAGCCGCCTGCGTCAGTGGTTCGGCCAGCGAGTGCTTGGCCCCGACAAACCCGTCGTGGCGCGCATCAAGTCGCTCTGCATCCGCAAGATGGTGCTCAAACTCGAGCCTGGCCTGTCCTCTGCCCAGGTGCGACAATGCCTGCGTCAGGCACAAGAGCAGATGCTTGCCGACAAACGCTATGCTTCGGTGCAGATTTATTATGATGTAGATCCGCTGTAGATATATTTTTCGGGGGTACGAAGGTGCGGGGGTACGGAGGTACGAGGTTTGTCTCTTCAACGGGGTATCCATAAAAAGTACTATTCTCGTACCTCCGTACCCCCGCACCTTCGTACCCCCGAACAACAGTCTAAAAGTCTATTTGTCTTTATCCCTTTGTCTCTCTGTCAGAACAGCTCTCTGTCAGAAATCCACTTGGCATCCCACGCCCAGCACGCGGTTGCTGCGGGTGAACGAGTCGCTCACGAGCGGCTCTTTGGATGTGATGCGGTCGTAGTGTTCGTAGTTTGTCTGGAAGTAAGCCGCGTTGAGCGTCACCTTGTCGCTCACCTTGTAGGCGAAACCGAAGCCGAAGCTGCTGCTGTTCACCACAAACGACATGTCGTTCATATACTCGTCGGTCAGCTGGTAGCGGGTCAGTTGCAGACCGCCCGAAACCGTCAGCCGGTCGTTCACGTCCCATTCGGCACCGCCCAGATACTCGTTTGTGCCGCCGCCTAATAGCTTCTGTGTGTTGTTGTACCAGTTCACGTCCTTGTCAAAGAAATGATGGTAACCCAGGTTCAGCCTTATTCCGTCGGAAACTGTCCACTGTGCGCCCACTGCCAGCTGAGCGGGCGAATCTTCGTCAACTTTCTCACCGTCGCGGAACTTGTTGACCGCAGGAATTTCGCTCGCCTCGTTCACCGTCGATTCGTTTTTCATGCGCATCTGCGTCTTGAACTCATATTTCGCCGCCACGTTGAACGCACCGAAACGATAGTCAATGCCCACCACCGGAGCCAGACCCACGCCGGTCTGGTTGCACAACAGGTTCACGCCCTGCGAATACTTCTGCAGCGCGTTCAGATTGTCGCTCGTGCCCTGGAGCGTGGCCCCCGAAGCCTCCAACTGACTCTTGGCAGCTGTCAGTTCCGTAGGAACCGGCGCGCCCGCAGCCTCATACTGGGCGATGCCGCTGTTCACGCGGGCCAACTGCTCGGCAACGTAACTCATGCCGCCATCCACCATGGCCGTGGCATTCTGCATGAAACTGCCGAAGTTCACGTAGCCCGCAGCCGTCTTTACCTGAATGTTGCTGATTTTGGCCTTGTACGTGGCAGTGCCGTAGAGCAGGCGCAGACCGCCATAGACAGCCAGGTCGGGCGTAATCTTATAGGCCGCACCAAGCTGGAAACCAAAATAATACTGCCGTCCCTGCATATAGCCGTCCATGTCGTAGCCCGTCACGCCCGGAGCCTGCTGCCCCAGGGCCGTGGCCAGCTGGTCCAGACCTGCCAGCTGATGGGCAATGCTGCCCACCACGCTCTCGAACGAGCCCAGACCGTCGGCAAACTCACACTTGCCGCCGCCACCGGGCACCGAGAAGTTCAGCTGCCAGCTCCAGTCGCCTTTGTTCCAGGCTGCCTGCAGCGAAGGGATGAACGGTGCGTCGGCCACACCCTCGAATATTTTCGTGCTCTGCCCGTTGTTCTTGCGGCCCAATGCAAACACCGGGTTCGCCGACTCGATGGTGCGCGTCTGGTGAGCATACTGCCAGTTGAGTGCCAGATGGAATCCTTCGGGCATGAACGCCACGCCCGCCGGGTTGCTATACACGCCGTCGAGCCCGATGGCCGCATCGCGCGCGGGGTTTCTAAGAAAGTTTACGCTTTGATTCGTGTTGGTCAGGATGCCACCAGCCGTAGCCTCCTGAAATGCCGCACCGAGCAACAGGCTGGCGCAGATGATAATCGTTTTTTTCATATCCTTAAACAAAACTTTATAAAAATTGGTTGCAAAGATACCTCCATTGTTCAAAATTTCCAATTTTATAGGTCTGTATTTATGGTTTGTTAACTAAAAACTGCACAAAACATGCACAAAAGTGCAGTTTTGTGCAAAAATATTTGCGTTTTGTGTGCGCAAACATCCACTTTTCCTCACTTGTTTCCGTGAACAATAAATGTATTTCTACGATTCTACAGATTATCTTCCCACGTTATTCTCACCATACTGTGAGTGGTGGAAATAACTGTCCACTTTGCATCTGAATTTTCTAAAGAATTTCAACGTAAAGTAATGGGTTGTATTTGCCACTCCTGACCCCCATTTAGCAAAGCGCGGGTTTAGCACAGAATTCTCTAAAGAATTTCAACGTAAAGTTATGGGTTGTATTTGCCGCTCCTGACCCCCGTTTTGCAAAGCGCGGGTTTAGCACAGAATTTTCTAGAGAATTTTATCGTAACGTTGAGAGTTATTTTCATGATGCAGGTGAAGGGAAACCTATTTTCCATATTTACGGGCGTTAAACCGAAGGAACCGTCTTCTTTCTGGGAATCACACGGTTGCCTGTCGTGTAATATGCCCAGAAAAAAGGCGGCTCCATATTATCAATGCGCCCAGCGCTGTCATTATTTGCGCTCAGCGTCTTCTTTTCTTTTTGCTTTCGCCGGTGTTTTGCGGGGTGCCGGGTTTGTTGAGGGTGGGGTAGCTGACGCGGGTGTGGTAGATGCTCATCAGGCGTTCGGTGAGCACCTGCTTAGCCTGCGAGATGTCGGAGAAATTGATGGGACACTCGGTGAAATAGCCCTCTGCAATCTGCGCGTCGATGATGCGGTTGACGAGCTGGCTGATGCTCTGCTCGGTATATTCGCTGAGCGAGCGTGCGGCTGCCTCTACGGAGTCGGCCATCATAAGAATGGCCTGCTCGCGGGTGGAGGGGTTGGGGCCGGGGTAGGTGAAGGGCGCCTCGTCAATGGTCTGGTTGGGGTGCTCGTTGACGTATGAGATGTAGAAATACTTGGTTTTGCCGCAGCCGTGGTGTGTGGCTATAAAGTCTTTGATGATGGCGGGCAGGTTGTATTTCTCTGCTATGCGCAAGCCCTCGGTGACGTGGTTGATGACAATCTGTGCTGCCTGCAGGCGGTCCATGTTGGCGAGGGGGTTGACTCCTTTCTGGTTTTCGGTATAGAATGCGGGGTTCTGCATCTTTCCTATGTCGTGGTAGAAAGCTCCTGTGCGCACGAGCAGGGCCTTGGCTCCGATTCGGTTGGCTATTTCGGCTGCGAGGTTACCCACCATGATGCTGTGCTGGAATGTGCCTGGTGCGAGTTCGCTGAGTCGGCGCAGGGCGTCTTTGCTGGTATTGGAAAGCTCGATGAGTGCCACGTCGGAGATGAACCCGAAGAGTTTCTCGATGATGTACATCAGGGGGTAGGCGAAGAGCAGCAGCACGCCGCCCACGGCCAGATAGGTGTACATGCTGTGGTCCATGGTGAGGATGTTGTTGTCCTGCATGAGCTGCAGCGCTAAGTAGGTGGCGGCGCTGGTGAGCGTGACGAGCACGGCTGTGTTGAACAGCTGTGAGCGGTTTGACAGTTCGCGGAGCGAATAGATGGCGACGAGCCCTGACGTGAGCTGCACGATGATGAACTCGTACTGGTATTTGACTGCTGCCGCGCAGAGGAGTATCATGATGGCGTGGGTGATGAAGGCTGTGCGTGAGTCCATGAACACGCGTGTGAGGATGGGCACGATGGCGAAGGGCAGCACATAGACGCTGAGGATGGTGTTTTTCATCATGATGGACACCACGATGGGGAAGATGGTAATCATGGCGTAGAGCAGGAGCATGGTGCGCGTGTTCTGGAAATAGTCTTTGCGGAACAGGGCCAGATAGAGTGTGAACAGCATGATGAGAATGCCCACGAAGAGCGTCTGCCCGATGATGGTTGAGGCAATCTCATTGCCTTTGCTGTTGCGGCGTTGCATCTCGCGCTCAAAGGAGTTGAGCACACGGTAGGTGTAGTCGTCCACAATCTCTCCGCGGTCAATGATTTTCTGTCCGCTGAGCACCATGCCGCTGGCTAAGGGTATAGAGCTGAGCAGGTCGGCCTTCTCGGTTTCGCTGCGCTCCTTGTCGTAGATGACGTTTGGTGCAATGTATTCTGTGAGGTCGCATTTTTGCAGGATGGCGCGCTGTGGGCCGAGCTTCTCGTCGGTAAACAGTTTGGTGTAGGCGGTTTTGGTGGAGTAGAGGCAGTTGATTTGCAGGCTTGAGGCTTCTTTTCCGCTGACAATGCGTATCATGTTGGTGCTGTCCTTGGAAATGTTGTCATACTGCTGTGCCGACATGATGCCCGACTGGTAGAGGCGGTGCAGCCGGTCGGTGATGATGGTCATATATTCGGCTGGCAGGCCGGGAATGCCGTCCTGGAAGTCGTAAAGAAACTTGTTGATGTGTTTTTTCTCCACCTCGGTGTCATAGCTGAAGTAGGGTTCAAACTGGTTGATGAGACTGTCTTGTTCTGCCTTCACGGTCTCGTCGGTTTTATAGATGGGGAAGTCGAAGTTGGCAATAAACGAGCCATACATCCAAGGCTTTCCAACGTCATAGCGGTACTGAGGTCCGTTGTCGCGGGGCAGGGCCCATACAATGAGTGCTATCGTGACGATTATCAGTGCCAATATGGCGAGCAATCTGCGTAGTGAACGCTTTTCGCTAATGTTTGATTTACGCATAATATTATCCGATTTTTACTATCACCGTGCGAAAATACAAAAAAAATATGCTATTATGCAAAAAAAATCGTACTTTTGCATAAAAATTTCACCCGTAACAGAAAAAACTCGATTTTTCTATACTCGTTGAATCATTATTTCGCATATAATACACAGATAAATGACAGATAATAAGGTTAGGGTGCGTTTTGCACCAAGTCCTACGGGGGCTTTGCATATCGGCGGTGTGCGCACCGCTTTGTTCAATTATTTGTTTGCTCGCCAGCATGGCGGCGATTTGGTGTTCCGCATTGAGGACACCGACTCCAGCCGTTTCGTTCCAGGCGCTGAGGAATATATCATTGAGTCGTTCCGATGGCTGGGCATCAAGTTCGACGAGGGCGTGAGCTTCGGCGGCGACAAGGGTCCCTACCGGCAGAGCGAACGGCGCGACATTTATAAAAAATATGTCAGGCAGCTGCTTGACGAAGGCAAAGCCTACATTGCGTTTGACACGCCCGAGGAGCTGGAGGTCAAACGCAAAGAGATTCAGAACTTCCAATACGACGCCCGCACACGTGGCATGATGCGCAACTCGCTCACCATGTCGCCGGAGATTGTGCAGGCCGAAATAGACAACGGCAGCCAGTACGTGGTGCGCTTCCTGATTAATCCCGGCGAGGAAATCGTGGTCAACGACATGATTCGCGGCGAGGTGCGTGTGAAAAGCGACATCCTGGACGACAAGGTGCTCTACAAGAGTGCCGACGAGCTGCCCACCTACCATCTGGCAAACATTGTGGATGACCATCTGATGGAAATCACCCACGTCATCCGTGGCGAGGAGTGGCTGCCCAGTGCTCCGTTGCATGTGCTGCTCTACCGCGCCTTCGGATGGGAACAGACCATGCCTCGTTTTGCCCACCTGCCGTTGCTGCTGAAACCCGAGGGCAAGGGCAAACTGAGCAAGCGCGACGGCGACCGTCTGGGCTTCCCAGTGTTCCCGCTGGAATGGCACGACCCCAAGACTGGCGAGGTGAGCTCGGGCTTCCGCGAGAGCGGCTATTTCCCCGAGGCTGTGGTGAATTTCCTTGCCCTGTTGGGATGGAATCCCGGCACAGAGCAGGAGCTGTTCTCGCTCGATGAACTGGTCAAGGCATTCGACATCAGCCGTTGTTCCAAGGCTGGTGCCAAGTTCGACTATCAGAAAGGCATCTGGTTCAACCATGAATACATCCTGCGCAAGAGCAACGAAGAGATTGCCCAGCTGTTTGCGCCCATCGTGGCCAACAACGGTGTTGACGAGTCGTTGGAACGCGTCACGAAGGTGGTGTCGATGATGAAAGACCGTGTGAATTTCGTCAAGGAACTGTGGCCCTTGTGCTCGTTCTTCTTCATTCCACCCATGGAGTACGATGAGAAAACGCGAAAGAAGCGCTGGAAAGAGGACTCGGCGCAGTGCATGACCGAATTGGCCGAGCTGTTGGAAGGTCTCGACGACTTCTCTCTCGAAAACCAGGAGCGCGAGGTGGAGGCCTGGATTGAGCAGAAAGGCTATAAGCTGGGCAACATCATGAACGCATGGCGGTTGACGCTGGTGGGCGAGGGCAAAGGCCCTGGCATGTTCGACATCTCAGCATTCTTAGGCAAGGAAGAGACGCTCCGCCGTATGCGCCGCGCCATCGAGGTGCTTGAGAATTAACTTCGTTGATTTTTGTCACGACTCAGCCAATCATGCATGCATGTTGGCGTTCGCTGCTCCAATAATTGACAATTGATAATTATGCATTATGCATTAAAAACAGTAAATACGTAATTTGTATAATCTTGCCATCTATTTGTATCTGACAGGCGTGGCCATCGCCAGCCTGTTCAGCCAGAAAGTGAAGAAGATGTGGCGCGGTGAGCGCGCTGCCTTTTCCGTGCTGCGCGAGAAAGTTGACCCCAATGCGCAGTACATTTGGGTGCATGCTGCGTCGTTAGGTGAGTTCGAGCAGGGGCGTCCCATCATGGAGCGCATCCGCCGCGAGCATCCTGAATACAAGATTCTGCTTACATTCTTCTCTCCTTCAGGCTATGAGGTGCGCAAGAACTACGAGGGTGCCGACATTATCTGCTATCTGCCCCTCGACACCATTACCAATGCGCGGCGCTTCCTGCGGCTTATACACCCGTGCATGGCTTTCTTCATTAAGTATGAGTTCTGGTACAACTACCTGCACATATTGAAGCACCGCAATGTACCCACCTACAGCGTTTCAAGCATTTTCCGGCCCGACCAGGTGTTTTTCCGTTGGTACGGAAAGCAGTATGGGCGTGTGCTGAAATGTTTCACCCGATTCTTTGTTCAGAACGAGCAGAGCCGCCAGTTGCTGGCAACGCTTGGCATCACCAATGTAGAAATCACCGGCGACACACGCTTCGACCGTGTGCAGCAAATCAAGCAGCAGGCTAAGCAACTGCCCATTGTCAGCAATTTCTGCGAGTATAATATCTCCGACGACCCTGACGATGATTTGGTCTTTGCCTATGCGGGATGTGTGCGGCCAAAAGGAGTATTCGTGGCAGGCTCGTCATGGCCGCCCGACGAGGACATCTTCATCCGTTATTTCCTCGACCGCAAACTCTTTGGCTACGGCAAGTGGAAACTGATAATCGCGCCCCATGTCATTGATGAGAGCCACTTGCAGCAGATTGAGCAGAAACTCGAAGGATGTAATGTGGTGAGATACACCCGAGCCAAGACCGACATCAGCATACAAAGGGCTGATGTGCTTATCATCGACTGCTTCGGATTGCTGAGCAGCATCTACCGCTATGGCAACGTGGCCTACGTGGGCGGAGGCTTCGGCGTGGGCATTCACAATCTGCCCGAGGCGGCTGCCTGGAGCGTTCCTGTGTTCTTCGGACCTAACAATGCCCGTTTCCAGGAGGCACAGCAGCTGAAGGCAAATGGCGGTGGCTTGGAAATTCACGGCTACGACGATTTTTCCGCGCAGATGGACCAGTTTGTTGCCCATCCCGAGTTGGTGAAAGAGCGCGGACTACAGGCCGGTGAGTATGTTGCATCGCGATCAGGTGCCACCGATGCCATTTTTAAAGCTGTGGGGCTATGAAGCGTTGCCGTATCAATTGTTTCTTTTTTGTTCTTTCGGCATTGTTGTTTGCCTCATGCCTGAAAGACACGTTTGGTGAATACGACTACGGCACACTCCATGTGGAGCGCGACCTCTATGAGATGCCTTGCACAGGCACCCTCAATGTACCCGTTTATGAGGGAAGCCGCCGAATGCTCGTCACGCTCAACGACTGCACCCTTGTCAACATGGATGTGCGCAAATATTCGGAGATTTATTCCACCCTGTGGGAACCCAACCAGACCGCTGAACTGCGGCTCACCGGCAAAAGCAAACAGGGAACCACCGCCATCAGCATCTACGATGAGCGAACAACCGAGTTGGTAGCCTTCAGGCTGCGCGTCACCACCGGCTATGTTGCCATGCTCATCACCGAGAGCAACCATCCCGTACTCACCGCCAACAGTCCTCAGGCACTGCTCTTCATCGATGGCGACATGAACGCCTATCTCTTTCACATCAGTACACTTTCATCTCCCTCGAAACTCACGGCCGCCGACCTGCGCGAGCGAGGCACCGTGGCATTCACCAACCTCACTTCCGAACCCATCATGCAGATAAAGATAGAATCCGTCAACCAGGTGCTGTCCATGACTTTCAATTCAAATCCTGCCGGTTCTTATTTCTACCACATGCTGGGCCTCGACAAGTCGCTTACACAAAGTATGCAAAGCACTAACATCGAAGTGCCCAAGGACCCCGTCATAGAACTCAAAGGAATAGATTCTGATGTGCACATCAAAGCCGAACTGCTCACCTCGCTTGTCATTCCCTCCGGATTGCTGTGAAACTGCCCCGAACTGACATCTCATTATAAAAACAGGGAAAAACCGTTTTGGCTTTTCCCTGTTTTCCTGTTTTGCGTCACACGGATGACACAGATTTCTCTAATTTCCGTTGCTTCTGTAAATGGGTTTGGAAAGAACTCTGTGTAAAAGAAGTGTTTGAAAACGAATTAGAATAATTAGCATAATTCTCACGAATAATATCTTTTTTTACTGAAATTATTATTTCTAATTATTCTAATTCGTTTCCTAAATCAAAACTAACGCATCATTTCACCAGCACCTTTTTGCCATTCTTGATGAACACGCCCTTTGTAGGCTCGTTCACCCGCTGGCCGTTCAGGTTGTAATAACGGTTATTGGTTATTGGCTCACGGTTATTGTACTCAATTCCGTCCTCGCCGCTGACAACCTCGATGCCGTAAATCTTCAGCTCGCCGCTGCCGCCGGCCTTTCTCATGCCCTTGGCACCTGCAGCCTTTGTGCCTGCGTAGATATACACATACGTGTCCTCACTGACGTTGTAGGGGAACGATGCTTTCACCTTGCCGTCCAACACCATTTCCGTAGGAGCACCGTCGCCTATCTTCACCTTCAGCACCATGTTGCCGGTGGCCTCTGCCTCCACGTTCACGGTTCCCGTACCTGCTGCCACCTTAAACACGATGCCTGTGAAGTGGTCGTTGAAGTCCTCGCCGAAGATGTCCTGTCCGTCGATGGCATTGTCGTCCGTCGGCTTCGTCACCACGATGCATCCCTCAGTCGCATTGTAGCTGCCATCGCCGCTGCTGATGCTGTAATACACATCGCCCACCACATTGCCGTCAAGGTTGGTTCCTTCGTCAATGTCCGTGCTAATGTCTATGCTCTCACCTTCATCAACGGTAGCCATCTCCGGGTCGCTGCCGGGGTACTCAACTGAGCCATTTGAATCAACACTATATACTTTCCAACCTTTTTCCTTGGCTGCTGCCACTTGCGCCTTTGTTATTACGTTCTGCTCATATTCATCGAAGAATCCCATTACCAATAAGTATCCATTAGAGGTTTCAGGAAGACTTTCAATCAACGCATCCATGGCTGTACCCTTAATCTGGTTGTGTTGAATATTCAATGTTTTTAAAGAAGGATTGTTCGAAAGGTCAAGTTCTGTAAGATTATTTTGGTAACAAATCAACTCTTCCAGCGCAGTATTCTTTGATACATCAAGTGAAGTCAGTCTGTTTCCTCCACAAGACAAAGATGTCAGTGCAGTGAAATATTCAACACCTTTCAAGTCTGAAATGAAACCAGTGTTAAGGAAAATATACATGCTTTTGACTGCAGCAATCTCCGTGTCTGTCAGCACACCATCCTTACCGTAGTCCTGTGCCAGCACCCAGTTGCGGAATTTCTCATCGGGGAAGTTCGTCTCGTCAATGGCGATGCCTTCCGGCATGCTGCCTTCATATTCTATCCAGTCAGAACCATCAGTTGCAAAAACCGTCCACCCCTTTGATTTTGCTTCAGCTACTTGCGAAGTAGTGATAACATTCTGATCGTTGACATTATTCGTGTTTTTCACGAAGAAATCACCACTGTTTGTTGACGGAAGACCCCTCACCAACTTACCCATTTCTATTTCGTTGATTTGATTATTGAAGCAAACTAACGACACCAAAGCTGTGTTGTTAGTCACATCAATCGAGGTCAACTGGTTATTGTCACAGAATAAAGCCTTCAATTCTGTATTACCCGAAACGTCTATCGAGGATAGCTGGTTATTGGAAGAATATAATTCGGTCAGTGCAAGATTTTTTGAAACATTAAGTTTTGATAAATTGTTTATTACGCAATTCAAAACTGTTAGTGCCGTAAAATGTTCTATGCCTTTTAAGTCTGCAATATTCATTCGAGGAATTTCTATGCTGGTGATAGCAGCAATCTCTTCGTCCGTCAGCACACCGTCCTGGCCATAGTCCTGTGCCAGCACCCAGTTGCGGAAGTTCTCGTCGGGGAATTTGTCTATATTTACGGCAACGCCTGATGGTATTGAGGATGCTTTGGTCACTGGTCGTACCATGTAGCCTTCATAGCGATAATAACCCCCGATATCGAAATTGCCATCATAGTTAAACAAAAAACCGCCTAAGTCCGGTTGATCTGCAAAAATAGATGACAACCAGTATTCTGCCCGGCCTGTTTTTCTTGCAACAGGGAGAAACACGTGTGCTCCATTAGAGGCAGTTATACGGTAACCATAAATGTCATTCTCTATAGCAGACTCAGACTGGCAGTTGTCAAGCAATTCTCTCATTTGCTCAATAGAAGGCATCGTCCATGAGCCTCCCCACCTCACATGAGCAACGTCATAATCCGTTCCAGAAATGTTAGTGCCGATGTTATCAACATCATTATAACTACGTCCATACAAATATGATTCCCAATCATAAGTACTCTTTTCTTCCGTCTCTCCCCATGCGTAATATCCACCAGAATCTTCTGGTTTTTCGGCTCCCACGTTGCAGCAGGCCCACTTGGTGCCAGAGGGCAGGCCGAGGTCAATCATGTGGGGGTGGTGGTTGTCGGGACATTGTGCGCTGGCCACTGTTGGCAGCAGCATGAGTGTGCAAGCGAGCAGCATCCGTTGGATGCTTTTCGCAGTAGTTGATAGGTTTTGTTTTTTCATGATTATTTGTGTTTTAGGTTTTTGATTAGGTTAATGGTACGTGGGTGTCTCACCCGCGGCAATCGCAACACCTGCAGATGAAAGCCTGCGGCAACCGCAGGTGAGACACCTGCGTACCATGAATTAATTCAGTCCAAAAGCCTTGGGGAAAAAGACAGAAAAAGAAAACGTGGACTGATTACTTCGCCTACGTTTCTCGAGGTATCGCCAAACACCTAACACACTATATACGAGTAAAAGCCCACGCCATCGGCGTGAGCATCCGAGCTTATACTCTTGTGTGTTTCTTAAATTTGGCGAATTACGAGAAACAAGATTCAAAGCGGACGCTTCAAATTCTATATGTCTAAGTTATATGTTATGTCATGGGCAATGTGTGTTTAATGGTTATTATATGGTTTAACAATGTTTTCTTGCCGCAAAGATAATAAAAGTTTCCGAAAGTTGTTACGTTTTTCCCCATTTTTTTGACAGAGAGTTTTTTCGACAGAGAGACAAAGAGTTTTTTTAATTGATAATTGACAGTTGATAATTGACAGTTGACAGTTAACTTCGTTGATTTTTGTCACGACTCAGCCAATCATGCAAGCATGTCGGCATTCGCTGCTCCAAAAATTGATAAACAGACATAAATGACAAAGGGCTTCTCTATAACCTCTATACATCTGTGTAAGAAAAGAGAAAATGTCAGAAACACATACCTGCGCATTAGAATCACAAACCTGCACTTTACGAGCGCAAAGCATAGGTTTATGGATAAAATTTCTATAAAATTTGATGATATAGTTTGGGTTAGTGTTGAATTATATAGAAAATGTGTGTGTAAAGCGTCGCTTTACAACAGCAGTGTGTAGGTTTATGAGAACATAGGGTGAAATCGCGAGAACCGAATGCGGGCTTGTGGGGATGGTTGGCATGTCTTGATACTAGAAACAGGTTGTTAAGCATAAAAAAAAGTAACCCTCGTTTCACAACGAGAGCTACCAAAATGAAAACTTACTTAATTAAACCGCTATTTGTTATTGTCTTTTTAAGAGAATCTTATCGATTTTGTTGTATTTGCGTATCAAGGATTGCTGTTAGATTGTTCTTAGTTTTGCATGATTTATGTTCATGTTTGTTTATTTGCTGCAAATTTACATAAAATTAGTTTATCTTCCAAGGCTTTTGGCGTTTTTTTTAACGAAAATCGACAAAAACATTGTTTTCGGGCCTTAAAACTTATAATTTGCAGGTTTTTATCATTTGATAATTGTTAATTGATAGTTCCCGGCTGTTGATGGGCGGCAAGTGTCAGCTGTTTGCTGTTGACGTGTGGGTGTCAATTCTGTCGATGCGGAGCGTCTGGTCGCAGTAATCAACCACCGCGGGCCGGTGGGTGATGAAGATGATGGTTTTTTCGTGTGTGGCCAGGATGTTTTGCAGCAGTTGCCGCTCTGTTTCGGGGTCGAGTGCGCTGGTTGCCTCGTCAAAGAGCATGATGCTGCGGTTGCGCAGCAGGGCGCGGGCAATGCTGATGCGCTGTGCCTGTCCTTCGCTCAGTCCGCCGCCCGACTCTGTGCACGACGTGTCGAGTCCGTCGGGCAATTCGTCCACGAAGTCGGCGCAGGCGGTATGCAGGGCGCCGAGCATTTCGTCGTCCGTTGCGTCAAGTCGGCCTAAGCGCAGGTTATCGCGTATGGTTCCGCTCATCAGTGTGTTGCCCTGCGGCACATAGACGAAGTTGCAGCGCATGCGTGGCGACAAAGGCATTGCCTTTCGCTGGTTATAGATTTCCACGGTGCCCTGTTGCGGGTTGATGAGTGCGAGAATCATGCGCACAAGTGTGGTCTTTCCTGCGCCCGTCTCACCGAGTATGGCTGTGCAGCTGCCCGGCAGGAAGTCGAAAGTGAGGTTGTCGATGACATTTTCCTCGCTGTCCTCATAGTGGTACGACACGCCGCTGAGCCTGACACCGCAGGGAGCATCGAGAGCGATGGGGTCGCCCTGCTCTTCCAGCGGGTTCTCCTCGAGTTCCATCAGTCGCTCGGCGGCAGTGAACACGCCAACGAAGGCAGGCACAAGTTTGGTGAGCGAGCGCGCCGGTGACTGTATTCTGTTCACTAATTGCAGGAAAGCCGTCATGCCTCCGAAGGTGAGTGTGCCCGACGACATGCGCAGCGCGCTCCAGAGGAATGCCACGAGGTAGCCCAGCGCGAATCCGAAGTTGAGCGCCAGGTTGGAGAACACCGAGAACCGTGTGCGCTTCACCACGCGGTGGCGCAGCTCGCTTTGCGTGTTTTCCAGCCTGTCCACCATTGCCGAGTCGCTTTCAAGCGTTTTGATGAGCATACGGTTTTGTATGGTTTCCTGCAGCACGCTCTGCACCTTCGAGTCCGAGTCGCGCACCTGTCGGGTGAGCATTCTCATGCGTCCGAAGTAGATGCGGCTGAAGAAAACGAAGATGGGGATGAGCACCACGATGATGATGGCCAGCCGGTGGTCCATGCTGTAGAGGTAGAAGAATGCGCCGATGAACAGTGCCAGCGTGGAGATGGTGCCCGGCAGCGTTTCGGTGAGGAAATTCACCACATTGTTCACGTCACCCTCTAAACGGTTGATGATGTCGCCGCTGTGCATGCGCTCTTTGCCGTGCCACTCTGAGCGGAGTATGCGGTCGAGCATGCGCTGCTGCATACGGTTCTGCGCTTTGATGCCGAGAATGTTGCGTACCCAGATGCTGCTGATGCTGATGGCGAAGTTGCAAAGCACCAGTGCAGCCATGAACCCCACAGCCCAGTAGATGTTGCCTTGTTTTGCGTGCGATGCCACATCTATGGCGTTCTGCACGGCCCACACCTGCGTCAGGCTGACGCCCACGCCGAGCAGTCCGAGCACCGCGTTGAGCACTGCCTGCAGCTGGTTGCCTCGCCAAGCCCGCCAGAGCCACTTCATGGTGGCCCGTACCGAGTATTTGGACGGTGGCATTTTGAGTAGGTTTCTCAGGTTCATGGTTTGATGGTTTTTACATTGCCAGTATTGTTTCTGGGGTCAGCTTCGGTTGTCCATTCCCCACATCATTTTGTCGCGCAGCGTGGTGTAGTATTTCCTTCCGCTCCGTTTGGCGATGCGTATGGCGTAGGGCGCGCGGGTAATGGTGAGTGTGGTGCCCTCCGAACACTTCTGTGAGCGTCCGTCGATGGCAATAAGGAAGTTGTGCGAGCGGCTTTCCACTTTCAAAGTGATGACGGCATCGTCGGGAATCACCACCGGACGTATGTTCAAGCTGTGGGGTGCCACGGCTGTGAGACACATCACACCTGTCTGAGGCACAATGATGGGCCCGCCGTTCGAAAGCGAGTAGGCCGTTGAGCCTGTGGGCGTGCTCACGATGAGTCCGTCGGCCTGGTAGGTGGCCAGCTGGTCTCCGTTGATGTAGGTTCTGATGGAAATCATCGAGGCATTGTCGCGCTTGAGCACGGCAATGTCGTTGAGAGCCTTCGGGCAGATGGTGAGAGGTTCGCCGTCGGTTTCCAACTGTATGACGGCGTGGTCCTCCAGTTCGTAGTCGCCGCGGAACAGCGCGTCGATGGCCTGCTCAATCTCTGTGGGACTGACGTCGGCCAGGAATCCCAGCCGCCCCACGTTGATGCCCATCACGGGAATGCCCTTGTTGCCCACAAAGTGGGCCGTCTTCAGGAACGTTCCGTCGCCTCCCATCGACAGGGCGAAGTCGGCCTCGAAGTTGGTGCCGTCGATGATGCGGGTGGCGGGCACGTCTATCAGCTGCCCTTTGGTGAGAAAATCATAATACTCGCGCTCCACCATAATCTCGGCTCCCCTTGACGAGAGCAGCGACATGATTTTCTGAATGGAAGCCGACTTTTTGGCTTGATAGACATTGCCGAAAATGGCGAATCTCAGCTGTTTTTCCGTCATAAATGCATGTTTTTGAAAACTTTCTGCCCGCAAAGCGTGGCCGAATGCAAAACTATTTGTATTTTTGCATCGTACAAATCCGCGAGTAAGCAGGCCATGAGAGCTTGTTTTCATGGCTGAGCGATAGCGGATTATACAAAAGATGTGCAAAAATAATGATTTTAATCGAAAAGACACACTAAAACGACCGAAAAATGACAAAATTAAGCGTAAACGTCAATAAGGTGGCCACTTTGCGCAACGCGCGGGGAGGCAACAACCCCGATGTGCTGCAGGTGGCTATGGACTGCGAGCGGTTCGGAGCGCAGGGCATCACCGTGCATCCCCGCCCCGACGAGCGTCACATACGCTATCAGGACGTGCGCGACCTGTCTCCGCGTGTGAAAACCGAGTTCAACATCGAGGGAAACCCCATTGAGGAGTATGTAAAACTGGTGATTGAGGTGAAACCCACGCAGGTGACGCTCGTGCCCGACGGCCACGACCAGATAACCAGCAACCACGGATGGGACACGCTGGAAAACCGCACGTTCCTCACCGACGTGGTGGGCCGGTTCCGCGAGGCGGGCATACGCACCAGCATCTTTGTAGATGCCGACCCGCGCATGGTGGAGGGGGCGAGCCTGTGTGGAGCCGACCGTGTGGAACTTTACACCGAGCCATACGCCGCCCGTTACGCGCAAGACCGCGACGAGGCCATCCGCCCCTTTATCGAGGCGGCCAACGAAGCGCGCCAGCTGAAGTTAGGGCTCAATGCCGGCCACGACCTGAGCCTCGAAAACCTGGCATTCTACCACCAGCAGATTCCCTGGACCGACGAGGTGAGCATAGGCCACGCACTTATCTGCGACGCACTCTACCTTGGCCTGCAGGAAACCATACGCCGCTACCTCAAATGTTTAGAGTAGCAGGCCGCTTGGATGCGTTAGCAACAGATTTTCTAAAGAATTTGTCGGCAAACCGCCGGTTTACGACGCTAAAGCATAGGTTTACGTTCACAAAGCGCAGGTTTGCGTTCACAAAGCATCGCTTTACGGCCCCAAAGCTTAGGTTTACGAATGAATTTTCTAAAGAATTCATCCCTAACCCATGCATTACGCAGAAATTTTCTAGAAAATTTGAGAACAAAGCGATGGTTTACGGAAATAAAGTGCAGGTATGTGTCCGCAACGCGACCTTTTGAGACGACCAACAAAAGTGTTAACCAACAAACAAAGAATAACAAGAACCTTAACAAAACACTAACAACTATGGCAAAAGTTTATATGTTTCTGGCCGACGGCTTCGAGGATGTCGAGGCCCTGATTCCGCTCGACGTGCTGCGCAGGGGCGGCGTTGACGTAAATACGGTGAGCATCACCGACAGTAATATTGTGGAGTCGGCCCACGGCGTAAGCATGTTGGCAGACTTTACCTTCGATGAGTGCGACCTGAGCGATGCCGACTTGCTGATGCTGCCCGGCGGAATGCCCGGTGCCACCAACCTGAACGCCCATGAGGGCCTGAAGCAGGCTCTGGTGGCGCAGAACGAGCGCGGCGGACTGATTTCTGCCATCTGTGCCGCTCCGTTGGTGCTCGGCGGGCTTGGACTGCTCCAGGGAAAACGTGCCACGTGCTATCCGGGCTTCGAGCAGACGTTGACGGGTGCCGAATACACGGCAGAGCTGTGCACCGTTGACGGCAACATCACCACCGGCGAGGGGCCGGCTGCCGCATTCCCCTACGCCTACACGCTGTTGGCTCGGCTCACCGACCAGGCCACGGCCGATGCCATTGCTGAAGGCATGCGCTATGTGCACCTGATGAGTGGTGAGAAATAGAAATTATTGATTAAGCCAGAATTGTTCATGGAGTTATCGGGAGTTAACTGAAGTTATCGCGGTCTGCGACCGCTGTAGGAGTTAACGGATATTAGCAGGGCTGTTGTCCGCTAACTCCCGCTAACTCCCAATGAATTCGCAGAATTCATATAACTTCCGCTAACTCCTGTGAATAATATAGATAGTATAAAGCATTGAACTATATCATCATCTTGGCGGGCGGCAAGGGCCTGCGCATGGGCTGCGACGTGCCCAAACAGTTTCTGCCCATTGGCGGCAAGCCTGTGCTTATGCGCACCATTGAGCGTTTCCGC
Source organism: Prevotella sp. (assembly GCA_017619445.1). Lineage (GTDB taxonomy): Bacteria > Bacteroidota > Bacteroidia > Bacteroidales > Bacteroidaceae > Prevotella. The sequence continues at coordinate 47,009 of JAFZSI010000071.1, forward strand.
GAATACTCCGAACAGCTCAGCATCATACTCGTGTTGCCTGCCGAGCAGCACGAGTATTGGCGGCAGCTGTGCAAGGACTACGGCTTCAGCGTGGAGTGCCAGGTGACCAACGGCGGCCCCACGAGGTTCCACTCCATCAAAAACGGACTGGCACTCATCCCTGACGATGCGCAGGGCGTGGTGGGTGTACACGACGGCGTGCGCCCCTTCCCGGCCATTGAAGTAATCGACCGCTGTTACGCAACAGCGCGCAGCCACGCCACCGCCGTGCCCGTGGTTCCCGTCATTGAGACGCTGCGGCATGTGCTTCCGCAACCCCAGCCCTCGGTCACCGTGCCCAGAAGCCAGTACCGGCTGGTGCAGACTCCGCAAATGTTTGACATACAGCTGCACAAACGCGCCTACGCGCAGCCCTACCGCGACGACTTTACCGACGACGCGTCGGTGGTGGAGGCCTTGGGGCACGACATCACGCTGGTGGAGGGCAACCGCGAGAACATTAAAATCACCACACCCTTTGACATGGTGGTGGCCGAGGCCATCGTAGCCTCGCAGCAATAAATGCCATTGCCAGAAATCGTTAACCTCAAAAACACACCGCAATTGTACGACATTCTTCAACAGGACATCAAATTCTTGCCAGGCGTCGGCCCGCGAAGGAAAGACATTCTGAGCAAGGAGCTGGACATCAACACGTTTGGTGACCTGTTGGAGTATTATCCCTATAAGTATGTGGACCGCAGCAAGGTCTATCGCATTGGCGAACTGGCGGGCGACATGCCTTTCGTGCAGATTAAGGGCCATGTGCTGGGCATTGAGGAGTTTGAGATGGGGCCGCGGCGCAAGCGCATCGTGGCTCATATCAGCGACCGCACGGGTGTGGCCGACCTGGTGTGGTTTCGTGCCACGCAATATGCGCAGCACAAGCTGAAAGCAGGGTTAGAGTACATTGTTTTCGGCAAACCGACCGTGTATAACGGCCGCTACCAGTTCGCACATCCTGAACTGGAGCTGGCCAGCGAGGTGGAACTCTCGGAGATGGGCATGCAGCCCTATTATATCACGACGGAGAAGATGAAGAACGCAGGGCTTACGTCGCGTACCATTGAGAAACTCACTAAAAACATGCTCGAACGCATCAATAAGCCGCTGCCCGAAACGCTTCCGCCATTCATTGCCAACCGTTTGAGGCTGGTTTCGCGCGACAAGGCCTGCCGTTCCATTCACTATCCCAAGTCGTTGGACGAACTGCAACACGCTCAGCTGAGGCTGAAGTTCGAAGAGCTGTTCTACGTGCAGTTAAATATATTAAGGTACGCGAGCGACCAGCGGCGCAAGTTCCGCGGCTACATCTTCAAACACGTGGGCGACAATTTCAACCGCTTCTATCACGACAATTTGCCCTTTGAACTGACCAACGCACAGAAGCGCGTCATACGCGAGATTAGAATCGACACGCGCAGCGGGCGGCAGATGAACCGCCTGTTGCAGGGCGATGTGGGCTCGGGAAAGACGTTGGTGGCGCTGATGACCATGCTCATTGCACTCGACAACGGTTATCAGGCCTGCATCATGGCGCCTACTGAGATTCTGGCCGAACAGCATCTGAACACCATCCTGGAATTTCTGAACGGCATGGACATCCGCGTGGAGCTGTTGACAGGTATGGTGAAGGGAAAGCGGCGGCAGCAGGTGCTCGACGGGCTTGCCGACGGCAGTGTGCAGATATTGGTGGGCACACATGCGGTAATCGAGGACTGGGTGCAGTTCCGCAATCTGGGAATGGTGGTCATCGACGAGCAGCACCGTTTCGGCGTGGCTCAGCGGGCCAAACTGTGGAGCAAAAGCCAGAATCCGCCCCACGTATTAGTGATGACGGCTACCCCCATTCCGCGGACGCTGGCCATGACCATCTACGGCGACCTGGACGTGAGCGTGATTGACGAACTGCCGCCGGGACGCAAGCCCGTGGTAACCATCCACAAATACGACAATCAGACCACCAGCCTCTACAACGGCATCCGCCAGCAGATTCGTCAGGGACGGCAGGTGTATATCGTGTTCCCCCTGATTAAGGAAAGCGAGAAAATGGATTTGCAAAACCTTGAGGAAGGCTTTGCCACACTATTAGAAGTGTTTCCTGAATTCAAACTCAGCAAGGTTCACGGGCGGATGAAGGCCAAGGAAAAGGAGGAGGAGATGAAACGCTTTGTAAGTGGAGAAACTCAAATTCTTGTAGCTACGACCGTCATTGAGGTAGGTGTGAATGTGCCGAACGCTTCGGTGATGGTAATCCTCGATGCTCAGCGCTTCGGACTGTCTCAGCTGCATCAGTTGCGCGGCAGGGTAGGGCGCGGAGCCGACCAAAGCTTCTGCATCCTGGTCACTTCGCACAGCCTGACTGAAGTGACGCGCAAGCGAATTGACATTATGTGCGACACCAACGACGGATTCCGAATTGCCGAGGCCGACCTGAAACTGCGCGGACCAGGCGATTTGGAGGGAACACAGCAGAGTGGCATGGCCTTTGACCTGAAAATTGCCGATATTGCCCGCGATGGCCAGATCGTGCAGATGGCCCGCGATGAGGCGCAGATGATTGTCGACGGCGACCCGCTGTGCCAGAAAGAAGAAAACATGATGCTTTGGAACCGTCTGCGCGAGTTGCGAAAGACAAACATCAACTGGGCGGCCATCTCTTAAGAATGCGTTCTTAGATTTGTGGTTGCCTGTTCGGGAAATGGGCTTAGCGATGCTATAAGACGCCGGAAGGATTTTCCAAAACAAGACGAATCATAATGCTAAGCACGTGTCAGTCAACCAGTAATTAATTACCCGATAAAGTCTTTTAGAATCCTAAAAGAGTTTTTTATGTGTTAAAAAGACAACAAAAACTGTTAACGCACACTTCTGTTCGTGATTTTTTTCTTATCTTTGCACCGAATTTTTATCAAATCGATGGGAGCACTTTGGTTCTTATGTAAGTTTGTGCAGTCCTAACGGTTTTTTAAAAACAATAATAAATGCGGTCGATAGATGACTGGCCCAAACAACCGATTGAGAATTATGGATTTAAAGAATAGTATTAAAAAAATTGCATTTACAACGCTTTTCGTATGTGTAGCCGTTCCCACAATGGCGCAGGACTTACTTGCGCGTCAGGCCCCCGTTGACAGAAAAATGAAGGTGGCCGACACCATTTCTATGGACATCAACTACACACTCGCAGTGGAAGAAACCATCGAAGAATGGCAAAATACATTCACCCGTCATACCAAACAACTTCCCGAATCATTCAAAATTGATTTGACACACTTCTGTATGCCTACGCCCAGCCGCGTCATTACATCGAACTTCGGTGCACGTTGGGGACGCATGCACAAGGGTTTGGACATCAAGGTTTATGTTGGCGACACCATCCGCTCAGCTTGGAGCGGCAAGGTGCGCATGGTGAAATATGAGGCTGCCGGCTATGGTAAATATGTGGTGATTCAGCACTACAATGGTCTGGAGACCATTTATGCACACATGTCTAAGCAGCTGGTGCGCGAGGGTGACAACGTCCGTGCGGGCGAACCCATCGGTCTGGGTGGAAACACGGGACGCAGCACAGGCTCACACCTGCATTTCGAGACACGTTACAAGGGCATTGCCCTGAACCCGGCCTTGATGTTCGACTTCCGTGCACAGGACGTTACGGGCGACTACTATGTATATAACCGCAGCACATACAACCGCGATTCTAACGAGGCAAGTCGTCTGCGCGGCAAGATTGGTAACGGTGGCTACACCCGCAGCGAGGTAATCGGCACAGCCCGCGCAGCCCAGGAGGCACGCAGCACCAACCGCACCGTTGCTCAGAATGTGGATAACAGCAGCAAGCAGTATCACAAGGTGGTGCAGGGCGAGACGCTGTATTCCATTTCCCGTACCCGCGGCGTGTCGGTTGACGAGCTTTGCCGCCTGAACGGTCTGAGCAAGACTACCAAGGTGCGTGTAGGACAAATTATCCGCTACTCTTGATGCTATCAGACATCATTTTCACTCCTTAATTTGATTTCTTATTTCATAAGATAAAAGTTTACCAGCAAAAAAGACCCGTCATCACAATCGGATGGCGGGTCTTTTTTGCTGATAAACAAATCATTTATTGAGGCTTTTTTATAATCATGCGCAGGGCAAACCATGCATGCATGACAAGTGTTGTGAATAGGCCGTAATGGCGCACCATGACGCGGAAACGCTCGCGAAGCGAGGCGCGGTGGTTGCGCGTGGTCTGCCCTTCGCGCAGGTAGTGGCACACGGTGGCGTGGACGTTCTTTAGTTCACGCTTTTCCTGTTCGCAGCGTTTCATCACACGTATGCACCAATCCACATCGGCCGAAAAACGGAACTGCTGGTCGTAAGGCTCCTGGCGCGCAATGGAGGTGAGTGCATAGAATGCCTGGTGGCAGACGAGCATGCCCTGCCTGAACGAGCGCCATGTGAGGTGCTCGGGCGGAGTGAGCCGTCGGTGTCCGATGATGTTGCCCTGCTCGTCGATGAGGTCGGTGTCGCCGTAGAGCACGCCCGGCTTTTGTTCCATGTCTATTTTGTCGGCAATGGTGAGCAGGGTGTCGGCATCGGCCAGTCGGTCGCCCGCATTGAGGAAACAGACATAGTCGCCTGTGGCTCGGTCGAGTCCTTTCTGCATGGCGTCGTAAATACCATGGTCGGGCTCAGAGAGAATGATGACCTCATGGCGGCTTGGGGCTTGGTCGCTCAGCTGTTTGTAGCGGTTGGCCATCTGCAGCGTCTCGTCGGTCGAGGCACCGTCGATGATGAGGTGCTCAACGTCGGCATACGACTGCTGGAGCACGCTCTGTGCGGTGAGGTCGAACACCTTGGCGGCGTTGTAGGTGACGGTGATGAGGGTGAATTTTATCATGGCTGTTGATGGGAAGACGACGGTCGGGCCGCCGCTTACACTTATACAAATGCTTGGGTGGTAAAGGGTTGTGGGTTACAGTTTGAATTGCTTCGTGGCAATGACTTCGTTATAAAGTTCCTCGTAGTGCATGGCCACACTTTGCTGCGAATAGTTCTGCGCTACCTTGCGCACGGCCTCATGGCTTACTGCGTCATACTCACATTCGCTGAGCACCCACCGTATGCCGTTGGCCAGGTCATCGGCATCGCGGTAAGCGGCCACATAGCCGTTTTTCTGATGGTCAATCTCCTCTGGAATGCCACCCACGCGGAATCCCACGCAGGGCACTCCGCAGGCCATGGCCTCCATGATGGTGTTGGGCAGGTTTTCAGATAGCGACGGCAGCACAAACACGTCGGCAGCGTTATACACATCCACAATGCGGCGCGTGTCGTTGACATAGCCCAGCGCAAAGACGGGGAAGTCGAGCTGGTGCTCGTATTCCTCGGCATGTCCGCCCAGAATCACCACTGCTGCCTGCTGCCGCATGTCGGGATGGCGTTGTGCCAGCGTGTGGCAGGCCTCAATGAGATAGTTCATGCCCTTGTTGGCGTTGGTTGCACGCTGCGATACAAACAATATGAGCCGCTTGTCCTCAGGCAGTTGCAGTCGCTGACGCGCCTCCTGCTTGTTGGTACGGCGGAAGATGTGAGTGTCGATGGGGTTGGGTATGCATTCCACCTTGAGCCCTTTGAGCAGCGCGCTCTGACGCGCCTCGCCCTGCAGCCATTTACTGCAAACCACGAAGGCAATGTTGCTGTTCTTGAGCAGTTGCTGCTTGCGCTTCCACACAGTGGCAGCCAGGTCGTTGTCGGAACCGCCTCCAGGCAGGTAGCGGCAGCGTCGGCAAGCCGTCTTGAAGTTTTTGCAGCCCATGGTGAGGTGGCAGATGGCCGTTGCTGGCCACATGTCGTGCATGGTCCACACCACCGGTTTCCCCGACTTCACGATGCGGCGGATGTCGTTCAACGACAGCATGCCCTGATTAATCCAATGCAGGTGTATGACATCGGCCTCGCGGAACTCGCGCAGGCCCGTGATGTCGTTGCCCGCGTTGGCAATGTCGATGTCAAAGAGATGTTTGCGGCGGAAGTGCAGACGGCAGAATATGCACCAGCGTTCCCAGAGAAACCGCCACCTGCGCAGGAAGCCTGGCCGCAGACCAGTGACGGTCAGCTGGCGCGTCTCTTTGTCGCGCACCAGCATCATGGCCTTCACGCCGCTGTTGTTCAGGGCATCGGTCAGTCGTCCGGCAGCCAGAGCCGCTCCTCCGGCCCGCTCGCTTGTGTTCACAATCAGTACTCGCATGGATGATGAACGCTTAATAGTTTAACTTTGAAACAAAGGTACGCCAAATCTGGGAAAGAAACAAGAAAAAGTGCGAAAAAGTGGCTGTTATCGCACACAATCGGTTGATTTACGTCAAGAAAGAGGCATTTTTATGAAAAAGAAGACGAAAAAAGTTGCGCGCAACTCAAAATCGCAGTACCTTTGCATCGTCAAAAGGTTAATAGATTGTTTAGGTTAGTAGTAATAGATTTAGGTTTTTAGTTATTTAGATTTAAGGTAAGTTTAACAAGATTGCTTTCGTTTATGGATGACAATGGTGACCGCGAGGCTCCCATTTCGTTTTGAAAAGGATTTTTAGTTAAACATAGGCGATACGCTGGTGCTCGTTGATGAGTATCAGCGTATATTTTTGCCCTTTCCCAATGCTGCTGCGCCAACTCCTCGTGCTGGAAAGACTACTTCTTGCATGGCAACCGCAACTCATCACTTTACGTTCATATTTTCTAGAAAATTCTGTGCTAAACCTGTGCTTTGCAAAACTGGGGTAGGGAGTGGCGAATACAACTCATAGCTTTACGTTCAAATTCTCTAGAAAATTCTGTGCTAAACCTGTGCTTTGCAAAACTGGGGTAGGGAGTGGCGAAAACAACTCATTGCTTGGCGAAAACAAAGCACGGCGCAATTTTTCCGTTACGTTGCAGAAAAAATGCGCCGTGTGTGGTTATTGCGGGATTTGTGGTCGTAGGCGGTGTGAGGTTATTCCTGCGTGTCCTCGTTCTCGGAACCGTTTTCCTCGTCCTCGTATTCGTTTCCTTCGTTCTCAGAACCGTTTTCCTCGTCCTCGTATTCGTTCTCGGTGTCCTCAAAATCCTCGTCAAGGAGCGAGCTTCTTTTTCCTTTCTTGCGGGTGGTTGTGGTTTTCTTGGTCGAGGTTGAAGTGGATTTTGTGCCTGTTGAGGTGGTCTTTGTGCCAGTGGTCTTTGTTCCAGTCGAGGTTGTCTTTGTGCCTGTCGATGTGGTTTTCTTGGTGGTTGTAGAGCCGGTTTTCTTGTTTTTTGCCGACGTGCTGGTCTTTGTGGTTGACGACTTTTTGTTGGTTTTGCTTACATTCAGCTTGTTTTTGTCGATGTCGAAGATTCCGAGCAGCCAGTCGAGGAGTTTAGAGCCTATTTTGCGCTCAATGCCTGCTTTTGTGGTGGGGATACCTGTTTTCTTGGTGAATTTTCGCTTGATGGCCGGCAGCCCGTACTGCTGGTTGAGATACCACCAGAGGTCTTTTTTTGTTTTCTTTGCCATGGTGTTGTCTTTCTTTTATTTGTTGTTTGTATTGTCTTTGCATAGATAACGTTTGTTTCCGCTTTTTATTACTTCTTTGGGTCAGTAGTTGGCCTCCGCGGGGCTGATTTTTGCGCGTTTTTCTGCCCCCTTGCTATTTTTGCACTAAAAAACGCTAAAAAACCTTGGCTGTTTCGCTGAAAAGTTGTAACTTTGCATCCGCTTTCAGTGCCCGTGTGTGCTTTCAAACCGCGGAACACGTTGTAAATAAGACAAATAACAAGAAGTTTAACACATAAAAACCAAAGACAAAAGCATGATTATTGTACCAGTAAAAGATGGCGAGAACATCGAGAGAGCACTTAAGAAGTTTAAGAGAAAGTTCGAGAAGACGGGCGTGGTGAAGGAACTCCGCCGCCGTCAGCAGTTCGACAAGCCGTCTGTTCTTAAGCGCCTGAAGATGGAGCACGCTATCTACGTACAGAAGCTGCGCCAGACCGAGGAATAAGAAGCAGCGACGCTTTTTGATAGAAGAACAATTTCGTTGGGGAACAGAACCATTCTGCCGGAAGAGAGAATGGTTTTGTTCTCTGATTTGTTGTATCCCTTTCCCTCGTCCGGTCCTCGGCGGTGCATTAACGAATGTCAATTCTCGCCGCAGTTGGCAAAAAAACAGCAGAAAATTTGGAGGTTTAAAGAAAATTGCGTATATTCGTTGCCGAAAAACGTAAGTATCCGATTTTTCAGCTTGCCAACAACGGGCGGGCGGCTTCCACTGAGGCGGCTGCTTGCCAAGGGCGGGCAACCCGGTTGGCCAACGAAAGGAGTGCCACCGGAACGGAAGGAGCGCATGACGTATGACGATTGAAGAATTCCTGAACTACCTTCGCTACGAGCGGAACTATTCCGAACGTACCGTGCAAAGCTATGGCAAAGACCTGCAGGCGTTTGAGGCGTACTTCAACAGTCAGGACGATGGGCTTACTTGGGAAACGGTTGATGCCGACAACATCCGCGGCTGGATGGAGAGCATGATGGACAAAGGCAATAATGCCACCTCCATCAAACGAAGGCTAAGCGCCCTGCGTTCCTTCTATCGTTTTGGCCTCGCACGGGGGCTGGTGAAGCACGACCCCGCGCGCCGTGTGGAGAACCCCAAGGGCGAGCGGCCCCTGCCTCAATTCCTGCGCGAAAGGGAGATGGACGAGCTGTTAGACAACGTGGCCTGGGAGGAAAACTATAATAATGTACGCGCGCGTACTATTATATTAATGTTCTACACGACGGGCATCAGACTTGCGGAACTCGTGAGGCTCGACGACAACGACATCGACTGGGCAGCCAGCCAGATAAAGGTTACGGGCAAGCGCAATAAACAGCGCATCGTGCCTTTCGGACAAGAACTCGGGCAGGCCCTGCGGAATTACCAGAAACTGCGCGACGAGCAGGTGAACAGCCGCTGCGGAGCACTGTTCCTCACCGACAAGGGCGAGCGCATGAGCCACAACCAGGTGCGCTACGAGGTGAAAAAAAACCTCAGCAAGGTGAGCACACTGAAGAAACGCACGCCGCACGTGCTGCGCCACACCTTCGCAACAGCCATGCTCAACCATGAGGCTGGACTGGAAAGCGTGAAAAAGCTGCTGGGGCACGAAAGCCTTGAAACAACCGAAATATACACGCACACCACATTTGAACAACTGAAAAAGGTCTATGAAAATGCGCATCCGCGCAGCGACCTTAAATGAATATACTAACCTTTTTAAATTGGAGGTAACTATGGAAATCAAGATTCAGTCGATCCATTTCGACGCAACCGAGAAGTTAGAGGCGTTCATCGAAAAGAAAGTCGCCAAGTTGGAAAAGTCCTTTGAGGACATACGCAAGGTTGAGGTGCAGCTCAAAGTGGTGAAACCCGCCACCGCCCTGAACAAAGAGACCAGCATAACAGTGAATGTTCCCGGCAATACGCTGTTTGTGGAGAAGACGTGTGACACGTTTGAGGAAGGCATCGACCAATGCGTGGACTCGTTGAAGGTGCAACTAACCAAATTCAAAGAAAAACTGCGCAACAGATAAAAAAAATGCCGAAAAATTTTGGCGTATGAAAAATTAGTCGTATCTTTGCAGCCGTTTTAGAACATATCCTGAATGCTCAGCCCAACGGCTGCAAGGATTTGCCTCTTTAGCTCAGTTGGCCAGAGCACGTGATTTGTAATCTCGGGGTCGTTGGTTCGAATCCGACAAGAGGCTCAAAAAGAGCCTGTTACAAACAGAAAATAGGCAAGAGGCGTTCTTAAAAAAGCAAGGGTGGATACCAGAGTGGCCAAATGGGGCAGACTGTAAATCTGCTGGTTTTTACCTTCGGTGGTTCGAATCCATCTCCACCCACGACAGTGTTTTACAGATGGCCGATACGGGGGCATTGCCCGATGTTGTCGGCTGTCGATTTTGCGGAAATAGCTCAGTTGATAGAGCACTAGCCTTCCAAGCTGGGGGTCGCGGGTTTGAGCCCCGTCTTCCGCTCCACTAATGTTGCTGTTATAGCTCAGTGGTAGAGCACTTCCTTGGTAAGGAAGAGGTCCCGAGTTCAACTCTCGGTAACAGCTCTCCACATTTTTTATTAGACTGATTATTCATTAAATAAATAAAGTAAAGCTATGGCTAAAGAAAAATTTGAACGTACCAAACCCCATGTAAATATCGGTACTATCGGTCACGTTGACCACGGTAAGACTACTTTGA
>JAFZSI010000072.1 GCA_017619445.1 Prevotella sp.
TATAGTAGTGAAGAAGGTTTCTAATGAGACGCAGAAAACGATTATTAGAAACAATTTCCCTCCGCAGATAGCAGAGAGGATGTGTTCTGCTATTGATAGGCAAGAAAATACGGAGCATTTCATGCGGTTATTGAATGAGTATAACGAGTGGATGGTGCAGCAACAGCGGCAGCATGAGGCTGTGATAGAGTTTTTGAGGCAGTATAGAAGCTGAATGTGGTAATCATAACATCGGTCTAAGACCGTGGCTGGTTGTTGTTAAAGACAAAACATTTAATTACCGATGAGCAAAGCGAATGGATATATATGGAACCTGTGTGATTTACATGATTAAGCAGAAGCATCGGCTCTGAAAGGTCGCTAGGGTGTATGCACGCCTTGAAGTCGCACAAGTATCTCTACGACCTTGTGGTAGTTGACTCAAAAGGCATTGAGATGGACTTCGCTAATCAGTTGGAATCGCGTAATGAGGTTGCTGTCTATACGAAACTTCCCAATGGCTTCTATATCAATACGCCTGTCGGTCACTATAATCATTACAGGACCGTGGTATTCCATGAGGGCAGCGACATCAAGTACATCTACTTGGTGGCTGAAACGAAAGGCTACGACAAGGATAGTCTAAAAGACTACCGTCGAGCCGAAAGCGTGAAGATAGAATGCGCAAGTCGGCACTTCGCCACAATCTCAGATAGTCACGTCACATACGATGTCGTAAAGAACTACGATGAGTTGTGGAATATAATCACAAAGCCATAAGAATACAACTCAGTTCTGTAATATTATTTCGGGCGGAAACTGCGATATTTTGCAAGTTTCCGCCCGAATTATTATATATGGTTTTACCTGTTATAAAACTTCAATTATTATTCCATTGGTCTTGTGGAGTCGCAAATTTTATCGAATCCAACTTTCTTTTTCTCCAGTTATGCACATTTCGGTAAAATATAACATTTAACTGAACATAAAATCACATGCTAATATTGGATTTCGTTAATAAATCAGCGGAATCTTTATTTTTTCTTATCTTTCCGCTTGTTTTCCCACGAAAAAGTATTATCTTTGTGGCGTAATTCAAAATTAAAGAATGTCATGCTGATTGGTCGAGAAAAAGAAAAACAAGTATTACAGAATGCTCTCAACGAAGAGTACTCTCAGTTTGTTGCAGTGTATGGAAGACGTCGTGTTGGCAAGACTTTTCTAATCAGAGAAACCTTTGAAAACCGATTCGACTTCCAATTTACCGGAGCTGCAAATTTGACTGCAAGAAAGCAGTTGGTACGTTTCCGTCGTGCCCTCAAAGAACAAGGGCAGAAAGATACTCCAGAACTAACCAACTGGGGCGATGCTTTCAGCGAACTCAAACGATTCATCACGAATCTGCCTGAGGGCAAAAAAGTTGTTTTCCTTGACGAATTGCCGTGGATGGATGCTCCACGCTCCGGATTTCTCTCAGAACTGGAATCGTTTTGGAATGGATGGGCTTCAGCACGAAAAGATATTGTCTTTGTGGTATGCGGAAGCAGTACCTCGTGGATGGTCAAGAGAATCATCAAGAATAAGGGCGGTCTGCACAATCGATTGAACCATCGTATATCACTTAATCCTTTCCCTCTGGGGTTATGCGAGAAGTTAGCTCAGTCAAGAGGTCTTGTGTTGAACCGCAAACAGATGCTGGAGGCCTATATGATATTTGGCGGTGTCCCATATTATTGGAGCTTGTTGCAAAAAGGAATGAGCATTACATCCGAGATTGACAGACTGATTTTTTCGCCTGACGGAGAGCTGCATGACGAATTTGAGATGCTATATGCTTCTTTGTTCAAAAAGCCCGAGCCATACGTCCGTGTAATTGAGTTGTTGGCCAAGAAAAAGATGGGCATGACACGACAAGAGTTGTTGGCAGCAGGAAAATTTGAAGACAACGGAGCATTCTCTGACATTCTGAAAGATTTGGAGTGGTGTGGATTCATTAGAAGTTATACCATGATGGGGTATCGGACAAAATCGGACATCTTCCAGCTGATAGATCATTATACATTATTCTATTACGAATACATAGACGGAGTACGTCAAGGCTCAAACTATTGGAGATCCATGTTGGGAACACCAAAGTATAATACTTGGTGCGGCTTGGCATTTGAGCGTACTTGCCTATGGCACGTTGACCAGATTAAAAAGAAACTAGGCATCAGCGGAATACTGACAAACGAATATGCATGGCGTAGCTTGCCGGATGAGAGTATCGGAAGGCCTGGAGTTCAGATAGACCTGCTTATAGACCGCAGTGATGGGATAATTGATGTATGCGAAATGAAATACTCGAAGGAATCATACACCATCACTTCCGATTATGCAGGTGAACTTGCCCGTAAACGAAATGTATTTCAGACTGTAACAGGCACCAAGAAAGCCATTCACTCCATCATGGTTACCACTGATGGACTGACCCGTAATGAGTATTGGGGTGATGTTCAGGCCGAAATACAATTGGACGATTTGTACGAACTGTAAAAATTGATTAATTTGCTATGTTCGAGGAATTTAAGAAGATAACAATAAAAGGAGGCTACTTTGAACAACCTACCGAGTTTAGTTTGTTCACCCCAAACCAAACTTTGAGCATCATATATGGACGAAATGGCAGTGGGAAAACATCTATTGCAAAAGCCATACGACAATTAGTAGGCAAGGATAGTAAGCAACCTGAGGAAGACGGAAACCTTCCATTTACCATTACTTCTGATGCTGTTATTCCAGAAGACAAAGAAACTTCTGTCTTTATCTTTGACGAGGAATTTGTCCAAGAGAATGTAAGGACAAAAGGCAAAGGGTTGGAAACCATTGTAATGATGGGTGAACAGGTGGATTTAGATACACAAATCACAACAAAAAAAGCAGAAGGGGCGGTCGTTGATAATAAGATTGTAGAACAAACAGCCTTGAAAGAAAAATACGAAAATGCAAGTGATACTTCATCTCCACAGTATTTTTTTAACAAAATCAGAGATGAACTGCGGAAAGATGGAGGTTGGGCAGATACTGACAGAGATGTAAAGGGTAACACTGTGAAAAGCCGTGTTACGGAAGATTTTGTAAAGAATTTGGCAGATAAAGAAGAACCGATAGAAACAGAAGATGTATTGCGACAACGGCTTAATGATGATTTTAGCCTATATACTCAAACCAATGAAGCCCAAGAAATTGTATGGGAATCAACGCCTTTAGAAATGCCTGCGGATTTGAGTACTGTAAATGCACTGCTAGAGAAAAAAGTCGAGAAACCTGAATTGAGTGACCGAGAACGAAGACTTCTGACTTTTCTCCAGGAACATTCAGGTCACTATTCTATAGATGCTACAAGGCAATTGACAGAAGAAAAGTGGCCTTTCTGTCCTTTATGTCTTAGGGAGGCTGGAGAACAGGATTATGTGAACATTGGTGACACATTGAAGCAATTACTAAACAAAGAGTCTGAATTATATAATAAAGATTTAGATACAGCTATAGAGTTGTTCCCAGACATGGCAACAACTTTGCCTGCATTTCCTAATAATTTGAATTCAAAGGAAATTAAAGATGTTCAACTTGCAATCGAGCAGTTGAATAAAGACGTAACTACAATAAAGAATAGAATCAAAGTCAGGAAAAGGGACATTTATGGAACAATGGAGGCCCCCTTTAATGCAGAAGAGATGGATAGTTATGTTACACATGTAGCAAATTATAAGGACACAATAGAAACTCTTAAAATGTGTGTTGCAACTTTTAATCGTTCAGTCAATGAACGAAAGAAACTAAAGGAAAAAGTGTTGCAAGAGAATGAGTTACTTGCAAGAAAACGTCTAAATACGTTATTGAATGGGTACAATAGTGCAAGCAAAGCCTATGAAGATTGTACGAAGGTCCTATTGGAATTGAATGCAAAAAAGAAGAAAATAGAGAGTGATATAAAAGACTTAAAAGCGCAGATTGAGCGAACAGACATTGCATTGAACTACATCAATGAGCAATTACAATACGTATTCTATAGCGACAAGAAGGCGAAACTAGTTGCTGGAGATGGATGCTACAAATTGAAAATTCGAGGAAAGGATGTGCCTCCTAAGAAAATTAGCGTAGGCGAGAGAAATGTTCTTGGCCTGTGTTACTTCTTCGCAAAACTATTCATCAACAAGAAAAAAGAGGATAAATACAAAGACGAGATACTAATAGTAATAGATGATCCAATATCCAGTTTCGATGATGGTAATCGACTGGGGGTACTTTCTCTGTTGCGTTATCAATTTAGCAGCATAAAAAAGGGAAACTCAAATAGTCGAATTTTGGTCATGACCCATGACCTTCGTTCAGCGTTTGACTTGATAAAAGTACGTTCGGAACTAAATGGCGGCAACGGAAATGATAAAACATACTTGGAACTTGCCGATAAACAATTGACACAGCGCAAGATTTCCAATGAATATAAGAGACTATTGGAGGCTGTATATGAGTATGCAAAAAAAACAGATGATGTAGATGATCAAGAAGATAGTAGTATCGGAAATATCATGAGACGCGTTGTCGAAGCCTTTTCAAGTTTTTGCTATAATACAAGTTTTGAAACAATGATGTGTCGTGAAGGTGTACTAAATATCATACCTGAAGAAAAACGAGGATATTATGAAAACTTCATGTGCAGATTGGCCTTAAATGGGGAAAGCCATATGATGGAAAATGTGTATGCATTAGATACTATTACTCCTTATTTCACCAAACAAGAAAAAATACAAACAGCGAAGAGCTTATTGCTGTTTCTAAGCTACATAAATAAAGAACATCTATCATGTTATTTGGGCAAAGCTAAAGATGGGGACGAGGACAAAATTGCTGTAATAGAAAGTTGGATGCATGAAGAAGCAAATTGGATAAACATGTAATATTTATAGCCGTATCTATACCCCTCATTGGTAAATATGCTAGTGTAGCAAATTTGTACCAAATTGAAGTTGTTATCCAATGGTTCATTCTCTTGTATCATAGCAAAGGGATAGGCTAGTTGGACGTTACAATTCTTATGGTTGATGTAATTTCCTGTGCGTAATTAAAAGGCATTGTCATCGTCTTTGAACTCTAAGGTAAAACTGCGACATTCTGTCGCAGTTTTACCTCACAATACAGAACTGTTCATAGATATTAACAGATCAAAAACTGCACATTTTTATATTTTTTGTGGTTTCGTAAAGTTAAAAGTGTTAAATCTTCGACTTTTTTATCACTCATAGAATCTATGGTTTCACTTTTCTACCGTTTAAAAGCAAAAGCACTGATAAATAATTAGTTATAGATACAATGATTGTTCTGGAATTGCCTCTATGACCATTTCTGAAGGCATAACAAGCATAGGTGGTGCTGCCTTTTGGGGATGTGGTGGTCTTACATCTGTAACCATTCCAAACAGCGTGACAAGTATTGGTAATTGCGCTTTTTTAGGATGCCCCAATCTTACCTCTATCATCTCTTGGATAACCCCCCCATTTTCTATCTCTGGGATGCATGATTCTACCAGAACATTTGACAGTCGTATTTACGACAAAGCCACCTTATTTGTGCCTATAGGTACGGTTGATCTTTACAAGAAGACGTATGGTTGGAAAGATTTTTGGTACATTGAGGAAATGAACAATACAGATGGCATAGAGAACAATAACCGTAAAACAATAACCGCTAACCGTTATTTCTACCTGAACGGTCTACAGATGGAAGATGTGCCGACACAAAAGGGAATATATATAAGGAACGGGAAGAAGGTGCTGATGAAATAGCGAAAGACCTTTTATGTAGTCCGGACATATAGGTATTATTGATGGTACGCATGTGTCCCATCTGCGGCAAAACGATAATGAGACACCCACGTACCATTACCCAACGGGGACAGGGGGACAAAGGGACAGCAAAAAATGAATAACATGGCCTAACAACCATGGCGTTTTTTCACGGTTATTTTTTCGCTACGCTCAACGGCAAGACTGTCACAAGCTGATTTTGAATGCAGCAGGTGGTAGGGTATAGAATAGGAACAGGAGGAAAACGGGGCGCTTCCTCCTGTTAATAGTTGGTGTGTGTTGGTAAATGAATGCTGACTTTGGGTGTTGTTTATCTTGCCGCCACATATTTGTGCAGCGTCTGGCGAACGGCACCAGGTCCTGCATAGAGTTCGCGAACCATACCTTCGATTTGTTCTCCGAGTCCAGCCTCATAGAGGTTAACACCAAACACATCGGCGCGGCTGTAGAGCTGGCGCAGGGGACTCCAGTCTTGTTCGGGCTTGCCAATCTCAAGCGGTGCCACGATGGCCTGCAACTCGCTGAGCATGGGGTCGGGTGAAGGCTCGAAGGGGGTGCCATCGTCACGGATGCCTTTCAGGTAGCGTGCGTAGCCTGCCAGGGTGAGGGGTATGAGCACCAGGTTGCTCTTGTCAAGACCACGGGCAATGTATTTCTTGATGGTCTCGCCAAAGCGGATGGGCAGTTTCTGACTGGTATCCATGGCGATGCGCTGTGGTGCGTCAGGCATGAAGGGGTTGGGCAGTCGGCGGTTGATGACAGCTCCGATAAACTCGTAGGGATTGAGCACTCCCGGGTCAACCACTACGGGCATGGCTTCCATGTAGCCAATCTTCTGAATGAAGGGGCGCAGGTCTTCATCGGCCATCTCTGCCGAAATGAGTGTGTAGCCCAACATGCAACCGTAGATTGACATGGCCGTGTGCAGCGGATTCAGACAGGTGGTCACCTTCATGGTCTCCACCTTATCCACGGTCTCGCGGGTGGTGTAAAGAGCGCCGCCGAGGTCGAGTGGGGGACGTCCGTTGGTGTAGTTGTCCTCAATGACCAGATACTGCACTTCCTCGGCGTTGACAAACGGGGCGGTGAAGGTGTGTTTCTCGGTCTCGATGTAGTTGTTGTCCTCAAAGCCGTCAGCAGCCAGCAACTCTTTCACCTTCTCATGCGGACGTGGTGTGATTTTATCAATCATCGACCAGGGGAAGGTCACCTTCTTCTCGTCCTTCAGGTAGTCGAGGAAGGCCGCAGGCACCAGCCCGTCATTCACCCAACGCTCAGCATAGGCGAAGACACCAGCTTTGACCTTGTCACCATTGTGCGAGCAGTTGTCCATGCTCTGAATGGTGAGGGGCAGCTGGCCTGCGTTGAAGCGTTCGAGCAACAATGCACACACCTTTCCCATGGCGAATACGGGGTTCAGTCCACGCTGAAGGTCGGCTTCGTTGTAGGTGTAGCCCTTCTCTGTGATGGTGAAGGAAATCATCTGCAGCGATGGGTTCTTGAATATCTCCACCAAACGCTGCCAGTCAGGGAACTGCGGGTCAGCCTTCAAGGCCTCGGTCACACTGGCAATCACCTTCTTCTCGATAGAACCGTCAGAGCAAAGGTTGACACAGAGCGACAGGTTGCTATAAGGTGCATACGCCTTGTCAATGACCTCGAAGTCGAAGGTCTCAGCCACAATCACACCACGGTCATACTTGCCTGTGTTCAGTGCGTCATTCAAGATGGCTGCTGGGAAGGCACGGAAGATGTTACCACCCCCGAAGTGTACCCATGTAGGTTCGTCGTAGGTTTTCTTTGCCACAGCCTGCCTGTCAAACTTTGGAAGCTCATAGCCTTTGGCTTCCCATTCTGCGGGATTATACTGCCCGCTCACAATATCGTTCAGTTTCATGTTTTTCTTCGTTATCTCGTTAATACGTTATGCCGTCATTCCGTTATTGTGTCAATTCTCAATTAATCAAAGAATCCGGGTTGTTTGTATGCAATTCCTAACTCGCGGTCAACAGTGGCCAGTATGCCCTGCACCTGTCCGAGTGCGAACATGCGTCCGAGGAGTGTGTAACCAGCATTGTGGCCGTGGCTGCTCTCATCCATGATGCCGCCGGGCTGGTCGGTGAATGTCATGCCGTGGTCCACACGCATGGGCAGTTCGGGGTTCTCCTGCTCAAAGATGCGGCACAGCTCAATGATGTCAGCCCTTCCGCCCAAGTGGCTTGCCTCGGTGAAGTCGCCATTGGGGAAGATGTGGCACGAGCGCAGATGTACAAAGTGAGTGCGCGAAGCAAACTTACGGGCCATCTCCACCACGTTGTTGTAGGCACCTGCCGAGAGGCTTCCTGCGCAGAATGTGAGTCCATTGTGTTTGTTGGGTACAGCGTTGAGGAACCACTCAATATCCTCCTCGGTACGCACAATGCGGGGCAGTCCAAGAATCTCAATGGGTGGGTCATCGGGGTGCACACACATGTTCATGTTGCACTCCTCGCAGGTGGGCATGATGGCCTCAAGGAAATATTTCATGTTCTCGCGCAACTGCTTCTTGTCTATGCCTTTATAGAGGTCGAGGAAGTCGCGGAATTTCTGTATGGGAGCCTCGTCGTTCTCGCTGAAGTTGCCACTGACGAATCCTTGTGTCTTGATGATGATGTTCTCCACCAGTTTATGGTCTTTCTCGGGTGTCATGGTCTTTGCCAGCTCGTCACATTCAGCCAGCACATTGCGTCCCTGGCCAACACCAGCAGGGAATTCAAACTTGCTCCACTCCTCGCGTGCACCCTCGCGTTTGAGCAGATAGATGTCGAAATAGGCAAACTCGGCATAGTTGAAATAAAGGTTTGTTGAGCCGTTGGGATTCTCGTGCAGCAAGTCTGTTCGTGCCCAGTCGAGCACGGGCATGAAGTTGTAGCAGATGCAATGGATTCCCTCTGCCGAGAGATTGCGCAGGCTCTGCTTATAGACCTCAATCTGTTCATCGCGGTCGGGCCCAGCATATTTGATAGTCTCCACCACGGGCAGGCTTTCCACCACACTCCAGCGCATGCCGTAGCTCTCAATGTACTCGCGCAGGTCACGAATCTTCTCGCGTGTCCACACCTCGCCTAAAGGCACATCGTGCAGGGCGGTGACAATGCCTTCCACTCCGATTTGTTTTAGCATGGCAAGCGTAATCTTGTCTTTCTTGCCAAACCATCTCCATGTTCTTTCCATGTGTTTCTTTGTTTATAGTTGATGATGAGTAATATGTTTTATTCATGATGATAGGGTTCGCCCTTGATGATGGTGCAGGCACGGTAGAGCTGTTCGGTGAACACCAGACGTACCATCTGATGCGAGAAAGTGAGTTTCGAGAGCGACAGCTGCTCGTTGGCACGTGCATACACCGCAGGTGAGAAACCGTATGGGCCACCAATGACAAACACCAGCCTACGCGCCACCTGCTGTTTCTTCTGTAGCCATGCCGCCAGCTCAATGCTGCGCAGTTCCTTGCCGTGCTCATCGAGCAGCACCACCGTGTCCGACGGTTGCAGCAGGCGCAGAATCTGTTCACCCTCGCGCTCCTTCTGCTGTTCCTGGCTCATGCTCTTGGTGTTTTTCGCGTCAGGGATGGTCGTAATGCCGAAGGGCATGTAGCGGCCTATGCGCTCTGTATAGTCCCTGATGCCCGCCTCAAAATGCTTGTCAGCCGTCTTTCCCACCAAGATGAGTTCCGTCTTCATAACCCAGCGACATTTCGTGATTTACTATTTACTATTTACTATTTACAGATTTACTATTTACAATTTGAACACTTCTCCTTTTCTCCTTTACTCCTTCTTCTCCTTCTTATACTCCTCCTTCCGTTTAGGGTTCATGGGGAACCAGCCTTTCTCCACCCGTTTCTTCTGTGCGAACAGTTCGCCGATAGCCCACAGCAGCGAAGCACCCACCACGCCTAACAGCGCCGATGCTATCACGTTTTCAACAAGCATAGCCACGCATATCGTCACGATGCCCAACACCAAGAACACCCACCACGGGCGCGTGCCCCAGCGATACTCTGTCTTGATGACCACGGGATGGAAGAACCCAATAATCAGAAAAGTGCATACGGCAATGATAATGCCTGTGAAGTGCAGATTCATTTCAATAAATTACAGTTTGATGATTTCACAATTCTACAATCTCACGCCTCAACTCCCAAAAACCTTGCAAATTTACAAAGTTTTTTTTATCTGTGCAACGCCCCTCTGTTTTTTCTTCCAAAAGACACACAAAAAAAGAGACCCGACGAATCGAGTCTCTTTGTACACCCGCAGGGGTTCGAACCCTGGACACCCTGATTAAGAGTCAGGTGCTCTACCAACTGAGCTACGGGTGCATCCTTTTTGGTTGCTTTTCGGTGCTCCAAGGGGCTTTGTTTTCACTTGCGTTCAACAATAATTCCGAATTGCGGGTGCAAAGGTATATCTTTTTGTCGGAACAGCCAAATGTTTTTGTCTTTTTTTTCGCATTCACCACGAAAAAACTGTTTTTCGGGGCTCTGCCACCGCTTTTCATGCATCCTATTCCCTGCTCACGCAGATTAATGTTGCCTCACGCTGAGATTATTCTTTCCCACGCTGAGATTATTCTTTCCCACGCAGAGGCGCAGAGGAGATGTTTTTTCACGCAGAGGCTCAGAGGAGATGTTTTAGAGAGACGCTGAAAAGATATTTCACACAGAGGTTGGGGGGAAACAGAGTTTTTGTTTAACCTCTGCGCCTCAGCGTGAAAAATGAAGAACTCTTCGGAAACCTTAATTGATTTTGGGGAAATTCACACAGAGGTTGGGAGGAAACAGAGTTTTATTGTTTAAACTCAGCGCCTCAGCGTGAATAATGACAGAAAGAACTCCTCATCCCCTATGTGAGAGAATGAGGAGCTTCTGATACCATAAATTCTGAAGTTTCGGAACTCCCCTAAACTCCTTATTCAATTACCACCTTCTGTCCGTTCACCACATACACGCCGCGGGGCAGACCCTTCAGCGATGTAGTGTTTGTGCGAACCTTCTTGCCCGAAACGGTGTAAATGTCAGCGGGCTTTGACAATGTGAGAGATGCGGCGTTTGTGTCAATTTGCAGAAAAAACCATTACGCATAAGACATATGCAATTAAGGCAAAATCAAGACCAAATGGCTTTTCATGCTTTCATCCTCCTATTTGATTAATACTTTTCTTGTTGTACCGTCTTCAGTCTTGATGATGTTGATACCTTTTTTCTCTGTCAAAGTTTTTGCTCCATCAAGAGTATAGCGACTTACAATACTATTCCTTGCTGACACTTGTGGTTCAATGCCTGCTGGGACTCCCTCCACGATTTTAAAATAACTCCACCCTTTGGTTGCCCTATATTTCGCTGAAGAACCTATAGGTACATAAAGTGTACAACCTAAATGTTTATTGGGATCCCCAGTCTTTTTTTCCTGTTCACGACTATAATAGCAAAACACCGTTTTTTGTATCTCACATGGTTCATTCATAAGTGATACGACCTCATTTATTTTATAGCATCCATAGAATGCTTTATCTCCAATCTCTGTCACAGAGTTTCCGATGATTACGTTATTTAGTCCTTCGCAGTTACAAAATGCATATTCCCCGATACTTCTCACTGAATTAGGGATGACTACTTCGGTCACCTTTGAGCAACCATAGAAAGCACTGTTTCCTATACTTGTCACACTATTGCCGATGGATAAGGAGGTCAGTCCAGTGCAAAAACTGAAAGCTTCTTCTCCAATAACAGTCACTGAGTTGGGTATTGTGACTGATGTCAGGCTGCTGCAGCACCAGAAAGACCTCTTTCCGATGGTAGTCACTGAGTTGGGGATAGTGACGGAGGTCAAGCTGGTGCAATCCTTGAAAGCATATTCGCCGATGCTCGTCACGGAGTTTGGGATATAAACGGAAGTTAAGTTTATACAATTGGAGAAAACTGCGTCTTCAATTCTAGTCACGGAATTGGGGATGGTAATGGAGGTCAGGCTGCTACAAGATTCGAAAGCAGAGCCTCCGATGCTGGTCACGGAATTGGGGATGGTGACAGAAGTAAGCCCATATTGTCTGAAAAAGGCACCACTGCCAATACTTACTACAGAGTTTCCTATATATATGGATGATAGATTTGATCCATAACAAAAATCTATGGGAATTCTTACCATAGGATTGTCATTGGGCGATTGTAAGTCATTAATTACTACATTCAAACCTTTACAGCCTGAAAAAATGGAACCTCCCCAATTTGAAACAGAGTTACTAATGGTCACGTGAGTCAGACTACTACAGCCAGCAAAAGCACAGTTACCTATGTTAGTCACTGAGTTGGGGATGGAGACCGAGGTCAGGCTGGTGCATGACCTGAACGCATATTCATTGATGCTCGTCACGGAATTTGGGATGGTCACGGAGGTCAGGCCGTAGCAGTTCCAGAACGCATCATTTCCAATGCTCGTCACGGAGTTAGGGATGATGATGGATTTAAGGTGTGTGCAACCATTGAAAGTGCCTTTTCCAATGCTGGTCACGCCGTTTCCTATGGTTACGGAGGTCAGTTTAGTACAATCATAGAAAGCATCTTCTCCTATGCTTGTTACAGAGTTGGGGATTGTGACAGAGGTCACGGAGCAGCCAGAGAAAGTATAGCTTCCTATGCTTGTTACAGAGTTGGGGATGGTGACGGAGGTTACGGAGCAGCCAGAAAAAGCACGGCTTCCTATGGCTGTCACTTTCCTTGTTGTCCTCATATAGGTAACAGTTTCTGGAATTCTTATGTCACCCTTATAATTATAATAATCATAACCTTGACGTACAACACAAAGTTCTTTGTTGTCATTTATTATATTGTAATAAATGGTTACACCATCTTCGTTTTTAATGTCCAAATCGTATGCCCACGCCTTTGCTCCAGCCATGCTCATGAGCACAGCGAGCATAAATGTAAATTTCATGTGTTTCATTGTATCAAATTTATTAAAAGATTCTACTATCATAATATACAATCAAAACTACCACCTTTTTCCTGTAGTTTTTATTTGTTTATTAGTACTTTTTTTGTTGTACCATCAGACATCTTGATGATGTTGATTCCTTTTTTCTCCTTAATCAACAGCTGGCCGTCAACCGAATAAGCATTTGCTATTTGTTTTACATCAATATTAGTTTCTATTCCCGCAGGAACACCCTCCTCTATAAATGTAAAATCCCAACCTTCGGTTGACTTGTATTTTTCAACTGTACCTTTTGGAACGTATAAAGTTGCATTATACTTCACATCTTTAGCGAATGTATCAGAATCTATTTTAAAAGGCATTTCAATCAAAGAGACAACATCTGTGATATTAAAACAATCTTGGAAAGCTCGGTGTCCAATCTCTCTCACAGAGTTGCCGATGGTGACGGAAGTCAGGCTGGAGCATTCCCTGAAAGCAATACTTCCTATACTGGTCACGGAATTTGGTATGGTGATAGAGGTCAGACCGATGCAATGGTAGAAAGTAGAGCCTCCAATGCTGGTAACGGAATTGGGGATGGTGACGGAGTTCAGGCTCGTGCAGTATTGGAACGCAAAGCTTCCAATGCTTGTCACGGAGTTTCCGAAAGTGACGGAGGTCAGGCCATAGCAATATGAGAAAGCATACTCTCCGATGGTAGTCACGGAGTTGGGAATGATTAGCGAGGTTAGACTACTACAGCCAGAGAAAGATTGGTCTCCGATGCTTTTCACGGTGTTGGGGATAGTAACGGAGGTTAGGTTACTACAACCTTGAAAAGCTTTGTTTCCAATACTTGTCACGGAGTTGGGGATAACAAGGTCTTTCACTTCTTCCCCATCCACAAACAAATGATGAGCATAATGCAAAGGGGATGATGCATTTTTATCATATTCAATATTGCACCAGGATCCAATGTCCGAGATATGCACTTCTTTGAGGTTCTCAAACTTACCACCACCAATACTTGTCACTGTGTATGGAATGAAAAGAATTGTGAGGTTAGACATTTGACTAAATGCACCTTTTGCAATCCTTGTCACTTTTCGTGTTCTGTTTTTGTAAACAACAGTTTCTGGAATCAAAACTCCTTTTACATTTTCTTTAACACCATAAACCTCTAATTCCCTTCCTTCATTAATATAGTTGTAATAGAGAGTGATTCCGTCTTCGTTCTCAACGGCAATGTCGTATGCCCATGCTTTTGCTCCAGCCATGCTCATGAGCACGGCGAGCAGAATAGTAAAATGTAAGTGTTTCATTTTAATTCGTATTTCTTTAGATTGTTATATATTTCTTCGAGCAATGTTGCTATTTCCTTGATAATTGCTACATCTTTGTCGTCCAAATATGCTTTTCCGGGTTGTTGTACCCCTATAATCTTTATGTTTTCGGAAGAAAGAAAATCTATTTGCAACGCATCAGAAAGGCGTGAAATGCTTTTTGTGACGAGTTGAGCAGTCTTGCTTAAACGCTTTACATCCTCATTGTCCAAATATTCCACTTTTGACATGGGATATTGAATGAACATGTTTACATCCTTCACTGCTTGTAGAATATACCTGCAATTCATCTGAGTCAGCTCATACGAACCGCAAGTCTCGTTTTTAGCATTTAACATAAATTCTTTTGCGTCTTTATAGCAAATGACATGTGACTTTTCGTCTAAACCTTCTTTCGCATATCTAATTTGCTGACACGAAAGGCCTAATACAGGCGGTAGTTTTTTAGACTTAGGAAGCAAGACAGAAAAAATGTAGAACAAATAGCCTGCAATAAAGCTCCCAGCGATGCTATTAAAGGCTTCTTTTATGAAAGAGTGCCATTCTATCTGGCAAAACAAGGATAGTTTCGCGTTGCATATTAGCATTACAAAAAGACATATAAAACAGATGAAGATTAAAATCCACTCTTTTAAAATTAGCCTAAACAGAAACATTCCTTTACCTTTTGCGCCTACCTGCTCTCCCTGCCTCGGCTGGTTAGTAATAGAAAAATATGGAAACAAAAAAGACGTGGGAGTAAACATCTGCCGCTTATCCCACACTCAGGCTCTCGCATTGCCTATACCAAGGATAAGCAACTTAGCCAGCCCACGCCATCGGGTATTATATGGAATATGAGGCAAGTCACAAAAGGGGCTTGTACACATAGGGATATAATACACCCTGCATGGACGCTTCGTTGCGTGTATCTTCTTGGTATAATCAGAGTTGCGAGATCTGAGTGTAGAAGATAACGTTAGAAAACGTCCTTTTGTGCTCTTTCCAAGGCACAGCATAGGCTACGGGAGCCCGATTGTGCGGTGTAGGGAAACACATTTCCACAAAAATAGTGACCCGCCATCCCGAACCCCTCCAAACCTCCCCGAAGGGAAGGGGAAACTCCCGAGGGAGGGAGCATGGACTGGCTTGTCGGCTACAAAGATATGAAAAAGTATTGAAAGTCGTTACGTTTCAGCGCGTTTTTTTGAAAGCAGCGTTGCGAAAAATGATTCATAAACCGCTGTGTGCGCAGACAAGGAAGGAGGATGCCCCCTCCCTACCTCCCCCCGTAGGGGAGGTGATGATGAGAGAAGGGGCAAGTTAGCTTTGTTTTGGGGGATATACACATTACGAGCGTAAAGTGGTGCTTTGTGATTGTAAAGTGGCACTTTATGAGCGTAAAGTGATACTTTACGGATAAATTCTCTAGAAAATGTGAGTGAAAGGTGTGGGAATGCATTCGAGGTATGAGAGGAGGCGTCTGCATAGGGATGCTTTATGTACTCCCTCACGCAGATTGTGGTTGTCTCACGCGGAGGCGCGGAGGATTTGTTTTAGAGAGACGCTGAGAAGATTTTTCACTCAGAGGTTGGGAGGAAACAGAGTTTTTTTGTTTAACCTCTGCGCCTCAGCGTGAAAAATGAAGGACTCCTCGGAAACCTTAATTGGTTTTTGGGGAAATTCACACAGAGGTTGGGGGGAAACAGAGTTTTTGTTTAACCTCTGCGCCTCAGCGTGAAAAATGAAGAACTCCTCGTAAACATTAATTGCCATGAATTGAACGTTAATTGTCTCATTAATTGATTTTTGGGAAATTAATGAATAATTATATGGCAATTAATGTTCAGACATACGAAGCTGCGGAAATCATAAAGAATTGTAATAAAGCGGGGGAAGTATGCCGTAATTGTCTTTTTTTGAGTATATTTGCCAAGGGTTTGGGAGGGAAGGAATCATTATGAGTAGGACAATCAGAGAGGCGAGGCTGTCGGACATGGCGGCAATTATGCAGGTGATGGCGGCTGCAAGGGCGATTATGCGGCAGTCGGGCAACATGAACCAATGGGGAGCTGGCTACCCGTCGGAGGATGTCATCTGTGCGGACATGGAGAAGAATGGCGCGTTTGTGGTTGAAGACGATGAGAAGGTTGTCGGTTATTTCGCGTTCCTTCCATCGCCGGAGCCTACGTATGCAAAGATATACGATGGTGAGTGGATGGACGACTCGCTTCCTTATCATGTGGTTCACCGCATTGCCAGTTACTCTGACGCTCACGGCATCTTCAGCAGCATCATGGATTTCTGCTTCGCCCATGAGAGTAATATACGTATTGACACCCATAAGGACAACCGCATTATGCAGCACAACATCTTGAAGCATGGCTTCACCTATTGTGGCATCATCTTCCTGGCATCGGGTGATGAGCGGCTGGCTTATCAGAGGGTGGATAATGGATAGTATAATCCCACACACTGAGAATAATTATAGAAAAGAATACATGAAAAGAGTTTTAGCATTAGTATGTCTGGTTGCTGCTGTGGTGGCCGGCAACGCACAAGAAAAGTTGTATGCTGATGAGTTCGACCTCACAGACGTATTCCTGTTGGACGGTCCGCTGAAGAAAGCGCGCGACCTGAACATCAAGACCTTGTTGCAATACGACTGCGACCGATTGCTGGCTCCCTACCGCAAGGAGGCAGGGCTGGAGCCGAAAGCCAAAACATATCCTAATTGGGACGGACTGGACGGTCATGTGGGCGGTCACTATCTGACCGCAATGGCCATCAATGCAGCCTCGGGCAATGCCGAGTGCCGCAAACGCATGGAATATATGATTGGTGAACTGCAGCTCTGTGCAGATGCCAACACCAGGAACCATCCCGAATGGGGCAAGGGTTATGTGGGCGGTATGCCCAACAGCGAACGCATCTGGAGCACGTTTAAGAAGGGCGACTTCAGGGTGTATTTCGGCTCATGGGCACCGTTCTATAATCTTCACAAGATGTACGCAGGACTGCGCGACGCGTGGCTCTACTGCAATAACGACCAGGCCAAGCAACTGTTTCTCGGCTTCTGCGACTGGGCCATCGACCTGACGGCAGGGCTTACGGATGAGCAGATGGAGCAGATGCTGGGCAATGAGCACGGCGGCATGAACGAGGTGCTGGTGGATGCATATGCCATTACCAAAGAGAAAAAGTACCTTGACGTGGCCAAACGTTTCTCACATCGCAGGCTACTCATTCCGATGTCACAACGCGTGGACAATCTTGACAATATGCACGCCAACACACAGGTGCCCAAGGTGGTGGGCTTTGAGCGCATAGCGGAACTATCGGGCGACGAGAGTTTTCACAATGCCGCCGACTTTTTCTGGGATGTGGTGACAGGTGAGCGTTCATTAGCCTTCGGTGGCAATTCGCGCCGTGAGCACTTCCCCAGTAAGGAGGCTTGCACCGACTTCATCAATGACATCGACGGTCCGGAGAGCTGCAACACCAACAACATGCTGAAACTGACGGAGGACATGCACCGCCGCAATCCAGAGGCTCGCTATGCCGACTACTACGAGCTGGCAACATTCAACCACATCCTCTCGTCGCAGCATCCAGAGCACGGCGGCTATGTATATTTCACGCCAGCCCGTCCGCGCCACTACCGCAACTACTCTGCCCCCAACGAGGCCATGTGGTGCTGCGTGGGAACGGGTATGGAGAACCACGGCAAGTATGGCCAGTTCATCTATACGCATGTGGGTGATGCGCTTTATGTGAACCTCTTTGTTAGTTCCGAACTGAACTGGCGCGAGAAAGGTATCACCCTGCGCCAGGAAACTACGTTCCCATACGGTGAGACGAGCCGCATCACCATTTCCAACGGCAAGGGAGAGTTCCCGCTATTGGTGCGCTATCCGGGTTGGGTGAAGCCTGGCCAGTTCTCTGTGAAGGTGAATGGACAGACGGTCAAAATCTACAGCGGCCCTTCATCGTATGTTGCCATCGACCGTAAATGGAAAAAAGGCGATGTCGTTGATATCACCTTCCCCATGCACAACAGCGTGAAATACCTGCCCAATGTGCCTCAATATATTGCCCTGATGCACGGTCCCATTCTGCTCGGCATGAAGACTGGCACCGAAGACTTGGCTCATCTCGTGGCCGACGACAGTCGCTTCGGACAGTATGCCAGCGGAAAGAAACTGCCCATCAACGAGGCACCTATTCTCATCAACAATAATATTGAGGACATTGCCAATCAGTTGACACCTGTAGAAGGCAAACCTTTGCACTTCGCCCTCAGCACGAAGATGGAAAACGAAATACGCAACGAGTTGCAGCCTTTCTTTGAGATTCACGACAGCCGCTACATGATATACTGGCTTGCCCTCTCTGAGGACAGCTACAAGGGCTATCTCGACGACCTTGCCAAAAAGGAGCAGGAGCGTCAGGAACTGGAGGCCCGTACCATAGACAAGGTGCAACCCGGTGAGCAGCAGCCCGAGACTGACCACAAGATGGAGACCGACCGCTCGAACATTGGCAACACCAATGATGTGTTCTGGCGCGATGCACGTGACGGTCACTACTTCAGCTACCTGATGCAGACTGCAGGACGCACAGACCTACAGCTGCGGCTGAAGTTCTGGGGTGTGGGCGAGTGGAAAACCCACGAGTTTGACATCTTCATCGACGACCAGCTGCTTACCTCTGTCAACAATACCGGTAAATATCGCATCTCGCAGTTCAAGTACGAAACGTTCGATATTCCTGCAGAGCTACTGAAAGGCAAATCACAGGTGCGCGTGAAGTTTGTCGCCAAACCCCACAAGCAGATAGGCGAGATTTATGGTGTCAGACTTATCAAAAACTAAGAAATGAAAAGATTCATGATTTCGATTATGCTCTGTACCACGATGATGGTAGCAGCACAGAGCCAGCCGTTCTGCATTGCCAAGAATGGCAAGACGGCCACCATAGTGGTTGATATTGATGACTGGAAAGGTGTCATCCGTGCCGCGCGCGATTTGAGTGACGACGTCAGGAAGGTGACGGGTGTTTCTGCACAGGTAAATTTGCAATCAGCCCAATCAACTGGCTTGCTGCCACATGAGCGCAAGAATCTGAAAGCATCCATTCTCGTGGGCACCATCGGCAAAAGTCGTCTTATTGACCAACTCATCAAACAAAGAAAGATAGATGTCAGCAAGGTGAGGAGTCAATGGGAGTCGTTCGTTATCGATGTCGTTGACGGTAATCTCGTGGTTGCCGGCAGCGATAAACGTGGCACCATCTACGGCATCTATGAGATTAGTCAGCGCATCGGCGTGTCGCCCTGGTACTGGTTCTGTGACGTTCCCGTGAAGCATCAGGACGAGGTGTATTGGACTGCAGGAAGGTTTGTGCAATCTTCGCCGAAGGTGAAATATCGCGGCATCTTTATCAACGATGAGTGGCCTTCGTTTGGCGGCTGGTGTACGAATCAGTTTGGTGGGGTGAACTCGAAAGCCTACGCGCATATCTTCGAACTACTTTTGCGTCTGAAGGCCAACTACTTTTGGCCGGCCATGTGGGCAACAGATTTCAACGAGGATGATCCTGAGAGTCCGCGACTGGCCGACGAGATGGGCATAGTGATGGGCACCTCGCACCACGAGCCGATGATGCGCTCACATCAGGAATATCTGCGGCGCAAAGAACAGGTTGGCCCCTGGGACTACGCTACGAACAAAGAGCGTGTGGACAAGTTCTTCCGCGAGGGAATGGAGCGCAACAAGGACTACGACAACCTGGTGACCATCGGTATGCGCGGCGACGGTGATGTGGCGATGGGCAAAGGTGACGATACAGAGAACATCAAGACACTGGGCAGAGTGATTGAAGGCCAGCGGCAGATTATCAAGGACATCTACGGCCGCCCCGATGCCGTTCCCCAGCTGTGGGCCATCTTTACGGAGGTGCAGCGCTACTATGATGCAGGCTTCACCGTGCCCGATGATGTGACATTGCTTTTCTGTGACAACAATTGGGGCTACATCCGGCGTATGGGTCGCGACTTCGAGCGCAAGCGCAAGGGTGGACTGGGGCTCTATTATCATATCGACATGAATGGCGGTCCCTGGAACGACCGTTGGGTGAACACAACCACCATTCCCAAACTGCGCGAGCAGCTGAACCTGGCCTACCAGAGTGGTATCGACCGCATTTGGATTATCAACGTGGGCGACCTAAAGCCCAAGGAGGTGCCCATCGACTTCATCATGCATTATGCCTGGAATCCGGAGGGCGTAAAGGCAGGCGACGAACAGACTTGGCTGGAAAACTTTGCAAAGGGTGTGTTTGGCGAAGCCGTTGCCGAAGAGGTTGCCAGCATTATTGCTGAGTATTCGAAACTGAATCTCCTGCGCAAGCCAGAGGTGCAGGTGCCGGGTCTGTTCAACTACGAGGAAATGCTCCATCTGAACAACCGGTGGCAGTCGGTCGTTGTGCGCTGCGAAGCCTTGAAGGAACAGATTCCAGCCGAAGCACAAGACGCTTTCTATCAGCTGGTGTACTATCCTGCTGTGGCCAGCGCAGGTGTGGCGATGATGTACAACGCAGCCACTTTGGGCGACAGCCTCACCGTCTGCGACCTCATGGCGAAGGACCAACGGCTGACCGAGTATTACAACAAGAATCTTGCCGGCGGGAAATGGGACGGAATAATGCGCGACAATCACATCGGCTATACGCAATGGAGCATCCCTGAGACGAACCGCCATCCGATGAGTATCGGCATCAGGGTTGACCACGACCTGAGTGCATCGAAGAATACCAACGAGTACTCCATTGCTGCCAATGATTATTCTCGTAAGACCGACGGAAAGAATGCCTCGTGGATATTCCTGCCCGGCCTGGGACGTGGTGAGGGTTGTATGGGCAGCAGCAATGTGCTTGCTCAGAATAGCGGTGCCAAGCTCGAATACGACCTATCACGCATCACCCATCACCTATCACCCAACACCTCTGACCCATCAGCTCTGACCTTCGCCATCGGTATCCTTCCCACACAGGATGTCTATCCAGCCCGTGGACTGCGTATAGGCGTTCAGATTGACAACCAGCCGGTACAGGTGGTTGATGCCCGTCAGGGCCTGCACGACGAGTTCCATGAGTACACCCCGCAGAATCTTGCACAGTCGAAAGTGCTGAAACCGCTGCCGCCGCATAACAATCTCCTGCTGAGCGGCTGGTGGAACGGCAGGCGGCTACCCCGTCGCACAGAGGTGTTTGACAATATGCGCTGGTTGGAAGTGTCTCTGCAAAACGTCAATCCTGGTCGCCATACGCTCAAATTAATAATGATTGACCCGGAGATTGTAGTAGAGAGAATCGTAGTGAATCCTGACAACAACCATTATAGTTATTTCGGAAGATGAAATGTTTTGTTGAAGTGAACCGCCCAGCCATTGGTATGCCTACGATCACCGCAACTCAATGGGCTCGTATGTCACCTATATCGAAGTCTCGAAGGAGATGTTTTCCAACGAAGACCAGGATATGTGGTTTTTATTACTTGATATACTTTACCTTAGATGCGTCGCGGGGCTTGGCATCGGGCTTCTCGTCGGGATAGCCAATGGCGATGATGTAGTTTAGCTTGTAGTCATCGGGTATGTCGAGGCGTTCGAGGAAAAACTTGCACTTCTCATTAGACAACAGGAAGCGGACTGGACCGCCCAGGCAGCAGGTGCCAAGACCTAAAGACTGTGCCGCCAGCATCATGTTTTCGCCAAGCAGACCTGCATCCAGTTCGCCGCCACCATTGGCAGGGGTACAGACACAGATGAGATTCGGCGCGTTGCGGAACATATTCTTGAAGTCCTTGTCGCGCTTCACCTGCTCAGCGTTTTCCTGTTTGTAAATCTCCGTCACGTCTGCTATCAGTTGCTGGTCTTCCACCACTCGGACAATCCATGGCTGACGGTTCATGCCGCTTGGCGCATTGATACCCGCACGGACCACCACCACCAGCTTCTCGTGCTCCACAGGCTTGTCAAGGTACTTGCGGACGGAGCGTCGTGCCATGATGGTGTTTATTACTTCGTTGTCATACTCACTTTGTGCAGAAAGTGTCAGCACACTTACCATTGCCATTAGGCATAAAATCAGTTTTTTCATATTCGTATAGTTTTTGTGGGTTGCTTATTCAAAATCTTCGTCTGAACTCAGCGCAGGTGATGGCGGTGGCTATGGCAACATTGAGGCTGTCGGGACCTCCTGAGGTGAGGGACGTGCCAGGTATGGAGTAATGAGGGATGAGTAACCGCCGGTTGATGCGTTGGGCTACGGGTGCGCTGATGCCGTTGCCTTCGTTGCCCATGACAATGATGCCGCTGGGGGAGAGCTTCTCGCGAAAGATGTCATTGCCGTCGAGGAAGGTTCCATAGACGGGGATGGAGTCGGGTAGCGCGTCGAGAATGTCGGGCAGATTGGAATAGTATAAATGAACGCGCGCGAGACTTCCCATGGTAGCCTGCACTACTTTTGGGTTGTAGGCATCAGCGGTATCGGTGCTACATAGGATGGTCTTGATGCCAAACCAGTCGGCGATGCGTATAATGGTTCCCAGGTTGCCTGGGTCTTGTATGCCGTCGAGGGCAAGCATGAGTGGGCAACTGTTGGAACCCACCCCAGCCCTCCCAAAGGGAGGGTGTTGGGTGTTGGGTGATTGGTGTTGGGTGATTGGTGTTGGGTGTTGGTCGGGCAGTTCGAACACGGCAAGTACCTGCTGTGGATGTTGCAGGAAACTGATGCGGCGCAGCTCATCGTCAGTTACAATGTGGAGCTGTGCGTCAGGATGCTGACAATGAACAGAGTGAATTTGGTAGTACTGGTTTGTTGCAACGATGTGGCGTGGGTTGAAGGTAGCCATGAGTTCGTTTACTACCTTCGGGCCTTCTGCCACAAAGAGCCTTTCGCGCTGCCGTGCTTTCTTTTGCTCAAGTTGTCTTATGGTTTTCAGTAGGTTCTTGCTAATCATGGGTGTTGGGTGTTGGAACCCACCCCAGCCCTCCCCAAGGGAGGGGGTAGTGGTGATGGGTGTTGGGTGTTGGATGATGGGTGTTGGGTGATTGTTATTTGAACATTGTTTGAATGTTTCTGGTAATTGATTGCAAAGATACAAAAAAAAACGTTACCTTTGCAGTCTGGTAAGGAAAAGATGAAGAAAAAGCGTTTTGCGTTGTTCTTTTCGTTGCCCGTTATGTTGGCATTGGTGTTGCTTGCTTCGGGTTGTTCCTCCACTAAATTTGTGGAGGATGGCAGCTATTTGCTTGAGAAGGTGGTGATTAAGTCAGACTCAAAGCAGGTGGACGGTTCGCAGTTGATGCCTTACGTGAGGCAGAACACCAACTCAAAATGGTTCTCACTGCTGAAAATTCCCTTGGGCACTTATTCGATGGCAGGAAGCGACAGCACAAAGTGGATTAACCGTGCGCTGAAGAAAATCGGTGAGGAACCGGTAATCTATGACTCGCTGCTGGCTCGCGAAACCTGCGACGACCTGCGCACCGCATTGGCCAACATGGGATATATGAATGCCGACGTGACCGTGACAGAAAAGACAAACGGCAAGAAGTTGACAGCCATCTACACGCTGCATCCCGGCAACCCATTCTTTATCAGCGAGGTGAACTACGACATTCAGGACGAGGACATTGCACGTTTGCTTGATAACGACGAGGAGCGCGGACGGAGGCTCAAGAGTGGCAGCATGTTTACTGTGCCCGCCCTCGATGCAGAACGTAAACGACTGACGGCACAGCTTTTAGACAGCGGTTACTACCGCTTTAATAAAGATTATATCCGTTATACTGCCGACACCGTGGCAGGGAAGCGCGACGTTGCCTTAACGTTACATTTGTTGAAGTATCGCGCAAACAACGACATGCCTGAGACATTGCATCCGCGCTATACAATAGGCAAGCTGACATTCTCCAGCGGCGACTCAGACTCGCTGATACACCTGCGCGAGAAAGTGCTGCGCGATAATACACTGATAGAGGAGGGCAAGCCTTTCAGTGCCTCTGACCTGCAGAAAACATACAATAATTTCGGAAGGTTGCAGGCCGTGCGTTACACAAACATACGTTTGGCTGAGGCTACCGACACGCTTCAACTGGATTGTAACGTGCAGATTAGCACCAACAAGCCAAGCACCGTGAGTTTTCTGCCCGAGGGCACCAACACAGCAGGAAACCTTGGGGCTGCCGCTGCGCTGACCTACGAGAACCGCAACATTTTTCAGGGTTCCGAAACGTTCAGCGTACAGTTGCGCGGAGCGTTTGAGGCCATCACAAAACTCGAAGGCTACACCAACCACAACTACAAAGAGTACAGCATAGAAACGAAACTGAGCTTCCCGCGGTTTGTGGCACCCTTCCTGTCCAGTTCATTGAGGCGCAAGTCGGGAGCAAGCTCCGAATTCTCGCTCGCCTTCGACATGCAAAACAGGCCCGAGTTCCACCGAAGAGTGTTCTCAGCCGGTTGGCGTTACCGCTGGAGCCTGCAAAACATTACCTACAAACTGGATTTCTTAGACATGAACTATGTGTATATGCCCTGGATTTCACCAACGTTCAAGACCGACTATTTGGACAACGTGAATAGCCGAAATGCCATTCTACGCTACAACTACGAGGATTTGTTTATTGTGAAGTTTGGCTTTGGTTTCTCCTATACCGACAACAACGACGCGCTGAGAATGAATGTGGAGTCGGCCGGAAATATGCTTAACGCAGCCATGGCCGCCATGCGAAAGGGCACCAACGAGGACGGACAATACACCCTGTTTAACATTGCCTTCGCACAATACGCCAAGTTTGACTTTGACTATGCCCACTTCTTTGAGTTCGACAGAAACAACTCGTTGGCACTCCATGCCGCATTCGGCATAGCCTATCCCTATGGCAATAGCCGAGTGTTGCCCTTTGAGAAACGCTATTTCTCGGGAGGTGCCAACTCGGTGCGCGGATGGAATGTGCGTTCGTTGGGTCCAGGCAAATTCAAGGGCGACAAGGGTGCCATTGACTTCATCAATCAGACTGGTGACATGAAACTCGACATGAATGTGGAATACCGCACCTGGTTGTTCTGGAAATTCAGTGGTGCATTCTTTGTGGATGCGGGTAATATCTGGACACTGCGCAACTACAAGGAACAGCCTGGCGGACAATTTAAACTCGATGAGTTTTTTAAACAGATTGCTGTTTCTTATGGCATGGGACTCCGACTGAATTTTGGCTATTTCATTCTTCGTTTCGACATGGGTATGAAAGCGGTGAATCCTGCCTACGAGAATTCACACGAGCATTGGGCATTGCTTCACCCGAAATTCAGTCGCGACTTTGCCTTTCACTTCGCGGTAGGCCTTCCATTCTGATTTTCCATTGTCTGTCGGCATAGATGGCGGGCAGCACAAAGCGGGCATGGCGCATCATATGGCCTTGTGTACCAATAGTGTCCATGCAGAGAAAGTTGCTCACGCTGATGTACACCGTGGCCGTGGAGTCGCCGTCGTCTATGCTGATGCGCTCAATCTCAATGCCTGCACCTTCGCTCAATGTTTTTAAAACATCCACGTCGGCCTGATGCACATTGCTTGCCGCATATTTAAGCCATTGTTCAGACTCGGGAGTGCAGAAGCGGCGCGCCGCCTCGAACTGGTAATTGAAATAGTGGGTGGCAAAACTGTCGGCACATGCCTCAAGCCTGCCCTCGCGGCCAGAGAAGCCATCGGTGCACGACACACAGAACAGAGTGGCAATGAAAAGGACGGATTTTGTCAAAAAATTAATTTTCATATATAAAGATTAAATTTTGGGCAAAGGTAACGGTTTTCTCTGAGTTTTTCGTAATTTTGCATCAAAAATCTGAGCATGAGAGTGCAAAGAGGATCTGTTTTCTTTGCCAGGCATGAAGATTTTGTTATATAAAACCACAGATAATGTTGAATTTCATTTCCTTTGGAAGTGGTAGTAGTGGCAACTGCTATTATCTCTACACCGAAAAGGATGGCTTGTTGATAGACATAGGAGTAGGACTGCGCTCACTGAAAAAGCACTTTCATGACTTTGGACTCAAACCGGTTCAGGTCAGGAATGTGCTTGTAACGCACGACCATGCGGACCACGTGAAGTCGGTGGGCAGTTTCAGCTGCGACTTCGATGTGCCTGTCTATGCTAGCCTGAAGGTGCACGAGGGCATTGTGGCCAACTACTGTGTAAGGCGCAAAGTGAGCCAGCAGAATGTCAGAATCATCAACAAAGGCGACACATTCCGTTTGGGCGACTTTACCGTCACGTCCTTTGATGTTCCCCATGACAGCAGCGACAACCTGGGATTTAATATTCAGTGCCAGGGTATCAACTTTTGTATCATGACCGATGCCGGCCATGTGAACGACATCATGCGCCAGTATATCGCCGAGGCCGACTATTTGGTCATTGAGGCGAACCACGACGAGGAAATGCTCCGCCAGGGGCCATATCCCCAGTATCTCAAAGAACGCATCATGGGAACGAAGGGCCATCTGAGCAACCACGACTGTGCGGAGGCCATTGCGCAGAATGCTACGCCCAAGCTCAGGCATGTTTGGCTCTGTCACCTTAGTGAGGAGAACAACCATCCAGAACTGGCGCGCAAAACGGTCCAGATGATCTTGCAGAGCTATGGCATTGTTCCTGGAAAAGATTTTCTGCTGGATGTGCTGAAGCGCAAAATGCCCAGTGGTGTATTTGAATTGAAGTAACAATTTATGACGGCTGGCAGCAAAGCATCGTTATAACGAAAGATAATATCCGAGTCGATAGAAATTGAAAACCTTGAGCGATGGGTTATTGGAGCACAGGTGGCTGCGCAGCACAGGACACAATAGCTTGTAGAGCCACTTGACAGGCTGACGCAGAATGCCCAACTTGCGGACAACAGGAATAAGGCGCGAATAGTCTTCAAGCTGTGTGCTGAACTGCTTGAGGGTGCGCAGACCTTCCTCGGTCTTGCTGACAAACGAGGAGTTGTCCTCAAAATCCTCAAAGCTCACGGGGTTGTCAATATGATGGATGGGTATATGATTCTGCTGTAATGTCTTGCCCCACAGCACGTCCTCGTAGCCATAGTGGCGGAAGCGCTCATCTAAGGGATGGCGTAGCATCACATCTCGGGAAACCATGAAATTGGAGGTGTGGAAATCTTTGTACGGGGCTTTCCGTCGGTTTTCTGCGCTGTGGTTTCCCTCGCATCGTTTCTCGTATCGGTAGCGCAGGTTGCCTTGTCGGTCTGCGTTAACGCCAATGGTGATGGAGTAACCACCATAGACAACTTCAAATCCCTCCAGACCTCCCCAAAGGGGAGGAGAGGAGAGAGGAGAGAGTGTTTCAAGGTAACGGCCAAGAAATTGGTCGTTGCGAATCTTCATGTCGCCGTCGATGAACAACAGCCAGGGATAGCTTGCGTTTTGAGCCAGGAAGTTACGAATGAAAGACCTGCCTTTATTTTGTTCGTTGCGCAGGTAGGTACAATGGGAGAGTGCGCCAATGGTGGCATTGTTGTTCACTACGTTCATGTCCGTTGAACCATCATCTGCAATCAATATCTCGTATTCGAGGCCGCTGATGTGTTCGGCCTGCTGTTGCAACGAGGCTGCCAACTGTCGGCAGTCATCGTTGTAGGTGGGAATGAGTATGGAGACGGCTTGCTTCATGCGAATGCAAAAATACAAAAAGTAGTGGAGAGAGGAGAGCGGAGAGGGGAGTTTTTTGTGTTCTGTTGCTTAAAAAAAGTTAATGATTAAGAGATAACTCCATACTACTAATCCCTAACTCCCGAATTTTCAGTAATTTTGCAGCCGCTATTACGAGATAGTAGCATGAAATTCAAATTAATCAATAACATTAACATTAAATTTTTCAAGAAATGGCAACAAAAATCAGATTGCAGCGTGGCGGTCGCAAGGGTTATGCGGTTTATCGCATTGTTATCGCCGACGCAAGAGCACCACGTGATGGTAAATTTACTGAGAAGATTGGTACATACAACCCCAACACCAATCCTGCCACAGTAGATTTGAATTTCGAGCGTGCACTTTATTGGGTAGAAGTAGGTGCTCAGCCAACCGACACCGTTCGTAACATTCTCAGCCGTGAGGGTGTCTATTTGATGAAACACCTGAAGACTGGCGTGAAGAAGGGCGCATTCGACGAGGCTACAGCCCAGAAGAAGTTCGATGCTTGGAAGGCAGACAAACAGAATGGCCTGAACAAGATTGCAGCCGACGATGTTAAGGCAAAGAAGGATGCTGAGAAACAGGCTCTGGATGCTGAGAAGAAAGTGAACGAGGCTATTGCCCAGAAAGTAGCTGAGAAAAAGGCTGCCGCTGCAGCCGCTAAGGCTGAGGCCGCTGCTGCCGAGGCTCCCGCCGAGGAAGCTCCCGCCGAGGCATAAATGTAAAGTCAGCATTGTTTTGCAAAAAACGTAGGGGTGGATTAATCCGCCCCTTTTCTGTTTTCTGACATAGTAACTGAGTTTTAGACATAGTAACTGGGTTTTAGACATAGTAACATACTAACATATTTAATCCTAACTCCTAACTCTTAACTCTTAACTCTAAACTCCTAACTCCAAACTCCAAACTCCTAAGACATGCATATACTTGAGATTCCATCATTCTTTCCCCCTTACGGCGGCTTGTTTTGTTTGGACCAGGCAAAATCCTTAGCGGCATTAGGCCAAGAGGTGCGCATTCTGAGCAATGTACAGCTTGGCATCAGCATGGGGTTGAAAGAATATATTCGTCTGCCTTATAGCTGTTATGAGCACCAGATGGATGGAATCACGGTTGTGCAGCATTATCAGCGCGGTCTGCCACGTGCTGTCCGTTGGAATGTCAGGCGATGGGTAAGAAAAGTGCAGAGGATGTTTGATGCGTATGTTCGGAAATACGGTAAGCCTGATATCCTGCATGCACATTGTGCAAAGTGGGCAGGCTACGCGGCGATGCTCATCAGCCGTAAGTACGGCATACCATACGTTGTAACAGAACATCTGCCGTTATTGCTGCTTGAGGATGAGTTTGGAAAGGCTCCCAGTGATGCTTGGCAGATACCGTTGTTAAAAGAAACCTACGAAAAGGCTGACATGGTGATTCCTGTTTCTGAGGAATTGGTCGATGATATTGCCTGCTATTATGGAAAGGATTACCGTTGGCAGTGGGTTTCCAATACTATTGACACCAATTTCTTTAGCTATCGGGAACGTACAATTCGCGAAGGCCGTCCTTTCCGATTCTGTTGTCTGGCAGATTACTATTATCGCAAAGGGTATGATGTATTGTTTGCTGCCTACAAACAGTTGCAAGAGCACGGTTGCGAAATGGAATTGCATGTTGCAGGACTAAACACCGATGGTGCGGATTGCCAGAAGGAGATTGAGAAAATGCAACTCAGGGGCGTGAAAACGTATGGACGGATAGATAAGAAACGGGTACGCGAGTTGCTCTGGGAGTGTGATGCCTTGGTGTTGGCAAGCCGCAGCGAAGTGCAGCCGTTGGTGTTGCTTGAGGCCATGAGCACAGGCATTCCTGTCATTTCGACAGAGTGCGTGCCACAATGTCTGCGCATAGAGGGAGGCTGCACAATAGTTCCTATTGGCGACTCAGATGCATTTGCCCGTGCGATGTTTGAACTACAGGAAAAGCCCTTTGCCGAAGGCAGGGAATTATCGATTAAGGTGAATGCAATGGCTTCACCCGAAGTGGTGGGCAAAAAGATAGAATCTATATTTAGCGAAATACTTTCTTCACGCTGACAATAATCTTGCGCACTTGCAATGCCAGCGACCAGAGCCAGGGGTGACTCATGACCATCATAACCCCCTTTACAGCGGCAGTCCCATTGGGCTGCCATTTTTTTATGCACTCAACTGCTTCTTCCCGCAGCTGAGTGTCGTGAGCACGGAATGCGTGCATGGCAAGTGCAAATAGTCTGCGAGAGAGGTATGGTTTGAGAACGTCGTTGCTGATGCCGTATTTGTCAGCCAGATAGCAACTCAGCGAGGTGACATCCTTCACGAAATGGAACTGACGACGGGCATCGGGTTGTGTTGATACCGATGCGTGGCCGATGCTGTAATGCAGGGTGATGTCGGGCAACCACGCCACGGTGCCTGCGTTGGCCAAAGCGGCTGCTATCTGCAGGTCTTCGCACCCGAAATCCTTGTTGCGGAACATGAACGTGTCTTCGTGATAGGCGTGAAGAATGGTCTCAGCGCGCATTAATGCGGTGCACAGGTGAATCACAGGGCGTTGCGTCTGTGTGACGATGGCGGGGAGCATCTGTTTTCCTTCGGTGAACGGGGCCGTGAAAGGTGTGGGCGGGGGAGTGCTGGTGGTTGAGTTGTGCTCGTCGAAATACAGCCAGTCGGTGTGAACGATGGTCACCTCGGGATGGTTTTCCAGTACGTCAAGTTCCTTCTCCAATTTGTTCTTGTCCACCCAAAAATCGTCGCCAGCGCAGTCAGCAATATAATTTCCCTTACATTGAATCAAACAATCGAAGTAATTATCAGTCAGTCCTTTATTCTTTTCGTTGCAAAATAGTCTTATTATGTCGGGATGCTTCGCGGCATACTGCTGGCAGATGGCACGGGTGTCGTCGGTTGAGCAGTCCTCGCCAAGGATAATCTCAATGGGCCACCTGCATTGCTGGCTGAGCACAGAGTCCAGCGCACGGGCAATGGTTTGTCCGTGGTTGTAGGTGGTCATAATGACAGAAATTTTATTTTCCATGTTGTTGGCTGCGCTTAAGTGCTGCGACAAGCATTCGCCGCGAGAGTTTGTTCATTGTCATGCGGCGGAACCACGTGTATTTTTTTGTGTAATTCTTGTCGGGAAGCGGAAACAGGCCTGCATCTTTGAGCTTTGCCACGCGTTTTTCCAGTTCGCCGACCGAACCCGTGAGCATGATGGTGTTATAGAGGTAGTCCATGGTCAGCTGGTGCACGCGTCTTTGCATGGCAAACTTGTCTGCGGCAGGCATACGGTCGGCCATGGTGTTGAGGCGCATGATGACGGCCTCCTGGTCGGCCAGTCGTTTTTCCAAGTGGCTGCTCTCGGTGTTTCTCGTGATTGAGTTTTCGCGTTTTCGGTAGAAGTAGGCAACGGCATTGGTGTGGATTACCTTGTCGGCACGCAACACCAACTGCGGTGTAAACTCCTCGTCCTCGTGCAAAATGCCTCGTGTGAAACGCAGCTGTCCGGCCATGGCGCGGCGAAACACATAACCACATGCCGAACCGTGCAGGTTGTGGTGGCGCATGTATTCAGCACCGCTCTCTGGTTGGTCATCCGCGAAACCATTGACAGCTACGGGCGAATCAGTAGCCTCGAAAATCACCATGTCAATCTGTTTTTCATTCTGCAGAATGTCCAGGCAATGGGCGTAAGCCTCAGTGAGCAACATGTCGTCGCCATCTACAAACTGCACATACTGACCCCGGCAGATGTTCAGTCCCGTGTTTCGCGCTCCGCTCAGTCCTTGGTTTGCCTGGCGCAGGTAGATAATTTGGTCGCGGTAGTTGCTCAGGCTGTCAAGCTGGCATTGGTCCGAGCCGTCATCAACAACTATCACCTCTCGCTGGCTATCTTCGAGCGTCAAGGCAAATATGCTGTCGAGACACTCCACAAGTAGCTGTTGCGGAAGGTTGTAACAGGGAATGACGAAACTGACAAATGGCTGTGTTTGCGTGTTTGTTGTCATGCAGATAATTGATGATTACGCTGCAAAATTAATAAAATAAATCAAAATAGTGCCAACGATTTGTTTTTTGTTTTCAGAAAAAAGCGTTTCGCGCGATTATACAGGCTTTTTAGCGGAAGTTATGGTGGATAATAGGGCCGAATGGTTGAGTGGATTATTATAAATTTCGCTTAATACATCGAGTTGTTCTCGTAAAGTGCCACTTTGTTTTCGTAAAGTAATGCTTTGTACTCGTAAAGTGGCAAGTTATGAAAACAAAGCGTATGTTTATGACTAAATTTTCTAGAAAATTTGCGTATAACGTTTGGCGTTGTTTTTGTCGGCTTGGTTGTGGGCATTCTAAAACAAGGGTCTGAACGTAATATTTTGCGTTTTTTTGCGTTTTAAAGTTTGAATATGGAAAAAAACAGTTACTCACATATTCTAAAATACACCGGATTGTTCGGCGGTGTTCAGGGGCTGAACATTCTGGTGGGAATTCTGCGCAATAAACTCGTAGCCGTCATCTTGGGACCTGACGGTATGGGACTTGTCTCGCTGTTCAACTCCACGATAAACCTTGTGGGCAATGCCACCAACTTGGGCATCTCAACGAGCGGCGTGAAGAATATTTCAGAGGCGTTTGAGCAGGGCGACCAGGAACGCTTAGAGCAGAGCATTGCGATGGTGCGCACGTGGGTAATGCTGACGGCTGTGTTGGGAACGGTGGTCTGTGCGCTGCTGAGTCCTTTCTTCCATCATTTCACTTTTACCTGGGGTGATCACTCGCTTCACTTCCTGTTGCTATCGCCCGTGGTGGGTCTGCTTACGTTGACGGGTGGCGAGCTGGCTGTGCTGAAAGGCACACGAGAGTTGCGCCGGTTGGCCGTAGTGTCGTTTTATGGTGCTGTGGCTACGTTGATTATCAGCGTTCCCATCTACTATTTCTTCAACCAAAGCGGTATTGTGCCGTCGCTGATTCTCACAGCCTTGGCCCAAATGCTGCTGACCATTGCCTTTTCCTATAAGCTTCATCCGCTGAAGTTCATCCGCCAAAGAAAAGTGCTGGGGCAGGGGATGAGCATGGTGCGCTTAGGCGTGGCCTTTGTGCTGGCAGGCGTTTTTGGCAGCCTTGCCGAACTTGTGATACGCTCGTACCTGAACGTGACGGCTTCGCTCGACATGGTGGGATTCTACAATGCTGGCTACATGATGACCATGATGTATGCGGGCGTAGTGTTCTCTGCCATGGAAACAGATTTCTATCCCCGTTTGTCGGCTGTGAACACCGACACGGAGGCTTGCAACCTGACCATCAACCGCCAGATTGAGGTGTCGCTGCTGTTGGTGTCGCCCCTGCTCGTGGCCTTTATGATAGGAATGCCCGTGCTGCTGCCCATGCTCTACAGCAAGAGTTTCTTGCCCGTGTTGGGCATGGTGCAGATTACCATCTTTGCCATTTATTTCCGTGCTGTGAAATTGCCGGTTGCCTATCTGCCCTTAGCCAAGGGCGATTCGTTCTCGTTCCTGCTGTTGGAGACCATCTATTTTGTGATTCTGGTGATTCTGGTGGTGTGGGGATTCCGCACATACGGTCTTACGGGCGCGGGTATTGCCATAACGGTCACGGGTGTGTTGGAATGGTTGTGGATTTGGGGCTATTGTATGCTGAAGTACAAGTATCGTCCCACGTTGCCCATATTCAAGTACATGCTGATGCAGTTAGCGGTGGGCGTACTCGCCTTTGTGGTTACTCAGCAGACAGACGGTTGGGTTTATTGGCTTTCAGGAACAGCTCTGTTTGTGGTGAGCCTGGCCATTTCGCTGAGCATCCTTCACAGCAAAACATCGTTGTGGAAGAAACTGAGACAAAAATTGAGGTTTGATAATTGACAATTTTCCATTTTTCATTTTTCATTTAGAAAATACTTGATTTCTTTGCACAAATAGATAGTTTTTATTAACTTTGCAAATGGATTTATGACCCTCATCATCGTAGCCATAATAATAATAGGTTATGTGCTGATAGCCACCGGCAACATAACCAATGTGAACAAAGCAGCCGTAGCTATGTTCGTGGGTACGGTGGGCTGGGTGCTCTACATCTGTTTTGGCACCGACTTTGTGATGAGTCAGCACCCGGGCGATTATACGAGCTGGCTATCGGGTGCCGTGCCCAACAGCACAGCCGTGAAGCATTTCATTGCCGAAAACATCTTCATCATGTACGTTGGCCGCGCAGCCGAGGTGGTGCTGTTTCTGTTGGCAACAATGACCATTGTGGAGATTCTTGACAACAACGGCTGCTTCGACTTCATCTCGCCCTTCATCCGTACGCGCAACAGCCGCAAATACTTGTGGCTCATCACACTCATTACCTTTGTCATTTCAGCCAACCTCGATAACATCACAACCACAACGATGATGCTTGTGGTGATGCATCAGATGGTGCCCAACCGTCGGTTGCGAATGCTCTATGGCTGTGCCATTGTGGTGGCAGCCAACTGTGGTGGCGCGCTAACGGTCATTGGCTCGCCCGAAGGACTGGTGCTGTGGAACAACGGTGCCATCACGGCCACCAATTTCAGCATGTCGCTGATGATTCCCTGCCTCTTAGCGTGGGTTGTGCCTACGTGGTGGCTGGGCCGCAGCTTGCCTGAGCGCATCGACATGGAACTGCCGGCAATGCCTTATCGAGGCGACGACACCAACCTGAATGGTTGGCAGCGAGTGCTCATGCTCTTCGTGGGCATCGGCGGCCTGTGGTTCATTCCCACTTTCCACAACATCACGAAAATGAGCCCGTTTGTAGGCGCATTGTGTGTGTTGTCGCTGT
Organism: Prevotella sp.; assembly: GCA_017619445.1. Classification (GTDB taxonomy): domain Bacteria; phylum Bacteroidota; class Bacteroidia; order Bacteroidales; family Bacteroidaceae; genus Prevotella. The sequence continues at coordinate 34,711 of JAFZSI010000072.1, forward strand.
TGTGGATTGTCAACGAGATTTTCAACCACAAGCTGATGAACGCCGACCAGATGATACTGCGCCGTATGCCCCGTGTGTTGCAGTATGGCGTCATTCAGCTCATGCTCTTCGTAATGGGCATCATGCTCGCAGTAGCCGTGATGCAGGAGATAGGTGCGTGGGCCTGGCTGGCGCAATGGCTCGACACCAAGGTGCACAACATCTGGATAGTAGGCCTGATTACAGGTGCCGTGAGCAGCGTGCTCGACAATTTTGCAACCTGCATGAGCTTTGTGTCCATCTATTCCACAGTAGATGGCAGCCTTGCCGGGCAGATAGCAGATAACGCCTATCTGAGCCAGTTTGCACAAAACGGACTCTACTGGAAGGTCATCGCATTCTGCTCTGCCGTAGGCGGCAACATCTTCCTCATCGGTTCAACAAGTGGCCTTTCGCTGATGAAACTCGAGCGAGTGAAAGTAGGATGGTACATCCGCAACGTGGGCATACTGTCGCTTGTCAGCCTGCTCATAGGACTGCTCGTCATCTTCGTTCAGTCGTTATAATCATTATCATTTATGTTTCCTTTATTCTCCCCAAAACGTTGTTTTTGGGGTTGCTTTTGTATTTTCGCTGGCAAATGAAAAGGTAAAGACGGGCGGAAGAGAATGGATTTGAGAGAGAATTTGTGCGAAAATAGCGAAAAATAGTCAGTATTTTTAATAAAAAGTTTTTGCTTTGCAGATTTTTTTTTATCTTTGCAGAAATCTTTGTGAAACATGTAAAAATACACGATTAACACTTAAATACAGGAATTATGGCACAAATCACAGGACGCATCTCTCAGATTATTGGTCCCGTTATCGACGTATTCTTTGATACGAAAGGACTGGATGCCGAGAAGGTGCTGCCGAAAATCCATGAGGCCTTGCGAATTGCCCGCCCCAACGGCACTAACCTTGTCGTCGAAGTGCAGCAGCACATCGGCGAGGACACCGTGCGTTGCGTGGCTATGGACAATACCGACGGTTTGCAGCGTGGACTGGAGGCAATCCCGATGGGCTCACCAATTGTGATGCCTGCGGGTGACCAGATTAAGGGTCGTATGCTGAACGTTATCGGTCAGCCTATCGACGGTATGAAACAACTCAACATGGATGGCGCTTATCCTATCCATCGCGAGGCTCCTACGTTTGAGGAACTCTCTACGAAAAAGGAGATTCTTGCAACGGGCATCAAGGTCATCGACTTGCTCGAACCTTACATGAAAGGCGGAAAAATCGGTCTTTTCGGTGGTGCGGGTGTAGGCAAGACGGTGCTTATCATGGAACTTATCAACAACATTGCCAAGGGGCACAACGGTTTCTCGGTATTCGCCGGAGTGGGTGAGCGTACCCGTGAGGGCAACGACCTTATTCGAGAAATGATTGAGAGTGGCGTTATCCGCTACGGTGAGAAGTTCCGCGAGGCAATGGATGAAGGCAAATGGGACCTCTCATTGGTTGACCCCGAGGAGTTGAAGAAGAGCCAGGCAACGCTGGTTTATGGACAGATGAACGAGCCGCCGGGCGCACGTGCCTCTGTGGCACTCTCAGGACTGACCGTTGCTGAGGGCTTCCGCGATGCTGGCGGAAAAGACGGCGGCGCAGCCGACATTCTGTTCTTCATTGACAACATCTTCCGTTTCACGCAGGCCGGTTCAGAGGTTTCTGCCTTGCTTGGACGAATGCCGAGTGCTGTGGGTTATCAGCCGACGCTGGCATCTGAGATGGGAACGATGCAGGAGCGCATCACATCGACCAAGAAAGGCTCTATTACCTCGGTACAGGCTGTATATGTGCCTGCCGATGACTTGACCGACCCCGCACCTGCTACAACGTTCACCCATCTTGACGCTACAACCGTGCTCGACCGTAAGATTGCTGAGCTTGGTATTTATCCGGCTGTTGACCCATTAGGAAGTACCTCGCGTATTCTTGACCCGCTGATTGTGGGCAAGGACCACTATGAGTGCGCACAGCGTGTAAAGGAAATTTTGCAGCGCTACAAGGAACTTCAGGACATCATCGCCATTCTTGGTATGGATGAGCTGAGCGACGAGGACAAGCTGACGGTGAACCGCGCACGTCGTGTGCAGCGCTATCTTAGCCAGCCATTTGCCGTGGCTTCGCAGTTCACGGGTCTCCCCGGCGTGATGGTTCCCATCGAAGACACTATCAAGGGCTTCAACGCCATTCTCGACGGTGAGGTGGACGACCTGCCCGAGCAGGCCTTCCTGAACGTGGGTACCATTGAGGATGCCAAGGAGAAGGCCAAGAGACTGCTGGAAGCAGCGAAGGGATAATACATTTGACAATTAGACGATTTCACGATTTGACCATTGCTGCGGTATAATCGTTGAATAGAATAATTGTAAAATAGTTGAATAGTATAATCGTAAAATGAAATTATGCTTAAACTCAAGATTGTTTCACCCGAGAAGGTGGAGTTCGACGGCGACGTGCAGAGCGTTTTTGTTCCCGGTACAAGTGGCAACTTTGAGATTTTGACCGGACATGCTCCCATCATCTCCTCGCTTGAGAAAGGTCTTGTGGAATATGTGAAGACCGACGGCGAGAAAGTGCAGCTGGAAATAGGCGGCGGATTTGTCGAAGTGCAGAAGAATGCGGTAAGCGTGTGCGTGGAACTGGAATTGTAGATTTTAAGCCATGAACATTCAGAATATTGACAAACTGAGCAAGCAATACATCAGACAGGAACTTTTGATTACTGCAGGCCTCTCCCTCATTGGATTTTTGGCCATGCGTGTGTGGTTTCTTGACAGTCTGCTTGTGCCCATCATTGTTAGTGCGGTGTTCACGCTTGTTGTGAGCTATGCCTGTGGGCTGATATGGCGCAGGGTGGCCAAGAAATCTCCCAGTAGCCTGCCAACCTACTACACGGCTTCATCGGGTTTCCGCATGTTGCTTGCGCTGGCTGTAATGTTTGTCTATTATCTGATTTACGGACGCGACTCCATGCTGGTATTCGTGCTTGTGTTTATGACTTTCTATCTTATTTCGTTGGCACACCATTCGATATTCTTTGCACGAGTGTCCAATCGGTCGTGAAAACAGATGAGTGTTTACACATTATTATTTATTGATTCATGAAAAAACTAAAGACAATAATTCTCCTGATGATGGTGACTATGTTGCCCGCTGTGGCATTGGCCGACGAACCTGTGGAGGCAAGTGCCGACAACGGAACGGAGGCTAAAGCATCTGGCGAGGAACTGGACATACCGGAGATAGTGCTCGAGCACTTGTCGGATGCTTATGAATGGCATATCGCCAGCTACAAAGGCAAGCACCTGAGCATTCCGCTGCCCATCATCATTCGAAGCGGGAATACGGGGAAATGGCATTTCTGCACCGCTCATAGTTTGCCCGAAGGCTTCTATTTCGACAAGGAGCACCACGGCAAGATTTATGAGAGGATGGCCGACGGCAGCGTGAAGCGCCCGATTGACCTGAGCATCACAAAGTCTGTGCTGCAGATTTGGATTGTGGTGGCGGTGCTGATTGTGGTATTCCTCTCTTGTGCCCGATGGTACAAGCGTCACGACGAGAAGAGCGAGGCACCGAAAGGCTTCGTGGGAATGATGGAGATGTTTGTGATGATGGTTCACGACGACCTCATCAAATCGTCGATAGGGGAGAAGCACTACAAGAAGTATGCCCCTTATCTGCTAACGGTGTTCTTCTTCATTTTCACCACCAACATGATTGGCCTGCTCCCCATCTTCCCCGGTGGCGCCAATGTGACGGGCAACATCAACATTACATTCTTCCTTGCCTTGTGCACCATGTTGGCCATCAACATCTTTGCCAACAAGGAGTACTGGAAGGAGATTTTCTGGCCCGATGTGCCCTTGTTCCTCAAGGCATATCCTGCCCCTGTAATGCCCATCATCGAGCTTTTCGGCGTGTTCACCAAGCCATTCGCGCTGATGATTCGTCTTTTTGCGAACATGATGGCGGGACATGCCGTGATACTGAGTTTCACCTGTGTCATCTTCCTCGGCTGGACTATGGGAGTCGGCTTTGGACTTGGTTTGAACGCGTTTAGCATCATTATGTTGCTGTTTATGTATCTGCTGGAGGTGCTGGTGGCATTTGTTCAGGCCTATGTGTTCACCATGCTCAGCGCTGTGTTCATTGGCTTGGCGCATAAGGAACACCACGAGGAGTAATTAATTATTGACTATTTTTAATTGACAAATTACAGTTGAAAAACAAGAATTAAATTTATAATATTAATCAAACAACAAAAACATTAAACAATTATGATTACATCATTATTATTGGCCGCAGAAGGCCTGGCTCAGCTGGGTTGCGGTATTGGAGCTGGTATTGCAACGATTGGTGCAGGTTTGGGTATTGGCAAGATTGGTGGTAGTGCCATGGACGCTATCGCACGTCAGCCCGAGGCTACTGGCAAGATTCAGACAAACATGATTCTTACGTCAGCATTCGTTGAGGGTTGTGCACTCTTTGCCATCGCAGCATGTGCATTCCTTATCAAATAAGCATTTTGACCTGCCCGAAAAAAGCTGATTTATTTATTGTTCTCTGAAGTAATTATAGCTAATGGATTTCAGTAAATTGCCATCAATCCTCACGCCTGATCTCGGACTGTTGTTCTGGATGCTCCTGGCGTTTCTGGTGGTCTTCTTCGTGCTTGCAAAATATGGATTCCCCGCCATCGTGAATATGGTGGAGGACCGCAAAAAATACATTGACGATAGTTTGCAGAAAGCACACGAGGCATCAGAACGGCTTGAGAACATCAAACAAGAGAGCGAGGCCATCCTTCAGGAAGCACGTGCCCAGCAGGCACAAATCTTGAAAGAGGCTGCCGACACGCGTGAAGCCATCGTGCAGAAGGCTCAGGAAACAGCAAGGGGCGAGGGAGCCCGCTTGCTGGCTGAGGCACGCGCTGAGATAGAAGGCGAAAAGCAACAGGCCATTCGTGACATACGTGCGCAGGTTGCAGAGCTTTCTGTTCAGGTAGCCGAGAAAGTGCTGAAGCAAAGACTTTCCACCGATGCCGAGCAGATGAAGTTGATTGACAGATTGCTGGATGACGTGACTGCCGTAAATTAATTAGGTTATGGATATAGGAGTAATATCGGTACGTTATGCCCGTGCACTTCTCAAGAGTGCCACTGAGCAGAAGCTCGATGCTGCCGTCTATCAGGATATGCAGACATTGGCAGAAAGCTACGTCCGTGTGCCTCAGCTGAGGACTACGATAGACAATCCTATGCTCGCCAAGGACACCAAGGCCAAGCTGCTGCTCGCGGCTTGCGGCGCAAAGCCCTCGCCATTGACAGAGCGGTTCGTGCAACTGGTTCTGAAAGAAGACCGGGAGAGCATGATGCAATTCATGGCCAATTCGTATATCACTCTTTACAGGCAACAGAAGAACGTCATCCGCGGGCGACTCATCACCGCCACAGCCGTAACGCCTGCCACCGAGCAGAAAATGCGGCAGATGGTGGAGAGCAGAACTAATGGAACAGTAGAGTTTGCCACCGAGGTGAATCCCGACATCATTGGCGGGTTCATACTCGAGTACGACACCTTCCGCATGGACGCAAGTGTCAAAGCTAAACTCAACTCCATACTCAATTCTCTCAAGAAGTAATAGAGATTCAAAGGAGTAAAGGAGTATCAGTAATATAGAAGTTAATCCGTAAATCGTAAATCCGAAAATTGCATTTATGTCAGATAAAGTAAAACCAAGCGAAGTATCAGAAGTGCTGCTCCAGCAATTGCGTGATATTAGCAACGGCGAGAGCTTTGAAGAGGTGGGCACCGTGCTCCAGGTGAGCGATGGTGTGGCCCGCATCTACGGTCTGCGCAATGCCGAAGCCAACGAGTTGCTTGAGTTTGAGAATGGCACAATGGCTATCGTGATGAACCTCGAGGAGGACAACGTTGGTTGCGTGCTGCTCGGCACCACGTCGGGCATCAAGGAGGGTATGGTGGTGAAGCGCACAAAGCGCATTGCCTCCATCCGCGTCAACGACAACATGCTCGGGCGTGTCATCAATCCGCTGGGACAGGCTATCGACGGAAAAGGCGAGATAGACCTTTCCAACGCCTTTGAGATGCCGCTCGACCGCAAGGCTCCTGGTGTGATTTATCGCCAGCCCGTGAAAGAGCCGCTGCAGACAGGTCTGAAAGCTATCGACTCAATGATTCCCATTGGACGCGGACAGCGTGAGCTCATTATCGGTGACCGCCAGACGGGAAAAACCGCCATTGCCGTTGACACCATCATCAACCAGAAGAGTTTCTACGAGGCTGGCAAGCCGGTCTATTGTATTTATGTGGCCATCGGCCAGAAAGCATCTACCGTGGCTACGTTGGTGCAGACGCTGAAGGAATATGGCGCCATGCCATATACTATAGTCGTGGCCGCTACAGCTGCTGACCCTGCCGCCATGCAGTATTATGCACCTTTTGCAGGCGCAGCCATCGGCGAGTATTTCCGCGACCGTGGTCTGCCCGCCCTCGTTGTCTATGACGACCTGTCGAAGCAGGCTGTGGCTTACCGCGAAGTGTCGCTCATCCTTCGTCGTCCTTCTGGACGTGAGGCATATCCGGGCGACGTGTTCTATCTGCACAGCCGTCTGTTGGAGCGTGCTGCTAAGATGAATGAACAGCAGGAGGTGGCCGAGTCTATGAACGACCTACCCGAGTGCATGAAAGGCCATGTCAAGGGAGGCGGTTCGCTGACAGCTCTTCCCATCATCGAGACCCAGGCTGGCGACGTGTCGGCCTACATCCCCACCAATGTGATTTCTATCACCGACGGACAGATATTCCTTGAGAGCGACCTGTTCAACCAAGGTTTCCGTCCTGCCATCAATGTGGGTATCTCCGTGTCGCGTGTGGGAGGTTCCGCACAGATTAAGTCGATGAAGAAGGTTGCCGGTACGCTTAAAATCGATCAGGCTCAGTATCGTGAGCTCGAGGCTTTCTCAAAGTTCTCCAGCGATATGGATGCTGTCACCGCAATGACGCTCGACCGCGGACGCAAGAACAACCAGCTGCTCATTCAGCCGCAATACAGTCCCATGCCCGTTGGCGAGCAAGTGGCCATCCTCTATTGCGGTGTGCACGGTTTGATGCGCGATGTTCCTATCGACAAGGTGCGCGAATGCCAGGTGCAGTTCCTCGACAAGCTGCGTTCTGCCGCTCCCGAGGTTATCGAAACCCTTGCCGCTGGAAAAATCGACGACGCCACCACCGAGCGCATCGAAGCCATCATGGCCGACATTGCCGGTACGTATAAATAATTGACAATTTGACTATTTCACAATTTGACTATTGGCCTCCGTGCTGATAGCAATTGTGAGATGGTAAAATTAGAAAATTGACAAAATGTCAAATAGTCAATTGTCAAATAGTCAAAAAAAATTATGCCCTCATTAAAAGAAATCAAAGGCCGCATTGCATCGGTCAAGAGTACGCGCAAGATTACTTCTGCCATGAAGATGGTGGCAAGCTCCAAGCTCCATCACGCGCAGATAGCCATTCAGAATATGCTCCCATATGAAACCATGCTCGAGCATATCCTAAAGGCATTTCTGGCAGCCGAAGCAGAGGCACAGAGTGTATATGACAATGTGCGTCCCGTCAAGCGGGTGGCTTTAGTAGTCTATTCGTCAAACTCGTCGCTTTGCGGAGGCTTCAATGCCAATGTCATACGCCTGATGCAACAAACCGTCAAGGCCTACACCGACAAGCTTGGTGAAGGAAGTATTGACGTTTACCCCATTGGGCGAAAGGTCTTCGAAAAGTCGCAGAAATTGGGTTACAACGTGCTGGGAGAGTTTTCCGACATGGCCGACAAGCCCAACGTGCAGCAGTGCATAGATCTGGCAATGGATTTGGGAAGAAGGTTCCGCGAGGGCGAGGTTGACCGTGTAGAGCTTATCTACCACCACTTCAAGAGCGCCGGCTCGCAGATTCTCACCCGCAAGACTTTCCTGCCCATTGACCTCGAGGAAGAACTCGACCGCGACCACGAGCGCGACCTTACCTCTATGGTGGCTACAAAGGAGAGTCAGGAGTATCTCAAGAAACGCGAGGAGGAACGCCATGAGGAGCACAAGCACGAAGAGGTGAAGCCGCTCAACGACAACTTCATTGTTGAGCCTGACATGGACACCGTGCTCAGCCGTCTCATTCCCAAGATGCTGCACCTTATGGTCTATACAGCCCTGCTCGACAGCAACGCATCCGAACATGCCGCGCGCATGGTTGCCATGCAGACGGCTACAGACAATGCTGACGAACTGTTGCGTGAGCTCAACTTGCAGTACAACAAGAGCCGCCAGCAGGCTATTACCAGCGAGCTGCTCGACATTGTAGGCGGAAGCGTGAACAACTAACCCTTGGCGTTAACGTTGCGTTGACGTTAACCTGAGCGACAACGAGAAGAAGTTGTTCTCAGAATAGAGAATGAGCCGCTTTGTGAAATCCACGAAGCGACTCGTTCTTTTTCTTTTCATGTCCATCTCCTTCTCTCCACATCTCCTTCTTTTCTCAACCCCTCACACATTCCCCAAATATACGTGGCGGATGCCTTGTTGGAGGGCTATTTCTTTGGCCATTTCCAGCGTTTTGCGTGGAGTGGGAGGGATGTCTTTCATTTTGTACTGTGGGAAGAAACGGCTGAAGTGTAGCGGCGTTTCGCTCAGGTTGTTGTCCACCATCCATTGACACATTCTGCGGATGTCGTCCATATTGTCGTTCACGCCTGGGATGACAAGGTTGGTCAGCTCTACCCACACGCCAGCATCGCGCATGGTGAGGATAGTTTCGAGCACAGTCTGCAAATGGCCTCCGCTCACTCGGCGGTAGATTTCGTCGCTAAACGATTTCAGGTCGATATTGGCGGCGTCAAGATAAGGCAGCAGGTCCATGAGCGGTTCCTTGCACACGTAGCCGGCACTCACAAGTATGTTCCAGAGCCCCTTCTCGTGTGCTATTCGTGCCGTGTCGATGACATATTCAATGTATGTCAGCGGCTCTGTATAAGTATAGGCTATGCCAGGACAATTGTGCTCCTGACAGAGTGCCACAATCTCTTCGGGCGTGAGATGGTAGCTGGCCACCTGACTGGGTTCCGCCTGCGAGATGTCGTGGTTCTGACAGTTCAGACAACGGAAATTGCAGCCCGTGCAGGCAAGGCTCAGACACTTGGTGCCTGGATGAAAATGATAGAGCGGCTTCTTCTCTATCGGGTCGATGGCGAGCGCACAAGGTCGTCCATAGACTTCGCTAATCAGCCTGCCTTCGATGTTTCTGCGGCTGCGGCACAAGCCTGTCTTGCCATTGGGAATGCGACAATGGTGCGGACAAAGCAGACAGCGCACAACACCATCGTCAATGCGCTCATAATAAGAGCATTCCATGCTTCCGTTCAATAGTTTGTCCCGCGCGTCCATTAGAATACGATTGCTTCATAGACATACAACTCAGCATCGCGCCATCCGTCCCATCCAAGTCCGGCTTTGTCGCGCGAGCAATGGCCCAGAAACTCCTCCTTGGACCAGTCCACCTCGTCGGCCACCTGTGGCAGGAATGTGCCGCTACGGCGCCCTTTCTTGATGTAGATGCCGTGGCGGTGCAGTTGGAACTCTTCGATGCTGTTGATGCGTCTCATCGGCGTGATGACAGAAATCTCGATGTCCGTCACGTCCATCTCCTCGCGGCGCAGTTGGTTGAAGCGTGGGTCCTCGAAAGCTGCCGCCCTTGCCATCTCGTAAATCGTTTCATACAGCGGCAGCGAGCCACTTAGCAGGCCTATGCATCCGCGCAGCTGTCCGTGCTGGTTCAACGTGACAAAGGCGCCGCATTTTTGTTTGAGCGTGGGGTGATGCTGGCAGAGCGTAGCGGGGTCGAAAGTTTGCTTGTCGAATGCCGTTGCGATGCTCTTGCGGGCAATCTGCTTCAGCAGCTGTTTCTCCTCGTCCGTGAGAACGAATCCAATGCCTGCCTGTTGCTTACCGCTATTGGCATTTCGGAGGACGGCAAACGCATGATAGCCCACCACGCGCCGGCGGTCGTGGTTGTCAATGTCGCCCGAGTTCTGGTAGAGCAGGTGCTTCATCTCGTAGTTGTCGTTGAGCATCAGCATGAGCGTGATGATGGGAAACTCTCCGCAGGCCGTTGTTTCCAGGCGTGGTGTCCCGCTCAATGCGTTGTCCTCGATGGCTGCGATGAAGCGCTGCACGTCGCCGCTCATGATGGCCTCCTTGGTCTTTGCGTCCACCTTGCAAGCGTCCTCGTAGGCGGGGTAGTGTGAGAAGTCGCTGCTGATGACAAACAGGTTCTCGTCGTTGAAATAGGGTTTCAGCACCTCTGCCATCTTCTTCAGTTTCTGGTAGTCGTTGGTGGAGATGATGATGGGAACAATAGGTGGCACGTTCTTCATCCTGCGCTGCAGGAATGGCAGCTGCACCTCCAGGCAATGTTCGCGGTCGTGCGCTTTCTCATGGTATGTGAACACCGTGTCTGCGCCAATCAGCTGCAGGGCTGTCTCGCGGTCCACGCTCACCGTTCCCAACGGCGTGGCATAACCGTCAGCCTCGCTGTTTACTGACGCCCCGTCGAGCCATTCGTAGTGGCTGGGACCAATCATAAAGATGCGTTTGTAATGCTTCTCTGGACTGATGGCCATGTATGCCGCCGCAGCCACGTTGCCCGAGAAATAATGTCCGGCATGTGGCACGATGAGTGCTGCCACGTTTGTGTAGTTGCTGTCGTTGGCGTGTCTGTCCAGCAGACTGTCCACCTGGTGGCTCAGCACTTTCGGGTTGCTCTCGTAGAAGCGTCCTGCCTGCGTTGCCCGTCTCACGAGCAGCGCCTGTGTCTGTTTGTCGTTGCTTTTCATGTCTATCATGTTTAAGGTAAGAGCCGCAAAAAGCCAGCTCGCTGGTAATAACACCTGAAAAAGAATCCGATGCGTCATTTCCTCCTCACATTTCTTTTGGCTGTGGTTTTCTTCGCTGGCTCAGGTTTGTCGCTCACCCTGAAGCTGAACAGATTATCGTTGTAGTCCACCGCATAGAGCATCTTGTGCCCGTTCACCTCTTCAAGTTCCATGTACTCCACCTTATACACCATCGGCAGTTTGCTGTAAGTCTTTCCTGTCTTCTTGTCAAGCAGGTAGAGGAATTTCTTCTCGCTGGTGAACCCGTAGGAGCAATAAACATACTTGTCGTCAAGGATAAAGATGTCGTTGCTCACCAGATAGCCCGTCTCCCACACCATTCGCTTCTTTCCCGGGTCATAGCAGTACAGCTTGCTTCCCTTGCCGTCAATCATGTCGGCGTAGCTCGGACACGCCATGTTGAACAGCAGCCAATGATTGTCGGCATCCCAGCGCACGTCCTGCACCTCACAATACCGGTTGTTCGTGATGTCGCATAGGTTAATCACGTCCGTAGGCTGCTTGTCCTCGTCATACAACACCACCACGAAGTCGTAGTCGTCGCTGCTTGTGGGCAGGCGGTAGAAACCCAGCCATCCGTTGTCCGTCGGCTCAGAGATATACAGTTCCAGACCCTCTGTGGCCTGTACCTGCGGCAGGTCCGTGCTTTGCTTGTCAACGCGCATGCGATACATGAAACCATTGGGCTTGTTCTTCATGGAGAGCATCTCCTGACCCCATTTGGTTCCGAAGCGCTGCTGAAGAATCAACCGCTGTGCACCTGCCGAACAAACCGCCATCATCGCTATAAGGCAAAACAAATACTTTTTCATGTTTTATTCTTTGGTTTATAGTTTTATTGTTTTCTGATTACCGTTAACCATTAGTTGTTTTGAAACCAATTTACCGGTTCTGAATGCAAATATAATTGTTTTTTTCGATAATCTTAATCCATTTTCGAAATAATTTAGCGAAATGTCAGTTTACATCCTTATCTACTCTTGGTGTTATTTCTCCATATCTTCAAATCACTAAACTATCTTTTGGTGATATGTTCAAATTCTCTAGAAAATTTGTGTTTATCTCTCTGCTTTATTCTTGTATCTCTTGGTATGTTTTTAACAGCGTCGTGGAATAGTTTTGTAAAGCAATGTATTAGGGAATAATCTCACGACGATACGGGCAAATTGTTTCGACATTACTCCCGACTCTCAGACAAAGAGAACAGAGGGAAAAACATCTCGATTGCCTCTACAAGATGAGAAAACAGAGTCTTTCCGACATAAAAAAGGCCTATCAAATGCCCCATCTGACCGCACAATTCATAGTATTTGTTATCACAATACATGAATTTAACATTAGTTAAATGGGCGGCAAGTGCGGGAATTACCATAGGAATAAGCGTCTCACGCATGTCTTTTGAGGCCTGTGAGAGGAGTAATTTACATGATTCGGTGCCTTTTGCAGGCTTCGGCATTACTGGTGCCTTACTACTAAAATGTTGTATCTCATTGATATATAGTATTTTAAGTTATTATTATGCTATTGCTAAGCGTCTCCGTCTCAGCGTCTCAATCGTTTTTTAAGACCCCACCCAACTCTCTTCTTTATTATATATATTATTGATAATCAATTAGTTGTAAGTATTATAACAGGAGGCTGGGACGTTGGAAAGTGTCTTTTTTTTGTATGAGACGCTGAGACGTTGAGACGCTCACTCAGTTTCTCACTCTACGAGGCCCGTTAATGCCTTTCTCAGTTCGTTGCACACGGCGATGGCATAGCCTCCCTGAACCCACCCCAGCCCTCCCAAAGGGAGGGGGCTGTGAGGTGTTGGTTGTGAGCAAAATCAAAAAAAGAGGCGTGATGAACGTTTTTTTTTGTGTGAAATGCGATTTAATTCAAAAACTTTTTGTATGTTTGCAACATAATTCTTGCATTTGAATGTATTTTTCATGTTGCATGGCCTGAGATTATTTGTATGTTTTTTAATATAGGACTTCGTTTGGCTTATGGCAATTCAGACTCTCGACCTTTCAAGGTTTACGAACAACGAGCATTTCACGGTGATTGAGCTGGTGCTCCATACCGTTTCTGCGGCCACTCTGAGCAACCGGATGGCTGCGCGGCGCATTGGTGGCCTGAGAAAGGCTTTCAACGCTGAGGGTGATGCGTTTAAGGCGTTGCACAAGAAGTTTGACAAGAACGATTTGAACGAAATCGACCGCCAGCTGTGCGACAAGAGTGAATATAGCCTGCAGATGGAAAAGCTGTTCCGCATGTGTGCCGATGAGGCGCTGCTGGAGGCTGTTGAGCAGTCGCGTGCCGTGCGTGCTGCCACAGATAGTGCTTACCGTCAGGTGGTTGAGATTCTGAACGCGCTGCTCGTGGTAAGTCCTAACGACGAGCTGAAGCACGTGGAGACGCAGCTGAACCAGCAGGCGGAGTATGTGGAATATACTTACCAGGGCGGCAAGCATGCAAAGAAGGGTTCGGGAACTGCTCCCGGCAACCTCTCGCTGGCTTCGCAGGAGGATGACCAGGAGGGCGGTAAGCTGCCTTTCGAAAGAAACTCTTTCGAGCAAAAGCTGGAACGGCCTGCCGAGGTGAAAGCAGATGAGAGCGAGGCTCAGGTGAGGCTGATGACTATCCCGCTGAGCCAGAAGCTGAAGGAGGGATAGGAGTTTGAAAGAGCGTTTTGATACAATAATCATAGGTGCAGGTCCTGCGGGCACGGCATGTGGCTTTCTGCTGAAGAAACGGGGTGTGGACTGCGTGGTGATAGACCGCGCTGTTTTTCCGCGTGACAAGATTTGCGGAGGCGGACTAACGCCGCGATGCTACTGGCTCTTGAATGAGATTTTCCCTGAGCTTGCATACGAATACAATGCGGTGAACCGCATCAAACTGTATATCAACGGTCGGCAAAGGCTCGACTTTGAAGCTGAGAAGGAAATTCGTATCACCCAGCGCAAATTGTTCGACAAGTGTCTGCTTGACGAGTATTTGCGCATTGGCGGTGTCTTTGTAAACGATGCGCTGAACGGTATTGAGGATACTGCAGACGGGGTGGTGGTGAAGCTTCGCTCGGGCCGTCAGATGACGTGCAACCACTTGGTGGGTGCTGACGGTGCCAACAGCCGTGTGAGAAAATATCTGGCAGGCACGCCCAAGTTGCGCATGCTGTGTGTGGAGAAATATCTGCCGCGCACTTCGGAGAACTCAATCGTGGGAAGCATAGCCAACCACTACGGCGTGGGCTATTTCTATGTGTTTCCCAACAAGGACTACAATGTGGTGGGCTATGGCAACCTGGACGCCAGCAAGGTTGACCTGGACAAGGTGACGGCCGAGATGCAGGCGGCAGGAGTGAACATCACACCAAGCGATGCAAGGCTGAAAGGTGCCTACATTCCCATTGACACGAACTACCCGCTGAACGACCGCATTCTGCTCATTGGCGACGCGGGCGGCTTTCCCAACAAGGTTTCGTGCGAGGGCATTTATTTTGCATTGCTCACGGCCCGCAACGCTGCTCATGCTATTGCCGACGGCATTCCATTCAGCAAGACGAACGCCGACGTGTTCAGAAAGAAAAAGATGGAGGAGCGTGTCCTACGAGTGTTCTACAGCCGTTTCGGGCTGTGGTTGCTCACGGTGGGGTGCCGATGGTTCCCGAAGCTGATAACTCGCGTTTTTAATAAGCAGGTGACAGGATGTTTTTAAGTATAAGGATTAGAGGAGAAAAGAAGTAAAGGAGTAGAGGAGTAGAGGAGTAGAGGAGTAGGGAAGTATATCTCGAACCTGCGTACCCCCGAAATAAGAAGAAATCTCAAAGTTGAAAGATATGGCTCAAAAACAAAATCATTTAGTGATAATGGCGGGTGGCGTAGGAAGTCGGTTCTGGCCGATGAGCACTACCGAGCGCCCTAAGCAATTCATTGATGTGCTGGGTGTTGGCCGCTCTTTGCTGCAGCTTACCTTTGACCGTTTTCAGGGTATTGTAGATGCTGAGAACGTTTGGGTGGTGACCAATCAGAAGTATGCTGACATGGTGCGCGAGCAGCTGCCTGAGGTGCCTTTTGGCAACGTGCTGCTGGAGCCTTGCAGGCGCAACACCGCTCCGTGCATCGCATACGTCAGCTGGCGCATCAAGTCGCAGGATCCCAAGGCCAACATCGTGGTGTCGCCAAGCGACCATATTGTTGCCAACGAGACCGAATTCCGCAGGGTGATTGAGCAATGCCTGAAGTTTACTGCCACCAGCGACGCTGTGGTAACGCTGGGCATGAGACCCACGCGCCCCGAAACGGGATACGGGTATATTCAGGCCGATTTGTCGAGCAGCAGTCCGCGCAACAAAGAGATTTTCCGCGTTGATTCGTTCCGCGAGAAGCCCGACATGGATACGGCGCTGAAGTACATTCAGCAGAAAAGCTACTTCTGGAATGCCGGCATTTTCATCTGGAATGTCAGCACCATTGTGAATGCCTTCCGTGTTTATCAGCCCACCATGAGCAAGATATTCGAGCAGCTGCTGCCTTACTACGGCACTCCCGAGGAGCAGGCGTTGATAGACAAATGGTTTCCCGAGTGCGAGAGCATTTCGGTGGACTATGCCATCATGGAAAAGGCCGAGGAGATTTTCGTCTGTCCTGCCGATTTCGGCTGGAGCGACCTCGGTACGTGGGGCAGCCTGCTGATGCAGTCGAAACGCGACCTTTATGGCAACTGCGCCATTGGCCAGGACATCACCATTGTGGATTCGCACAACTGCATTGTGCATGCCACAGACGAAAGGAGAGTGGTTGTGCAGGGTCTGGACGGCTATATAGTGGCAGAAAAAGACGGCACCCTGCTCGTGTGCAAAATCTCTGAGGAACAACGCATCAGACAGTTTGCTGAGGGATGAGGAAGTAGAGGAGGTACTCCTTGAACGAAGTGAAAAATGAAGAAGAAATGGCAAAGAAAACTGCTTTAATAACTGGAATTACTGGCCAGGATGGTTCATATCTGGCTGAGTTTCTGATTGAAAAAGGCTACGAGGTGCACGGACTGTTGCGCCGCAGCAGCTCGTTCAATACCGGACGCATAGAGCACCTTTATCTTGACGAGTGGGTGCGCGACATGAAAAAGGCGCGCCTTGTGAATCTCCATTGGGCTGACATGACCGACTCGTCGTCGCTCATCCGCATCATCGGTGAGGTGAGACCTACTGAAATCTACAATCTGGCTGCACAAAGCCATGTGAAGGTATCTTTTGACGTACCTGAATATACGGCTGACACCGATGCCGTGGGTGTGCTTCGTCTGCTCGAGGCTGTCCGTATCTGTGGTTTGGAAAAGCAATGTCGCATCTATCAGGCATCAACATCCGAGCTGTATGGCAAGGTGCAGGAGGTTCCGCAGAAGGAAACAACACCCTTCTATCCGCGTTCGCCCTATTCGGTGGCCAAGCTTTATGGTTTCTGGATTATGAAGAACTACCGCGAGTCATATGGCATGTACTGCTGCAACGGCATCTTGTTTAACCACGAGAGCGAACGGCGTGGCGAGACCTTTGTCACCCGCAAAATCACCATTGCCGCATCGCGCATTGCCCAAGGTTTCCAGGACAAACTTTATCTTGGAAACCTGAATGCGCTGCGCGACTGGGGGTATGCCAAGGATTATGTGGAGTGCATGTGGCTGATTCTTCAGCAACCCGAACCCGACGACTTTGTTATTGCTACGGGCGAATATCATAGCGTGCGCGAGTTTGCCACGCTTGCCTTCCACCATGTGGGCATCGAACTTGAATGGCAGGGCGAGGGTGTTGACGAGAAAGGCATCGACAAGGCAACCGGTCGCGTGCTGGTTGAGGTTGACCCGAAGTATTTCCGTCCCGCCGAGGTGGACCAGTTGCTTGGCGACCCGACAAAAGCCAAGGAAACACTCGGATGGAACCCGCGCAAAACATCGTTTGAGCAGTTGGTGAAACTGATGATTGACCACGACATGCGCTTCGTGAGAAAGTTGTACCTTAAATCACAGATGAAAGACTGATGCTTAGCAAATCAAGCAAAATCTATGTGGCGGGCCATCGTGGACTTGTGGGCTCTGCCATCTGGAACAACCTGCTTTCAAGGGGATATACCAATCTTGTGGGACGCACGCACGCTGAGCTCGACCTGACCGACCAGGTGGCTGTCAAAGCCTTTTTCGACCAGGAACGTCCCGACGCTGTGGTGTTGGCGGCTGCTTTCGTTGGCGGCATCATGGCCAATTCGCTCTATCGTGCCGACTTCATCATGATGAACATGAAGATTCAATGCAACGTCATCAGCGAAGCCTACGCGCATGGCGTGAAGAAACTGCTGTTTCTCGGTTCCACTTGCATCTACCCTAAGAATGCGCCGCAACCCATGCGAGAGGATGCGCTGCTCACTTCGCCCCTTGAATACACCAACGAGGAATATGCCATTGCCAAGATTGCCGGGCTGAAGATGTGCGAGTCGTACAACCTGCAATACGGCACCAACTACATTGCCGTTATGCCTACGAATCTTTATGGCCCTAACGACAATTTCCATCTTGAGAATTCCCACGTCATGCCTGCCATGATGCGCAAGATTTATTTGGCAAAGCTGCTACACGACAACGACTGGAATTCCATCCGACGCGACCTTAAAAAGCGCCCCGTACAGTATCGACAGAGCGACAAGAAACTGACAGCCAACGGCACATCATCTGAAGGCGAAATCAGCGAAGCGTTGGCCTCTTACGGCATATATAATAATAAGGTGGTGCTTTGGGGAACCGGACGGCCTCTGCGCGAGTTCCTCTGGAGCGAGGATATGGCCGACGCCAGCGTTCACGTGTTGCTCAACGTGAATTTCAGCGATATCATCGGCATTGAGAAGTATTCCAGCGTGTTCTATGGCACGCAAACCGACGGCAGCGTTGACCGCAACAGTAGCGAAGGCCGTGGGGGTGCCATTCCCGCGTTAGGAGAGATTCGCAACTGTCACATCAACGTTGGTACAGGCAAAGAACTCACCATTCGTGAACTATCCGAACTTGTGGTTAAGGCGGTAGGCTTTGTGGGTGAAGTGGCGTTTGACAGCACAAAGCCCGACGGCACCATGCGTAAACTTATTGACGTGAGTAAGCTCCATTCTCTTGGCTGGACGCACAAAGTGGAAATCGAAGAAGGTGTCCGCCTGCTGTTCGAATGGTACAAGCGGAGCCTGGAATAATGTTCAAAACAAAACGAATAAAGCTATAGAATGCTGTAGATGCGACAAATGTTCTGAGACTACAGATTCTATAGCTTTTTTGTTATTTCCCGTTTTTCTTTTTCAGATAGTATTTCACCCCGAAATAGAGGGCAACGAGCAGCACGATGGCGATGATGCCCCATTTGATGTAATCGCCATATTCCACAATCTTGTCGGTCAACTGGTTTTCAGGAACGAAACTGTGGAACCACCAGCCCATAGCAGCGAGAATGCAGTTCCAAACGCCTGCGCCGAGGGTGGTGTAGAGCAAGAATTTCCAGTAGTTCATCTTTGCCAGACCAGCAGGAATGGAAATGAGGTGGCGAATGCCTGGAATGAGTCTGCCTGTAATAGTTGCCACCATGCCGTGGTCGTCGAAATAGCGTTCGCTTTTTTCTACTTTCTGCTGGTTGAGCAGACACATCTTTCCCCATTTCGAGTTGGCGAACTTGTAGATGATGGGACGGCCGAGGTAGTAGCCTGCCACGTAGTTGATGCTTGCGCCGAGGTCGGCACCAATGGTGGCGAAAAGAATGACGAGCACGATATTGAGGTTGCCGCCTGCCGCATGATAGGCCGCAGGTGCAACGACAAGCTCAGAAGGTACGGGAATGACGGTGCTTTCGAGCAACATCAGAAAGAGGATGGTGCCGTAGTTCAAGTTTCCCAATAGTGTTGTTATCCAGTTCATGAAGATATTTACAATTTACGGATTTACAATTTTCTATTTACAGTTTCTCGTTTTTCTATTCAATTTAATTCTGCGTTCAGATAATACTCTTCTGGCGGCATTTCAGGCGGGAAAAGTTCACCAACAACAGTTCTTGCCTCAGCTGGATTGGTTGTGCAAGCCTTTTGCAGCCATTTCTTGTATTCGTCTTGTTTTCCGAGGTCCTTGCAGCATAATGCCATGTAGGAAAAGCCCTCGTTCCAATGTTCGTCAACGGCTTTGAAGAGGATGTTGAACATTTTATAGGCCAAACGTATGTAGCCGTTGTCGTAAACCGAAATGGCGATGCGCAGATAGACGTGAGGCGACGCGCCTGAGTCTTTCACGGCTGTGGAGAAACACAGCTGCGCCTGCTCGTAATAACCGTTCTCAAGCATTACATGACCTCTGAGCACCATCAGTTCGTTGGCATCGCACATATTCGTGTCGGTCTTGTCGATATACGCCAATGCTTCGTCCATGCGGTGCAGGCGACTGAGCGTGAAAGCCAGCTCCTGACAAATCTCAGCATGGTTAGGCGACTTGCCGTCTGACATTTGCTCGGCTTTGGTCAGGTGTTCAACGGCCTCCTCCAGTCGGTTTACGCTCAGCAAAGTAATGCCCTGATACATCTCGCCGGTGTCCTCGTCGGGCCTGAGCGCGGTGAAACGTTTGTAGTATTCCAGCGCATCTTCGTAGTTGCCAAGATTGAACAGCGCGTTGGCTTTGTTGAGCACCGCCTCGTCGTCGTCGGGATTGATGGCAATGCTGTATTCGCTGCTGGTGATGGCATCCTGAATGTGGTTGTTCAGCAGTTGCGATGATGCCAGGCAGTTCCAGTAATGGTTGGAGTAGGGGTCTTGGTCGAGAAGCTCATTAAAGAGCCGTTCGCTCTCGGTGTAGCGTCCTTTACCCATGAGAATGCGCCCCATGAGTTCCTTGTAGTCGAGCGTATCGGTTTCCTCTGCGCGTTGCAGCCACGCGTCTGCTTGTTCCGAAAGCTCATAGTCGCAGAACAGCGTCACCACGTCGAGCACAAAATCCTCGCGTTCGGCGTCGTCAATGTCATTGTATTTCTCGTTCAGGTATTCGTCTGCTTCTTCCACGCGGTTGTCGGCAATCATGATTTCCGCCATGATGTAAATGTACTCAAGGTCGGTCTTGTCGGAAATAGACTCCGCAATCTGCTCTGCCAGTCTCACGTTGTCTTGCTTGAACAATGCCATCCTGGCCTTGAACACGAGCGGCGCGGTGGCATCCGGGTAGATGCTGAGCGCATAGTCCACCACGTCGCAGGCACGTGCTGTCTCGCCCTTGCCTTGATAGTATTCCGCAATGTCGGTAAATTCGTCAGAGTCTAAAAAGACGGGAGTTCCCGTCTTCTCAGATTCCTCGTATTGGTTCAGAATACGCTTGAACCGTTTGCTGTTGAAATAGTTGTCGGTCATCTGTTTAGCTTGGCCCAGGTGTCTTTCAGCCCCACGGTTTTATTGAATACCGGTTTCTCGGCTGTTGTATCGGGGTCGGCCATGAAGTAGCCAATGCGCTGGAACTGCAGATATTGTCCGGGTTTCATCTGTGCGGCGAACGGTTCAATGTAGCAGTTGCTCAGAATGGTGAGACTGTCGGGGTTGATGATTTGTTTCATGGCCGTAACAGCATCACATTGCTGCGCCTCGCGGATGGCAGCCATCTCGTCGCGCGGGTTTTCCACCTTCCACAGGCGGTCGTACAGGCGTACTTCGGCCTTCACGGCATGTTGGCAGCTCACCCAATGCAGCGTCTTTCCCTTAATCTTGCGGTTGGAGCCGGGCAGGCCGCTGCGCGATTCGGGGTCGTAGGTGCAGTAGATGGTGGTCACGTTGCCGTCGGCATCTTTCTCGCAGGCATTCTCCTCGTTGCATTTGATGATGTAAGCGTTCTTCAGTCTCACTTCCTTGCCGGGAGCCAGTCGCATGAACTTCTTTTCGGCCACCTCCATGAAATCGTCGCGCTCAATCCACAGTTCGCGGCTGAACTCTACGGTATGTGTTCCGTCGGCCTCGTTCTCAGGATTATTGACGGCTGTCAGTTGCTCTATTTGCCCTTCGGGATAGTTGGTAATGACCACTTTCACGGGGTCGAGCACCGCGCTGACACGTGTGGAACGGCTATTGAGGTCGTCGCGCACGGCACTTTCGAGCAGAGCCATCTCGTTGAGCGCGTCGTAGGTGGTGTAGCCAATCTTGTCTATGAACTTCTGAATGCTCTCAGGACTGTATCCACGACGGCGGAAGCCACACAGGGTCGGCATACGTGGGTCGTCCCATCCGTTCACCATCTTCTCGTTGACCAGCGCCAGCAGATTGCGCTTCGACATGAGCGTATAGCTCAGGTTCAGCTTGTTGAACTCGGTCTGACGCGGGCGGTTGTCCTCAATATTGTCGGTCTCGCCTTTGTATTCCTTCATCCAGGTGACGAACAAGTCGTACAAGGGACGATGCTCCACAAACTCCAGAGTGCACAACGAGTGAGTCACACCCTCTAAATAGTCGCTCTGCCCGTGGGTAAAGTCATACATGGGGTAGGCGTTCCACTTGTCGCCCGTCTTGACGTGCGGAATGTTCAGCACACGATAGATGAGCTGGTCGCGGAACAGCATGTTGGGATGAGCCATGTCTATTTTGGCGCGCAGTACCAGGGTGCCCGGCTCGCATCGGCCGCTGTTCATAAACTCAAACAGTCGCAAGTTTTCCTCAACAGGTCTGTCGCGGAACGGACTGTTGGTGCCCGGGCTTGTGGTGGTGCCTTTCTGTTGGGCAATCACCTCCGCGCTCTGCTCGTCCACATAGGCGCGACCCTGTTGTATGAGCCATACGGCAAAATCCCACAGCTCCTGAAAATAGTCACTGGCATAATACACGTTGGCCCACTCAAAGCCGAGCCATTTGATGTCGTGCTCAATGCTTTCAATATATTCTGTGTCCTCCTTCACGGGGTTGGTGTCGTCGAAACGCAGGTTGCATGTGCCGCCATATTTCTTGGCAATGCCGAAGTCCATTGCGATGGCCTTGGCGTGGCCGATGTGCAGGTAGCCGTTAGGCTCTGGCGGGAAGCGCGTCTGTATGCGTCCGCCGTTTTTGCCTTCTGCCAAGTCTTTTTCCACCTGCTGCTCAATGAAGTTCAGGCTTTTCTTTTCCTCGATGGGGTTTTCTTTAGTCTCTGCCATATATAAATAATGTATAGTGGTTTTGTGGTGCAAAGTTACATATAAAAGCTGAAAGAAGAAAGCCGTAGGACAGAAAAAGTGTGGTGATTTGATGTTTTGGAAGAGATTTTTCGCTTTTTCCATAAACTTGTTCTAAAAAACATGCAAATAAATTTGACGGTTTACTAAAAAAACGCTACCTTTGCACGCGTTATCCTGAATACAATCTTTTTACCTTAAAAAAAAGCTAGTACCTATTGAGATTAAATGCCCGGCTCTGTGAAGCGCCGGGCATTTCACTTTTCCTGCAAACTCAGCTTCCTGAAATGTTAAAATCGGAAATTCTGTGCACAAATCGTGCACAAAAGTCCGCCACCCATGCTTCTTGAAATGTTAAATCCAGAAATTCTGTGCACAAATTGTGCACAAAATTACGCCACCCATGCTTCTTGTAATGTTAAAACCGGAAATTCTGTGCACAAATTGTGCACAAAACTTTTTTAGTGCTTTGTTTTTTATCTATTAATGACGCTGAAAGCGTCGCCGCTCAGTAACCCGGGGTGCGAAGTACCCCCGGACAGTGACGCAATGAAACACCGACCCTGACGGGGTCGCCTTTCTGCACATTGGGGCACTCCTTCAGAGTGCTGTTTGCTGATGCCTGTATTCCGCAGGTCCTTCGGACACTGCGGTTACTGATAGGAGATGCTTTCAGCATCTGTAGGGCATCGTTGCTTGTTGAACGAGCCATTTCTTTGTTTTTCTTGCATCCTTCGTGTGTGGAGTTGCGAGGCTAAAGCAATGCTTTGTTTGTGTATATTTTCAGCCCATAAAAACAACTCATGGCTTTACGGCCAAATTTTCTAGAGAATTTGAGCGTAAAGCCATGAGTTATGATTGTAAAGTGCAGCGTTATTTTCGTAAACCTATGAGTTATGATTGAAAAGTGTAGCGTTATTCTCGTAAACCTATGAGTTATGATTGCAACTCGTGCTGTTTTTTTTCTCAACCTTAGGGAGCAGGGGGATATACTTACTTGATGCCCCGTTCGTTGAGCGCCTTGGAGTATTTCTCGGCGTTCTTCAGGTGGTCGGCATAGGTGACGGCGAAGTTATGAGTGCCGCTGAAGTCTTCTTTTGCGCACATATAGAGATAGTCGTGGTGCACATAGTCGAGCACGGCGTTGATGCCAGCCGCCGAAGGCACGCGTATGGGCCCTGGGGGCAGACCTACGTTCATGTAGGTGTTATAGGGGCTGTTCACATGCAGCATGTTCGACCAGATGCGCCGCAGGTCCCATCGCTTGAGTGCGAATTTTACGGTGGGGTCGGCCTGCAGGGGCATTCCAATCTTCAGTCTGTTGAAGTACATGCCTGCAATCATGGGCTTCTCTGCGTCGTCGGCGGTTTCCTCGTCTATGATGCTTGCCATGGTTACCACCTCGTTGGGCGTGAGCCCCATCATGCGGGCCTTGGCCGTACGGTCGGCGTTCCAGAAGTTGTCGTGCTCTCTCTTCAGGCGGTCGAGGAACTTGTCAAGACTGATGTTCCAGTACATGTCGTAGGTGTTGGGAATGAAAAAGCAGGCAATGGACGTGGAGTCGAAGCCGTATTTCTTCATCACGGCGGGGTCGTTGAGAGCCTGCATCACCTCAGCGCTGTCTATCATCAGCTTACGGCCTACTGTAGAAGCAATGCGGTCGATGGAACGCACGGAGGGGATAGTCAGGTTGACGGGTGTCTGAATGCCGTTCTTCAGATGGCGGAACACGGTGAATGCTCCTTCGCCCGGTTTCACGGCATAGCGGCCCGTGCGTATGTGGTCGGCGTAGCTGGTGTGGCGCACCATCGTCTTGTAACCTGTGAGTGAATGTTGCTTTGCGATGGGTTCGAGCTTCGCAAACACGGAGTCAATGTTGTCGTCGCGGTCGATGCAGACGTACTGGGTTTCTTTCTTCGACGAGAAGCTGGCGAAGAAATAATAGTAGAACAAACCGGCAATGGCCAACAGGCAGATGATTGTCGGAACCACGTAGCGGTAGTTGAGTTTCTTTTTCATGATGATGGTTGTTTTCTTCTATGGAGTGCAAAGTTAAGCATAAAACCTGAAAGTGAGTGCCCAAAGACGAAAAAACTTTCATAAAGCGGCGCGCTTTTCAGAAAATTCATGTATATTTGCACATACAAAACCTTTGTTCAGTACTTATGAAACTCAAGTTCAGCATCAATTACAACACCATCTGGGGGCAGAGCCTTCATGTGGTCATTATTTATACTGGCACCGACAGCCGCGAGAAGCGGCAGAACCTGCCTATGCTGACGCAGGACGGCTGTTGCTGGACTGCCGAGACGGCACTGATGGAGTCGCGCCGCAATCCTATTACCTCGTTCAGCTATTATTATCAGGTGGAGGACGGCGACGGCCATGTGGTGCGCCGCGAGTGGAACCTGGTGAGCCGTGTCTATGCCTTCGACAGCACAAAAGACTATATTTTTCCTGACCAATGGCGCGACATTCCTTTGCAAATGCATCTTTATTCCGACGCTTATCTCACCACCACGCGCCGCCAGCGACCTCAGCCTGTGTCGGCGCATCGTCTGCCGCTCTACCGCAAGACTGTGGTCTTTCGTGTGTCGGCCCCGCAGCTGAAAGAAGGTGAGTCGTTGGCCATTTGTGGCAACCATCCCGCCATTGGCAACTGGAATCCCGTGCGTTTCCTGCCCATGACTCCCGTGGGCGACTACGAATGGATGCTCTCGGTGAACGTGGATGGTATGCCGCTGCCCTTGGAGTATAAGTATGTGATTGTGGATGATGCAACCCGCACGCTGAAAGCATGGGAAGAAGGCGACAACCGCACATCGGACGACCATCAGGTGCGCGACGGCGAGGTGTTGGTGCTCTACGGCGAGAGCCTGCGTGTAAAGGAGGAGACGTGGCGCGCTGCAGGAGTGGTGATACCCGTGTTCTCGTTGCGCAGCGAGCACAGCTTTGGCGTGGGCGACTTCGGCGACCTGCGCCGCATGGTTGACTGGGCGGTGGCCACAGGCATGAAGGTGGTTCAGGTGCTGCCTGTGAACGACACCACCAGCACCCACTCGTGGACAGATGCGCACCCTTACAACGCCATCTCTGCCTTCGCCCTCCATCCGCACTACCTGGAACTTGCACAAATTGGCGAGCCTGCCGACGCTGCGGCCATGACAGCCTTCAAACGGCAGCGGCGCGAGCTGAACAGCTATGCCTACTGCGACTACATGGCTGTTGACCGGGTCAAGAGTGAGTATGTGGACATGGTTTTCCAACAAGAAGGCGCAAAAACGTTGCAGTCGGCTGAGTATCGCACGTTTTTCGAGGCCAACAAGTGGTGGCTGGTGCCCTATGCTGCGTTCTGCGTGTTGCGCGACAAGTACAACACCTCGCGGTTTACAGACTGGAAGGAGCACGCCACCTTCAACCGGAAGGCTGTTGAGGAGTTCTTTGCCCAAACGGACGAAGTACAGAGAATATGCTTCGTTCAATACCACCTGCACAAGCAACTCAAGGCTGCAGCCGACTATGCACGACGGCAAGGTGTGGCGCTGAAGGGAGATCTCGCCGTGGGCGTTGCTCACGACAGCGTTGAAACGTGGGTCTATCCGCAGTTCTTCAACGCCGACAGCCAGACGGGAACGCCTCCCGACAGGTATTCGCCCAACGGACAGAACTGGGCGTTCCCCACATGGAGATGGGAGGCCGGCAAGGAACTGTTTGAATGGTTCCACCGGCGTTTTGCCCACATGGAGCAGTTTTTCGACGCGTTCCGCATTGACCATGTGGTGGGCTATTTCCGCACCTGGGAAATACCTTCGCA
Source organism: Prevotella sp. (assembly GCA_017619445.1). Lineage (GTDB taxonomy): Bacteria > Bacteroidota > Bacteroidia > Bacteroidales > Bacteroidaceae > Prevotella. Next base: position 60,693 of record JAFZSI010000072.1, read on the forward strand.
GTATGTCTATGCCACTTGCGGCCACTTCTCTCCGGCTTTGCCCATGAGCGAGGCCGAGATTGGGCAGGCCGGACTGCCGTTCCGCCGCGAGCTGATGACACGCCCATTCGTCAACGACCGTCTGCTGCATAAGATTTTCGGATTGCATGCGCCATACGTGCGCGAGCATTTCCTCACAGCCAAGGCCTACGGACTCTATGATATAAAGCCCGATTACGATACCCAGGTCAAGGTGTGCCGGCATTTCGAGGGGCGCAACGATGAGAATAGCCTGTGGATAAAAGAGGGTTTGCTGAGGCTGTTGCAGAATGTGCTGTTTGTGGAAGACCCGCGCCACGCGGAGATGTATCATCCACGCTTCGGAGCACAGACAGACTCGGTGTATGAGGTGCTGACGACCGAGGAAAAGGATGCGTTTGCACGGCTTTACAACAATTATTTCTACCAACGCCACAATGATTTTTGGGGCTATGACGCCTTCAAGAGGCTCAGCAGACTGCTGGCAGACACACGTATGCTTGTTTGTGCCGAGGATTTGGGCATGTTGCCCGCTTGTGTGGAGCCAACCCTCGATGCGCTGCGCATACTTTCGCTCGAGGTGCAGGACATGCCTAAGACCGACACTTTCGAGTTTGCCCATCTTGATGCTTATCCTTACCGCAGCGTGGCCACCTTCGCAACACACGACATGGCACCCATGCGCCTTTGGTGGGAAGAGAATCCTGGACGTGCGCAGCGTTACTACGCAACCATGATGCAAAAGCAGGGTCGCGCACCAGAGAAGATGCCCGCACAGGTGGCCGAGGAAATCATTGCCCGCCATTTGTATTGCTCGTCCATGCTTTGCATGCTCTCGCTGCAAGACTGGTTGGCCATGGACAACACACTGCGCAGCCGCAATGTGCGCGATGAGCGCATTAACCAGCCGTTTGACAGTTTCAATCCTTGGCGGTATCGCATGCACGTCAGCATTGAACAGCTGCTGAAAGCATCGCAGTTCAACGCAAAACTCAAAACAATGATTTCACGGAGTAAACGGTGAGGTGTTGATAATTGAGAATTGAAAATAGAGAATTGACAATTTCGCTTTTGATTCATAATGAAAGAGTACGAAACATATATCTTCGACCTTGACGGCACACTGCTTGCAACGCTCGAAGACCTTGCGGCAAGTACAAACATCGCGCTGCGTGCCTATCAGCTGCCCGAACGGACATTGAACGAAGTTCGCATGTTTGTGGGCAATGGGGTGTGCAGACTCATCGAGCTGGCTGTGCCTGGCGGAGTGCAACATCCGCTGTTTGAAGACGTATTAGACACTTTCAGAAAACACTACATGGAACACTGTGAGGACAACACGCGTCCTTACGACGGTATTATGGAGATGCTGCAACAACTGCGACAGCAAGGCAAGCGCGTGGCCGTGGTCAGCAACAAATTCTATGATGCCACGGTAGCACTGTGCGAACACTATTTCGGAAATCTTGTGGAGGTAGCGATAGGTGAGCGCGAGGGAATCCGCAAAAAACCAGCACCCGACACAGTGCTGGAGGCCCTGCGTCAGTTGGGAGTGAGTAAAGAAGGAGCGGTGTATGTGGGTGACAGTGATGTTGACCTGGCCACGGCGCGAAATAGTGGTCTGCCGTGCATCAGCGTGTTGTGGGGCTTCCGCGACCGTGAGTTTCTGATGGCACATGGTGCCAACACCTTCATCAGCCGCCCCGAGGAAATATATAAAAAAATGAGCCGCCAGGTCTGAGACCTGACGGCTGTTTTCTCTCTCTTTTTCGAGTAGCTAATTACTGAACAGCGGCGGTGTCAACAGCAGCGGTGTCAGCAGCAGCCTCTACGGTGTCAACAGCAACAGTGTCAACAGCTGCGGTGTCAGCCTCAGGAGCAGGAGCTGCGGCCTTCTGGTCTGTACAAGATGCGAAAGAGATAGCTGCGATAGCTACGAACATTAAAACTAATTTTTTCATTTTCTTTGCTTTTTAAATCTGTAAAACAATCATTTGTTTATTAAAACGTTGCAAAGGTAAGTATTTTTTTGATACGGCAATCATTTTTTTAGAACTTTTTTTATGCTCTTTTTGTAACTTTTTTGCAACGTACTGAAAATGAATGCTTTACAAATGATAAAATAATGTTAAAATTCTGTAGAGTGCAAAATTTTGCTATAAAAGTGGCTTTTTTGATAGATTATTTGTACCTTTGTGGGCGATAACAACACACCTTTATTATATATATAGATGATAAACTCCGCGGCTTTTCAAGGTAAGACGGCTGCATACTTCACATTGGGGTGCAAACTGAACTTTTCCGAGACTTCCACCTTTGGTGAGATGCTTCGGCAGATGGGTGTGCGCACCGTGCAGAAGGGTGAGGAGGCGGACATCTGTCTGATTAACACTTGTTCGGTGACCGATGTTGCCGACCACAAGTGCCGTCAGGCTATCCACCGCATGGTGCGCGAGCATCCTGGCGCATTTGTGGTAGTGACGGGTTGCTATGCGCAGTTAGAGCCAGTTGCCGTGAGCCGCATCCCAGGCGTGAGTCTTGTGCTGGGCTCAAACGAGAAGGCAAGCCTTGTGCAGTTTCTTTCGGATGCCTGGAGCCGCAGGGAAAAACAGAAACCGGATAATGAAGAAGCGCAGAACAGGGAAGAGGGCGCAGAGTATCATGTGGTGAAGACAAAGGAGATAAAGTCCTTTGCGCCGTCGTGCTCACGCGGCAACCGCACACGCTTTTTCCTGAAGGTACAGGACGGATGCAACTATTATTGCACGTATTGCACCATTCCCTTTGCCCGTGGCGTCTCGCGCAACCCAAGCATTGCGTCGTTGGTGGCTCAAGCCGAACAGGCCGCGAAGGATGGGGGCAAGGAGGTAGTGCTGACGGGCGTGAATATCGGTGATTTTGGCCGTTCTACTGGCGAGCGTTTCATTGACCTTGTGAAAGCACTCGACCACGTGGAGGGCATCAGCAGGTTTCGCATCAGCAGCCTTGAACCCGATTTGCTTGACGATGAGCTGATAGACTTCTGCGCGCAGAGCCGTGCTTTCATGCCACACTTCCATATACCCCTACAGTGTGGCAGCAACGAGGTGTTGCGGCTGATGCACCGACGCTATACCACGGAGTTGTTTGCTCACAAGATAGAGCTTATCAAGCAACGTATGCCCCATGCATTCATTGGTGTTGACGTCATGGTAGGCACGCGCGGAGAACGGCCAGAGATGTTTGATGAGTGCTATGCATTTCTGAAATCACTCGACATCACCCAACTGCATGTGTTCCCATACTCGGAGCGTCCAGGTACAGCTGCTCTCCGAATTCCATACGTAGTGGATGAGAAGGAGAAGAAACGCCGCAGCAAAATGCTGCTCGAGCTATCTGACGAGAAAACACATGCTTTTTATGCCGCTCATATTGGACAGCAGGCTGAGGTGTTGTTCGAGAAAGCACCGCGTGGGAAGGCCATGCATGGTTTCACTCGCAACTACATACGTGTGGAGCTGCCCGCATCCGTTGCCAACGAGAAGTACGACAATCAGCTGGTAACTGTGCGCCTGGGTGAGTTTAATCACGACAAAACGGCATTGATGGGAAAGGTTGTAAAGGAGTGAAGGAATAAAGAAGTAAAGGAGTATAAGTAGTAAGTACATTATTATATAATATGCAAAAGCGGATAGCAATTGTCATACTGAATTGGAACGGGGCAGAAATGTTGCGTCAGTATCTGCCTACGGTGCTCAAGTGTTCTGCCGACATGGCTGAGGTCGTGGTGGCAGACAATGCCTCGTCCGACATGTCGGTGGAGTTGCTCAGGAAAGATTTTCCGCAGGTCAGACTCTTGTTGCTTGACAAGAACTGGGGTTTCGCGGAAGGATATAACAAAGCGTTGCAACAGATTGAGGCAGAGTACTATGTATTGCTCAACTCTGACGTGGAAGTAACGCAGGGATGGCTCATGCCCTTGCTCGATTTCATGGACAACAACGCGGATGTGGCTGCCTGCCAACCCAAGTTGCGAGCCATGGCGCGCAAGGGGGCTTTCGAGTATGCTGGAGCCAGTGGAGGATTCATCGACCGCTATGGCTACCCCTTCTGCCGTGGGCGCATTTTCGACACGGTGGAGGACGACCGCGGACAATACGACGAGCCTTGCGATGTGCACTGGGCAACCGGAGCCTGCCTCTTCATCCGTTCTGCTGACTATTGGCGGTGCGGAGGCCTGGACAGCCGATTGTTTGCCCACAACGAGGAGATAGACCTCTGCTGGCGTCTGCGCATCATGGGCCGCAGAATTGTATGCCTGCCCTCGAGCGTAGTCTATCACGTTGGAGGTGGCACATTGCCCAAGGGAAATCCCATGAAGACATTCTTGAATTTCCGTAACAACCTCACCATGCTCTACAAGAACCTGCCCGACGACGCGCTGAGCCACGTCATGCGCATGCGTTGGTGGCTCGACTATCTGGCAGCCATGAAGATGTTGTTGTTAGAGCGCAATCTGGGTGAGTGCAAGGCTGTTATCCGTGGGCGCAAGGCCTTCAAGAAGTGGCGTGCAGACTTTGCCGCAGACCGCCGTGCCATGCTAGAAGTGAGAAAGAATACACAGGATGCCCGAAAAGAGCACAGCCTTCCTGAGCGTTTGCCTTACGCAATTCTCTGGCAGTATTATGTCAGAGGCAAAAAACACTATTCCGACTTGTAGAAGGTGCTTATTCCTTTATAACTTCGGCGTGTACGGGGTTGAGCAGCCCTTGTTTCCATTCTTTCAGGTATTTGAACCACTCGTCTTCTGAATGGAAGCCGAACGACTCGTTGGCACTACAAAAAACAATGTCATAGTGCAGTGTGCCGTCCAGGGGCCTCACCACAAACACATAGTTGTCCTTGTCTGCTTCTTTCTGTCCCACAATATTAGCCGAGGGTACGCTGATGCCCAAGCCTACCGTCTCGCGCTTGTGTCCGGCAGAGTCTTTCTCTGACACAGGCCAGTCGGTGCCCCAGCATCCGCGAAGACCCCGCTTGTCGAAGCACTCTGTAGAATTCTTTACGTTGATGATGCCCGTGGCAAACTGCTGCTTGTCGGCGTTGGGACTGAAGGTAATATCCACGGCGCAGTCACGGTGCCCCGCATAGAGTGTGAAGCGCTGCGTCATGTCGATGGGGGGCTGTCCTGGTTGGGCAGTCCATCCTTCTGTCTTCACCTCGATGATGGTGCGCAGGGGCCCGCGGCTTACGATGCGTTGTGAACGGTGCTCCACATCCTGCACCATGGTGGGCTTCACACCGTCCCAGCCGCGCAGGGTGCCCAAGCCGAGGGTGCTGCCCACCCACAGCACATCGTCGCCATAGCCTGCTGCTTTCTGTGCCTGGTCGGGGTAGAACTGCGTGTCATGCAGTTCGAGTCCTTGCTTGTATTTGCCGTAGATGTCAACGGTCTGCCGGTGGTCGAAATAGACTCTGTATGCCACCAGTTGGCTTTCGAATGCTGCACCGTGGTGGTGGAGCATCCAGTAGGGGTTGACGCCGCGGTCAACAGTGAGTTGCGAGATGTAGAGGTCTTGTTTGTTCTGCTCCTTAATCTTATTGTTGGTGAGCATCATTTCCGCATAGACACGTGGCTCATACTGCCGCGGACTGCCTTCAACGTAGAGTTCAATGTTGTAGGTCTGCGTTTCCTGCGCACCGATGTTGGCCAGAAAGCACAGTTCGTCGAAGCGTCCGTCGCCATTGATGTCGTCCAGCTGGCAGGGAATCTCTGTGCCGTTGAGTGTGACGAGGGCAGAGCGCACGTCGTTTGTCACCCTGCACAAAACGGGTGCGTCCTGACGGCCGATGTTCATGGGGTTGTTCACTTTCAGTTGGAATCGGGTCTGTGCATTGGCAACAGCAGACAGCGCGAGGCATGTTGCGAGAATGATGCTTCTGATTTTCATGTGCATGTGTTCTAAAGTAGATATAAAGTGTTTGTTGTGCAAAAGTACTACATGTGTGGAAAAAACTATAACAATTTCGTTTTTATTGGATAGTTTTTACCATTTTTGAGTTAAAATGCAGATAAATGCCCCCCAAATTTATTTTTTTTATCTTAAAATTTGGTTAAAAAAGTTTTTTTTCGTACATTTGCACTGTTTTTATGAATAAGTTTCGTGCCTTTTTTACAAAGCTCGTCCTCATTGTATGTGTGCTTTCGCTTACAGGATGCGAATGGAAGTTACGCACATCCGAGGATGAAGACAGTCGTGAGAAGCGTGTTGAAGTCAACCGCTACGACCGTCTTCAGAGTTTGTATTTGCAGACGGGAGACTTCTCCGCGCTGCAGCAGATGAACACGAGTTATCCCATGGAAACGCGCACCCTGATAGAGAAGATGCTGAGAATTGGCACGGTGGACGACCCAGAAATCAACAATAAGTTCCTGAAGTTCTACCAGGACACTACGCTCCAGGCGGTGATTTCTGATGCTGAGACACAGTATGCCAACATGGACGACATCAACAGAGACTTGACGGACGCTTTTGCGAAACTTGAGTCGCACATTCCCAATTTCCCCGTTCCTGCTGTTTATGCCCAGATTGGTGCCCTGGACCAGAGCATCGTGGTGGGTGACGGCAGCATAGGCATTTCGCTCGACAAATATCTGGGTGAGGACTATCCGCTCTACAAGCGATATGAGTACAGCGAGCAGCAGCGGCAGACCATGACGCGCAAATTTATTGTGCCCGACTGCATGAGTTTCTATCTCATCAGCCTATACCCCATGAGCAACTACGAGGAGCGCAGCCAGATGGACCGCGACCTGCATATGGGCAAGGTGATGTGGGTTGTCAACCGTGTCATGGCCCGCCAGGTGTTCCACTCGCGCTACATCAGCATCATTGACCGCTATATGCACCACCATCCCCGCGTGACCTACGAAAAACTGCTCAAAATGGAGGACTATTCACCCATTTATCCCGACACAGCGGCCGTGAAATAGATGCCTAAACTCTTTTTTCTCCCATCTCCTTTTCTCCCATCTCCTTTATTTTCCCTTGCTGGGGGGCTGGGGGGCTCCCAACTTCCTCACATACTTCACCGGTTCGCCGTCGGTCTTCAGGATGTCGGCAAACTGCTGCGGTTTGATGCTCACAGGCCCACTCATGAACTCTGGAATGTTATAGCACTTCATGAACTGACGGTGGTAGTCGGGGTCTTCCGAGGGCAGTTCGAATGGCTTGCTGCCACGTCCGTTTTTGTCAATGTGTGCAATGAACGGACGTGTGAAGTTTGCGTCGTAGCGTCGGCTGCTGAAAACCACCCATCTGCCGTTGCTCGACCACGAGTGGTAACTCTCCGTGTCTTTTGAATTTATCTCCTTCATGGGCCTTGCCTGTGCGGTGGCGAGGTCCATCAGCCACAGGTCGGCATCGTGGTGCCAGATGTGGAATACGCCAAACTTGCCGAGGGTGAACATGAGGAACCGTCCGTCGGGCGATACGCGCGGCAGCGTGGCACTCATGTCCATGGCGGCAGCGTCGAACACAATCTCTCGCTCTCCAAACTCCATGGTCTGCGGGTTGAACGCCTTGCGGTAGATGCTGTATTTCACTTCGTAGGCACGACTGATTACCTCCACGGCACCGTCTTTTACTTCTTCCGGCATCTCGAAATGCGCGCTGCAGTAGTAGAGCCACTTTCCGTCGGGCGACCAGGCCGGGAACACCTCAAACTCGTCTTTGCGCTTCTCAATGTTCGTCACCTCGTTCTTGCTGATGTCGTAGGCAATGAGGTCGCTTGCCTCGTCGAACACCTCAATTTTGTTGGCGTCGGTGGTGTGAAATGTCTGGTGGGTTTTGTTGGTGGAATAAACGATGAGGTCCAGGGTGGGGTGCCACGCCGGATAGACACCCGCCGAGAGGATGGAGTCATTCCTCATGTTTATCTTCTTTATCTTCCCGTCGCGGGCCATCACGGTGCCGCCCTGATACTGGCGTGCGTGAAACTGCATGCGCTGCGGGTTGTAGTTCTGGTAGTGGTGGCAGTTGATGCATTGTCCCGAGGCCTCTTTGCTGCACAGCATGTTGGAGTAGATGACGCTCTCGTCGTAGTTCTCCAGGCATCGCTGGCTGATGAAGAGGTCCTCGTAGCCCACGTACGAGGGCGGTATCAGGCGGTAACTGATGTAGGGGTCTATCTTGTCTGCCGACACCAGAATGCTGAACGGTTTGTAGCGCGTCCACTGCTCCCCATAGCGTGCATACACCTCCACGCTGATGGCCTTGCCGAGGGCTTGAGCGATGAGCCGCTGCCACTCGTTCTTCGAGGGCTGCACCTTCTCTCCGCCGCACACCACCTCCACGTCGCCAGCCGTGAGTCTTGCCACCATGTCGTCGGCATGTTTGTCCATCTGGAATGTCAGCGGAGCGATGTTCACCGGCACGGTGACGTTGGTGTAGTCGGGATAAATGTCGGGCAGCGTCTGTGCCTGTTTGTATTCCGTTGGTATTTGTTTGCCGCAGCCCGTCAGTAGGATGGCCGCAAGTGCTATGTATAGGGTTTGTTTCAGCATGGTGTCTGTGGCTTACATTAGTGTGAGGTCCTTCATGAAGAAATAGTCAAAGTAGTAGGTGTTGCCGAAGTCAGGTGCGAGCCTCACTCTCACCTGTTCTATGGGCAGGTGCCTGCATTTCTCCCACGCCGTCATAAACGCCTCGTACGAGCGTTTCACATCCTCGTCGAAGGGCAGGCTGCTGAGGTCTCTTCGCTTGCTCAGGCGACTGTGCAGGTAGGCTGCCTCCTGATAGTGGCGCGGCAGCCGGTCGGTGAGGTGCATCTGTGCGTAGTGCTTGTATCGCCGCCAGAACTGGTATTTGTTTCTCGACCATAGCGTGGCCAGCAGCGCCTGCTCCTGGAACCACGGGTCGTCGGCGTCCTGCGAAGCCAAGAGCGACATCAGGTATTTCTCCGTCAGTCCGTTGTCCGAACCCAGTTTGTTCTTGTAGTGCATCATGTGCACGATGGGCCCCATCTCGGGTGTCTTCGCCATGAGACTCGTGTCGCCCACCATGGGCTCCAGCCATCGTGTCCACTTGTTGTAGAATCGCGTCTTGCTCAGTATGTCCAGGTATTTGCGTGCCGTCTGTGGCTCCTGGCACAGCATGGCACAGCGCGCCATATACTGCAGGTGCTCCACGCGGAAGCCCATCTCCACGCCCTCCTCCATGCACGTGCGGTGGCAGTCGTTCAGCAGTCCGTAGTGGTAGTAAATCAGATGGCCCGCCACCTGCGACATGAGCACCAGGAAGGGTGCGTTGCTCTTCATCGAGCCGCCTGGATAGTTGTACATCTCGTCGCCCTGGCGCCACAGTCTCGACAGCGCCAGGTTGCGCATCATCACCACGGCACGTGTGGGCTCCTCCTTTTGTTTCCGCGCCACGTTCAGCACTCCTTGCCAGTCGAGCCGCTCAATGCTGTGCTGCATGCGCAGTTCGCGGTGGAAGTTGTCGTCCTTGAACCAAAACACCGCCACACCAACCACCAATGCCACCAGCAACACGCCGCGCAGCACGGGCTGCAACTTATTCCAATACTCCTTTACTCCTTTTTTCTCTCTCCTCTCTCCTCTATCCTCTCTCCTCTGAACCACAAGCGTCAGCACCACGAAGAATAGCGCCAGCAGGTAGAAGGGCGTGTAATACTGATGATATTCCTCGCGGAAGATATAGATTGGCAGCCCCGCCCAGTAGATGTTTGCCATGCTCGTCTGCTCGTACACATAGCGGTAATACACCAGCGGCACAGCCACCACCGACAGCCACGCCACAGCCGCCTGCAACAGCGCGCTGCCGTTGCCGTTTTCTGTGCCTCTATGCCGCAGCGCCCACAAGCCCATCAGCACCACCGCGCCCAGGGCATACACGCCTATCAGCGGATAGCCCGCCACACAGGCCACCACCGCCGTCAGACAGCGCGGCAACGTGCGTGCTGGCACACTTCTGAACGCCCACAGCAGGGCCACAGCCGCCGCCGTGCCAATGGTGGCATCGAAAAACCAGCCGTGCAGTTTCAGCACATACACCCAATAGCCCATGTCCATATTTGCCACCAGCAGCAGCGCCACCGGCACCAGTGCCACCACGTTCCATGCCTCAGTCAGCCGGAACGTGCGCTTCGTGAGCCACATCAGCAGCCACCACCATGCGCACATTAGCAGCACCCCTAACCATGGATAGAAGAAAAACTGGGTGAAATAGGAGCCGAGCCACGTCAGCAAACCTGCCGGCACCGCCATCATCTGTTTGAAAAACAGCGGCGTGTAGAGAAACAAGTTCAGTTCCTGCACCTTCCACAGCAGGTCGCGCTCAAACAGCAGCAGCGCTGCCGCGACAACCACCAGCGCCGCGGGCCATAGAGTTTTGTGCAAGTATTTTTTATAGTTCATATAGACAATTATTTGTTTTTCTATGATGCAAAGTTACTGAAAATTAATGACTCCGCAAAATAGAATCAAATTTTCTAGAGAATTTCATCATAAAGTGGCACTTTGGAATCGTAAAGTGGCACTTTAGAATCGTAAAGTGGCACTTTAGAATCGTAAAGTGGCACTTTAGAATTATTGTAAAAACCAACGGTCTATGGAGATTTTTACGCTATTTGGCCTTAAAAAAATTCTTAGCGGGCAATATGCTGCTCAATCGTTTTCTAACCACGAAATAAGTAACATGCTGGAGTCATCCTTTCCTGAATTCCTTAGGAGTCACTCCCTTCATCCGGTGGAAGAAGCGGGCAAAGGTGGTGGTCTCGGCAAAGTGGAGCCGGTCGGCTATCTGCGCCACGCTGAGTGAAGTCTGCCGCAGCAGGAACATGGCCTCCATGAGGAGCAACTGGTTGATGTAGTCGATGACAGTGCGGCCGCCCGACACTTGGCGCACAACGCGAGAGAGATAGGTGGTGGTGATGCATAGGCGGTCGGCGTAAAAGCCTATGTCGTGGTGCTCGGCAAAGTGCTGGGGCAGAAGATGCAGGAAGTCGAGAAATATTTCCTCTACGCGCTTTGGAAAGTGGTGCTCGCGTATGCTATGTTCCTGAATGGCAGAGAGGTCGAGCAGGAAAAGGTTGAACAGCATCTTCAGGCTCTCATTCATCTGGGGCAGTCCTGCCTGCTGATAGTGCATCATCATCTGCATCAGTTCCTGCAGGCGGCGGCGCTCTTCTGCCTGGGTTGGGAGAACGGGGGCAGTCAACTCCACCAGTGGGAAATGGGCCATGCGGATGGCATCGCGCACTGATGGGAGACTGAGCGCGAACTGCTCATCGACCAGCAGGCTGAGACATAGGAAATCAGCAGAGGCTGAGGGAACACGGATTTCGAAGCCAGGGGAATAGGTGTAGAGGTCTCCCTCCTGTATCGTCATCTCGATATTGTTATAGATGATGGTCATGCTGCCACGGAGGACAAAGTTGAATCCATAACCTGCCAGGAAACCACGCGTTTCGTTTGTTTTGAGCACCTTCTTGGCATCATATACTACGCAAGCCACATTGCCGTCCCACGCCCCGTTGGGCATAGGATGGCTACTAAGATGCCAATATTCCTTCAAACTATACATAACAGTGGACAAAGGTACGAATAAGTGAGAAAATAAACAAAAATCTTTGGCTATTTCGAACGAAAGACCCTTCGATTGGAAGTCAAATGTACGAACATTTTTTAAATTGTTTCGTTTCAGTCGGTTTTTGTTCCCTTTGGGCTTGCAATTTATTGTGTTTTTCCTCGTATCTTTGCATTCAGATTTACAAACACAAAACAAATAACACATCGTTTAACGACTCAAACAAAACAATTATGGACAAACAAAAATCAATTGAGGCCTTGCAGTTCTTCGTAACAGGACTGTCGGAAGGCGCATTCGTTCACAAGATTCAAGGACAGATTTTCAAGGCACAGGGCTTCACAAAGCTGGGCGAGAAATACATCGGGCACTTCAACGAGGAGATAGGCTGGGTAGAGAAATTCACAGAGCGCATCCTCGACCTTGGCAGCGAGGTGAAGTTCGAGGGCATGAAGAGCCGCGACCTCATCTGCGACCCCGTGGAGTATATCAAGGCCGACCTCGCCATCCAGCGGCCTGGTGTTGAGTTGCTGATGAAGTGCATGGAGAGCGTGAAGGATGATCCCATCACCTACGACCTGCTGAAGGACTACCTGAAGGACGAGGAGGAAGACCTCTTCTGGAGCGAGGGCGCAGTGGAGCTCATCGAGAAGATTGGCACGCAGAACTGGCTGCTGTTGCAACTGTAGATTTTTAGTCGTTTAGGGTGTTGGTCGTTTAGTTGTTTAGGAAAGATAGAGACGACCAAGAAACATCCCCAAACCACAAAACGACAAGACAACCAAACCACCAAGAAAATATGAAAGAAAAAGTATTACAGGCCA
>JAFZSI010000073.1 GCA_017619445.1 Prevotella sp.
GATGGGTAGATTGAAACTGGAGGTCTTCGTCACAATGCTGGAGTCCTTATCAAACTCCGCATCGCGCCGATACACATAACAGTGCTGACAACCCTCGCTCTTCTTGTGGCATCCGTGCCACAGGTTCCACATCTCACCCATGCTTCTTATATTTCAGCTTGACAATTTCGTATGAACTGCGTACCAGCTCTTTCAGTTCTTCATCATGTAAATCCATATTGGGCTGGACACTTATCCAATATCGCTTGTCGCCATTAAACGGTTCCCCAATAGCCTGATAATACTCCTTCAACTCCGCCATTTCCGACGGATGGCACTTGATGGTGATGTTTGAGAAGTCATCGACATTGAAGTAACAGAACATGTGACAGTTGACGTAGAAAACAAGAATGGTGAACTTACCCTTCGAGAATTTCTCGAACGGTGTCGCCTCGGTCACATCGGGCAACGACAGGCAGTATTCGCGGAACTCTTCTACGTTCATCATCTCTTATTTTAATGTGCCTCCATCTCGCCAGCTACCCGGGCTTCACAATCCTTCATGGCATCGAGCGTCTTTTGAAGCACCTCATCCAGAGGCCAGTTCAACATTTCCGCTCCCTGTTCAATGATCTCGCGGGAGCAGCCTGCGGCAAAGCCCTTTGACTTGTACTTCTTTTTGAGAGACTTCAGTTCCATGTCCTGAACACTTTTCGACGGGCGCATCAGCGCAGCAGCCCATATCAGTCCTGTCAGTTCGTCTGTGGCATAGAGCACCTTCTCCATCATGTGTTCGGGCTTTACATCTACGTGCAGGCCATATCCGTGGCTACAGATGGCATGGATCATTTCTTCGCCAACGCCCCCTTCGCGTAGCAGTTTCGGTGCCTTGATGCAATGCTCCTCGGGGTACTGCTCAAAGTCAATGTCGTGCAGCAGTCCGACCATTCCCCAGAAATCCACTTCGTCGGCAAAGCCCAGTTGCTCAGCATACCAGCGCATGACCCCTTCTACAGTCAGCGCATGCTGCAGATGAAACGAGTTCTTGTTGTATTTCCTCAGCAGCTCCCATGCTGCCTCCCTTGTAATTTGACTTTCCATCATATTATTCAGCTTTGCCTCCGAATTCATTATATGATACATTCTCAGGCTTCCACTTGTCCTTATAATTGTGTTGTCAGATAAATCAATGGAATCTATAATAGGTTTTATTGTATCTTCATAATCAATATCTATCAACATCACTTGCTCTCCATATTGGGCAAAGCCATTGATATAGTAATGATTGTCTTCTTTCAGAGATTTGGGCGTAAAGTCAACGTCATACAACCTCGTTTCTATGTCGGAATTGTGATCCCTTATTTCATCAATATGGGCATCTATGAAACTGTCCGTCATCACAAGGCAGACAAACCGAATGGATTGCAAATACTGTTCATCAAAATCTTTCCTCCAGTCAAAGGGAATATAACAACCTTCCACAATAAGGTTCTGCCGATTCTCAATCGCAGTCTTTATCATCTCTCTGACAATCGGCCAAAGATAATCAGTCAATGCCTCGTCATCCTCTGGTGTAAGGTCGGTCTTTCCGCTACGAATCAATCCCATTTTTAAATGGTCGATGCTGACATACGGTATTCTATACTCTTCGAGCATCCGCTGTGCCAAAAGGGTCTTACCTGTGAGTGATGCACCTGTTATCAGTATAATCATTCTCTTGTCTTTAGTTTTTCCTTGACCTTCTCCAAATCGCTACACGATAATATTGGCATGAGGTTTTCTATCTCCTCAATGCTCTTATCCCACCATCGTAGCTTGAGCAAAATATCTATCAATTCATCGTCGAAACGTTTCCTGACTACTCGACAGGGATTTCCAACGGCAATAGCATACGGAGGTATGTCTTTAGCAACAACCGAATTGGTTCCGATGATGGATCCGTCGCCGATATGTACTCCTGGCATAATCGTAACATTCTGACCAATCCAGACATCGTTGCCAACAATGGTATCACCTTTTAGCGGAAGTTGTTTCTTCACAGGGGCAATAGCACTTCCCCAATCTCCGCCCATGATGTAGAACGGATAGGTTGTTATGCAGTCCATCCTATGATTGGCACCATTCATCACAAACTCCACACCTTTAGCAATAGCACAGAACTTCCCGATAATCAACTTGTCACCGATGAAGTCGTAGAAGTGTGTAACGTGTTTCTCAAACTGGTCTGAACCATCAACATCATCGTAATAGGTATAGTCACCGATGATGATACGCGGATTCTTTACCACATTCTTGATGTAACAGAGGCTTGGAATGTTCGGATTCGGGAAAGCCTTGTTGGGGTTTGGTCTATTCATTATTGTCATAATTGTTTTGATGTTAAAGTCCAACCATTGTCGCCGTGGTATATCATCTGATGGGTCATACCACCGTCGATACAGATGTTCTCGCCTGTGATGAATCCCGCCTTGTCGGAACATAGATAGAGCACCATGTTTGCAATATCCAAAGGATTGCCCACACGTCCGACTGGCTGCTGCACGGCATCGGGTCCCTTGTAAACGGTATAGGCGGTGTCAATCCAACCGGGCGAAATGCTGTTCACGCGTACCTTGCGCGCCAGACTTACGGCAAGAGCATGTGTCAGTGCGGCAATGCCTCTCTTTGCAGCCGTGTAACATCTTTGTTACTTGGTATATCCGTAGGCAGGATTCTCATACATGGAGATGGGAATGACGAACTGCATCATCTCGTCGAGGTTGTGCACGGGATGCTCCATGTCCTGCGGGGTGGGACGGTGTGAGAAGGTCTGGAAATAGAGTAGGCAGGCGTCGCGCCACCACTCGGCATCGCGGGCTTGTATGCGGAGTTTGCGCTGAACCTCATCAAAGCGCTGTTGGTCCACGTAAGGCTGCATGGCATCCCATACGGTCAGGAAGCGGCGAGCCTCGCGGACGCCGTCGTCGTACTTGTGGCAAAGCTCGTCCCAGAAGGTGCGTCCACTCTTCATACTGTGATCCCAAGGCACATGGTGGAACCATGCCAATAGGTTTTCTGGACAAGTGTTAATGTCGTTATACAAATGGCAGAGTTCCTCGGGATACTGCTTGACGTTAGCCGACCCCGTGAGTGTGCGGTCAAAGCCCAGTCCAATGCTGTCGGCACGATGGTAGTAAGGTGGAGTCCAGTCGGCACGCAGACCTTTCGGACTATACCAGGGCGCTGGGCCATAGTGGTGCACACCGGCAAAGATATGGTGGATACCCAATGGCATCATATAGCTGACACAAGCCTCGCGGCTATCCAGCATTAATTGCTTCATAGGACCTACCAGTTGCTCTTCACCCGAAAACGTCTGGCGCAGCCATTCCTCAGCTATCTGTTCCGATGTCAAGTTGGGGTTCCATGCCAGTCGTCCGAAGGCATACCAGTTGGACTGTGCGAAGTGATGACCGCACCAGTTCGTGTCGTCGCCGATATTTGCCACACCGGCCATCGCTTTCAGACTGGTAGGTTTCACCCAACCGAAAAATTCCTTCCACATCGGGGCGAGGTAAACCAGATGGTTAGCAGCGCCCAGGTACTCCTGCGTTATCTGGAACTCCACCATCATCGGTGTCTTCTGTAGCGAAGTAAACAGCGGGTTGTATGGCTCACGAGGCTGAAAGTCCACGGGGCCGTTCTTGATCTGAATAATCACGTTGTCGGCAAACTGCCCGTCCAGGGGCACAAACTCCTCGTAGGCCTGATTGGCACGGTCTCTGCTCTGTGGCTTATACACAAAGGCGCGCCACATCACGATGCCCTTATGCGGTTTCAGAACCATACCCAACATGTTGGCCCCATCGGCATGTGTCCGTCCGAAGTCCTGTGGCCCTGGCTCACCCTCTGAATTGGCTTTCACGAGGAATCCGCCGAAGTCGGGAATCAGCTTGTAGATTTCATTGACCTTATCTTTCCACCAGTTGATGACGTTGGCATCGAGCGGGTCGGCAGTCTTTAGCCCGCCCACCTTGATTGGTGATGCGAAGTTGATGGACAGATACACGCGGATGCCGTAGGGGCGCAGTTGGTCGGCTATCACCTTCACCTTCTGCAGGTTCTCGGTTGCCAACGCTTCGGGCTTTGCGTTCACGTTGTTCAGCACCGTGCCGTTGATGCCGATAGAGGCATTGGCGCGGGCGTATGTCTTCATCCGCTCTGGGTCTGGATTCAGGAAGATGCTCCGCCCTGCAAATCCACGTTCTATGGTGCCATTAGGGTTGTCCCAATGGTTCAGTATGCGCAGGTCATAGGTCGGCTGCTCCCTGATGTCAAGCCCCGTGGTCGCCTCTCCCGTCTGCTGCAGGCGCAATAGGTGGAATGCACCGTATAGCAGTCCTGCATCATTCGCGGCCGTTATCACAATTTTTCCGCCCTCGCTCTTGATGGCGTATGCATCGGCAGACATTCCCTTCTGGCGTTTCAGCACCACCGGTCCGCCCTGCCAGTAACTTTGAAGCTCTGTCATTGCCGTACATTTGCTTTTCCCTTCGGCCAGCGACCGTTGGTTCACGCCTGTAACCTTAGCTGCAGTACCAGTTTTCTCCATTCGTAGCCACAAACGGCTACCGTCCTCGTTTTTTAGGGCAGCCACACTCCATACTGCCACCAGCAGCATGAATGCAGAAATCATGGTTCTTTTCATCGTTATCAGTTTTTGCGCAAAAATATGAAAAAACCTCCATACCTTTGCGATACGGAGGATAATTTTGTGATAATTTAGGAGATTCTGTTTCCTATCATCTTCTTTTCAAACTTAAATAACATGAATTCGCGAATTCACGTGAAATATTGATGAGGGAGAAAAAACAGCTTTAACCATTCGCTGAATAGTTGCTGATAGTGATTTTGTTTAAAAAAAGTTAAATTCTTCCATTGAATGTAAAATTATGGATAGCAATTCAAGGAGGATGGTATTTTTTGTTTAAATTTGTAGGCTTCATAAGCAATAAGCAATTAATTGTAGTATATATAATACCTGATTCTGTAAATCTATGATGTTCAAGTTTTTCTCAAAGACATATACGTTGCTTGCCCTTTTGACCTTCGTTCATGTAGGTGGATTAAAAGCGCAGAACCATGCTGAGGTTACCAGTCAGCAGTGGAAGGGTATTGATGTGAGTACGGTTATTGGAAACAGCGCTTACCCAGATGATAACTCGTTAGAGCATGGCTATCCCTTTCTTTTGTATAATGTCGGAACGGGCCGCTTTGTGATTCAGGGTGGTGACTGGGCAATGGAAGGCCGTCTGTTCTTTTCGGACTTCGGGCGACAGATGTATCTTTATTCCAACGGGCGCATCAATGCTGGTATCACCGAGAGTACAGCTGCAACTAAGAATAGTTTCTGCGTCAGACCTCCAGAACCGTTTGGGAAAACCTGGTCGGATCAGAATTACAGGACTATCAACCTCACCACCCTGATGGATGGAAGCAATCAGTCGAAGTATAAGATGAATTGGACGTTTGAACGGGTTGAAGATGCGTCTAACACAGATACTTATACCTATTATATGTATCAGGTGTGGACAGGGAGAACACCCAATGTGAAATATTATCTCGGTGCTGCCTGGGGAGAATGTCACAACACCTCGATAGGTAAGGGTGACGGACAGTTTGTTTATTGGGATGACGACCGCTCGTGCTGGACTACGGGTAACGTAAAGGGAAACACAGATACACTACCGTTGGAAAATGGTGACGAAATAGAAATACAGAAGCTCTATCAGTGGCGTATTATTTCTATAGACGAGTTTGTCGATGTGCTGACACAGAATTCAGTGGGATTGAATCCCAGTATCTCGTCGCTGATCAAAGACCGCGATTTCACCCGAAACGCCAATGACTTTTTCGGTGAAAACGATTGGGCGGTGTCAACACTGAGTGACTATACTTATAACAGCCCGAAACGTTATACTTACACCTGGGGCGATTACAGGACGGGACAATCGCCTGTGAGCAAGAACAACCAACAATCGATGAATCCACGTTACGTCAATGAACCCTGGGACACTCCCGTCAGATTGAAAGAATGTTTTGACAAGGTGACTTCTACCAGCACAGATGATCAGGCTTCTGGTAAGAAGAATGCCAAGTTCGGTTTCATGTCTTTTGAAGGCGTGGGCACCGTTTCGACCAATTTCGAAGCTCCCAAACATGGATGGTACCAGATAGAGTGTGTGGGCTTCACTATGAGCGAAAACAATCATGATGCCTATTTGTTTGCACGCGTGATTCCCAACAGCCGTGTGAATGATCCTGAAAATACGTTTGAGATTCCTTCTGCCGCAGAGCCCCACTATGGTGAGGTAACACTTGAGCAGCTGCCTTTTGAAACATATACGAAAGAAAGCTATGAGACTTGTCTGGAAGCAGGCAAAGAACTGCTCTACAACGCAGACGACCACAAACAGAAGGTATGGGTGCTGGTTTCGCAGGAAGACTATGATAATGGCAACCGAACCATCCGCCTGGGATTCAGAAAAGAAGAGGCTACACGGAGTGAACTTGTAGGCAGTGGCAACAATAGTGGCTATTACGACACCGACTGGGTGTGTGTGGATGACATCCGCGCTTCCTACATGGGCCTGTCGCCGGTGTTCTTCTATGATGACGAAGAAGACTTAAGCTACTTGAGTCATGCTGAAGCCGACAGACAGCGTTTCCTGGCTAACCAATACACCCCGGCAGAATGGGATGGCAGGTATGCTGGTGCTGCCTGCCTGCAGCGAAACTTTTCTAAGACGATGAAAGAGGGAGAAGATGAGGAAAGCTACGACTGGAACACCTTCTCGTTCCCGATACCACTTACAGGAGAACAGGTGCGCAATGCCTTCGGCGAAGAGAGCGAACTACTCAGACTGCACAGTATCGGCCTGCTGTCGAACAATGACTGCATCATCGACTTTCAGACGGTCAACCTGCTCACGCTCAGCAACGTTGTCGAACCAGGGTACCTCTACATGCTGAAACCTTCAAAAGACCCCGCCTTCGGCGAAACCCCGCGTGGCCAGATGGCTTACTATTATGACCTCGGCAAACTGTTCTTCTCTACCAATTCGGAAGATGAAAACAATTCCGAATACCAGTATCCTTACATGAACCTGAATACTTGGAGTGGGCAACAGGATGTCGGCTCCTATGAAGACAAGAACGACGGAACCGGTTTTGTCACTTTTATCCGGACACCAAACTACAGCACATTCAAAGTCAACAAAGACGGCATAAAACACGCATCAGTAGAATCCCCAGAAGGCAGCTATGCCCCGAAGGGCTCCTACGCTATGAGCAAGGGCAAGATGTATGAGCTGAGCCGCGACACCCCTATCAAGGGCTTCCGTGGATGGATAACGCTCACACACAGCATCTTCGACAACCCGGAAAGCCAGAATGATGGAGCAAGAATCGCCATCAACGGTGTTGT
Source organism: Prevotella sp. (assembly GCA_017619445.1). Taxonomy (GTDB): domain Bacteria; phylum Bacteroidota; class Bacteroidia; order Bacteroidales; family Bacteroidaceae; genus Prevotella. The sequence continues at coordinate 7,445 of JAFZSI010000073.1, forward strand.
TGACGGTGATGATACGAACAACATCGACCTGCAGTCCATCATACCAATGAACCCAAACGCCATCACAGCGGTCTATGACCTGTCTGGACGCAAGGTCAGCATATCAGTAGCCAACCTGCCCAAAGGCATGTACATCGTGGGTGGAAAGAAACTGTTGGTGAAGTAAAAGGAAACGTAGTATGAAAAAGAAACCATATCTGCAACCCGATATAGAAGTCGTTGTCACGCTGCCGCATCGGTTGATGGTTGGCAGCCCAGGATGGGCAATTGACGGAAATCCACCCACTTCTGTCGAACAAGAAGATGAGGTGGATGATGATGACAAGTTGCCATCATCAGGTGATTTGTGGAGTGATGATGATGGTTATGGAGGTTTCCTTGACCTTGACTAACTCCCTTTGTCGGAACAGATAAAACAAACAATACAGGGAAAAACAAGAAGTAACAATCAACATAATCCGTTGTTCTTCATGTTTTTCCCTGTTTTTATTACTAATAACAAGTTGTAAACAGAAAAGATCTGTCTGTAGTGAAATCTGTGGAAGCGCAACGCTCTTTTACTGATACAAATACCTTTTAATGCTCATCTTCGGGGTTTTTTCGAAGGGCAAATCGCGTATTTCCACCTTGTTAATCTTGCCGTAGGCTGGAAGGGCTTTGTTGGCGGTGGAACGGATGAGCTCTGGCAGGCTGGCCCTTGTTTCCGCGTCCATATCATCGGGGACTTCTGGATATACCAAAGCCACAATCTTTCCTTTGCGCTCGACGACAAGCGATTCGCTGACGTACGGGCAGCTTGACAGGACGGCCTCGAGTTCCTCTGGATAGATGTTTTGGCCGGAGGAGTCGAGTATCATTGACTTGATGCGTCCCCGGATGAAGATGTTGCCTTTGTCATCTATTATGCCGAGGTCTCCTGTGCGGAACCAGCCGTCGTCGGTGAATGCTGCGGCGTTGGCTTCGGGGTTCTTGAAATAGCCGATGGTCATGTTGCGTCCGCGGGCTTGAATTTCCCCAGGAATGTGCTTCGGGTCTGGGGAGTCAATCCTGATTTCGTGGATGGCTTTGCCACATGAGCCCGGAACGAAGTCCGTCCACCATTCATAAGCCAACAGCGGGCAGGCCTCAGTCATTCCATAGCCCACGGTAAAGGGCAGTCGCAACTTGGCAAAGCATCGCTCCACCTCGGGCTTGATGGCTGCTCCTCCCATGATGAAGCACCCCACCTTGCCACCGAATGCCTCTATGAGTTTTTTTCGGATTTGGCGGTATATCAGTTTGTTCACCAAGGGTATGGCGAGCGGCACTTTCATTTTCTCCAACGCTGGTTTGATGGAATTGGCGTAAACCTTTTCCATTACCAGAGGTACCGTGACCACCATATAGGGTTTCACGTCCTGCATGGCTTTGAGGAGCGTTGTGGGCGAAGGAGCCTTTCCCAAGAAATAGACCGCAACTCCATCGATATTGGGATGGATGAACTCGATGACCAGTCCGTACATGTGGGCCATAGGTAGCATCGAAACGATGGTGTCTCCTGGTTGGTTCGGGAAATGGTTGTTGCTGAAATCGTCGATATCCGAAAGGGCATCATAGGTGAGCATTACGCCTTTGGGATTTCCGGTAGTTCCCGACGTGTAGTTGATGATGGCCAAATCGTCTGAGTTGTCCGTGGGATAAGATACGCGCTCCGGCGTTAATCCATGAGGATAACGTTGCGAAAAGGCCTTTTTGCGGTTCTCCCATGCATCGGCCACTTTCTGGTCTTGATACCATAGCAAAGTGCTGTCCTTGACATTGATGGCCGCTTTAAGATTTGGCATATCCTCGGGGAAAAGCTTTGCCCAAATATCCTCATCCGTAAAAAGCAAGACGCTCTCTGAATGGCGGGTCAAGGCTGCGATGCCTCCAGGGGAGAAATCGGCAAGAAGCGGCACTACCACGCAGCTGTTTACATTAATATCCCAGAATGTCATTGCCCAACGTGCGGAATTGCGCGCGCAGAGGGCTATTTTCTCACCCTTGTCTATGCCCGCATTGTTGAGGAAGATGCCGAACGTTGCAATGTTTTCGGCCAGGTCGCCATAAGTGAATTCTTCGCCTCTATAGTCGCAGAGCGCCTTTAGGTCCCAATGCTCCTGCACCGTTTCTTCCAGTTTTCTCAGATAGTGTTTCATCGGAATAACTTATTGTTTTATTTGTATAATGTTATGCTTTATTGTGGTAAAGAGTGCCTTTAGCGTTGTAAAGAGTGCCTTTAGCGTTGTAAAGAGTGCCTTTAGCGTTGTAAAGTGGCACTTTATTCCTTCCATCCTACACTTGTTAAAAAATCAGCTAATTGCCAAATTCTACGTTGAAGGTCTTGATGTATGGATTAGCGAGCGTGAACGGCTGCCAGCTCTCTTTTCCTTTTCCGTTTGGATTGCCGTATTTTGCAAAGTTGGTCCAGCAGTTCATCACTTCGTCTGCCAGCGCGTAGTCGGCGGGCATCATGGGGCGCCAGCTGCGGTCAAGCGTGTGGAACATGTACCACAGCTCAGCTGAATGGAATGCGCCGTCGTGGGTACCGGGCAGTTTCCTTGCGAAGATATACTGATAGGCGGGACGATGGTCGAGCGAGTCGCGCAAGAAACAGAACTCGTCAATCTGTTTCCCCATCGGACGAATGTCGTCGAGCGTACAGCCAATCATGTACGATGCGTCGGCCAGGTGCTGGTTCCTCACGGCCACGTCAAACGATTCTGTCAGCAGCACTCCGTCGATGTGGGGCCTGAACAGACCCATGCCTTGTTCTTTGAAAATCCGCAACAGCTCTTCGGCAGGAACGGCTCGCATCTCCTTCAAGGTGCGGTATCCGTGCTTATCCATAAACTCCTTTCCTGTTGACTCGGCCTTCTTTTGCTCAATTTCGGAAACGGCATTTGTGCTGATGCCGCCGCCGCTTTGTATGATTGCATTTCTGATGAAGCCTTTAGACATAGGCGAGGAAACCAAGTTCTTGATACTTGCGGCACCCGCGCTCTGTCCCAGGACGGTAATATTGTCGGGGTCGCCTCCGAACTGTGCGATGTAATCGTGCACCCATTTCAGGGCAGCCACCTGGTCGTAGGTTCCATAGTTGCCCGATGTGCCATCAGAAGTCTCTGCCGACAGCTCAGGATGGGCAAGGAAACCGAAGATGCCCAGGCGGTAGTTGATGGTGACGAGAATCACCCCACGCTTTGCCCACGCGTCGCCATCCATTGTAATCTCGTGTCCATAGCCGTTGAAATAAGCGCCACCATGAACCCAAAATGCCACAGGCAGTTTGCGCTCTGGTTTGCCCACAGCATTCGCGGGAGTCCAAATGTTCAGATAGAGGCAGTCCTCGCTCTGAACGGTCTGCTCCTTCCAGTAAAACTCGTTGCCATAGAATGTTCCGACGGCATTTCCTGGTTGCCAGCAGATGTTGCTGAACGTGTCTGCTATTCTGACACCTTTCCATTTCACGACGGGCTGCGGGCGTTTCCAACGGAGATTGCCCACAGGAGGTGCAGCATAGGGAACGCCGCGGAAGACGGTAACCTCGCCCGAGGCTGAAGATACGCCCTGCAAAGACCCTCCGTCAACTTTTACAACGGGTGTTTGGCCCCATGCAAGAGCTGCCATCAAGCTTACTGCCAATATTGCTATATGTCTTTTCATCATTATTCGTTTAAGCGTAAATGTCTGTAAATCTGTATTATATACTTAGAAAGTGAGAGCGCCAGCCTACCTGATGAAGTTCATAAACGCTGGTCGCTCGTCGCGCGTTGGAGCGGGATTGCCGTTAGCATGAATCTTCTGCAACAGAAACGCCATATTGTTGCCCAGGGTGCGCATCGTTTGCATGCCCTCGGTGTCGAGTTTCGCCTCGCCCTTGCCTGCTCCGTAGGCTATGTTCCAGTATTGCGAGGTGACAACAGGCATGTTCATCATCTCAAACATCATGTTCATCGTCTGGAGCGTTGCTGTGGCACCTCCACGTCGGCAGACGGCCACCGCTGCTGCCGGCTTGTTCTGCACAAGATGGCCTGCCGAGAAGAACAGCCGTTGCATGAGCGACAAAATGCCGCCGTTGGGCTGTCCGTAATAGACGGGAGTGCCCACGACGAGCGCGTCGGCCGAAGCCATTTTCTGGGTAATCTCGCTACACATGTCGTCGTCAAACACACAACCTTGCCCGCCGTTTTGGTGGCAACCACCGCAATTGATGCACATGCGCACGGGTTGTCGGCCTATCTGAACGATTTCCGTTTCCAAACCGTGCTTCTGCAGCTGCTTCTCAATCTCTTTCAGACAACAGAAAGTGTTGCCGTCGGGCCTTGGACTGCCATTCACCATCAGCACTTTGAGTTGGGTCGAGGCCTGTCTGAGTCCCGCTTGCTCATGAGCCTGCTCAGCACTTTTCGTTTGCCCGCTTGAAGCGTTGGGGCTGGCCTCGTTTTCAAAGAGCCTTGCCGATTCCGCCTGCGTAAGCACAGCTGAAACGGGCGCCGCCAGGGCCGTTCCAGCAGCTGCCAAAGCTGTTTTTTTGATAAAGTTTCTTCTGTCCATAGTTTAGTTTTTCTTGTCAGTTATTTCGGTTTTTCCTAAATCAGTTAAACACAGTTGCAAAGATACTCGTTTTGAATGACATTTGTTACTTTTTTCAGATAAAATCTTCACGTTTTGCAAAGAAAACATGCTTTCCTGGCAATTCAATATTCAGTTTTTTTGATTTACATACAAAATACTCATGCCAGAGACCTGAAAAAACTCGTTTTCCTTTTGTTTTTTCACTCACTTAGTCGTATCTTTGACTTTGGTCTAAGATTCTCTCGTTCGAAAAATCCAAAAGAAAAAGGGTTTTCTTTTGTTTTTTTGCTCACTTAATCGTATCTTTGTGCCCACAAAGAAGTAAAATACAACCAATGCTCGGCATTGTTGAGGAATAAGTATGGAATACATGTCACAAGAAGGCTACGATAAACTCGTGGCAGAACTCCGTCAGCTGGAGAACGTTGAGTTACCCAGGGTGAGGGAGGCTATTGCTGAGGCCCGCGATAAGGGCGACCTTAGCGAGAATTTCGAATATCATGCCGCCAAGCGCGAGCAGTCGCGGCTTTTGAGCAGAATAAGTTTCAAGCAGAAGGTACTGGAGAATGCCCGCGTGATAGAAAAGTCAAGACTCAAGACAGACAGCGTCGGATTGCTGAGCAAGGTGGTGATGAACAACGTTGATACGGGCAGCCGGATGACCTATACAATTGTCAGTCCGCATGAGGCCAATCTGCGTGAAGGCAAAATCTCCATCAAGTCGCCCATTGCCCAGGCCTTGCTCAACAAAAAGGCTGGCGATGTGGTTGAGGTGCGCGTTCCGGCAGGCATTATGAAGCTCTGCATTGTTAGTTGTGAGTAAGTCTGCGCGAACGGTTTGATTAAAGCATTGATTTCAAGAATGTTATCCTTAAGAATATGAAGCAGATATTTATCGTCGTTTTGCTGAGTTTAGCCTGTCAGCTTCAAGCTCAGAGCATCAGCCATATAGAGACCACGAACAACTGGTACTACATTTACGACCAGAGTGGCAAGAAAATCAAGACCCTCAGCGCCAGTCAGGGTGAGCTGGTGGGTTATAGCAGTTCGTTTTATATCATCAAGCAGGGGCGGTCGTTCTATATCACCTACGATGCAAGTGGCAAACGACTCTACACCTTCAGTGTGAGTAATGTTGGCGAGATACTTGCCTGTAATGGCGACACCTTCACCAGCCGCAATGGTGCGTGGATTTACACCTGGAGGAAAGACGGCAAGCGAATCAGCACAAGGGCTGCACAAAGATAAACGCCGTACTTTGCCCCATGAACAAGGGCTTTTCAGATTGCCAACCCTCAACCCACAAATCAAAAATACCAACCAACAACTAAACAAGCCAAACACCATGAAACTAAACAACGGCTTAGAAATTCCACAAATTGGCGTCGGCACATGGACCCTGCGTGGAGATACTGCCAGACGGAATGTTTGCCTGGCTCTTGAAGCGGGATTCCGCCACATTGATACAGCCCAAGGCTATGAAAACGAGGCCGAGGTGGGGCAGGGGATTGCTGACAGCGGCATTCCACGTCAGGAGTTGTTTGTCACCACCAAAGTAGCCACCAACATTATGCGCGAAGGCAGCGAGGCGGTTCTCCATTCTATCGACGAGAGCCTCGACAAGTTGAAAACCGGTTATATTGACCTGCTGCTCATCCATTGGCCCGTGAAAGACTGCGTGAAACACACTTGGCAGGTAATGGAGCAGAGTGTTATTGAAGGTAAGGTGCGCTCGATTGGCGTGAGCAATTTCAACCGCCATCATCTCGACGACCTGCTTGGCTATGCGACAATCCGCCCTGTGGTGAATCAGATAGAGGTGCATCCCTTTATGACTCAGGAGGAGAACGTTGCCTACAACCACCGGCTGGGCATTCAGGTGGAGGCTTGGGGGCCGTTCGGACAGGGCGACATTAATGTGGTGGGCAATCCGTTGCTGCAATCGTTGGCCGGGAAATACGGCAAGACAGCTTCGCAGATAGTGCTCCGCTGGATTGTTCAGCGCAACCTGATAACCATTCCGCGTGCCAAACCCAACCATTTTGCTGAGAATATGGCGGTTATGTCCTTCAACTTGACCGACGAGGACATGAAGGCCATCAGTTCGTTGAACCAGAACCTGCGCTCAAATGTGCTCAACGACCCGGAGACGTTTCCTTGGTAAACAATAACCAAATAAGCAATAACCAATAACCAATAACCAATAACTAATAACCAATAACCAAGCTGAACTATGACAATCAAAAAAGTATTATTTCTGCTCGTTGGCTGCGCCATGATGCTAACGGCTTCGGCACAGACCATTACGGGAAAGTATGAAATTCCCAATGTGCCCGACTGGGCCAAGAACGCGGTGTTCTATCAAATCTATCCGCAGACGTTTTGTGACTCCGACGGCGACGGCATCGGCGACCTGCAGGGCATCATCAGCAAGCTCGACTATGTGAAGAGCCTCGGCGTAGATGCCATCTGGTTCAACCCTTTCTTCGACTCGCCTTTCATGGATGCGGGCTACGACATTCGTGACTATTACAAGATAGCGCCCCGCTATGGCACCAACGACGATGCAAAACGCCTGTTTGAGGAGGCTCACAAGCGCGGTATGCACGTCATCTTCGACTATGTTATCAGCTATACTGCCATCGACAACCCGTGGTTTGTGGAGTCGCAGAAACAGGAGAAGAACAAATACTCCAACTACTACATCTGGACTGAGACCAACTGGGTTGACCCCCCTCGTGAGTTTGCCGGACAGTTTATCAAAGGCTACGGACAAAGAAACGGACAATTCATGCGCAACTTCTACTGGTGTCAGCCTGCCTTGAACTTCGGTTTCTCCAATCCCGACCCCGACCAGAAGTGGCAGTTGCCAACCAACCACCCCGACGTGTTGGCCATGCGCGAGGATCTGAAGAATGTGCTGCGGTTCTGGATGGACATGGGCGCTGATGGTTTCCGTGCCGATATGGCAGGAGCGTTGGTCAAGACGCGCCGCGTAAGAGGCAACGAGCAGTTCTTCAACACCAACGAGAACGAGACCAAACTCTTCTGGCGCGAGATTCGCCGACTGTTGGAGAAAGACTATCCCCGCGGGTTCATGGTGGCCGAGTGGTCGTACCCCGCCGATGCGCTCGACGACTGTTTCCACGTGGATTTCTTCCATTGGTTCAACGGCTACAACGACCTGTTCCAGAAAGAAAGTTGGCGCATCCTCAACGGTGTGAGCGAGGGACACAGCTATTTTGACGCGGAAGGCAAGGGCGACATCACAGCCTTCCTCCGCAGCTACATGGACCAATACACCAAGACCGTGGGCAAGGGTTACATCAGTCTGCCTCTGGGCAACCACGACAATGCCCGTCTGGGCAACCGCCGCACGGACAAGGAACTGGAAATCATCTACGCCTTCGGCTTCACCATGCCCGGTGTGCCTTTCCTCTATTACGGCAACGAGATTGGCATGAGACAGCTGCCCAACGATTGGCCGCAGGTGGAAGGAGCCTATCAGCCGCGCAACGGAGCCCGCACACCCATGCAATGGTCGTCGGGCAAGAACCTTGGATTCTCAACGGGTGATGCCTCTAAGCTCTATCTGCCCGTTGATCCTTCGCCCGACGCACCCAACGTGGCCGCTCAGGAGAAGAATCCCAACTCGCTGCTCAACAAGACCCGCCGGCTTATTGCTTTGCGCCACAACGAGCCCGCGCTGGCCAACTATGCCGAGTTCGTGCCCGTCTATCCTTCCATGCAGAATTTAGATGCAACGTCGGCACCCGTCTATCCTTTCGTCTATGCACGTGCGGCAGGCAACGATGTGGTGCTCGTCATGCTCAACCCCAGGGCAGAGGCCTCAGAGGCAACGTTCAACATCAACGTGAAGTTCAAAAAGACAAAAGTGCTCTTAGGCGACAACTTCCCCATACGCTACAACAAAAAGTCAGGCGACATGACCATCAACATGCCGCCCACATCCTATGCGATTGTGAAACTGAAATAGATTTGAGAATTGAGACGTGTTGTTGAGCGTCAGCGAAAAATTGAGATTTGAGAGTTGAGGTTTGAGGGTTTCTTTTTCTCACACAGAGGAACGGAGGTGAAGGAGTAAAGAAATACTCTGCCACCTCTGCACCTCTGTGTGAAACCTTAAAGCCTTCAGGTTATTGTTTATTGGCTATTGGCTATTGTTTATTGTTGTTTATAGGTTTCCACACAAACAAGCCTTCTGAGGCAGCAAGCAGGCGCACCAGCTCTAAGAGTTCCGCGTTGGGGTTGTAGAGCGTCATGTAGTGGTCGTCGCCCTGGAAGCCAATCATGGCTCTCTCCTCACTTTCTCCCTCCACCGGGGGGCAGGGGGCGAGTAGCACATAGATGAGTTTGCGCTCCAGCATCCATTCAGCCAAGTCTTCCGGTGCGGGATTGGTGGTCGTTTGGTTGTTGAGGCGGCATACCTCCAAGTCATAATAGCAGTTCAGTTTCACCAGCAGGTTGATGAATTTTCGGCAGATGGCATCTGCCTGCGGCTGACACAAGAAAAACTTCTCCACGCGGAAATATTGGCCCGGGCTGTTTGCGGGCACCTGCTTGGGCAGAATGTCTATCACCCAGCAAGGTTTTTCCAGATAATCATCAATATTCAGGTCTTTCATAATGCAAAGATATATCATATTTCCGGTATGAAAAGAAAAACACAGGCGCATGTGCTGTTAAAAAATGAAAAAACCCTTTATTAACGTCAACGTTAACGTTAACGTCTGTGTTTTTTTCGTATCTTTGTGCCATAAAACAATTAAGTTCAAGGTAAATTTTATGTATAATCCAATGAAAAAATTCCACATCTGTCTGTTATCAGCATGCTTGCTGTTCGCACCGCTCGGGGCAACGGCTCAGGAGGACGTCAACCTGAAGTTCGGAAAACCCACACAACAGGAGATGGAGATGACCACCTACAAGTCTGAGACTCCCGAGGCCGTGGTGCTCTGCCGCCTGACGAATGTCAACTACACGGTTCAGACCAACGGCTATATTGTGGACTACAACGAGAAGGTTAGAATCAAGGTGCTGCGCCCCGAGGGTGCGCGCTTTGCCACCGTCACCATACCATACTCCAAACTCACGCAGAGCAAGTCGGGCGTCTCGGCCACCAGATTCTCGCTCAAGTCGAAAGCCATAGAAATGGACAACGGCGAGCTGATGAGTTCCATGAGCAACTACTTTGACGGCGCCACCGGCTCGATGACCGAGAGTGCCGTGGGCGTTTATACCGAAGAGAGCGTGGAAGACCTCAAGGCCACCGCCTTCAACATGGAGAACGGCAAGGTGGTGAAGTCGAAAATCAAGAGCGGCGACGTGGTCAGAGAGCAGGTTGACGATGCCACCTGGCAGGTGAAGTTCACCATCCCCGATGTCAAGCAGGGCACCGTGATAGAATACGAGTATTGCCTGCACAGCCAGTTGTTCTGGCAATTGCACGACTGGTATGCACAATGCGAGATTCCCGTGGCCTACGCCTGTCTCGACATGGAGATTCCCAACTATCTCATCTTCAACATCGAGGAGCACGGCCTGCAGCGCCTCAACTGCTCGTGCGTGACCGGCACCATGCGCTACAAACTCGAGAGCGACGCCATTGCCGCTCCCGTCACCGTCACCACCAACCACTACACCTGCGTGGGGCGCGACCTGAAGGCCATTCCCAAGGACTCCTACGTGTGGAACGAGCAGGACTATTGCGCCGGCATCACGGCCGAGCTGAAAAGCTATAGCCTGCGCGGCACCATGCCCATATCCTACGCCAAAACCTGGGAACAGATAGACCGCATGATTCTCGACGACGAGGACCTGGGCAAAGCGCTTGACAACCCAAGCCCGCTTGCCGACGAACTGAAGGCCAAAGTGGCCAGCATTACCGACGAGCGCCAGCGTGCTGCCGAGGTTTACAAACAGGTGATGAGCCGCGTACGCTGGAACGGCACCTACGCCCTGTGGCCCAACAAGACCTCAGAGACACTGAAGAAGGGCGAGGGCACCAACGCCGACATCAACCTGCTGCTCATACAGTCGTTGCGCTCATCCGGCATACAGGCATGGCCCGTAGTGCTGCGCAGCCGCGATATGGGACTGCTGCCCTATAACTTCCCCTCCATCTCCAAACTCAGCACCTGCGTGGTGGGCGTGGCCCTCAGCGACGGCCAGACCCTCTTTGCCGATGGCTCTGCCGGCAACGGAGGATTCAACGTACTCCCCGCACCCCTGCTCGTAGAGCGTGCCCGCATGGTGGCAAAGGGAAAGAGCAGCAAGTGGGTGAACCTGCAGAAGTTGCAGAAGGCGCAAACCTCAACGGTCATTGACGCCGTGCTGACCGCCGACGGCAAACTCACCGGCACCTCAACAACCCGCTACACAGGCCTCGCCGCCGTCAACCAGCGCCAGGCCATGCAGGCAGCAGGCAAGACCGTTGCCGACAATGCCTCGTCTGAGATAGAAGAAAAAACAACGTTCAGCGTGCAGGGCGAAGTATCCGACGGCACCATCAGCGTTCTGCCGTTCAGCAAGCCCCCGCTGGCCGCCAATCCCTTCACAGCCACTGAGCGCATCATGCCCGTAGAGTTCCCCAGTCTCTCGTCAGAGAGCATCGTCGTGAACATCACCATGCCCGAAGGCTACCGGCTGGCAGAAGAGCCCAAGAACACCATCGTCACCACCCCCGACAAAGGACTCGAAGGCCGCTATTTCACCTCCGTCACCGAGAACAAGGCCCAGGTGCTCTATCAGTTCAGCATCAACAAAATCATCCAGTCAGAGAAGAGCTATTCCGACCTTCGCGAACTCTTCCAGCGCTTCGTGGATTACAGCAACCACCACCTGGTGTTCAAGAAGAATTAGGGGCATTTCTCTTGTTGAGGCTTTAGTTATTCATCTCACGCCGAGGCGCAGAGTTTTTTGAACATACCTCACACAGAGGTACAGAGGTTGCAGAGTATTTGAACATACCTCACACAGAGGTGCAGAGGTTGCAGAGTATTTGAACATACCTCACACAGAGGTACAGAGGTTGCAGAGTTTTTCTCTCCTTTCCCTCCGTTCCTCTGTGTGAGATTTTTAAGCACCTCCGCGTGATAATTATCGTGTAAGAAAAAAGCCCCCCACCGGGGGGTAAGGGGGGCTTCCCTTTGGGAGAGTTGGAGTTGGTTCCACTTATTGATGACGCTGAAAGCGTCGCCATTTAGTAACCGAGGGTACGAGCGAAGCGAGCACCCCCGGAAACAAACGGTGAGGGAAACAAAAGCACTCTGACGGAGTGCCCCATTACTCGGAGATGGGCGACCCCTATAGGGTCGGGAGACAGCCTGTCTGCCACTTATCCGCAGGTCCTTCGGACACTACGGTTACTGATAGGAGATGCTTTCAGCATCTTACTGCCTCCTTAACCTCTGTTCCTCTGTGTGAGAACTTTTTGTGCATCTGCGCGTGATAGTCAGCGTATGGTAATCCACACCGCCTCGCCCTTGTCTTTCGCCTCCACGATTTTCTGCTTCAGGCGGTGGAGCCAGGTGTTGGAGTTGAGCACCATACCCTTCTTCAGGTTCTGTCCCACGAGGATGCAGCCCTCGGTGTCCTTGGCCGTGTTGCCCGCGTGAATCCTGATGCCCTTGAACATCGGCACGCCGAGCAGGATGGGAAGCCATTTCTTCATCTTCGGCGACCATGAAATCACCACCGCGTAGCGCCCTTCGGGAATGGCAGAGCATCCCTTTATCTTCCTCCCGCCGTGCTTGTAGTCGCGCCATGTGGGTTCCAGCGTGTCGCAGAAGTAAGAAGCCCCCTTCAAACATCCCCCCGTAGGGGAGGCTTTCTTTTCTCCACTCTCTTCGGGAGGGGGGTCGGGGGAGAGGCTCAGTCTGCCTATCGTATAGTCCTTCTTCTTTGCAATTCTTGTCAATATCAGTTCCATAGTTGTTACTCTTTCTTTGCTGTACGTTCCATGTTAGTGATTTTCGAAAAACTGTCATTTGTCATCTGTAAGAGGTAGCCGCGATGAACCCATTGCGAGAGCATGTTGCGTGTGCCGCGAGTGTCCATGCCATTGGCTTGACGGATAAGGTCGGCATCGTGGACGGTGAAATTTGAGGGCAGCTGCTCCAGCAGGTTGCGCGGGCCACGATGGCTTGTCTGCTCTTCAGACTGGCGGTTGGCCGCCTCGATGGCCTCGCCGAAAAAAGTCATCTTGCAGAACATGTCATACTGAAGGCTCCAACGGACGAATTCCTCTATCTCGCGAGACCACTTGTAGTCGTTGCAGATGTAGAGCACACATGCCTTCAAATATGCGATTACATTGGCACGGAACGACAGATTCTCATAAACCCTCGACTGCGACAGCCTTGCAAACTCGGCGCACTCATCTTTCAGCCGTTTGGCCAGACGGAATGCCTGCGGACATTCTACCACTCCTGCCGCGCGGCAAAGACGCTCAATGTACGGCCGCAACTCCTCGTCAAACTGAGCGTCGTAGGTGCCATAGACAGGCATGTCTGCTCCAATCTCGCGTTCTGGAATCGTGCAGAAGTTGATGCGGCTTATCGGTCCGTCGGTCAACACCCGTGAGAAATATTTTTGTCCCTTTTGGATAGTCGTGGCCGCATTCCAGTTGAAGCGAATGCACACCTTCTCGGTGACGCTTTGCGTGCCTACACGTGTCTGCCCATAGCGGTTGTCGGGGTCAAATGCCAGGCACATAATCTGAAACTGTTGCGAGCCACGAGCCGACCCGCGGAGTGCATCAAACTGGTCTATCTCGTTCATCTTCGTATAGAGGAAATGCTCATCGGCTTCGGCCATGCGCATCACAAAGGCCGGGTTGGTCATGTCGGGGTCAACCTCCTGGATTACGAGACCTTCAGGTCGCAGTCTCTTATCTTTATTTGAACCTCTCGAGTTCACCTCCTTCTTCCAGTCGGCCTCGCGCTTCAGGTTCTCGGCATCGCGTCGGCGGATGTCTGCCATGATGTGGTTGATGGGTTGCGAGATACAGTCCTTGCCTGCACCCGTACCGGCCATCAGCACATTCATGAAGGTAGCCTCGTGCATCACGTTGTCTATATACGGGAAGCGAACCTTCCACAGATGTGCACCCAACGGCGGAAAGATGGCATGAGCCACAGCTGGCTTATAGAGGTCAGGGGTCTTTGATGTGAGCAGTTGAACAATCTTGGGAAGACGGCGAGGCATGGTTGGTGGAGCGCACCATACAGTTCCCGTTGGGGTTTCATTACCATTCTGGACCATTGTGTTACCCTCGGGGGACGACAGGGGGGCTTTCAAACTTTTGGCCAACACCTTGCGCTGGAACTGCGACATCTTCTGATTGGGGTCATGGTATTTCGAATAGAAATCACTCACCAGCTGCTGAATATTCTTGTCTTGCCAGTTTCTCACCATGCGCACCTTCAACACGCCCATCAGCTCTTCTTTCTTCAGCAGCTGGGCAGCTCCCACAGAGAGAATGCTTTTCAGGGCCTCGTGCCGATGGCCTTCCACGATGAGCACATCGGGTGTCAGTTCAGCCTCCTTCATGCAGGCGTCGAAGATATACAATGTACGCGCATCGGCTTCAACGATTGCTTCGGGAGTGCTCACGGCAACCACACTGGTAGCGGTGTTTTCGGGCTTCACCAGCGGTCTTCCATCCACATCAAGCCCTCTTAGCAGATAAGCCTCACGTCTCTCCTCCAGCTCCTCGCCCTCAATGGGTTCCAGCCAATGCTCAGAGCGGAATACTTCCTGGTCTATTCCCGTCACATAGATATATCTTTCGGGAGTCCAGCACGACGGGTCGAGAAGTTCGTCTTTTTCCGTAAAGCCTATCTCCTCGCAGAAAGCCCGCTGGGCTTCCTCGATGGTCATGCCCTTTGGAATGCGGATGTAGATGTGGCCTTTGCCACGAGCCGAATAAGCCTCGCGCAGCACCATGTCGTGCCACTCCGACAGTTCGTCCTTGTTCACCTCCAACGCTCTCTCAAAAGCCCTCCTGACCAACTTCGGGTTGTCTATGTCCACACACGTCATGAAGGTGAACGCCTCGGGAATGATGCTGTCCTGCGCACGATGGTTGTCCTTGAACGCCGTGTAGTGGGGACAGATGAATGGCAACCAGTCCTTCTTCTCCTCCTGCCCTGCACGAATGTCGGCCACATCGCGGCGGAGCCACTCCTGGCCGAGCAACTCGTCGAGCTGCTCGCCAGTTTGGGTCTCTGCATATCCCCGATTGTTTTTCTGTTTGTCGGCGAAGTGCTTGGTGTTAAGTGCTATCAGTCTTACCATACCGTTTCCTCCTTTCTGGAGTTTAAATATGCTATAACCACATCGGCTTCCTCGCAGAAAAGACTCTTCATCAGCGAGAGCGGATAGCGGCGGGGAAATCTGAACTCCACCTTCATGCATCCGCGCTTTCCGTGGTTCATATCGCGAGTACGCTTCACGTCGGCATGGGCTGTCTCGAAGATTGTCTCATACTTGGGGCCGTTCATGCCGTCGCGGAAACGCTTCACACGAGTCCTTCCGTCTTCTTCCACCATCACCCCGGCACGATAGCGAACCAGCGGCTTGCCGTCGGCTGTCAAGGGTGCCTTGTCCTGCTCCCACAGACATGGGTAGATGTTGATGTCACCATTGCTCATGAATGTTGTCTGAGTGTCCATCTGCACGTCGTGCAGAATATGCTGTTTGTAATTGTTTTTAGCTGTTTCCATGTTTTAAGTTGAATTGCGAGAAGAAGGTCAGATTCTTTGCGCATTTACCCGGGAACATCCTCCTCACTTCAACTCAAGGTTAGTTAATTTTACTATTTTACTATTTTACTATTTGACTATTAAACGATTTTACTATTTTCAAACTCTTAAACTCTTAAACTCTTAAACTCTTAAACTTTCAAACTCTTAAACTTTCAATTTCACGATGTCAGTACAAAGGATTTCCTGGAACACCTGTCCCTGATACTCGTGCGTAGAGAACCGGAGCGTGGCCGCCACCACATCACCCTCATAGAATCTGCACCCCGCCAGATTGCCCAGCATTGAGCACACATATTCGTTTTCATACTTCGAGCCGCCCAACTCGCGCAACACGATGTTGCACTTCTGAATCTGTCCCGACTCCTGTTTGCTTGATTGTACGCTGAAGGCTTCGCCCTGGCGCACCACTTTCATAATTCTTGTTTCCATTTTTTGCTCTGTCAACGCCGCTAATGGTAGGTTGACAATGCAAAGGTAATATGAGTTTTCCGTGGTCGGATGGATTTTAAAGTGGCCTGTTCTGACTTCATCCAACTTGTTCCGCATTGTTCTGAATTGTTCTGTTTTGTTCTCTACAAGGCACAAAAAAAGCACCAGAACCTTGCCGTTCTGATGCTTGTCTTCGTGTGCGTTATTCTCTATCTCTTGTTGTAGTACTTCCTGAAAGTGATTTCGTTGAAGCCCTCGCTACTGGGCATACCCATCCTGACGAGTTCCGCGTATGCTGCCGAGGGATTAGGCGGCAACAACACTTTTCTGTCGTCCTTCAGTTGCATAAGGTATTGGCAAATCATCTGAATACCCTGTAGCCTCACCAAGCGCTTTACGGCATCGTGAATGCGCCACCCATCGGCCTCGCCAAGCTCAGGGTGTACGAAATGAAACATTTCCTCATCCCTCTCGGCCTCGCCCGTCTGGCGTGTCATCGCATTCGTCTTCTCAACCATCCCGAAGTGGAATGTGCCGTCGCCATCCATCTGGAAGTTGATGGTGTCCACATGGTCAATATGCTGCCCTATGGGCGCGTTGAAGTTGTTCGTGATGTTTATCTCACTCTTCCTGTCCTTGTCCATCATCCTTGCCGTCTTAGTCTTTGAAACTATACTCCAATTTCTCAACACGCTCCACAACCTGCCCCACAGGCCCGTCGAACTTGTTCTCCGCAACCTTGTGCTCCACGTAGTCGCCCTGCACCACCACCTTCGGCTCCGACTGCTCGTCGTCAAGAACCTCCAGCGTGGCAATCATGTCCTCAGGCAACGTGAGGCCTATGGTGTTGGCCAGTTCCATAATCATCATCTTCACGGCAACGCGCTTGCTCAGCGTCTTGCGCTTCGAGATGTTCATATACGTGCGCAGCGCCTTCAGCACCTCGTCATGCGATGTTTTGCGGGCCATGCCCACAGACAACTTGCTCAGTTCCGAGAGTTTCATGTCCTTCTCACGCACCTCCTCTCTGAGCCGTTTGTTCTCCACACCCAGCTGCTCGTTCTCCACGTCCAGCCGTTTGTTCTCGTCCTTCAGGGCCTCAATCTCAGCAAGCAACCCGTCGGTCGCGTCAGCCATCCTCGCCAGGCCCTGCAGCCTCTCTATGCGCTCCGTCAGCCTGTCCTTCTCGCCATTGAGCGCCCGATGCACATCGTGCATCATCTCCTTGTATTCATCAATGTTCGTTTCCATAGTCAATGTCAATATATTTATAGTTTGTTGAAAATCAATCTACTACTCAACTCCCCCTCTAAGATTAGAGAGGGTCAGGGGGCGTTGACCCATTAACACGGGGCCAGGGGCGTTGACCCATTTACAGCGGGCGTTGACTCATTTCTCAGAGTTCTCCAGCATATCCCACAACATCCGTTCCCCGTCCGCCATTTCGTTCCGGCAGCCGTAGTTGTTCCTCCCATCAGTAAGACGTTTTTTGAGTCGCGTTTTCCTGAAATCTTTCAAGTTGCGAAGGTACAAAAAATCCCACTCTTTCAATAAAGAATGGGAAGTTTTTTCCATTAAAAAAACGTTAATGCACAAAAGCCCGAATTTGTGTATGAAAAACCACGACAGATAAAAAACATCTACAAAGAGAACTACGGCTTCTCGTTATATTCAACCATCACAGAATCATGTTATATAACGATAAAAAAGGGAGAGAGAGTATTTGGAATACTCTCTCTCGGCGTTCTGTTTATCAAAACTATAATAAATTAGTCTTGATGATTTTGAGGTTCTTGATGCAAAGTTAGATATTTATTTTCTTAATCCCAAATCCTTTAACCATTATTGTTCTACATTTACATAAATGCAGTTGACATCAATTGGCTTAGTGTTCTCCTTAGCCCACTTCTGATATTTCTTGAGCGTGTCCAGATATAGTTTCTCGTTCATATCATTAGGTTTTCATGTTATTTCATATACTTATCCAATATTTCTTTCATCGTTGTATCCGTGAACGTATGCCAAATCTCCAGCTCAACAGGTTTGTAGTCATTAAAGAGCGTTTTCAAAAACTCAATTTCGAACACTAAACGTAAGTCGTTGGGGTCGTTATCTGGTTGGCCTTCCTTTCGAGAACCCACACGAGCAATCTTTATCAAGTACAAGTCGCGGACACCCTTGTTCTTGATATAAGGCATAAAGTAGTATAACTTGTTCAGAGCAACTGTCGAGGGGAACTTCTTGCCAGTATAGTAAATCTTTGCTGACTGGTCAAGATAGCGTTCTACGTTATCTGGTTTCACCAAACTGACAAGAACGTTCTTATCAGCTTTCACAATATACCCATGAGGTTCATCTTCTAAATTGTATTCTGCAAAGTCTTCATGTGCAACATCATTTTCAACGATATGTTCAGGATAACTCTGTAATACATCAAAGAAATCAAGCTGTTGGTAATGTACAGTAACTTTCTTGGGTCTTTCAATCTGTTCGATTTGCGTTATTTGCTGAATGTCTGATTCTACTTTTATCTGTGCAGCTTTCTTGTCAAAATTGTAAAAGATAAAATCACCACCTCCATGCCATCCAACGAGTTTAGATATGCCACTTGTTTCTCCTTCTATCACTTTGTTCATGCGTTTGACAACCAATTCGGACATTTGGTTGCCAATCTCAATCCCAATATAATGACGATTAAGTTTGTGAGCAGTCGCTATCGTTGTACCAGAGCCAATAAAACAGTCGAGGACGTAATCGTCTTCATCGCTCGCAATCTCAATGATACGTTTCAGCAATTCTTCTGGCTTTGGTGTCTCAAAGATGTTTTCCTTATCAGGGAACAGGGTCATCAATTGTTTTTTTGCGCTATCAGAAGTTCCTACTTCATCGGCCAGCCAAATTGTTTCTGGCGTAAGACCAATCTTCGCATCGCGTAAGTATTTCTTAACACGTGGGGTGTTACTTCCGTCTTTTCCAAACCAAATGTTTCCTTCGGCAATCTCGCGCTTCATGCGCTCCTCATTATATATCCAACAACGGCCTTTGGGTGGGTCATGTCTAACACCTGTTGGCGAAACAACCGTATAGAACTGACTTGGTACGGCATGACCTGATTGAACATTTGCCGTAACAGATTGCCAAGGGCCTCGTGGATCATTGTCCGGGTTCTTGTATTTGCTTTTGATAAAGTCCTCATTGACTGGAAGAAGATTTCTCTTTTTCTTAAACGTCTTTAAATCTTTGGCATATACTAAGATATATTCGTGATTACAAGAGAACACAGCACGATTCTCACGTGATTTTCGTTGTTGCCAAATGATGGTACCGGCAAAGTTCTCCCTACCGAAGATTTTATCCGCCTCTACTCTCAAATAGGCCATTTCGCTGTCATCAATAGAAATCCAAATACTACCATCTTTCGACAACAACGGCTTTAAGAGATTCAGTACTCGCCGCATGTCTTTCAACCAATCCCACTGAGTGTTGTTATCATCGTAATAATGATAAGTTTCGCCGTTGTTATATGGAGGGTCTATATATATACACCTAATTCTATTTGCATATTCTGGCCACAATTCTGCCAAGACATCCTTGTTATCTCCGTGAATCAGGATGTTATGACATTCCTCATTGCCTGTAGAATAGGTGGTGTTGAATGTGAATTTTATGTTATCTATTATCTGCATGTTATCTATTTGTACAAATTATCAGTATTTCAGCTTCATCTGATGATTCCAAGAAATGTTCTGTAGAATTGAGTTTGTTATGAGTAAAATGACCAGCAGAAACAATTTCTACATTGTCGAAATATGTATTTGCCCACGACATCAACTGGCTAATGGTTACCACTCTTGGATGAGATTCTTTGGTTTCATCGTATGGCGAGTAGGAAAGCAACAGGTTCCTTCCAGATGCCGATATTACTTTGAACATTTCAACAAAAGCCATTGGAGCCTTACTTCTGATGCAAAAAGGTGACTGATGGCGGTCTTTGCGATAGATTCCGTTGCTGACGTGGGTATTTCCATGCATTTTTACTGTAGAAATTTCTGGCACGTCATCAAGTGCCATTGTTTCAAGCACATGATAGAAACGGCTATAGTGGTCACGAGTATAAGGTGGGTCTGCATAGACAGTTCTTATATTGTCTGGAAGCATCTTTAGACACTCCATGTAGTCACCTTGAAAAATCATATTATTGCAATCACCCTTTGGAAGAGATACGTATTTATTTAGCCATTCCTCAAAGAAAACCACAGCATCAATAGTTTTATCTTTTATTGCTTTATTGTAGACAAGCTTCTTGATTTTTCCTTTCGAGTCGCGTGCCTTAATCGGTTGTGCAAAATGCTTTCCTACCGTGCAGGCAATATCGCTGGTAGTACTGAGAAGAGCTGCTAAAAGCACATTTTTATCTGCAGCATTAGGATAATGCCTAATAGCATCCATAATAACATCTATCTGAACGGCTTGACGATATGAGAAATACACACCGCCATAATAACGAGAGATCAGCGACTCTTTACCTTTGAGCCTAGCCTTTCTCAACTTTTCATTGACTTGATTCTGAACAGAGGCTATCTTCGATTCTGTTTTTTCCAGATTAAACACCTCTATAGAGCCATGTTCTACGATGTCAGACAGCAATTCAAGGTTCTCATTTCTAATTGCCTCCTCCTCCAACTCAATTAAAGGTGTATATGCGTCACATAACAAAGGCTTACTGTCCTTTATTTCTGATATGAAAGCTTTAACTGTTTCTTCCGTGAGTGAACTTGGCTGTAACAACGCATTGCAGATGACTTTTGAATAATTCTGAATATCACATGCAACGACAGGAAACAGCCTTGAGAGTTTATATGACACGCAACCAGAACCTGCAAACAAATCACATACCCCCGCATCATCAGGGGTTACATTGCGAACAGCCTCCTCAATGAAATCAAGAAGTCGCAATTTGCTGCCAAGATAATTGAGCGTTCTGAAATTATATTTCATCATGATTATACAATTAACTCTGGATATAAAGCATGAATTGCTTCAACATCGGCAATATGACGTCTCATCAGATCTTTTCTGCCTCTTTGGTTTGCAGTCTCCATATAAAGATAATCCCTTATCTTTTTATAGGCATCATCAGAAGGCATTAAGACCTGATACATATAGTTTTGTGCATCTTCTTTTACAAATAGGCCAATAGGTCGATCATTTCCAGATGGATATGGCAAATTTGTCTCATCGCAACGCAACTCAAATCTGTAATTCTTGCTTTTTACGGTAACAGATTGACTTTCTGTTACCTCACCTAAAGAACCATCCTTTTTGATGTTCGTAAGTTTTACCTTGTATGAGTTGTCCCCCCTCGTGGCTCCAAAGAAATCTTCAAAAACATTTTGGCTAAAATTCGCTTGTTTCCATCTGTTGCCAGCTTTAGGTATCTCAGCGATCAAAACAGCATTATCAATTCTAACTGATTCCTCAACTTCTTCAGTTGCTTTCTTTGTGGTTTTCACTTGCTTAACTTTCACAAGTCTCTTCGGACGAAAACCCTCTGGGAATTTCTGAATTGTAGCTTTCTTAAATGTGACAGCATCTTTCTTCGTCTCTTCTTTCTTGTCTGTGCCATCATCATATCTTTTGGAACGCTGTTCCTCAGATGTTATAACTTTGTCTTTATATAAATCGTTAATCAACTTCTGAGTAAGAGGATATAGATGTGTTTCTGTCCCTTCCAATATTCCCTTCCAGTATTTATAAAAATCATCATGGACGGAAGAGGGGTCTATAGTGTCTTTTATCAGCAAAGAACACTCTATGTTTTGTACAAGACCAGGAACCGTGAGATTGTTCGAACCAACAATCAGCGTAAAAATATCCCTGTTCTCGAATAAATACACTTTGGGGTGAAATATGTTGTTTGAACTGGTGTGATAAATTCGAGCGTCAACATCCCATGTCAACACTTCTTCTAAGGCTTCTTTTGAAGTTGCCTTCTGATCTACTCCAAGAACAACCTTTATTTTCATTCCATTTGCTTTGCCTTCCTTAATATAATTGGTTAGAGCCGTAACACCACCATAGCTTGCAAAAGCTACAAGGCAGGTAAAACTATCGTATATTTTGGATTCGAATTGCTTGACCAATTCTTTTCCAACAGAGGAATCTTCCTCAATATTATAACCTTGTCCGATAATAATTGTTTCCATATCTTGATGTTATTTATTACTTACAAAACCGTTTCACATACATATTTCTCTATATCTACATCAGGTAGGATGCTGCCTTTAGATTTTACTTCGCTGATGAATGTCTTAACCTCGGCGGTGGTCAGCAAATGCTTGCGCCATGCGTGCCAAAGAAAGTCCATCGTAGTGAGATACGTGATTTTTTTCTCTTCACAGTACGCACGAATATCGCGCAGGTTGCTGCTGCCTATTACGTTGTGCGTAAACAGACAATAGGCCATGCAGGCACTCTCGCCCTTGCCGAAGTTGAATCTACTTCTTAGCATGGCATATTCGCGGAGCATCTCGCCTCGTGGCGCAAAGGGGAGGAGCGTGATATTCTTCAGCAGCAGCATCTGTTTGTCAACTTGTGGCCTGAGCGACTTCAATTCCTGGTATACAGTTTCCAATAGCACGTATTCATAGTCGGGAAAAATGCTGGGCAACTGGCTGAGCCGTCCTCCCTTGGCGAAATGTATCACCACATCTGCATCCAGAACAATCTGTGTTTTCGCTCCTTTAGCCATCCTATTTCAGCAGGTTTAAAAGTTCAATATAGTGACCCTCCGAGATACGTTCCTGCTCGAACAGTAGGCGCGCTTTCTCGCCAAAGTCGCCTATCACCACGCCTTCGTTGCCTGGCTGATAGAGTGAGAGGTCGTAACCGTATTGTGTGGCAATCTGCTGAATCTCCATACTCTCGGCCAGATGATCCCGTAGTTCCTCTTCAGTCATTAAGCGCAGGTGACGCAGACAATAGCACAGCGACTGGTGACTGACCCCAAACAGCTGCTCCAGGCGTAGCATCGAGGCGATGGTTATATGGCGTTTCACAATCTCTTCCGAAGGAATCGACTCCAGCACGCCAGCCTGTGGCAAAAGCAGAGCCGAGGCAAATGCATTTGCATTAATTTCGGCTGGGTCTTTCTCCAAGCCAGGTGTACCACAGATGTGTGGTTTCGGCTTTTCGTCATAATAAAGATGGAAAAGCTCGTGGCAAATGGTGAAGTGCTGGCGTCCGCGCGAATTGTTCGAGTTGATGAGCATGAACTTCCCACGCCCGTCGGATGAGCGCATCGAAAGGCCGCAAGCCTTCTCTGAAAGGGGACGATAGATGACCATTATCCCCAATTTGCGCAGCAGCGTCTTCGTGTGGACAGGCTCTGCTGGATTCAGTCCTGCCTGCAGCCGCATTTTCAGTGCCAACTGCTCGATTGCTTCTTTGGTTAACTTTTTCATTCTCCAAGCATTTTCTGCATTTTCATATACTCCAGCACCACTTGTTTAAAGCGTGCCACCTCCTTCATGTCGGCTTGTGTCAGCCCGTCTGTGCGGAAAGCGCACACCATCATCTGGTCTTTCACCGTTTCCACGTCTGGCTCGAACAGGAGTTCCAACTCACAACCAAGCAATGATGCCGAACGCTCCAGCACCTCCAGTGGAGTCTCGCGCTCGCCAGCCTCATAGTTGGCATAAGCACTACGCCGGATGCCCAGGTAGCTGGCCATTTGCTCTTGAGTCAGGTCATTAGCCTCACGCAGCACTTTTAGGTTTCTTCCAATTACATTGCTCATAGTTCCTTCTCTGTCATAGTCTGAAATCTGTGGCAAATTTAGCAATACCAATTCAAATAATCAAATTTTTGCCACGGATTTAATTATTTTTTGCAGAAGACAATTCGTTCGCCCAATTATTTCTGCAAGGGTGTCAACGTTTTCAGGAATGTTAAGTCTCATTTTTGGAGAAGACAAACATCGATGACAAATGACAGTTATGACAGATGACAGTTATTTGAAATTGAGAGAAAGAGAGTTTTAGAATAATATATTATATATATAATATATTATTCTAACCCATTTGTACAATCGTTTTTCATAAACTGTCATCTGTCATTTGTCATCGATGGTCCCGTAAAAAATGCGACAAACAAAAAAAATAACAAGTAAACATGATTTTCTTAACAGATTTTCACAGGTTATGACTACCCTGTTTTTGGTGTTTACGGAACTAAAGCGTAACTTTGCAATCGTAAAGAATCGCTCCACGCCCGTAAAATGAAGAATGAAAAATGAAGAATGAAGAATAAAGAATCGCCCAACGCCCGCAAAATGAAGAATGAAAAATGAAGAATGAAAAATGAAGGATGAAGAATGAAGAATCGCCACACGCCCGCAAGAACTAACCAACTAAAAACTAATCAACAAAAACCTAACAAATCGTTTAACCTAAAAACCTAACTAACTATGTTGAAGTATCGTAAGTACAAAATCAATTCGCAGAACGCACAGCTGAACGGCAAGGTGTTTGCCAAGGCTGTAGTAAACCAGACCATCGACCTGGACGGACTGGCCCGTCATATGGCCAAGCACGGCACGCCCTACACGCGCGGCGTGATTGCGGGCATCCTCCGCGATATGGTGGACTGTATCCAGGAGCTGACGCTCGAGGGCACGGCGGTGAAGATTCCCGACCTGGCCATCTTCTCGGTGGGCATTCAGTCGAAGGGTGCCGAGAGTGTGGAGGCATTCACCGCAGCCACCAACATCCGCGGGTTCAAACTCCGCGCACGTGCAACGGGAAACTACCGCAAGTCGGTGCTCAAGACCGTGGCCACCATCAAGGAGATGGACGACTATGACGGAACGCTTGCGCCAGCACAGGAGACGAATCCGTAAAGACAAGACCGGCCCCCTAACCCCCGGGTGGGGGGCTTTCTCACACAGAGGAATCTCACACTGAGGAATCTCACACAGAGGAATCTCACACAGAGGAATCTCACACAGAGGAACGGAGGGGAAGGAGTTTTTGGCTCTGAACCTCTGCGCCTCTGCGTGAAAAGACTAAAACCTTTAGACCTTAATCTTTAAAAACTAACTAAAAACCGGCCTTCTTTCCCCTCCGGGGAGATGGGGGCTCCTCAAAAAAACTATGAAAAAAGAAACTTGGAAATTCATCTTGCAACTCATCATCAGCATCCTCACGGCCATAGCAACCACGCTGGGCGTGACCAGTTGCATGGGCGTGCTGTGATAAATGTGGACGATTGGGGACAAACGAAACGCCCCCTGACCCTGTTAATGGGTCAACGCCCCCCAGCCCCCTCTAATCTTAGAGGGGGAGTTTAATAGCTCTCCTCATCCTCTTGCCATGCGGTAGATGGCTTCCATGTCGCTGGCGTTGAGGACTTTGAGGCAGCCGCAGGTGGCTGTGCGGTCGCGGCTGCACTTGCGGGTCATCTCGGCGATTTCCTCGTCGGTGATGTCGCGGCCGATGAGTTGTTTGATGTTGATGGGCATTCCGATGGCGAGGTAGAAGCGTTCCATGGCCTCGATGCCCTGGAGGGCGGTGGCCTCGGGGTTGGTGAAGTCGTTGGGCACGTCCATGACGTTGACCGCGAAGCGCACGAAGCGCGATAGGTTCTCGTGCATCACGTAGCGCGCCCAGCTGGGCCAGATGGCCGCGAGGCCTGCTCCGTGGGTTACGTCGAACATGCCGCTGAGCTCATGCTCCAGCTGATGGGTGGCCCAGTCGTCGGCTACGCCGCAGCCTGTGAGTCCCCAGTGTGCCACGCTGCCGCCCCACATGATTTGCGCGCGGTTGCGGTAGTCCTCGGGGTCTTTGAGCACGGCGAAGACGGCGCTTTTCATGCGTCGCAGCACGGCCTCGGCGAGGTCGGTGGTGAGGTCCATGTCGTCGTCCTTGGTGAAGTAGCGTTCCATGGTGTGCATCATCATGTCGGTCACTCCGGCTGCCGTCTGATAGGGTGGGAGTGTGAAGGTGCGCTTAGGGTTCATGATGGCGAACTTGGGTCGCGACATGTTGTTTGAGTAGCCCAGCTTCACGTCGCCGTCCTCGTTGGTGATGACGCTTGCCTCGCTCATCTCGCTGCCTGCTGCGGGTATGGTGAGCACGGAGGCCACGGGGAGCATGTTTTTGGGCTCGGCCAGGCCGAGGTAGAAGTCCCACACGTCGCCTTCGTAGCAAACGCCGTAGGCGATGCACTTGGCTGAGTCGATGACGCTGCCGCCGCCTATTGCGAGGATGAAGTCAACGCCTTCTTTGCGGCAGAGGCTGATGCCTTCCTTGGCTTTTGAGAGCCTCGGATTGGGCACCACGCCGCCGAGGGTTACATAGTCGATGCCGCCCTCGCTGAGCAGGCCGCAGATTTTGCCGAGCAGTCCTGAGCGCTCAGCGCTCTTGCCGCCATAGTGTACGAGCACCTTGGTGCCGCCATATTTCTTCACGAGGGGGGCTACATGCTCCTCTGCGTGTTCACCAAACATCACTTCTGTTGGTGCGTAGTAATTGAAGTCTTTCATGATTTACTATTTTTATTTACGGGAGTTATCTGGAGTTATCGGAAGTTAAGAGGTCTTCGACCTCTGGAGTTATCGGACAAATGTTTTCAAACCATAACTTACGGGAGTTATCGGAAGTTAAGAGGTCTTCGACCTCTGGAGTTATCGGACAATAGTTTTTCAAACCATAACTTACGGGAGTTATCTGGAGTTATCGGACATTAGCATGACATTTGTCCGTTAACTTCCGTTAACTCCAACCGACGCAGTCGGTTTAACTCCCCTTAACTCCAACCGACGGAGTCGGTTTAACCCTCAATTTCCTTCTTCGCTTTCTCCTGTGCTTCTATCACGCGGTCGCACCAGGCGTCGAACTCGGGGTCTGCGACTTGCAGTTCAGGATGTGCAAGGATGTAGGCCACGCACCGGCGCACACCCTCGTCAAAACGGGTGACGGCCTGGAATCCGGGCACGGCGCGTTTGAGCTTGGTGCAGTCGAAGACCACGGTCACCGATTTGTCGCCTGTGAGGTTGCCCGTGAAGTCGTACTCTTTCGGGGCAACGGCGGCAAGGAAGTCTGAGGCAACGTGGTAGAGCCGGGCCTTGACGTTGAGCGCGTTGGCCACGCACTCGTAGATTTGGTTCCATGTCAGCGACTCGTCGCTCATTATCTGGAAAGCCTCGCCGATGGCCTTGGGATTGCCCAGCAGGCCGATGAAGCCTCGGGCAAAGTCTTCGTTCCACGTAAGGGTCCACAACGAGCTGCCGTCGCCATGCACCAGCACAGGCTTGCCTTCCATCATGCGGCGGAGCACTTGCCAGCTGCCTTTCAGTCCGTGTACGCTGACGGGCACGGCGCGCTCGCAGTAGGTGTGGCTGGGGCGTATGATGGTGGCGGGGAAGCCGTTAGTGCGGTATTCGTTCATGAGCAGTTCCTCGCATGCAATCTTGTTGCGCGAGTATTCCCAGTAGGGATTGGCCAGTGCGGTTCCCTCGGTGATGAGGTGGCTGCTTGCGGGTTTGGCGTAGGCTGATGCCGAGCTGATGTAAACATACTGGCGTGTGCGGTTGCGGAACAGGCGAATGTCGCGCTCCACCTGGGTAGGCAGGAAACCGATGAACTCGCAAACGGCGTCGAACTGCTCGTCGCCCAGTTGGCGGAGCACTTCTTTCTCGTCGTCGATGTCAGCAATAATCTGTCTGACGTTCTTGGGCACCTCGCTCTTGCGTGTGCCTCGGTTCAGAAGCCAAAGGTCGTGGTCGGCTGCCGCTAATTGTCGGGTGATGGCGCTGCTGATGGTGCCCGTGCCACCAATCATTAGTATTTTCATGTTTTTTTGTTTTTAGGAGTAAAGGAGTAGAGGAGTAATAGGAGTAAAGGAGTAGAGGAGTAAAAGGAGGGAAGGAGTAAAGGAGTTACTTCGAACTAACTTTCAGAATGAGCCAGGCTCCAAACACCTGCAACAAGATGCCAGGCCAGCCGATGGTGAAGTCGGCGATGGTGGCCTGAATGCTGCCCGTGAGCAGCAGTTCACCCAGACAGCCGATGGCCATACTCACCAGCACCACTCCGAGGATGATGGGGAGGCTCACTTTCTTGAAATACTGGGCTGCCAGTCCGGCAACGATGGCCAGCACGGCGAGTTTGAGGGTCATTACCGGCATTACGCTCCATTGGGGCAGGCCAAAGACGTAGTGGTTGACCAGCGGCGACAACAGGGCAGCCAACAACCCCACCTTCCAGCCGAACTTGTAGGCTCCGGCCAGAATGACGAGCGAGAGCGGCGCGAAGATGATGCCGCCCTGGGGAATGAGGTGGAACAACTGAGGCAACACCATGTTGCAGACCACGAATATGGCAGCCCACAGATAGGTTTTCGCCTCGTCATAATTCAATGCATACAATTTTACGTTTGCTTCCATGATTATTTGGTTTTAAGTTATTAATTTATTTCGTTTCTGAATTTTTGAATCCCCCCACCGGGGGGTTAGGGGGGCTTCTACCGGAGGGGTAGGGGGGCTTTGTTTTACCAGCGTCTTCCGCGCTGGAAGTTGTTATTGTTGTTGTTTCTGTTGCCCCACTTTTTCTCGTAACGGCCTTCGGTATCTACTTTTCCTCCGAACATGTTGAGCCGGTAGCGCACGTGGAGCATGGCGTAGCTGTTGACGCTATTGTATTGCGTGTCGCTTCTGCCCGTGGCGTTCACCCACCGCTCATAGTTGCTCTGCTGGCCGAGCAGGTCGTAGAAGTTGAGTGCCACGATGAGCGACTTGTTTTTGAAGAACGACTTTGACACCTGACCGTTCCAAATGAGCTCGTTGGTGTTCATCGTCTTGTCGTTGTAGCCCCGTCGGCTGCGCTCGTGCAGGTTCATGCTGATTTCGAAGTCCAGGGGCAGGCGCACGAGACATTGTCCGCCGTAGTTCAGCTGCCAAGTGTCGAGATTGGCGGTGGGCTGCAATTCGTTGCGCGAGTGCTGATAGTTGACGTTGCCGTCGAGGGTTATTTCAAACCAGTCGTTGCGGTAGCCCGCCGTCAGTCGCTCGTTCAGGTTGACGGTTCGCGTGGTGTTCTTCTGTGCGTCGGCCATCTGCTGAGCCACATAGCTCACGAAGTTGTTGTAGCGCACGCGGGTGTCGGTGCCAACGTTCCAATGGGCTGTTGAGTCGATGGCGGTGTTGAAGGTGAAACCGCCGTTCACGTTCCAGTTGCCGTTGATGTTCTCAGGCCGCGAGATGCTTCCGCCCGTCTCGGGATTGTAGCGCACCAGGTTGGAGATGCTGTTGCGTATGTGGCGATAGTTGGCATAGACCACGATGGAGCGTTTGTAGCGCACGATGTAGTTGTTGTAGTAGGCGTTGAGCGAGTTGGTGAACTGCGGCTTCAGGCCCGGGTTTCCCTGCGTGATATAGAGCGGGTTTGAGTCGTCGGTAATGTCGAGCAGCTGCGTCATTTCGGGCTGGCGGGTGTCGCCTCGGTAGTGTACCCAGAGGTTGCTCTGCTCGCTGAACTTATAGTGGAAGTCGAAGGTGGGCGTCAGGTTGGTGACGTTTCTCACCGTATCGACGTAGATGCCGCGGTAGTCCTGAATGAAGTTGGAGTGCTGCGGTTGCACAAGAAAACCAACGTTGTAGTCGTATTTCTCCACGCGGTGGCGAAGGGTGAGACGCAGGTTGTGGGTGTAGTTCTTGTACTCGGAATACCGGCTCAGGTTCTTGTCGAGATAGTTGTCCATGTGGCCATAGACCGTTGAGAGCCAGGGGGCCCACTCGCGGTACTGGGGTGTGATGCCTGCGAAGATGTTCTCCGGCATCAGGCTGAAGTCGTAGGTCTGACGGTCGCTCTCGTTGCGGTTGTAACGCAGCTCGTAGTTGAATTGCAGGTGGGCACCTTTCCATAGCGGCTCGCTATAGGTGGTGCTCAACACATAGCCGCTGGAGTTGGTGGGCGTGGTGTTGTAGCGGGCGGTGTAGTAGGTGGAGTCTTGCCCAGCCTGGTTCTTGATGAGGAAGAGGTGTACCTCGTTGTCAGAAACGTTCTCGTTCTGGTTGTTGCCGCCGCTGGCTTCCGCCCTGACGACGATGTTTCTGCCGCGCGGGTTCAACCGCCGGTAGAGTTGAATCATGCCCCAGGCGTTCTTGTTCTTGCCGTAGGTGAGGCTGGCGTTCTTGTTGCGGTTCACCAGATAGGGAGCCAGGGGTCCCGTGGGGTCGGTTGAGGCCAGCGGGTCTTCGACGTAGAGATAGGGGTCGTCGTTGAAGGTTGCCGAGAGCGATGTGGTGGTGCCGTCTTCGGTTCCGTAGGTGCCGTTGGCTCGCATCAGGATGTTGGTGAGCGAGTCGGGTTTCCACTCAAAGCGCAGGTTGCCTCGCCAGTTGTCGCTCCGCGTGTAGTTAGACGTGGTGCTGTTCTGGAAGGTGCGCGAGGTTTCGCTATAGAAGTTCTCGCTGGCGTTGTGCGTCTGGTTGTCGCCGTCGCGGTGGTTCCATCGTATGCTGGCGTCAATTTTCAGTTTGTCGCCGTCGTCGTAGTTGAGGTTGGTGCCCAGCATTTTGCGGGCGTTCAGACCACGTCGGTTCCACCAGGAGGCGTTTTCCTCCTTGTTGTTGAAGTTGCCCAGGAGCACGATGCGGGTCTTGTCGGTGAATCTGCTGCCCATGCCTCGCGAAGCATAGCGGTGCTTGGTGCCGCCGGCAATATCGAGGTTGGTCATGTAGCCGTGGTTCATGCCTTTCTTGATACTGAAGTCGAGCACGGTTTCTTTCTCGCCGTCCTCAATACCTGTGATGCGCGCCTGGTCGCTCTGCTGGTCGTAGAACTTCATGTTCTGAATGATGTTCACTGGAATGTTCTTCAGGGCTGTCTCCACGTCGCCCAGCATGAATTCCTTGCCGTCGAGCAGAATCTTCTTCACCTCCTTGCCGTTGATGGTGATGTTGCCGTCGTCATCGACTTCGGCTCCGGGGATGCGCTTGATGAGTTCCTCGATGGGCGAGCCTTCGGGGGTGCGGTAGGCTTCGGGGTTATAGACGAGCGTGTCTTTTCTGACCACAACCTGCGCGGCACGGCCCGTGATAACCGTTTCTTTCAGCACGATGCTCTCTGACGACATCAGCAGCACGCCGAGGTCAACATACTGGTCGCGGCGCAACGTGACTTCGCGCTCAAGGGTCTCATAGCCTATAGATGAAATACGCAGACGATAGGTGCCGCTCGAAGGTGCCTCAACGCTGAATACGCCCTTGTCGTTGCTCAGGCTGCCTCCAACAAACGTACTGTCGGAGGCCTGAAACAACTGTATGGTGGCCTGAGATACAGGTTCTTTGAATTCCGCATCGACCAATTCTCCGTTGATGGTCAGCCGCTCGTCTTCACTCTCATCTTCTGTCTGTGCATAGCCACTAAGGGGCATCAAAGCCCATAGGGCCATGATGAATGTGAGAATTCTCATTGCCTG
Source organism: Prevotella sp. (assembly GCA_017619445.1). GTDB lineage: Bacteria > Bacteroidota > Bacteroidia > Bacteroidales > Bacteroidaceae > Prevotella. The sequence goes on from JAFZSI010000073.1 coordinate 38,740, forward strand.
ATACTCCTTATTTGTTGCCGTTGACGATGTTCTTCAGGGCTGAGCCGAAGATGATGTATTGGGTGTTGCCGGCAATGGTGCCCTCGTTCTGTCCCCAAAGGAAGGGCCAGTCGTCGAAGTTCTCAAAGTGGTCGGGTTTGCGGAACAGCAGACCTGGTGCCACGTTGCCTGGGATGAACGAGAAGTCGGCGCGGTTGTTGCCGTAGAACACCTGCTTGGGGCGTGTCGCTCCCACCACGGCCACGAACGAGTAGTTGTGGTAGGGGTGACAGCCGTAGAGCCAGTTTGCCACACGATACACCTCGTCTTTCTTCACGATTTCGGGGAAATACAGGTGGGCAAAGCAAACGGTGGTGCCGAAGTTGAGCACGGCGTTGGCACCGGCCCAGTTGCCCAGTCCGATGGGCACTCCGTAGGGATTATTCGTGTCGAAGGCCTTGATGAACTCGTTGTAGCGCTCCACGTAGGGTTTCAGTTTCTTTTTGTAGGCCTCGTCCATGTAGGGCACGGCGTCGAGTGCCGTCTGCATGTTGTTGGCCACATTGCGGTCGAGTTCTTCCCAAATCTGTTTCATGAAGTGGTCGAGATACTGCTTTTCGTGTGTGGCGGCATAGAGTTGCAGGTTGGTGGCCATGTTGCCCAACTGGCTTTTCGGTGCTTGTTGTTTGCGTTTCGCGTCTTTTTGTTTGTTGGCTTGTTCGTTGAACGATTCGAAGTCGGTAACGCTGTCGAGCCAACTGAAGTCAAATTCGCCCTCAACCACTCGTCCGGCACGTTGCTCCATAATCTCTGAAGCCTCTTTCATCAGTCGTTTCGACTGAGTGAGGGCACGTTCTGCCAACGCGTCGTTGTAGCCCTTCAGAGCACGGCTGGCTGCCGCGAACATGGTGGCAGCACGGAAGTCGAGATGGGGATTGCGGGTGGTGAAAGCCCACATGTCGTCTGGTGTTCCGCTGCGTTTGCCGTCGGCAGAAACCTCGTAGGGTTTCAGGCTGGGGTCGTAGTGCAAACCGTCGGTAATGCTTGCCGCGTCGCCCAGATGGTGGTAGTTGTCGAGTATTGAGTTAGAGAGCGTTGAAGCCATGTGGCCAATCTGCTCTGCCTGAGCCACCAGGTTGAGCGTACCGTGCTCGATGAACTGAAGCACGTCGGGCACTCCGTCGGGGCGGTGCAAATCCACGTAGCGTTGCTGCTGGCTGACGAACGTCTCATCGCGTTGCGGCTTGAACAGTTCCCAAGTGCGGATAAAATTCTGCACCACGTTGATGTTTGAGCCTGTCTCTATGTCAAAGTCGCCCGCATCGAAGAATCCTCCCACGTTGAGCCCGGGAATCAGTTCCAAGGGCTTGTACTTCGTGTCGGTTTCTTTTCCTTGGCGGTGCAGGTCGAAGTGGTCGCTCTCGGGAGCCTGCAAATAGCCCTCCTTGAACGGCTCGCCGTGCCAAGTGCGGTAACCCTCGTTCACGTACATGTGGTTCATGTGTATGGGTACCCACACGTCGGTTGTAGCGTCGGTTATCTTGTCATACACGTGCTCGTCAATCAGGAAGTCGTTGGTGCGGAATTTGCCGTAGCGGATGAAATAAACGCCGGGTTCCTTCACTTCCGAGAAATCGAATTTCACATAATTGTACTTAAAGTAGTTTCCCCAGGGCTTCAGCGCGGCCTGATAGACTTCATTCTCTGTGCCGTCGGGGTTGATGCGCACCAGCGCGGCTTGCTCCAACACTTTGTCGGTCTTATCCAGTTCAATCACAGCCACCTTCGGCTGCTCGGGAATGTAGCCAATCTGAGAGAAACCGATGTTGGGTTCCCTAACCCAGTTGGGCAGGGCGTTGGGTTCAACCGTCCAAGTCACCACCTTGCCCGTCTTTCCCTTTGGCAACACGCTGCGCAGCACAAACCAGCCGTTCTGTGCCAATATGCGCCCATCATAGAGCCGCAGTTCTGCATCGTCGCACGAAACGCGCACCATGCGACTCGGGTCGTCGGTGGCCAAAATGATGTCGTGGCCTTTCTCTAAGGGCAGGGGGTCGATGAATCGGCCTGTACCTCTGTCATCATACGTTTTGAAACCTTTAAACTGGCGCGGCTTCTCGCTGTTGGGGCGCGTAATGGTCTGGCTGGTTGCATAGCGCGGCAATCGTCCTAAACGTCCGTCCATCGTGAATGTCTTCAGCCAGTATTGCGAGGGCAGGAACTCAATGTTCAGTCCTGCCTCACCAGCCAAGGCGTCGGGTACGGGCTTGTCCAACCACACCGCAACCTCCACGGCTTTTCCTTTGGCGGTTACCACCACGCGGCTATCAAAGTCGTAGTCGTCGTAGCGCAACCCCACTTCGATGCTGCCTTTCTCGCGGTCAACGGTTCTTGATGTCATCTTTGGCACAAGGTCCCATTGCTCGGGCGTGTTGTTCAGTCGTATGGCTCCGCCCTGTACCGTGCGCACACCATGATGGACAATCTCGATGCCCGAGTTCTTCTCGTCGTTGAAACCACCGTTGAAACTGTTGCTGAACACCAGCACGTTCACTCCCTGACGCTCGAAATACTCGCGGTCGTTCAAACGCAGGTCCTGTGCCCAGCACACAACAGCAGAAGCCAGCCACAACAATGTTGCAACCGTCAGTCTGGTTCTCGTTTTAATCTCCATGTTCTTCATTTTCCTTTGTCTATGTGTTTAGTTTTTGTGTGTATTCTTTTGTGTTTGTGTGTTTTTCCTTCAAGTTCTCCTCTCTCCTCTCTCACACAGAGGTGTAGAGTTTTCAGAGTTTCAGTTTGTTCTCCTTAACCTCCGTTCCTCTGTGTGAGGTTTCTTTACTCTCAATTCTCAATTCCCCATCTCCTTCACTTTCTCCATCAGCCATTTCCGCTTGCCTTGTGGAGCCTTTTCTGCATCTTCACCATTTGCCACTTGCCATTCCACGCACCAGTCTATGCGCTCGCCAGGCTGTAGCTGTACATACGCTCCCTGACATTCCAGTTCTATGTACGACTTGCCGCGGTTTACATACACCTGCACTTCGGCTTCGCCTGGCGCGGGCTGTCCGTCGCTGAGGTCTGTGAAATGGCGCACCAACAGCAGTTTCCCGTCATACCATGCTAACCAACCCTTTGCGTCGGCATTCATTTTGCGGTTTGCCTGAGCCTCATCGCTTTCGTACCATTGCGCTCCTTCGCTCTCTTCATAAGTAAGGGCACTTGCCAAACGCTCACCATTGGGACCAGCCGTCCACAATGTTTCTGTCGGAGCATCGAAGAACACCGTGCCGCCGTTCAGCACACGTGTGATTTCCCACGGAGCCACGCGCCGCGCTTCCTTGCCTTCGTTCACGATGGAATAGGTTATCAGGAACTTCTCGTTGCCTTTTGCCACAAACCGCTTCTCAACACGCAGGCCAAACCGTTCGGCCACCTTGCCGCGCAATTGAAGCGACGAGTCGCTTTGCTCTGTAATCTCATAGGCGGCCTTGTCGAACTCCTGCACGGGCGGCCAGTTCCATTCGCTCTGCGGACTTGTCCAGAAGGTGCTGCCAAACGACTCGGGCCAACGCAACTGAGAAATGGCTTCTGTGCCATCATGCTTGAGCGACACGATGCGTGCGCCAAAAGCTGTATCTATGGTCATTGTGGCATCTCCCGACCGCAACACACGCCAGCCGGTGCTGTCGCGAGGTTGTTGCTGAGGCGCTCTTGGGAACGACATAGGAGGAAAACCATTATTCTGGGCATCACACAATGTCCATAACGATAATAACGACACGCACAAAACCATGCATCTGCGCATCTCACCACGAAAGTTTAGCATAAGCAATAGTATTACTTTATCTGTTTAAACAATGCAAATATAATTATATTTGTTGGTTTTGACGCGCTATTTATATGAAAGTTAAACATTCGTGTGGCTTTCTTATATAATATTAACAGTTTGATAATTGACAATTTAACAATTTACAATTTACAATTTATTTTGGCATTTAATAATTTCACCCTTACTCCTTTACCTCCTCTACTCCTTTTCTCCTTTTCTCCTCCCTCAAAAAAACTTCCATTTTGTTTGCAAATTTCAAAAGGATAGACTATCTTTGCAATTGAAAAAGTTTAAACACATTCTTTTCCATGAAAAAAATCCTAACTATCATGTTCTTGCTGCCTCTTGCCATGATGGCATGGGCACAGGGTGTCTCCGCGTTCGACCAACTTCAGGCGGAACCCAAGAAATCATACGGTACAGACTATCCGTATCAGTTATCTACAGAAGCGCTGACAAAGGCTCCCCGTGGCTACAAGCCTTTCTACATCAGCCACTATGGCCGTCACGGCTCGCGCTACTACTGGAACAGTATGCTCTACAACGAGCTTTCCAACCTGTTATCTACAGCCCACGAGAAGAAGCAGCTCACCGCCGAGGGCGAGGCATTCTACGAGAAGTTTATGGCCGCCAAGGATGAACTCACCACGGGTGTGAGCGAACTGAGCGAACTGGGCTGGCAACAGCATCAGCGCATCGCGCGTACTATGTACAACGCTTTCCCCAAGGTATTTAAGAAGGGCGGCAATGTGCTCGCCATCTCCTCGCTTTCCGGCCGTTGTGTGCTCAGTATGTCCGCATTTTGTCAGGAATTGGTGCAATGCAATCCCAAGATAGAAATCCGTGAACAATCCTCGCGCTTTACGCTCGATGGCGTGGTGCCTACCGACCGCCAGAACCCTGTGAAGCACAAATTCCCCAAATCTAAGCCTCGGTTCGAGAACAATCGCGCCAACTTCAATTTCACCGACTCGTTGGGCGAGATGGCCGTGCGCCGCGTGTTTACCAGCACCGAGGGACTGCCTGGCAACTTGCACCACATCGGCAGCAACCTCATCAACCTCTACACCTCGCTGTCCAGCATAGGCCACGAGGGCATGATGGGCAACATCATCACCGACGAGGAAATCGTGAAGCGCTGGGAAAGTTCCAACCTGGGCTCCTATGCCTGGGTGTTTGAGCCCCGCTACGACATGATTCCCATTCTTCAGGACATCATCAAAAAAGCAGATGCCGCAATCAATGGCAGCAGCGACCGAATTGCAGACTTGCGCTTCGGTCACGACACCTGCATAGGCCCGCTCACCGTGCTGATGGGCATCAATGGTGCTGACACCGACCCCGAAGACCCCTACGAGGTGAAGAATATCTATCAGAACTGGCAGACCGGCAAGGCCTCAAACATACAACTCGTGTTCTACCGAGGCAAGAAGGGGGCTGACGACATACTGGTGAAATTGTTGCTCAATGGCCGCGAAGCATCGTTGCCCGTGCCCACCCAGCAGTTCCCCTACTACAAGTGGTCGGACTTCAAACAGTTCTACACCGCCCGTTGCAACAGCGTGAAAGATGAAGGTGCTGGTGAATAAATTGAAACGAGTTGTTGAACGTCAGTGAAAAATCAGTGCTGACTTGATATAGATTTGTTTTTTGCGTGTTTTTGAAAGATTTCCGCGATGGTTTATGGCGTTTGTACGAATAACTCTATAACTTTGCAGCCAGATTCATGAAGGATATAAACTCATGCATAAATATTTAGTAAAGTAATCAAGAAAGAAAATGAAAAAGATTTTGATGATTGCTGTCATGATGGCAGCCACGCTTACAGCAAGCGCACAGATGGAGCCTGGCACATTCTCTATGATGCCTAAAGTTGGTTTTAATGCTTCGGATATCACAGGCGGCAAAAACGTGTTGGATAACAGAAACGGTATTGTGGCCGGTTTCGATTTTGAATACAAGACTTCTGACTGGTTCGGCATAAGCTTCGGTGCAAACTACTCCCAGCAGGGTTGGAAATACAAGCAGGGCGGCGAAAAGCAGGAGAACGATTACATCAACGTTCCCGTCATGGCCAAGTTCTATGTTTGGAAAGGTCTGTCGGTCAACACAGGTATTCAGGCCGGCTTCCTTACCAAGACTAAGGGCGCTTTTGAGAAAGAAGACCTCAGAAAATTCGACCTGTCGATTCCCTTCGGCATCTCTTATGAGTTTCCTTTCGGTCTGAACATCGACGTTCGCTTTGTTGAGGGTGCCACAGACGTGGTGAAGAACGAACCCCGCTGGATGATAAACGAGGCTCCGAAATGGCTCACTGACTGGCAGGGCTACGAGGAGAAAAACAAAAACCGAGTGCTCGAAATCACCCTCGGCTATAAGTTCCCACTTTAATCACCAGCCTGAATTGTTCATGGAGTTATCGGGAGTTAACTGAAGTTATTGCGGTCTGCGACCGCTTCGGGAGTTAACGGACAATACTCTTGCTAATGTCCGCTAACTCCTGTTAACTCCCAATGAATTCGCAGACGTGTTGTTGAGCGATAGCGAAAAATTCATTTAACTCCCGCTAACTCCCGTGAATAATATAAGCCAAGCATTTCTATCCATATCTATATGCTGATGTCCCGAACGCTCGGGACATCAGTTTTTTATGTTGCCATTAACACCCATCACCTAACACCAATCACCTAACACCCATCACCCAACACCCAACACCTATCACCCATCACCCATCACCCATCACCCAACTCTCAGAACTCAAATCCCAGGTTGGCGTAATAGCACACATTTTTTGTGATGTTGCTGTAGCCGATGGAAGCACCTAAGGGGCCGAACATCGTGTTGATGTAATAGCCAAGCGAACCGCCAATCATGGTCTGATGCTTCATCAGCTCTTTCAACGAGGGAGCGTCCTGAGCCACCGAAACGCGCAGCAGAATGACGCTGTTCTTCGTTGCATTTAACTGCACTTGCATTTGCGCGGCAGCCACTTTTTCCCACATCTCCTCGATGAACCCCAGTCCGGCAAAAGGCATCTGTTGCTCTAAGTAATGTGAGAAGAACGGGCCTCCGATGAAATTGTTGAGCATAGCTGGCACATACGAGCCGAAGATGAAACGCCCGTAAAGCATAGGCTGCACCGAGAGCTTGCGCGAAAGCGGGAACGACGTGCGCCACATGGCACTATACTCGCGCATACCTATTTCGCCCTTCAGCTTGTAGAAATTGTCGGTCAGGTATGCAAACTTTGCCATAAATCTGGTGCCACGGGTGGGGAAGTACCAGGTGTTTTCGCTATTGTAATCCATCTGCGCATGGTAGGTGTAGTAGTGCTCGTTGTCGGGAATATTCATCCAATGTTCCGGGTGGTAGTTAACGAGCAGGTTGTTGAAATGGTAGTAATCCCAGCTGGCCCCGATGTTAAAGTTGAAGTTGCGGAAGTTAAAGTTAAACAACTGGAAATCAGCCGTGTGCTGATTGTAGGTTAAACTATAGGTTTTTACACCACTCTCGTAGAGATTCAGGTCGCTGTGACGAAACACATACGACAGCGAGGGGCGCAAATAGCTCCACGGATGCAGCGCCAGGCTTGCCCCGGCCTTGATGCGCTGACCTAAGCGCACCGTTATGTCGGCATGCATGGGAATCTTGGTGTTCAGACGTATGTCGGTGTTGGCCTGCAAAGCCACCATCTCCTCGTTGTCAAAACGCAAGCCCACATTCACCTGACTATTTTGCTTGGTGCCGCCCACAAAGGTGACGATGGCATCTTTGCTGTTGCCCGTTGAGTCGGTGGCGAAGGTGTAGCTGGCATCTTTGTAGAACAAGTCCGTGCGGATGGAGGTGGCTACCCGGTCGGCTCGTTCCGTGTCTATGCTGTCGCCGGGATTCAGTTTGTATCTCGAGCGCAGGAACAGCGCGTCCATCTTGGTCATGTTCTCATACTGCACCTCCTTAATGCTGTAGCGTTTCGATAAGGCAGAAATCTGTGATTTTTGGGTGTTGAGGATTGAGGTTTGAGGATTGAGGTTTGAGGATTGAGAAATTGTAAATTGTAAATTGTCAAATTGTAAATTTCCTCTCTCCTCTGCAATCCGTTTGCCCAATGCCTGCAGCTCTTCCCAATGGGTCATGGCTGCTTCCTCGCCTCGGCGTATAAGCGTGTCAATAGCAGCCTTGTTGAAGCTGGCAGCACTATAGCCGTGAGTATCCACCATGATGGGAATGTCGGTCATCTTCACGTTCTCCTCAAATTTGTTTTTGGTGTTGGCGTCAACAATCTGCAGAAGAATGCTCGTGGTGGAATTCAGTTCGCTGGCCGGGCGTAGCTTTTCCTGCACAGATACGCCGATAACGATGTCGGCCCCCATGTCTTTCGCCACATCAACAGGGAAATTGTTCTTCAGTCCACCGTCCAACAGCACGATGTTGCCCTTTCTCACAGGCGAAAAGGCTCCCGGGATGGCCATACTGGCGCGCATGGCCTGTGCCAACACACCACTATGGAACACATATTCCGAGTTATCCACAATGTTCGTGGCCACGCAAGCAAAGGGGATGGGCAGCTGGTTGAAGTCGATGGAGTCGGTGTAGGGCATGGTGAGCTTCTGAAACAGGTCGCTCACGTTCTTGCCCGCAATAAATCCGCCGCCCTGTCTTATCGGCAGATTGGCAGGGGCGTAGATGCTCTGTTCCTGTTCGCCCTCGTTGTCTTCAGCAGCCCGAAGCTGTCTGCGCAGCCTGTTGCCGTGTTTATTGCCCAAGATGAAACTCCTTCTGAAAGCATAAGTGTTAGCCCGTTTGCGCTCGCGCAGACTCTGGTGGCTCAGGTCCTCGCGGTCAGAGAGCACAAAGCTCCAGTCTTGCTTCCTCACAATGGAGTCGAGCGTCTGCGCATCGTTGCCGCAAGCATACAGACCGCCCACAATGCTGCCCATGCTCGTGCCGGCAATAATGTCGATGGGAATACCCGCGCGCTCAATTACTTTCAGCGCACCGATATGGGCAACACCCTTGGCACCGCCGCCGCTGAGCACCACGGCCACCCGTTTTCTGGCAGCTTTCACCGTCAGACTGTCTCCCTTGCACTCAACGCCTTGCGCTGTCCCGTTTTCCTCGTTCTTGTCCTGTGCCGTTGCCGTCAGCAAACCGCAGCACAGAGCCAGCACCATCAATAATCTATTCATCTTGTTATGTTTTTCTTTCATCTTGTTCGGTTTTATGTCGCAAAGATACAAAAAAACTGAGTAAGCGAGCGCAAAGAAAGCTTGTTTTCTTTGCCGAGCGTGAAGTTTTTATCTAAAAAACTGAGTAAGTGAGCGCAAAGAAAGCTTGTTTTCTTTGCCGAGCGTGAAGTTTTTATCCAAGAAACTGAGTAAGTGAGCGCAAAGAAAGCTTGTTTTCTTTGCCGAACGAGAAGTTTTTATCTAAATTCTCTATAAAATCTGAACGCCGCGCAGCAAGTTATTGTTCTAAAGCATCACTTTGCGAAAATAAAGCAAAGCGTGGCAAATACAAAGCAATGCTTTACGTGCAATTTTTCTACAAAATTCGAACGTCGCATAGCAAGTTATTGTTGCAGTCCCTCACTTTGCGAAAATAAAGCATAGCGTGGCAAATACAAAGCAATGCTTTACGCGCAAATTATCTAGAAAATTCGAACGTCGCACAGCAAGTTGTTGTCGCAGTTCATAGTCGCGGGTAAATGAACAATTGCTTTGCAGAAATAAAGCACAGCCTGGCTCACACAATGATGGACGCTGAAAGCGTCACCTCTTAAGTAACCGAGGGTACGCCATCAGGCGCACCCCCGGAATAGCGGTGTATGAGTAGCCTCGACCCTAACGGGGTCGCCCATCACTTATGTCGGGGCACTCCTTCAGAGTGCTATACTGCTGCATTCCATGTCCGGGGGTGCTCGCTGCGCTCGTACCCTCGGTTATTATCAGGTGACGCTTTCAGCGTCGTTCTTACTGACTACATAGTCCTTACTGTCCCCATGGTCTTTTCTGTCCACGTAGTCCTTACAGTCCCCATGGTCTTTTCTGTTCACGTAGTCCTTACAGTCCCCATGGTCTTTTCTGTTCACAAACACACATTCGTTATCCTTTTCTTAGCCGTTTCATTCCCGTTCCCAAACATTTTTTTCAAAAAAATCGCACTTTCCTTTGTCCGTTTCACAATTCTTTGTATTTTTGCACTTTGTATGTGTCTTCTACTTGAATAACAAAAATACTAAATACAATTATGAAACATACCAAACAACTTTTTTTGCTCATCTTGCTGATGATAGTCGGCAATGTGACGGCGTGGGGAGAAACGACAAAATATTATGCCTTTTCTTCTAACAATTGGGGAACTTTCGAAGGAGCTGGTAATTGGATAAGTGGGAAAAATGGTAATTCTTTTCAGGAAGGTCGTGGTGTACAGGTGACTACAGGAACTTCTGGAGCCAATGCAACTTCTCCTATTGAATTCAGTAATGTTTCTCAAGTCGTTGTAGTTTATAGTACCAATAAAAGTGCTGGTGCTGGTAGTATAAAAATTCAAGTTGGTAATAATTCTGAAAAATCTTTCACCATTACCAAAAATGGAGGCACTACTAATCGTGAAGCAACTTTTAGTTTCGATCCTGCTGAAAGTGGTGCGATTAAGCTGACAGTTAATTGTACTACTAATTCAATTTATATCTATTCAATAACTATCACTTATGGTGCAGCTGCTCCTTCATACACCATTACACCCACTTCAAACAACGATAGTTGGGGTACAGTATCACTAAGTGGCAATACGATTACTGCCACTCCCGCTTCGGGCTATCGGGTAAGTACAACGAATCCTTATACTGTGACCAGCGGAACTGCGACCGTTACTGATAATGGCGATAATACCTTTACGGTGTCAACCAGCGCGGATTGTACGGTACAGATTAATTTTGAGGCCATTCCTATAACCACTACCACTAACCTGTATATTAAGGCAGACTCAGCTCCGTACGTATATACCTGGACGGGCAGCGGCAACTCAGCTGTTAAATATACTGGCGACTGGCCAGGCTCACAGGCGACAGAGACTGTTACGGCTCATGGTATCACGTGGTATCACGTTGCCGTAGAGGCTTCGGGCTTCAACCTGATTCTGAACACAGGAAGTGGTGGAACACAGACTCCTGACATCGAAGGCATCACAGGCGACAAGTATATTGTTTGGAACGCAGACGGTTTGTCTGCCGCCCAGTATCTGTTTGTGGACGATTATGCTTCGGTAACGGCTACCGACGTGACAGTAGGTGAAGGCAGCACGGCAAGCAGCAGTATCACTTCCACCCCTGCTGGCCTGAATTTCAGTTACAGCAGCGACAATACCAGTGTGGCCACTGTGGCCAACGACGGAACCGTCACTGGCGTGTCACAAGGTTCTGCCACCATTACCGTAAGCTGGAATGCACAGACAGTTAACAATCTTGGTTATCCTGGCGGCAGCACCACATTCACCGTGAATGTGACGGAGGTAGCAACCACGAGAACATACGTGAAAGTGACGTCCACCGACGAAATAGAGGACGGCAAGAAATACTTGATTGTTTATGAGGGCGGAAACATTGCTTTCGACGGAAGTTTGTCAACGCTAAATGAAACTGGCAATAAAAAGAGTGTCACAATCAGCGACAACACCATCACAACCAGCGAGAGCATCTATTTCACCATTAATGGAGGAACTATTCGTAGTGCATCGGGAAAGTATATAGGTAGGACTTCAGATTCGAATGGTATGGATGAAAATGCCACTACCACATATACAAATACCATAAGCATCGATAATAATGGAGATGTTAATATTGTAGGTAGTGGAGGAGCTCACTTGAGATATAATAATTCGAACGATGTGTTCCGTTATTATAAATCCTCAACTTATACAGGCCAGAAGGCCATCCAACTCTATAAGGAAGGCACGGTAACCCATGAGGTGAACTTATACATAAAGGCAGACTCAGCTCCATACGTATATACCTGGACAGGCAGCGGCAACTCTGCGACGAAATATACCGGTGACTGGCCGGGTACACAGACAACAGAGACTGTTACGGAGCATGGTGTCACTTGGCATAAAATCACCGTTCCTGCCAAGGGCTTTAACCTGATTCTGAACACAGGAAGTGGTGGAACACAGACTTCTGACATCGTAGGCATCACCAAAGACAAGTACATTGTATGGAACTCGGCTGCTGATGGATATGCCGCCGACCAATACCTCTTTGTTGATTTCGCCACTGTTTCGGCTTCCGACATCTCGGTGAGAGTGGATAAAACAGCCGCCAGCAATGTGACAACCACGCCGCAAGACCTGGCTCTGATTTACACTTACCAGAGCAGCGACCCCAATGTGGCTACCGTGGCCTCAGACGGAACCGTCACTGGTGTGGCTGAGGGCACAGCCACAATCACCGTAAGTTGGGCAACTCAGGTGGTGGACACCCAAGGCTACCTGGGTGGTAGCACCACGTTTACCGTGACTGTTACTCCTGCCTCTACCTCGTCAGACGTATTTGTGAAGGCAACGAGCGAGAGCGAACTTCTGGATGGTATGCAGATTATCATCGTGAATGACACTTACAACAACGTGATGGGAGAACAGAGCGACAACAACTTTGGCGTAGCTTCGGTGGAAATTGACAAGACTACCTCTCCCTACGAGGCAACGCCAGGCAATGGAGCCACCATCCTGACGCTCGAGGGCAGCAGCGGTGCATGGTACTTCAAGGACGAGCACGACAAATACCTGTATGCCGCATCAAACAGCAGCAACCTTTTAAAGACACAAACTGAAAAGAATGATAATGCAAAAGCAACAATTACTTTCAGTGGTGGTGATGCTGCCATTGTGTTCCAAGGCTCTTATTCGCATAATATATTAAGGTATAATGGCAGTGCTAATGGTTCTGGTCTTTTCTCTTGTTATGCAAGTGGTAATAACCAGAAAGCCGTTCAGATTTACTATCGTGAGGGACAGACAATCGTTGCACGTCCTACCATTTCTCCCGCTTCTGGCACATACACGGAGGCGCAGACGGTGACGATTACGAACAATGCAGAGGGTGCGACGGTGTACTACACCACCGACGGCACTACCCCGACAACTTCGAGCACCGTTTATTCAGGACCGTTCACGCTGACGGCCAACGGCACCTACGAGGTGAAGGCCATCGCAGTGGTTGACGGCAACAGCAGTAGTGTGGCCACGAGCACCATCACGATTCAAGTTTATGTGGAGGCACCGACAATTGACCCTGCCGACGGTACTGCTATTACGGAGGAGACTAGTATCAGCATCAGTACCACTGCATCGGGCCTGGCCATCTACTATACCACTGATGGCACCGACCCAGTTAAGAATGGAGAGCTCACCAGCTCTGCCAAGGCTTACAACGGTGCATTCACCCTGAGTAAGGCAGGAACAGTGAAAGCAGTGGCAATGAACAGCGACGGTGTGTTCAGCGAAGTTGTCACAGCCACCTATACTTATAATGGAACGGTTACGGCTCCCTATTATGAGAATTTTGACGAAGGACTGGGCAATTTCACGGTTGAGACATCGGGAACGAATCCTCCTGTATGGAAATTCCAGGAAACAACAAATACTGCTACTTACGGAACCCGCAAATATGCTTACGTAAATGGAAGTAACAAGACTGGTACAGCCCGACTGATTTCGCCCGTGATTGATTTGACTGACGGGACAATCACAACCGTCACACTCAGTTTCATCCATGCGGGCAGGTATTTTGACGGATATACGACTACTAATTATACGGCCGAGCAGACAGCCGCAGGTAATGCTCCAACTCACGCCCAGGTGTTTGTGAGAGAGGAAGGTGGAGAATGGACACAAGTAACCATTCCCAACTGGTTCACACAGGCTGGAGAAGGACAAGAAAACATCTATGAGCGTACCAATTCGGGTGACATAGACCTCAGTTCTTTTGCTGGTAAGAAGATTCAGGTCAGTTTCCTCTATACTGCCGATGGCTCGAATTCAGGCACTAACTCCACAGGTATTTGGAATGTGCTGAAGTTTGCCCTGACCACAGAGAACTTCGAGGTGGTGAATATGAAAACCGATGGATTTGCTACCTACGTGGTGAAAAACGACATCGACTGGAAGGAAACTCTTCTGAGGAATGAAGGCGTACATGGTTACAAAGTGATTGAGTTCTCGACGACAAGTGCCACCTTCGTGGAATATGGCTATGGAGGAAACGAAGAAATGATTCCTGCTGAAACTCCCATCATCATGAAAGGAAAGAGTGGTGATAACTATTTGGTGATTGCCAAGCACGACGATGTTATAGACAAGCCGGCAGACAACCTGCTGTTGCCTTCCTACGGTGATGTAGCGCCAACTGCTGACCAGCATCTGCTGGTGTTGCAGAAGAATTCTGCTTGGAATGCTGAAAGTCCTTACGAGAACTACGGATTCTTCAAGGTAACAACAGGAAGACTGATACCTAACCGAAAGGCCTACCTGAACGGCACCAACCTCAGCGAGACAACGACCTCGCAGACTAATCCGGCAAAGGGCATATTCATGCTCGAAGACTTGAGCAAGGATTATGATATTCCGCTGAATATTATGAGTGTTGATTCAGAACGAAATGGAGCCAACGCTGCTGTATATGACCTGAGTGGCAGGAAAGTGGCTGATGACTACAACAGTAGCACTTCAAACACCTTGCAAAAGGGTATCTATATTGTGAACGGTCATAAAGTGGTTATTAAGTAATGATTGGAGGAACAGACTATGAAAAAGAAATTTTATGTCATTCCAGTTACGGAAACCATTTATCTTAAAGACTGTCTTATGGATTCGTTTCCTGTTCACTATAGTGAGGAGAACGGAGGTGAAATAGAATCTAAACAGGGTTCATGGATGGAGGAAGCAGAGGAAGATGACTGGTTCCAACACAAGAATCTCTGGGAAGAGTAAATGAGTTGAGAGTTTTAAGATATGAGTTAGGAGTTAGTAATATCTGCAAGCGCGGACATTTCTAACTCCTAACTCATTTTTTCTGCAAAGACCTTGATATTGGGGACAGGCAAGGCTCTTCTCCTTTACTCCTCCTCTCCTTTCCTTCTTTACTCCTTCCTATAATATTTCCTGTCAATTTTACCGTTGAAGGTGCGGCGGATGGTTTCCACCTGCTGGTAGAGTAGTGGCACCTTATGGCGTTCTAAGTGTTTGCTTAGATACTGGGCGAGTTGTCTCGGGGAGAATGATTGTTCGGGTGCGGTGACCACAAGCAACTTGAGGGCATTGCCTGTAATGGGTGAGGGCACAGCGATGCAGATGCAGTCGGCCACGGCAGGGTGGGTGAGTGCGGCATCTTCCACTTCGGTGGGGGCAACCTTGTAACCGCCCACATTGATAACATCGTCGGCGCGGCCGGTGAGGTGAAGCATACCCTCGTCGTCGATGTAACCGAGGTCGGCGGTGGTGATGCTTTCAATCTTTGAAGCTTTTGAACTTTGAA
>JAFZSI010000074.1 GCA_017619445.1 Prevotella sp.
GAAGTCCAAAGCTATATCATAGTAATAACTACCCTCTGTCAGTCCGATTACGCCCAATGTTACATCGCCAACTTTTTCAACAGTCTTAAGATATTTGAACAAAGTTCCTGATTCCTCTATCACATCCAACGTTTTCTGCAGTTCACCTGCTGCCATAAACCCAAAGTGATCCCACACAAATTGTGGTCCTTTGTTTTCCATCAATTCTTGGAAAAACTCATCAAGATACTTTTTTATTTTCGGCCATGTCAGCACAACAATATCTTTTGCCTTAGCCCCGTATGATTTGTTGCTATCAAAAATGTTGTAAAAGTCACTTCGGTAGTCTTCGTCTGCCACAAGACTGATGCAGAAATTCAACATATAGTCCTCGTCCTCTGCATTTGTCAGTTTCTTTGCTATTTTCTTTATTATTGGGTCTATGATGGTTTTCAGGACATTATAATACATCATCAGGTCGTTTTCTGCCGGGCCTGCGACAATCACCACATCATTGCTTGTGAAGAAACTCATGTTGAATGTTTTCTTGGTATTGTCCCATGTCATGTCATCAAAGCCAAATCCTTCCTCAAAGAACAATTTGTACGAGTCGCTGAAATAATCGGCAATACCCTCCCATGAATCTCTTTTGAAAGGCTTTGTCACAGGATCTGTGAATGTTCCCATGAATGTTGACACTCGCTGTGGTTTCAAAACGCTTTTCCTTAATAGGTCATAGCTATAGTCATAGTAATGTACAACTCCCTCACTGTCCTTAAAGCCTCTTACCCATGCCGTATATGCAAATCTGTTGGAGTTGTATGCTGTCAGGTTGCAAAGCCAAGCCGTGCCGAGTGAATTTTCAACCCATTCGCTGCTGTTCATGACAAGTTTATATCCATAGACGCTATTGCCGTTTACGATATATGGCTTGTTGCTTGGCGCGGTACGCTTTGCGGCATTATTTGCAGTAGATTTCAGGTAATTGTTTCTCAGCCCAGTTTTTTCGATGATACAATCAACGGCTGCCTGATATTCAGCCTCAACATCGTCCATGTCAAGATACCCGTTGTTCACAATGCTTTGGTCAATCGCTGAAGCCAGGGCGTGCGTCTCAGGCAGTTCAGCCAACAAAGACTTGAGTATTTCAAGGATTTCGTCGGATGTTGGCTCAAAGACGCTGGGGAAAATCGGCAGCAGCAAAGTGTAGGCTGTTTCCAAAGCGTTAAGTTCTATTGTTCGCTGCGCATCCAAAG
The DNA here is from genome assembly GCA_017619445.1 of Prevotella sp. Lineage (GTDB taxonomy): Bacteria > Bacteroidota > Bacteroidia > Bacteroidales > Bacteroidaceae > Prevotella. Next base: position 1,236 of record JAFZSI010000074.1, read on the forward strand.
TATCTACCGAAGCATAGCAGTCGTATATTAATCTCCCGTCTTTGTTTAAAACGGAGACGGAATTGGCACCAGTGGTATAATTGTTGTCATCTGTTGCCGTAATTTCTTTACCATAAGCTATTACAATGATTTCATTATTTTCTACGGGTGCACCCGCTGGAAGCGAAACTGTAAAATGATTATCACTTTCCATAGAACGGAAAATGCTTTTCACATTCTTGATATCGAATGTTTCGCCCAATGCTGAATAATCTGTCTTTTGCCAGTCGCTCGGTTGCCACGCATAGCGTTCAGTCTGTACATCTTTGATAAAACTTATGCCATCAGTTGATGATGTTGCATCGTGACCGTTTTTCTGATATATCGTCACGAACTTACCAACTGAACCATTCTGAGCAAATACAATTTGCGTTGCTATGAATAACAGCAGCATTGTATTAATTATTCTTTTCATCATTTGTTTCCTCCTCTTTTACTTTTTCATGAACTTGAATGTCTGCTTATCGCATTTCAGCATATATACACCAGAGGGAAGATGGGCGACACTCACAATAGTCTCACCACCACGGGCAACAGTGCTCAGCTGCTCCTTGCCCGAAGCGTCGAACACGCTGACCTCGCCACTCACGCCAATGAGCGTAAGACGGTCGGAAACCACGTAGCCCAACATGTTGCGCAACACGCTGATGTCACGGATGGCGGAGGGGTCGAGTTCTGAGGCGGTCTTGAACACCACCTTCATCACGTTCTCCTGAATGACGGAACCATTGCCGTTAAGAACGGTGAACTCGTAGGCATCGTCAACGGCCACAAGGCTGCCAACGGTGCTCATGGGAATGGCTATCTCGTTGCCATCAGCGAGTTCAGCCACCAAATACCACGGATTGGTCTGTCCTGACTGCACTGCAGGAGGATTAAGTGTTTTACTGGTTGCCTGTGTCACGGCTGGCAACAAGAATGCCAGCAGAAGCGCCGTGACAAAGGACTTCGTGCATGTTTTTAGTTTTCTCATGATACTATGAATACTTGCAGCCTTCAGGACACCCGCGGAAGGACTAATATTATTAACAAGGAGTATATGCTTAGATACAAAAAAGGCGCAGGTGTCTGTTCTTATGCCTATCCATCGGTCACAGGCCTTCGCATTGCCCCCTCCGTTACAGGATAGACAACGCAGTTAGCCCACGCCAGTACGTATATACTGATTTTCCTTCGGCTGTTAAGCCGTTAGAAGAGTACATCAACGTACCTACGTAGACGCTTCGTTGTCATCTGCCTGAAAACGGAGTGAATGTGCGAAGTTCGTGACCCTCAGGACAGACGTTCGAAAACGCCTTTCTCATAAATAAGCCCGCACGCACGGTGCCCGCTGTCTGAGGGCTGATGCGTTTGGTTTTGCAAATATAGGGTATTTTTGAGAAAGGAGCAAGAAAAGCAAAAAGTTTTTTCATTTTATTGTAATAAAGACCCGTTTGCTGCGTTATAGAATTGAAGCGTAAATCCAATTAAGTTTTTATTAAATCGAACAGCCTATGAAGTATTTTACACTCGAAGAAACAAATCCATCAGAAACAACTTTGAACATCATCAGGCAAATAGCCTACACCTATCGTGTGCTGAAAATGGGCGGCAACAACATGCCCTATTGCCTCAACTGATGGGTTTCTGCCCCTCCCCTACACCTTATTATTATTTAATAAGCAGATATGGAAGCAAAGAAAACGCTTGTTTCGCCGTCGTTGCTCGCTGCCAATTTCATAGACTTGCGCAGCGACATCGACATGATTAACCGGAGCGAGGCCGACTGGCTTCACTTAGACGTGATGGACGGCGTGTTTGTGCCCAACATCTCGTTCGGATTCCCCGTGCTTGAAGCGGTGGCACGCCAATGCACCAAACCGCTCGATGTGCATTACATGATTGTGCACCCCGAGCAGTATATCCGGCAGACGGCTCGCCTTGGCGCCATGATGATGAACGTGCACTATGAGGCATGCACTCACCTGCACCGCACGGTTGAGGAGATTCACGCCGCCGGCATGAAGGCTGGTGTGACGCTCAACCCCGCAACGCCTGTCTGTGTGCTCGAGGACATCATCGGCGACGTGGACATGGTACTGCTGATGAGTGTCAACCCGGGCTTTGGCGGACAGAAGTTCATTGAGAACACCATCGGTAAGGTGAAGCGGCTGCGCAAACTCATCAACGACACGGGCAGCCACGCACTCATCGAGGTTGACGGCGGCGTGCAGGGCGAGACAGCCCCGCGTCTTGTGGCCGCAGGCGTGGATGTGTTGGTGAGCGGCAGCTATGTGTTCAAATCTGCCGACCCCTATCGCACCATCCGCGAGCTGAAACTCTTGGGAGCAAATAGGATATGAAAGATTAAAGATTAAAGATTAAATATTAAAAATTTAAGATTAAGATTGGAAGATGTGTAAATGGGAGAAGTCACCCATGCGGATGTGCACTGAACGATTCACATCCTAACATCTAATAATCTTAATCTTAAATTTTTAATCTTTAATCTTTAATCTTCTTCAGTCGAGCTGCAGCTGCACATGATGCTCGCGGGCCATGCGCCGCATGTTGAGAATGGCGTAGCGCATGCGTCCGAGCGACGTGTTGATGCTCACACCCGTGGTTTCGGCAATCTCCTTGAACGACAGTTCCTGGTAGAACCGCATGAACACCACCTCGCGCTGTGTCGGGGGCAGCATGTCCATGATGCGGCGCACGTCGCGCAGCACCTGTTCGTTGACAAACTGGTTTTCGATGTTCGAGTCGAGAATGTGGGCGGGGTTAAGGTTCGAGAGGTCGTTGTTCTCCGAAGGCTCCACGATGTGCTCGGCACGCTGCTCGCGGTAGGAGTCCATCATCACGTTGTGGGCAATGCGCATGAGCCACGCCGAGAACTTGCCCGAAGTGGTGTATTTGCCTTCGTGCAGTTTGGTGATTACCTTGACGAACGTTTCCTGGAAAATATCATTCGCCTTGTCGCGGTCTCTCACGACAAAGAGTATGTATGAGAACAACTTCGATTGTGTGCGGTTTAACAACAAATCGAACGCTCTATTGTTACCATTGATGTATGACAATGCCAACTGTTCGTCGGTCATTTCATTCAATTCCTTCATTTTTCTACTTACTTTGATGAAGTAAAAAACTGTTCAATAGGCTATTTGTTTTAAATGATTATTATTTGTTAATATTGTTTTTAGCGGTTGCAAATATAGGGTTATTTCTCCAACCGTGCAAATTTTTTGAAGAAAAAACGACAATTTATTTGTCATTTCGCGGAAAAAGTGTATTTTTGCAACGTCGAAGGTTCGCTAACGACGCGAATAATAAGGGAATGGAGTGCAACTCTCCGACTGTCTCGCAGCTGTGAGTTCCTTTATGTAGCCAAGCGACAACCACTGCCCACTATCCCGGGCGGGAAGGTGCTTGGAGACGGAACAAAGTCAGAAGACCTGCCTCGACCATGCAGCCGAAATCTCTCGATGTAAGGGACGTAAGCACAAACAGAACATATTACAACACAAAGACCCGCCTGCCCACAGCATGTGAAGCATGGTATGCGTGGGTGTATGGCGGTGGACACACGGGCATCAGCCAGGCATTGCTGGCCGCAGGAAACCCGACAAAAGCCGCAAGAGCCCCGCCAATAGGCTCAGCAAACACAACCGTAGCAGCTTGGTCAGGCAGACGGGTCGTGAACGATGAAATCTTTAACCGTACGTGTATTATTATATAAGTTTATTTAGTGGGATGGGCGAAGCCGTGAGGCTTCGCCTTTTTCATGTCCCCGCTCGCCGTTTGCCCGTTTTGCTGCCATAACGTTGTACGTTGCGGGCACAATCCATGGCCTCACTTTTTCAAAGCCAAGCACTATGCTGAAATTTTCTAGAGAATTTGCACGTAAACCTATGAGTTATGAACGTAAAGTATAGGTTTACGAAAACAAAGCTATGTTTTCGAAAACAAAGTGCAGAGTTACGAAAACAAAGCGATGGTTCTTGCCTGCTCAACCCAGAACCAACACGGGCAGGACAAAAAAAGAGGTTGACGCAGGACGCTGTCAACCTCGGAAAACAGATTTCGAAACACTCGAAATCAACAATAATTGTGGCAAATATAGGCTTTATTCACGAAAAAAGCAAGGAAACGCGCGAGAAATCAACAATATTTAACAATTATTGCACGTTCGGGCCCCTATTTCTCCCCATACGGCATTTACACCTTATTATATATATAAGGGGGGAAAGTATTTTTCTGCGCGCACAATGGTATTTTATTACTCCGGAAAATGGCAGGAAAACGCTCATGGCTGGAAAAGCGGATAGAAAGATAATACTTTCACGCGCAAGTGTAAACAACCGCAAAAAAAAATGTCGAAATGAAAAAAAACATCAAAACGAGGAAAATAATTCAACGCATGTTTGCACGAATCAAAAATAATGCCTACCTTTGTCACGATTAAGTAATCACATTTTATGAGTTAATGAAATTCCCTCATTGTTTAGTAGTAATGCTTACAGCCCGCGTCTGCGAAGATATCGGGCTGTTTTTTTATTGATTTTCAACGGTCGGCATTGCTCTATCAGGGAAACAAAGAAGCTAAAACAAACAATAGAAACCGAAAACAACTGAAACAAACAAAGAAACAAACAACTGAAACGAACTTAAAAAGCTTATGAGACGCCTACAGACCATGCTCGTGTGCCTGCTTCTTGCGCTGACCGCATCGGCGCAGAATTCGGCGTGGGACACGCAGTACAAGCAAATCGAAAACAACATCAAGGCACCCGTATTTGCCAACCGCGACTTTCTCATCACAAAGTACGGCGCATCGACAAAAGCCTCTGCCAGAGCCAACCAAAAGGCCATCAACGCAGCCATTGAAAAGTGCTCCAAGGCGGGCGGCGGCCGCGTGGTGGTGCCGGCTGGCACGTGGAACACGGGGGCCATTACGCTGCAAAGCAACGTCAACCTGGTGATAGAGAAAGACGCCACCCTGCTCTTTGCCTTCGACACCGACCTCTATCCACTGGTGCGAACGCGCTGGGAGGGGCTCGACTGCTGGAACTACCAGCCCTGCGTCTATGCCTATCAGGCCCAGAACATTGCCATCACCGGCGAGGGAACCATCGACGGCAATGCCACGGCCGACACATGGTGGTCGATGAGCGGAAAGAAGGGCTACAAGGAAAACCCCGATATCCCTGAGAATCAGAACCGTGGCAGCCGCGCTCAGCTGATGAAATATGCCGAAGACGGCGTGGATTTGGATCAGCGACGCTTCGGTAAGGGCAACGGTCTGAGGCCTCAGCTGGTGAATCTCAACCAATGCGAGAACATACTCATCGAGGGCGTCACCATGCTGCGCTCACCGTTCTGGGTAATGCACCCGCTGTTGTCGAAAAACATCACCGTGCGCAACGTGAAGGTGTGGAACGAAGGCCCCAACGGCGACGGCTGCGACCCCGAGTCGTGCGAGAACGTGCTGATTGAGGGTTGCGTGTTCCACACGGGCGACGATTGCATCGCCATCAAGAGCGGGCGCAATGCTGACGGTCGCGCCGGAGCCACAGGACGATTTGCGGGCACTCCCTCGAAGAACATCATCATTCGCAACTGCGTCATGGAAGATGGACACGGCGGTGTGGTCATCGGCTCGGAAATCTCCGGCGGCTGTCAGAACGTGTTTGCCGAGAACTGCCAGATGGATTCGCCCAACCTCGACCGCGTTTTGCGCATCAAGACCAACTCTTGCCGCGGCGGAATCATCGAAAACATTCACTTCCGCAATGTCACCGTGGGTCAATGCAAGGAGGCCGTGCTCAAAATCAACACCGACTACGAGCCCAACGAGGTTTGCTGCCGTGGATTCTATCCGCAGGTGCGCCATGTGTATATGGACAATGTCAGTTGCAAGAAAGCGCGCTACGGCGTGATGATTGTTGGCTACGAGGCCGACTCTTTGGACTACACGGTGAACAACATCTACGTCAGCAACTCAAAGTTTGAGGGCGTATACGACAAGCCCGTCTATCAGATAGGCCACGCCCAGGACATCCATTTCGACAATCTGTTCATCAACGGCTCGCTCGTGCTCGACGAAAGCAGCCGTCCCTACAAGCATTACAGCGAGTGGATGACACATTCCGAAATGCAGCGCAACCCCGACCCCACCTTGCTCGACTTCGCAAAGAAACCCCGATGGAGCTACGTCATGGGTATTGAGCAGGAAGCTATGCTCGACACCTGGCAAGCCTACAACGACGCCAGCATCATGGACTATCTGAAGCAGTATCCGGCCAAAATGATTGACGCAAAAGGCAACATTACGGGTTACAACTTCAGCGATTTCAACCTCGACAACGTGCGAACAGCTCGCTATATCCTGCGTATGCACAACCTGAACCCCGCAAAGAACACCGAAAAGGCCCTGAAAACGCTATTCAAACAGCTGGAAAAGCAACCGCGAACCGACGAAGGTGTGTGGTGGCACAAGGCGGTGTATGCCTATCAGGTGTGGCTCGACGGCATATACATGGGTTTGCCGTTCTACACCATGGCCGCCCCACAGCTGAAGGGCGTGAAGAAGGCCACGAAATACTACGACGACGCGGTTGAACAGATTCTCAAGACCGACCAACGCACCTACGACCCGCAGACAGGCCTGTGGAAACATGCGTGGGATGAGACGCGGCAGATGTTCTGGGCAAACCCGCAGACAGGACTCAGCCAACACACTTGGGCACGTGCCCTCGGATGGTATGTAATGGCCATGACCGAGGTGCTCGACGTGCTTCCCGACAACTACGCGCGCCGCGCCGAGGTGGTCAGTTTGCTGCAGAAAGCCATGAAAGCCGTGGTGCAGTATCAGGACAAGAAGACCGGTGTGTGGTACGATGTGCTGGACGTGAACGACGAGCGCAACTATCTGGAAGCCACCGCATCCTCAATGTTTGCTTACGTATTGCTCAAAGGCGCACGCATGGGTTGGCTCGACCAGGAAATGCGCCAGGCTGGCATACGCGCCTACGAGGGAATCATCGACCAGTTTGTGCGTGTCAACGCCGACAAGACCATCAGCCTGACGCGCTGCTGCTCGGTCAGCGGATTAGGTCCCGGCCTCAGCCCTGCAGTTCTCAAGGCTGCTCCCAACGTCAAGGAGAACCTGAAGCGCGACGGCTCGTTTGAATACTACATCAGCGAACCCATCCGCGACAACGATGCCAAAGGCGTGGGACCTTTCATCTGGGCAAGCCTCGAAATGGAGCGGCTGAAATAGGAATCCACAAAAAAGTATCCAAAAAAACAAAACAAAAAACAACAATAAGAAGATGAAAAGAACACTCATTTTGCTCTTTGCGGCACTACTCACCCTTGGAGCATGGGCACAGACAGACGACGCACCGGCTTTCCCCGGCGCAGAAGGACACGGACGCTACGTAACCGGCGGACGAGGCGGCGAGGTGCGCCACGTCACCACACTCGAAGACAACGGCTCCACATCGCTGAAAGGCTCGCTGCGCTGGGCTGTAAACGGCAGCGCGAAGAAGATTGTCGTCTTCGACGTGGCTGGTGTCATTGCACTCACCAAAGACCTGAGCATCGGCCAGAACACCACCATTGAAGGACAGACAGCACCCTACCCCGGCATCACCGTACGCTACTACACCGTGCAGGCGCAAAACAACTGCATCATACGCTTCATGCGCTTCCGCAGAGGCGACGAAAAGGACATCAACGACGGAGCCGACGCCATCTGGAGGCGCGAGTCAACAGGCATCATCATCGATCACTGCTCCATGTCGTGGAGCATCGACGAGGTGGCATCGTTCTACGACAACAACAACTTCACCCTGCAATGGTGCACGGTGGCCGAAGCCCTCGTACATCCCGGTCACACCAAGGGCCCGCACGGCTATGGAGGCATCTGGGGCGGGAAACTGGCTTCGTTCCACCACAATCTGATTGCCCATGTGGACAACCGCTCGCCACGATTCAACGGCGCGCGCTACGAATGGACGGGCTACACAAAAAACCTGCTGTATGATGACTACCAATGGGAAAACGCCGTGCAGGCAGAGAACGTTGACCTGCGCAACTGCGTCATCTACAACTGCGGCAACGGTTGCTACGGAGGCCCTGGCGGCGGATATGTGAACATGGTGAACAATTACTTCAAGACAGGCCCGGCCAAGAAAACCAACTACCTGACAACCGTCAGCGTGGGAGCCAGCGGCAACTCAACACCGACGGCCTTGCAAGGCATGACCAGCCGCTACTACATCGAAGGCAACATGATTGAGGGCAACAACAGCGTCAACAACAACAACTGGAATGGCGTTACCTACGACAACGGAACCTTCACCATCGACGGACAACGCTACAGCAAAGACCCCAACCACTATTTCGGAAGCGGCGTGGAATACAAGCAGAACAGCAGCGGCGTTGACTGCGTGAGCATCAAGGTTGACGAGAGCGAGGCGGCTCCCACAGGCGACATTACCACACACTCGGCCGAACAAGCCTTCAGTGCCGTGCTCAACTATGCGGGTGCGTCGCTCTATCGCGACGAAGTGGATGCCCGATACATGGAAGAAACCGAGAACGGAACGTGCACCTACAACGGAACGGCCACCTCCTACGTGAAAGACGGCAAGACCTACAACCGCTCCATTGCCTATCCCGGACGCATCGACCACGTTTCAGACGTGAACGGCTACACCGAGGAGAATTTCCCCACCGGCAACCGACCCAACGACTGGGACACCGACAACGACGGAATGCCCGACGCATGGGAGACGGCCAACGGGCTGAACCCCAACGATGCCACCGACGCACAAGCATACACGCTCGACAGCAAAGGCTGGTACACCAACGTCGAGGTGTATTGCAACGCCATTGTTGAGGACATTATGAAGGGCGGAAACGACGGTGCCGACGAGCCATTCGACGACTACTACCCCGAATCGGTACAACCCACAGCCATCAGCCTTCAGAACGCGCCAATGAGCGAGGTCACCAAAATTGAGTACTTCACCCTGGACGGCGCAAAAATCAGCCAACCCGAGCGCGGCATCAGCATCCGCAAGATGACCATGCGCAACGGACAGACCCTGACGCAGAAAGTGGTGAAATAAACCGATTCTGTGGCAGCATAAAGTTAGGAGTTGTTTTCGTAAACCTACACTATAGGACCATAAACCTACACTTTACGGAAACAACTCCTAACTTTACGCTTGAATTCTCTAGAAAATTTGCGCATGAAACATTGACATGTGTTTGCCATGCTGAAAAGCATGAGCATAAACTTTTACATTGTGCATTCGAAATTCAGTTTTTGCGGAGTGTTAAGGCACACAACAGCCTCAGCGGGCAGCAAAGACAAATAATCTCGCAACAAACAACACTTTTTAACGCATTTTTTCTCTTTATTCCTTGTTGATTTGATTTTTTTCCTTAATTTTGCAGAAAATACCAACATTATTAATCTTTTAAATCAAAATTATTATGAACAAAATTCTACGCTTTTCTTTAGTATGCTTGCTCGCAGTATTCTGCGGTAGCGTAAACGCACAAGTATGGGAGGAGGATTGGTCTGACTATAAAGACTATGTCAAGGCTGACTTGAGCGGAATGAATGCCAACTATTCTTTCGAAGGAACGACCTACAAAGATGACGGTTCTTACAAAGGCGGTACAGGACTCTATGACGAGACCCTTGCCGGCGGTGAAGCTCCTGAACTGCTGATTGCAAAGAACGGGGGTTATTTCTCTGCGACAATCAGTGTAGGAAGTGCAACGGAGATGACACTTTCTTTCAAGTGCAATAAAAATATTGATGTAACTGCAGATGGAGCCGAGGTTGGCGAAGCAGAAAATACTGGCAACGATTACAGCTACACCATTACAGCGTCGGCCAGCACTATTACCCTGACATTCACCAACAACTTGTCTGCAAACTGCCGTCTTGACAACATCAAGCTGGTTGAGGGTACACCGACCACCAAGCCTGCAGGCCTGTCTTGGGGTACATCTTCAAGAACCGTTACCATTGGTGAAGAAAACACCTTCCCGACCTTGAGCAACGAGAACAATCTGCCTGTGACCTACAAAAGTTCTGACACGGGCGTTGCCACCATCAATTCAAGCGGTGACATCACGCTGGTAGCTGCTGGTAAGACCACCATTAGCGCATCATTTGCTGGTAACAGCGAGTTCGAGGCTGAAACAGTTTCCTACGAACTGACTGTGAAAGAAGCTGCCAGTGGTGATGAAGCTACCATAGTAACTGTTGCCGAGGCTCTTAACTTGATCAATGCGTTAGGAACCGAAAAAACCGCATACGTTGACGACAAGGCACCATTCATTGTATATGGTTATATTGTTGAGATTGAAGAAATGTCACCGAAACCCGACGGTTATGGCAATGCAACATTCACTATCGCAGACACCAAAGGCGGCTCTGAGGTGATAAAAGTCTTCCGTTGCAAAGATATCGACAACGCAAACTTTGAGGATGCAGACAAGATCAAGGTTGACGATTTGGTTGCTGTAACAGGTGCTCTTCAGATGTATGTTAAGGACGGAGTTTGCACACCTGAAGTTTCTGGTCCCAGCGGCGGTCCCAGCTGCCATCTCCTCAGCATCAACGATCTTTCTGGTGTGAACGCTCTCACCGTGAATAAGAACAGCAATGCTCCTATCTACAACATGGCCGGACAGCGCGTGAACAAGGCCGTGAAGGGTGTGTACATCCAGAATGGCAAGAAGTTTGTGGTGAAGTAATTTATTAATTGACAATTGACAATTGACAATTTGAAATTATAATAGAAAAAAAAGGTGCAGGGTTTTGAAGCCTTGCACCTTTTTCTTGTTTATATGTCCTTGAAAAGAAAGGATAAAAACTATTTCTGCAGGAACTTACGACCTGCCTGCACCACAACGCCTCGGTAGGAGCTATCTACGCGGCGGCCTTGTAGGTTGTAGCGGGGAGCAGTGGGATGCAGCTGCGAGGCATCGCTGTCGATGGTAAGAATGCCCGTCTCGTCGGCATCGCTCTCATAACACCCCAAGTCGGGTGCGGCTCCATTGTAGGTTACATAGCTGGAAATCACGTCGCCGGTGAAGTCGTTGTAATCTTTTCCCTTGTCAATCAGGTTGGCGGCAGTAGCTTTCAGGTGGAACTGAAGGGTTTCGGGGAGTGTGCCGTCTGCATTGCGCTCGGCCAAAATGATTTCCTCGATGTCCAGTCCTTCGAAGTCGCTCTCTGAAGCAGAATAGCCGCTGTTCCATGTGTTATTGCCCTGCGTGGTGGTACCTTTTTCGCTGCGCTTCCAATGGCTGCTGATGGGCGACAGGCTCACGTTGTTGTAGGCAGCCAGGGTGTAGGGATAGTCGTTGCCAAATCCGTAGTTGATGCCGTTTTGATAGGCTGTGCAGTTGATGACCTTCATGTTTCCGGCGTTGTTGTTCTGGTCGAAGCCTTTGGAGCGGTGACCAACTGAGAGACAGCGATAGATTTCCACATCGTGCTTGGTGCCGTTTCCGCCAACCTTGAAACCGTTGGGATTTCCTCCGTTGGCAAAGTTAGACAAGTCTTTTCCAGAGAAACAGCTCAAATCCTTGTCCACGCCATTGGCACGCGGATGTTCAGACAGGTCGAATGTTGCAGGACCGTTGTTGTAGGTGATGCAGTTGATATAGACGGTGGGAGTGCCCGACGTTTTGCGCCCGTAAGAGTCCCATCCATCATCGGAGTTACCCCATGCGCGGCAACCAATATACACATTGCCCGGACAGGCATCGCCCTGTTTGTCGGCAAAACCGTCGGCGTTGCCACCCTTGTCCTGATAGTCGAAATTCTCGTGTGAGTCGCAGTTGATGACCATGTTATAGCCGCCGCTTCGCAACTGTATTCCCGCGTTGCAGCAGCCATAGACATCCAGATTCTCCAAAATGTTGTACTGTCCGCCCTCTATCCAGATGCCTTTGTATCCGGCATAGCGAATGGTGATATCCTTGATATGCAGGTAGTTACCGCCAACCTTCACACCATTCTGACCGATGGCTTGCTCGCGGAAGTCAATGATGGCGCGCTCTGAACCATAGCCCTGAATGGTAATCATTTGGTCGGCCGTTCCCTTGCGGCCAATGGAAAGCGAACTCTTCAGGTTGTACTGTCCACCCATCAGGAAGAGGTTGTCGCCCGCCTTAAGCTTGCCGATGACGGTGCTGCTGAGCGGTCCTGGCTCATCGAGCGTATATTTCGAACCCGAACCTTCAGGCGACACATAGTAGTCAGTAGCCCATGCTTCGAGAGTTGCCAGGCAAAGCACAGCCGACATGAGAATTGTTTTTGTGTTCATGTTTTAGTAGAGTGTTATGTTGAAATGTTATCAAAACAGGCCATCATGAGCCAATGCCCACAATGGCCTGTGTGTTCTCTTTTTATAGAGTTTACCTATTGAAGTTCTTGCGTCGGGTTTACTTCACGATGAACTTTTTACCGTTCTGAATGTAAACACCCTTCTGTGCGTTGCGAACCTGCTGTCCGGCGATGTTGTAGATGGCACCGTTGCCGTTGCTCTTCTCAGCAATCGTGCTGATACCGTCTTCCACAACTTCGGGCAGTTCGTCGTTGATGGTAATGGCCATGAACTGGAATCCATTGCCGGTGGTCAGAGCAACCACACCACTCTTGAGAACCTTCAATGTTGCCTCATGCACATCAACATCTGCAGTTGTAAGAGAACCGTCAGTTACCTCAACATTGGTTGGCGTGAGTGCTCTTTCAGAGTCACCACTTCCTTTGAATCTGAGCTTAACCTCATCGTCCTTAACCAGCTCGCCGAGTTTAATGGTTGTTTTGCTACCATTAATTGCGAAGAACTTGCCAGGCTTGATGCGAATTCTGTCAGCATCCAATCCGTCAGCATGGTCTCTTGTGAACAAAAGTCCCTGGGTAAGTTCCAGTTCGGTTCCATTGGCCATCAGCGGAGAATAAACATTCCTTTCGGTAAGGACAGCGGTGTTCTTCCAGTAGTTGTTTCCTTCAGTATCATCAAACACCCAGTTGTCTGCATCGGCAGCAAGATTCTCAGCGTCAGCATCGCTCAGAGCAGCGGTAAAGTCCCAAACGGTTGCCTCTGTCGGGTCTTTCGTCTCTTCACCACCACCTTCAGAGGTCTGGTCGAATCTCACGTATCCAAAGTAGATACCAGCGTCCTGAGTAATACAATAAATACCGGCACTCTTAATCTCAATCTCAAAAATCAGAGGTTTACCATCTGCGTCTGTTGCTTTTGCCTCATCTGCTGTAAAAGCATGAACGAAATCAGAGCTGGAGACATTTGCTACATTGTTGTAGCTTTCCTTGTCAGAAGCTGCCATGACGAATAACTTACGTCCAGATGTACCACTCCAAGCACCAATGTAGAGTGTTCCAGGACCGGCTGCCTCAAGAAACATCTGACGGCCACCAGTACTATTAGAGGCTCCATTAGGCTCAAGACGATAACTTGCTGAGTAGTTTTCATCGTATTGTACAGGAACAATGTTCTTGTCCTCATCGGTCTGAATCACGTCCATACGATATGTACGGTCTTTTTTCGAAACCAGCGTAAAGACATCCTGAGTGATGGTTGCATCATTCAGCAAATACTTTGTACCTGAGTTCAATGTTGCATTGGCGCAATCACCTTTGGCTTCCACAGCATCCTCATAGATTTTGTTCAAATCCAAGGTGTAACTTGCAATTTGTGCGTTAACACTAACAGCCATCAGGGCCGCAGCAATAAGCGTAAAAATTTTCTTCATAATCGTTTGTTTTTTTATTTGTTATTAATAAATTGTTTTTGTTTTTTAGGATTTAGGAGGGAACGGGATTTTATGAGTGCACCCCTGCTTCCCTACAAATGATTTGGGTACATCTTTTTCGCTGCAAAGATAACTAAATAAGCGGAATTCGCAAGGGGTTTACAAGTTTTTTTTAGCGTAAACGTTTTCAATTTTTCCTTTCTTCGCACTTCGCTCTTCGTTCTTCGTTTTCCGTAATCGTTTACGCACAAATAAATGCCACTAACATACACATCTTACGACATAATTAATTAATTTTGCAACGCAGAAACAATCTGAATCGCAATCAAATCAAAAAATATTCATAACTAAAAACCTGATAAAAATGAAGAAAAAACTATCTTTATTGATGCTTGCTTTACTGAGCATGGCGGGCATAGTTCTTGCCGCGGCATTCGAACCGACGAACGCCACCGAGGAAATTGTGCTGACCAAAACCAACATTGAAGCAAACGACTATCTGTCGGTAACTACCGACAATTGGGCCACAGGAAAGACCTATGGCGACTACAGCGGCGACTTCTACAACATGTCGAAGGCCGAACGCCAGCTGTTAGTCAAAGTGAAAGGTGTGTCGAAATTCGAAGTTCTCGTTCAGAACAGCAACGCTGGCCGCGGCTACACCGTGAAAGTTGGCAGCGGTTCTGCTCAGGCCATTTCCCATCAGGGCAGCGGCATAGAGTCGTCGGGAGAGATTGAGACAGGCACCGCCAACGAAGTGACCATCACACTTGCCGGCGACGGCAGCGGTTCTGTCTATCCTGTTGCCATCAAGCTCACCAAGGCAGAGGGTAGTACGGGTGGCGATGAGCCTGCTGAGGATGTTACAGCCATCTGGAGCTGGAAAGACGGCATTCCATCAACCATTGCTAACGTCCATATTGAAAACGGAACAGGCACCGTTGCCTCAAACGTTGAAGGCATAGAGCTCTTTGTCGATGCCACGAAGGGAAAGCTGGCCAGCAATGGCGACAACGCTCAGTTTAACAAAGAAACAATCATCCAAGTGCCGGTCAAGTCGGCTGGCGACATTGTTACTGTTGCGTCACATTCTTACAACTTCACGGAAATCAAGGTTGGCGGCAGCATCTCAACCAGCCTCACAACCACTTATACCGCCAAAGCTACTGACGCGCAGAATAAATATGTGGAAGTGGAGGCAACTGCCGATATGTACCTCTACTCCATCTCCGTCACGCAGAAAGCAACTACTGACGAACCCGAACAGCCCGTCGTCAATCCCGAGGAGTGCAACCTGGAATGGGATTACACCGAGAAAGACATCCCCACAGTAGGCCCTGACAACGGACTTTACTACGGTGGCTATGTAAACGACGCTGCCGGCACCAACAACAGCATGCACGGCGTGAAACTCAACAACGGCGGCTATTGCTACTTTGCCAAGCAACCCGTGGCCGGAGTGCTCACACTCACCTTCGGCAACCGCAAGAACAGCGATGCCTATGCCGTAAACGTTTATGAGGCCACCATCGACGAAGATGGCAAAGGCACCAAGGGCGCGCTCATCGGCGATGTGTCGGTGACCGAAAGCCCGGGCACAGGCAGCATCGACATTCCTGCCAGCGTGACAGGCATTTGGATTGAGCGCAAGACAGGTGCAGAGGGCGTAATGCAGAAGATTGTGTTCAAGGTGCCCGTTCCGCGCACGTTCGTTGATTTTGAGATTCCCTACGAGAAACTCTCCACAACCTTCGACCCGTCAACCCTGCCCGAGGGTGTCACCTTCAGCGGCAATCAGCGCAACGACCAACACGGCTACGACCACGTGACAATTGTTGTTCCTGTTGACGGCACCGTGAAGTTCACCATCGGCGGCTGCCAATATGCCAACCCCGCCAACTGCACCGTAACCAACAGCGAAGGCGAAGTTCTGGCAACTCCCAACCTCAAAACCAGCAAATGCTACCATCTGGACGGCTCTGCCGCCACCTATATTTATACAGGCGAACCCACCACGCTCACCTTCAGCAACATTGCCTACCTCCCCTACTTCAAGGCTGAGGCCACGGAAGTGAGCGAGGTCACCATCACCTACAAAGACCAAAACGGCAACAAGCTGGGCACGAAGACCGTATTTGAGGGCGAGGCCATCGGCGAAGTGCCCTACACCGAGGCCGACCTCACCATTGATGAGGGCGAGGCGTTCCGCGGATGGGTATATAACAGCGGCGTCAAGGTGCAACCCACCGACATCATCACCGGCAACACCACCATCAAAGCCAGCGTCACACCCATTGAGAGCGTGGGCGAAAACACCATTCAGACCTACGACTTCACCAAGGTTACCTTCTACCCCGAAGACCACGAGACCTGCGAGGCTACAGGCGGCAAATACCACGACAGCCAGCACGGCTGGGACTTCGGCGCCGGCGGCACATTCTCGTTCGACGTGGCAGGCAACGCACAAATCGTGCTGACAATCTGTGAGTACGGCAGCGGCACAACCATCACCCTCACCGATGCCAACGGCAACGTTATTGAGGATGGAATCACAGCCAAGGCTGATAGCGGCAGCGACGGAGCCACCGTCACCCTCAACTACGAAGGTCCTGCAACGCGCCTCACACTCACCTTCGCCACACAGACCTACCTGCACAAAGTGGAAGTCTATAACGTCAGCGACTTCATGGAGAAGGACGAGGCATCGGGCTATTACATCGTTGCTCCTGGCGACGCGGCAGGCCTCGTCATGGCAATCAACTCTGCCAGCTCTGAAGAGGGTGCCAAGATTTTCCTCCCCGACGGCACCTACGACCTGGGCAACACCGTGCTCACAGGTGTTTCGGGCAAGAACGTGTCGATTATCGGACAGAGTGCCGAGAACACCATCATCATGACCGTGCCCGAGAAGGAAGGACTTGGCGTGGCCGACCTGCTGGTCAACACCGGCGAGGGACTCTACATGCAGGACATCACCCTGAAGAACGCATTCCCATACAACAACAACGACGGACGCGCTCCCTCGCTCCACGACAAGGGCAACAAGACCATCTGCAAGAACGTCAACCTCCTGTCGCATCAGGACACCTACTATTCTCACAAGGTGGGCGGACTCTTCTACTTCGAGGGCGGCGAGCTCCACGGCACCGTCGATTACCTCTGCGGCAACGGACGCGTCTATTTCAACGAGGTGAAGCTGGTCAACGAACAGCGCAACAGCGCCACCATCTCGGCCAACTCAGAGCTCTACGTGTTCAACAACTGCACCGTGGAGAACAACGCCGACGCCTACAACTTCGGACGCGCCTGGAGCGACAATCCCGTATGCATCTACCTCAACACCACACTCCTCGACCCCGACAAGCTCATCGGCACACGATGGAACCTCAACGGCATCAACTGCGACTACAGCATTGCCGGTGAGTATGGCACGAAGAACGAGAACGGCGCAGACATCACACCCGCCGAGAACACCATCACCTTCACCAAGCAGAACACCCAGATGAACACCATCCTCGACGAGACGGCTCTTGACACCTACTCCATCGACAACGTGCTCGGCGAGTGGGCTTCCGAGGCACAGGAGCAGGCACAGCAGGTGGAGGCTCCCGATGCAGCAATCAACGAGGGAACCATCACATGGACAGCCGTTGACGGTGCCACCGCCTACGCCATCTTCTGCGACGGCGAGTTCCTCGGCATCACCACCGACACCTCGTTCGAAGTTGACGGAACAGCCGCAGGAGCCCGTCCCATGAAGGCCGACGAGGCACCCGTCTATACCATCCGCGCCGCAAACCTGCGTGGAGGATTCGGCGAGCCGAAGACCATCACCATTGCCACCGCCATCAGCGAGCTCAACAACCAGACAGCCACCCCACATCACACCCGCTACTACAACGCCCAGGGCGTGGAGGTGAATAGCCAATACAAAGGCGTGGTCATCAAGATGCAGACGCTCAGCAGCGGCAAGAACATTGCCACGAAGGTGCTGAAATAAGTCCCTTCACTACCCAAAAAGAAGCCCCGACGGTACCCATCCGCCGGGGTTTTCTTTGTTTCTTGTGTTTGGAGTTAACAGGAGTTATCGGAAGATAAGAGGCCTCCGACCTCTGGAGTTATCGGACAATAGTTTTCGTTTACTA
>JAFZSI010000075.1 GCA_017619445.1 Prevotella sp.
ACTCGCAGAAGGCCTCGTTGTAGAACGCACGCGAGGTCAGACACAGCTTGTTGGTCTGGTCCTTTAATGCCTTGACGATGCGGGGATGGCAGTGACCTTGGTTTACAGCCGAGTAGGCCGACAGGAAGTCAAAGTATTTCTTGCCCTCTACGTCCCACACATAGATGCCTTTGCCCTTCTTCAGGACTACGGGCAGGGGATGGTAGTTGTGAGCGCCATAGCGGTCTTCCATCGCCATATAGCGCTTGGTCTCGGCACCCAGCGGATTGGGTTGACAATTGTTCTTCTTACACGTTGATTTACACTTGGTTTCTTTCTTCACAGCAGGTTTACATTTTTTTGTTGCCATGTTTTTAAAATGCTATTGGTTTAAAGGATTAATGAAGTTTGTATCTTTAACGTGCAAATTTAATTCATAATTATAAAATCCGCCTTGGTTTTACATAATTTAACTGAAAAGAAATGAAATGCAACCATCCAGAAAAAGGCCTCACGCTAAGCCGCCAAGACGCTAAGTTTTCAGGATTGCCTCTATCGGGTTAGGTACTTAGCATGATGTGTAGCTGACGCCCGGAGGGCGGCCTTCTTTCAGGTGGTTTTTAGACGAATTTGGTGAGGCTGCAGTGGAATAATAGAAAATGGTAACTGGATTTCCAACGTTTTCTGTATTTTTGCGGATGCAAGTATAACTTTTAAATGATTATGGAAATGAAAAAGACAGCTACTTTATTATTTGTATTATCGTTGATGCTGGCCACGTTCACGGCTGGTGCTCAGGATCTGCGAGGTGATGTTGACTATGACGGCAAAGTGAGTATCGCCGATGTGACAACTTTGATTGACTACCTGCTCTCAGGTCAGTGGCCCGAAGATGAGCAGCCTATGATAGAAACTTTCACGGTCAATGGTGTGACATTTAAGATGGTGACGGTCGAGGGCGGCACCTTCACAATGGGAGCAACTCCCGAGCAAGAAAGTGATGCAGAATGGGATGTGTATCCAGCACACCAGGTGACACTATCCAGTTACTGCATCGGTGAGACCGAGGTGACGCAGGCGCTGTGGCAGGCCGTGATGGGCAGCAATCCAAGTTACTTCTCCAGCAACAACGGTTATGCCACTAACCTGCAGCGTCCAGTCGAATATGTATCCTGGGACGACTGCCAGACCTTTATCACAAAGTTGAACGAGCTGACAGGCAAGACCTTCCGCTTGCCTACCGAGGCCGAGTGGGAATTCGCCGCCCGCGGTGGAAAGAAGAGCAAGGGCTACAAGTATGCCGGCAGTAACACAATCAACGAGGTGGCTTGGTATTGGTATAACATACCTTCCCAGTCGAGCGGCAATCAGGGCTACGGTACTCAACCCGTCGCCACTAAGGCTCCCAACGAACTGGGCTTGTATGACATGAGCGGCAACGTGTGGGAGTGGTGCCAGGATTGGTATGGCGATTATAGCAGCGAGTCACAGACCAATCCTATGGGTCCTGCTTCGGGCAATGGCCGCGTGAATCGTGGCGGCAGCTGGTTCCACTACGCTAGGCGCTGCTATGTCTCTCACAGGAACGACGACAACCAGTCGTACACGAACTACTACGACGGCTTTCGCCTCGCTCTCTAGTTTCCCACAGTGAGTACTCCTCATGGCGGAGCCTCACATTGGGTTAACGACATTTCCAAGTCTTCGACTTGTAGGCTCCACTGTGTGTTGTTTTTATAAAAAATCCGCCCTCGCTGGTATGTCGCGGGGGCGGATTGTGTCATGTCACAGGTGATGCATTGAAGTGGGGAGAATGGCATCAGTCCTGGCTGTCGTCTTCAGCGTCAGCGTGGCGGTGCTTGGAGCGGCGCTCTTTTTTGCTCGTCTCGCTGCTGCTGGTGTCTTTTTCCTCTTTGAGGTCGATCTCGTTGCGTTCTTTGTCGAGTACCTTGTATTCCAAGTAATTGAGTGACTGGTCGGGCAGGATGCGGAACTTACGCTTGAATTCCCTGCGCCATTTCCAGTATTCACTCACGATACCTTTTTTGAGGTAGGCATCGACAAACGGATGGACATACATAATGAAGTTGTTCACGTTCAACGTGTGGACAAGATAATCGATCTTGTCTTTCAACAGGTCGGTAAACAGCAGCGAGGGTTGAACTTCGCCTTTGCCGCCACAGGACGGACAAGTTTCGGCAGTGGCAATATCCAGGGCCGGACGCACGCGCTGGCGTGTGATTTGCATCAGTCCGAACTTGCTCAACGGCAGTATGTTGTGACGAGCCCGGTCTTTCTGCATTACTTCTCGCATGTGCTTGTATAGCTCATTGCGGTGCTCAGCCTTGGCCATGTCAATGAAGTCGATGACTATGATGCCGCCCATGTCCCTGAGGCGCAGCTGGCGCGCTATTTCGTCGGCAGCAAGCAGGTTCACGTTCAATGCGTTGCTTTCCTGATCAGTACTGGTGCGCGAGCGGTTGCCGGAGTTCACGTCGATGACGTGAAGGGCCTCGGTGCTTTCTACGATTATGTATGCGCCCGACTTGAAGGATACCGTTTTGCCAAACGAGGACTTAATCTGCTTGGTTATGCCGAATTTGTCAAAGATGGGCGTGTCCTCGCTATAGAGTTTCACGATATCGCTGCGATCGGGGGCTATCAGGTTCACATAGTCATGGATCTGTTCAAACACCTCAGCATTGTTGACTTGAATGCTCTCGAAGTCCGGATTAAAGATATCGCGGATTTCACCGACGGCACGGCTTTCTTCCTCATAGACGAGGGTGGGAGGGGTCGCATGCTGTACTTTAGCAATAGCGTCGTCCCAGGCTTTGAGCAGCGTGCGGAGCTCGGCATTGAGCTCGGCAGCTTTTTTGTTTTCGGCCGAAGTGCGCACGATAATACCAAAATTCTTAGGTTTCATGCTCTCGATGAGCCGGCGCAGTCGGGTCTTCTCGGAGTGGTCCTTGATTTTCTGGGATACCGAGATGCGGTCGTTGAAGGGAGTGAGCACCAGGAATCGTCCGGTGAACGTGATTTCGGTGGTGAGGCGGGGACCCTTGGTCGAGATGGGTTCCTTGGCGATTTGTACCAGCAACTCCTGACCCTG
>JAFZSI010000076.1 GCA_017619445.1 Prevotella sp.
CCCAGATGAGCTGGATTTGATAATCGCCTGAGAGAGTGGAGGGCAGAATGATGCTGCTGGTTGCAGCGGGCATCAGTGTCTGGTAAATGACATCGTCCTCGTCTTCAACATCTACAATGCGCACAAGAAAGTCGGGATGAGTGCCAATAATGGTGAAGGTGTACCCTTCCAAACTGGCAGTTGGCGGCTGGATGGGGGAACGAGGATAATGTCCTCCCATTTGTGTGGGGTCGTAGATTTTAACTTGCCAGGAGAGGCCGTTTTCGTTGTTTTGAGCACAACACTGCACGCTCATTGCCACTAAAGCAAGAAACAATAATAATATCTTCTTCATAATTTGCAATAATTAAGTAACGCTGCAAATATATGAAAGAATTCTGTTTTTATCTGATTTTTATAGTAAACATTTGAAACACTTTTGCATAAATATCTTATTTTAAATAAGTTACAAAATGTTCAGATTCCTGATTTTCTCATCAAATTCATTGGCTTTCCCCTTTTCTCCAAACAATCGTGAATGTAAACGAATACGCAGGTTAGAAATGGTCTGGCTATTGACAACATTAAAAAGAGTTGATATCTCTGATGACAAAAAGCGGAGTTTCACCAATATACACAGATTAGTTTCGCGAGCGTTCATTTGGTAGGGAAATGCCGACAATGATTTGATGAAACCAGGAATGTATTGATTGACAACCATACGTAAGTCTCTCCATTCTGCGTCTCCTGCTTGCTTCCCTGCAGCTGCCATATGGTGAAGGTGATTAACAATTGGCGAGCAAAGAAGACTTGCTTCCACATCCCACAATTCAGGACGTAGATTGTCGGACTGGTATTCAGACAGTTTTTGTTGCAATTGGGTAATCTCTTTCTCTTTTACGGAGATTTTTTCGGACTGTTTATTGTTCATCTCTCTTAGAAGTGTGAGTTCGTTTTGAGTAGCCCTATATTGCTGCAAAGTGTTCACATACATGAGGTTAACTGTACGCGTTTCACGTTCCTTGTTTCTTTTATACCTGTTAAACAGATAGTAAGCAACAAAGAAGGATGCAAGAAACAAAGCTACAAGGAGAGCAAGATGCATTCTTATCGACATGGATTCTTGTTCTTTCTGTTTTGCAATCTTTTCAAACTGGCTGTAGATGTATTGCGCTTTTATGCGTTGCATTGATTGTGCTGACAAAGCAGCTATGATAGAGTCGTTGGTATTGGAATAAAGAATGGCATACTTTGCCACAGAATCTTTCTTGTTTTGGAGGGTGAAAAGCTCGTACAGCCCTTTGACATTCACCATTCTGCTATTGTTGTCGAGGCTCAGGCCGAGTCCGCGTGAAAAAAAGTGGTAAGCTGAGTCTGGTTTTCCCTCACTCAAATAAAGATTGCCCCAACAGGCACTCAATAATGATGCCTGTGAGCCATGACTTACTGTCTTGTCGTAAACATTTGAATTAAACTCCATCAATTGTAGGTACGAACGTGCCTTCTCATAGTCCTTCTTCCTCAACAGGACGAGGACAGCCGGACCTAACGAACTGTTGGCCGATTTCACTTCACCAATAGCCCTGTAAAGGTTTGCTGTTCGTTCGCTTTCTAATAGAGCCTTGTCGTATTCTCCTTTCTGATAAAGAATATTAGCGAGATGTTCCATCACCTGGACTGTCAACAACGAGTCTTTTGCCTTCACTGCGTATTCCACAGCTTTTTGTTGCTCTGTGATTTCATAGTCAGGCATATACTGGTTTGAGAAAGCAGCCGCCATTTGGCAATGAATCCTGCACAAAAGAGCATAGTCACAGTTTCTGCTCGTCGTGTCCGCCCGTTCCACAGCATTCTGGTAGTTCTCCAATGCCCTCGGCGCGTCGCCCATGTCACGGTAGGCGCAGCCCAGCAGGTAGCTGGCGCGCATCTGCTCGTTTGCTGAGCCGTGGCGGTTGAAGAAATTGACAGCCATGCGGATGGAGTCAACGTTGGTGATGGAGTCGTAGGCAAGGTTCTGCTCCTGAGCGTGGTCGAGCACGCGGGTGAACTGTGCGCGCCTGTGCAGCGCCGGTGCGGTGCAGGCGGCGAGGATGGTAATCGCGAGAAGTGCGGTTAAGTAATCTTTGAACATTGAAATTTGAATATTGAACTATAACGATGCCGTTTTGTTTGCTTGCAAAGATAATGAATGTTCTTGAGAAATGCGGTGGTTAGGTGTATTAAATACTTTGCCGTGTGTAACTTGGGAAAGAGAGAACCCACCCCAACCCTCCCCAAGGGAGGGAGTCGTGAAGTTGGGTGTTGGGAGAATCGTTTATTGTTAACAGTGAAAAGAACGCAAACTTACGAGTTATTTCTTCTATGGAAACCATTGATGGCAGTGAGTTGAATGGTAATTGTCTCATCTCACGCAGAGGCGCAGAGAAGATGTCTTCCAGAGAGAAGATGTCTCACGCAGAGGATTGGAGGAAACAGAGGTGGTACGTGGGTGTCTCACCCGCGGGTGGCACGGGTGCCATTGTTGTTGCGGTTGCCGCAGGTGAGACACCTGCGTACCACGGTCGCTGTCCTCCGTGACCTCATTAATTCTCTGTTTAAGGGATTCTCCTGATACCTGTTCCTCATTCTTCTCTGGAAAAGAAAAAAACTCTGCGCCTCTGCGTGAAGATATCTTCCAGAGAGAAGATATCTTCACGCAGAGGCGCAGAGAGGACATGTCACTACGCTCACTCGTCCTCAGCAAAGAGCGGGTCTTCGGGCATCACCATGACGGGTTTCTGCTCGTATTCGCGCAGCAGCTGCTCGGGAACGTAGGCCTTGTCGGCCACAAGGCGGAACATGTACTCCTCGAACCAGCGGTTGGTCATGATGATGCAGCCGCTGTTCTCGCCCCACGATGCTCCCCACGAGTTTTCCACCTTCCACTTGACGGGCTTGCCATTGTTGTCGAGGTCAACGGCGGTGAGCGTCATGGCGTGTGTGGAACCGCTGTCGAAAGTGCTGATGCGCTGGGCCTTGTCCATGCCGAAGGTAGTGCCGAAAAGCGACGCGTAGTCGTAGTTCTCTAAGTCGCTGTAGCCGCGTTTGCGGTCGAGTTGCTTGGCCACGTCATAGGAGCTGTACATCTTACGCCCGTCGCGGAGCTGTGCGATGGCAATCTGCGCAATCTCTTCCATAGGCAAGTTGAGGTAGCGCCAGTTGTGGCCGTCGTAGGTATGGCGGTCGTACTCCACCTCGTAGGTTTTGTGGTAGGGTCGGCGCGGGTCGTTCATCAGCATGATGAAGGTGCCGTTGAGCTTATCGCCCACCGTGGCTTGGTAGAAGCTGAGCGGCGTGTAGGTCTTGGCCTCGCCAACGGCCTCACCGGCGCGGTTGCGGAAGGTGTAGGTGAACTGTTGCGGGGGCTGTCCGATGGTGAGTACGAGCATGTGGTAGATGGTGCCGAGCATCTGTGTTTTGGCGGCGTTGATGTCGGCCGTTTTCTTGCCCTTGGCCACCATGTCGCGCAGCTCTAACCCCTGCTCGCGCAGCTTCGACTTGATGAGCGAGGCCATGCGCGAGGTGTTGTCGCTTGAGTAAGACTCAGGCATCACCGATTTGGGCACCAGTCCGTATTTCTCGGCCAGGTCGGCCACTCCACAGAACGTGCCGCCGTCGCCTATGGGTGTCTTGAAGAAGAACTGCACGCGCGGGTCGTCGATGGGCTTGCGGGCATGATCGATGACTCCTTGCAGGAATAGGTTGGCCTTCTCTAACTGGTCGTAGAAGAATAGGTAGGCCTGTGAGAAATCAACGGCCAGCGTGTCGTTGTTGTGACGGGCAAAGTCGGAGCGCAGCACGTTGAATCCCGAGAACATCCAGCACCGCCCGGAGCTTTTCTGGTCGGTGATGCTCTGTCTGGGAGTCTCAATACTGAAGTGCGTGTCAATCTGTCCCGCATGGTCGCGGTTGGCCACCAGGTTGTCAATGCTGTTGGCCGCAATGGCATTGCTGATGGCACGGTCGGAAGCATTTAACGGCTGGCTTTTCACAATGTCGTTGAGCATCTGTTGTGTGATGCCTCCCTGCGCGCTGGCCGTCATGGCGAGGCCAAGCGCACAAATGGTTAGAAAAAGTTTTCTCATAGTTTTATCAGAATAATATTTTTGCCAAATCATCTATATTAAACCACGTCTTGATGCCAAGAATCTTGGTCACCTTTTCCACGGCGTAGGTGGCCATCACAATGGCCCCGGACTCGTGGGCTGGCTGAGTGAAAAGCCAGAAGTAGTTGCTGTCGTGCAGCTCCACGTCTTCCACGCCAGCATCCTTCAGGAACTTGTAGAGATTGCGGGTGTTCTCCACCGGCACGGTGATGTCTTTCTCGTGGTGCACCAGCATAATATGGTTGTCCTTGCGCGGCGTCCATCCTTTGCAGAGATTGTCGTGCTCCAGGGCCTGCATGTAGCGTTGCGACAGGTCAGAGTCGAGGTCGAGCATGGTGGGCGTAGCAAAATCGGCGATGGTCTGGGTGCCAACCATGTCGTCAATCTGCGAGCGAGTGTATCGCTTACTGAGAATCCACTCGTCGATGTGGCTGAGCACAGGTTCCTTGAATATTTCGCTGCGGGGGATTCCCAGCTCCGCGTATTCATTGTAGGCCAACAGCACGCTGATGACCGTGGAGGGCATGCCTGTCTGGCCTGAGCGGATGAACTGGCGGTAGGTTTCAGGAATGTCGTAGGAACCGCCACCGGCAAAGGTGTAGGTGATGTGCAGGTCGGGATATTTCTCGTCAATGAGCCTCACCACGCCCATGGCCGTCTGGCCGCCCTGCGAATAGCCCACGTTGAACAGAATGTCATCGTTCCAGCTATAGCCCAGTTCTTTGAGAAGCTGCTTGGCTGCCAGCAACGCATCGACGCTGGCCTGGGCGTTGGCGCGCGAAATGCAGTAGGCCTGCTGTCGGTCCTCGGTGATGCCAAAGCCGTAGTAGTCGGCAGAGATGGTGATGAGCCCGCTGCCAGTCATGAACTTCTCCACATCAAGATTGCCCTTCGAAGGACACTGGTTGGCACGATAGACGGTGAAATGATTGTAGAGCAACAGCCCGCGGCCAGGATGGTCCTTATCCACTTCGTCGCCCACGGTGATGGTGCCAGATAGCACCACGGGATTGCCCAGCGGGTCGGTGGAAGGATATTCAATGTTGTAGGCCGTGGTCTTTTCCTTCTCATAACGAACGGTTTCGGTAACGCGGGCGGGCGGTAGCTCAGTCTTTGGTTCGGGCTCTGGTTCGGGCAACGGAGAATTGCCGTCATCGCTGCTTGAGCACGATGTCGCCAGCATTCCCCAAAACAGGAGAACTGAAATCAGCCACAGAAAGTCTTTTTTCATGTGCGTCATGGATTTCGACATAGGAGTTCTCAATTCACAATCCTCAATTATCAATTATCAATTCTCAATTATCTTCCCCCAGGAAGCGAAGCTCGGCCTCGAGCATGGACAGCTTGGGCATGGCATAGCCTGCACGGGCGGCTTCCTCAATGGGACGGGTATAGAGATAATAGATTTCCATGGGACGATGAAAATCGTAATCGAGTTTCATGCTGGGCGAATATGGAGTCATCTCGTCGGTCATTTTCATCATCAGGTCGGCAAACGACGCGTCAAGGCCATTGACTCCCAAATGACGGGCAGCACCAATGACTTCCATCATCTGGTCGTATATCAACTGGCGTGTGGAGGGGTTGCCCAGCAAAAGGTCGGTACGTGTGTTGAGAGCCACGGTCATGCCGTTGAAGGGCATGTTCCAAACAGCCTTCTTCCAACGGGCCTCATGATACTCCACCTCACGGGCCTCGATGCCTGCCTGCTGGAAATCGGCCAAAACCTGAGCCATCACCTGCTGCTCAGGACACGAATAGTTGGCCAGGTTGATGCTGCCGTAGCACTGGTGCGACACACGACCGGGACCGCTCTTGGCCGAACAGATGAATGCCAGGCCTGCCGCGAGCCACAAGCCGGGAAACATTTGCTGCACATCGGGCTCAACACCAATACCGTTCTGTATCATCACCACCAGCGTGCGCTCGCCAAGCACCGGAGGGAGCAAGGAGGGAAGCAGATGGTTGTTGACAGACTTGAGGCACACTAACACCACATCGCAACGGGGCATCTCGCTGGTAGAATGGTAGGCATTGACCTTGTCGATAAGAAATGAGCCGTCGCAGGAATCCAACTGCAAGCCATGCTGGCACACATGCTCGTAGTCGGAATGGAAAAGAAAATGAACTTCGTGGCCAGCCTTGGCCAACTTGGCTCCATAGTATCCGCCTATGGCACCTGTTCCGATAATACCGTATTTCATGACAGCTGCAAAAATAAGACAATTATTCCAAACTATGCCATGAATTGCAAAGTTTTTTGACGAAATCTTCACGCTCAGCAATATTATTATATCAATTGTTGATACTTATCTCACAAAATGAGAGAGGAAAAAGAAAATAGTACGACAAAAAGAACCATTTATTGTATTTTTTGCCTATCTTTGCAATGCTTGAAAAATGGTGTTCAAGAATCAACAACGAAGAAATATTTATATCAATTCAACAACAGACAAATACTGCCATGAAGAAAAATCTCATCTTTTTAGCAATGCTCATCGTGTTGCCATGGGCCGCAAGAGCCGAACAAGTGGTTGTGCAAACCAAGAACATTTCGCTTGTACTGAATGTGGAAAAGGGCAAGCAGCCACAGTATGTTTATTTCGGTAGCAGGCTGACAAGCGACGACCTGCAGCATTTGCAAAAACCCGTTGGCGGACGAATGGACGCTTATCCTGCCTACGGAATGAATGCACCAGCCGAAGCTGCGATAGCCGTGCGCCATGCCGACGGCAACATGTCAACAGCATTGACTGTGACGGGCATTGAACGGCTGAAAAACGACGGCAACCAGATTACGGTCATCCACATGAAGGACAACGTGTATGCGCTGAATGTGGATTTGAAGTATCAGGAGTATAAGGATGTCGATATGATTGAGGTGTGGACAGAAATCACCAACCAGGAGCGCGGCACGGTCACCCTGACGCAGTTTGCCTCGGGGTGTCTGCCCATACGCCGCGGCGAGGTGTGGCTGAGCCATCTCTACGGCTCGTGGGCCAACGAGGGACGGCTGAGCGAGGAAATGCTGCAGCCCGGCGTAAAAATACTGAAGAACAAAGACGGCACGCGCAACTCGCACACAGACCATGGCGAGGTGATGTTCTCGCTCGACGGGAAACCTCGCGAGAATACGGGTGACGTAATCGGCGCGGCTATCTGCTACAGCGGCAACTACCAGCTTAAAATTGATACCGATGACACGGAGTATCACTACTTCTTCGCCGGCATCAACCCCGACAACTCGGAGTATCACCTGAAAAAAGGCGAGACATTCAAAACCCCGAAACTGGCACTCACTTTCTCGAAAGAGGGACTGTCGGGCGCAAGCCGCAACTTCCACCGCTGGGGGCGCAAATACATGCTCGCTCACGGAAATAAGGAACGCAAGATTCTGCTGAACTCGTGGGAGGGTGTTTACTTCGACATCAACCAAGAGGGCATGGACCAGATGATGGCCGACATCGCATCTATGGGAGGAGAACTGTTTGTGATGGACGACGGATGGTTTGGGGACAAATATCCGCGAAAGACCGACAACTCGAGCCTCGGCGACTGGGTGGTTGACAAACAGAAACTGCCTGAGGGCATTGAGGGCTTGCTACGCGACGCCAAAAAGCACGGCATCAGGTTTGGCATCTGGATTGAGCCGGAAATGACCAACAGCGTCAGCGAGTTATACGAGAAACACCCCGACTGGATTGTGAAGGCACCACAACGCGAGGCAGTACGCGGGCGCGGCGGCACCCAGCTCGTGCTCGACCTGTCGAACCCCAAGGTGCAGGACTTCGTTTTCAGCGTAGTGGATAACCTCATGACAAAATACCCTGAAATAGACTACATCAAGTGGGACGCTAACATGCCCATCGTTAACCACGGCTCGCAATACCTGAACTTGGCTGACCAGAGCCACCTATACATTGAATATCACAGGGGCTTTGAGAAAGTATGCAAGCGTGTCCGTGCAAAATATCCAGACCTCACCATCCAGACATGTGCCAGCGGAGGAGGCCGTGCCAACTGGGGTGTATTGCCCTGGTTCGACGAGTTCTGGGTGAGCGACAACACCGACGCCCTGCAACGCATCTACATGCAGTGGGGCACCAGTTATTTCTTCCCCGCCATCGCCATGGCCAGCCATATTTCGGCAGCGCCCAACCACACCGTCTATCGCACCACATCGCTCAAAATGCGCATCGACGTGGCCATGAGCGGACGCTTGGGAATGGAGATTCAGCCAAAGAACATGACTGATGAGGAAAAACAACTGTGCCGCAATGCCATCAGCGAGTACAAACGTATCAGGCCCGTTGTGCAGTTTGGCGACATCTACCGGCTGCTCTCTCCCTACGAGCACAAAGGACTGGCCTCGCTGATGTACGTAACTGAGCAGAAAGACCGCGCGGTATTCTTCTGGTGGAAAACCGAGCAGTTCCAAAACGAGCATCTGCCCCGCGTTAAAATGGCCGGACTCACCCCCGACCGAATGTACAAGGTGCACGAGCTGAACCGCATCGACCTAAAGCCCCTTGACTGTGAAGGACAGGTCTTTAGCGGCGAATATCTGATGAACCATGGTCTGGAAATGCCTTACACGCACAACCTGGACTGGAACCAGAAGACCAACTGGTCGAGCCGTGTACTGGAGTTGCAGGCAGAATAAGGCAGTAAATTTGGACGAATTATACAACGAAAAATCCCTTTCCAGCTATCGCCGGAAAGGGATTCGCAATTATACGAACTATACGTATCTGCACTATTATTCGTTAGTGCTCAACTGTACGTCGCGCCATGCATTAATAGCTGTCACAGCTATGCAGGCTAAACAAAAATAATGAATGGTCTTTTCTGATTTGAGGTTTGAGGATTCAAGTTTCAGGTTCCGGGTTGTCAACTGACGAACCTTTTCTTAAACGACCAAGCGGCCATTTCGGGAATTCTGAAAATCAGTTCGAGTGGCGCAAGAGAGAAATAAGTTTTCACTTGTTTTGCCACGACAGCCGAAGTGGATAGGCTGTGGCGCAGGCTCACGCCTCCACTGACTCTTACTTTCTCACTGAATTGCCTAATCTCCAAAAAATTGTCCAACATGCGTTCGGGCCATTCTGAGGTAGAAAGAAGGTCGTTTGAAGTTTGTGAATCGCAAAAAACGTCACAAGGAGAGAGGCCAAGTTTCTGGACACAGAAGGCAGCGACGGCCATATACGCTTTTTTCATTCCTAAGTGGCTGAGGTGTTGGTCGAGCCGGGGAAAATCTATCTGGTCGTGCAGGTTGTGCATGACCAAACACCAATCGCAATATTGCTTGAGCCCCAAACCGTTGCCATTGAGAATGAGGTGATAGAAAGCATGGATAAAGATGTAGAGGGCGTTGAGAGTCGGAGGCAGCGTTTTCACGGCCTGTCCGTCGATGTCAACTGTGGCAGGCGTTTCCTGCAATTCTTTGTCAAAGAAACCGTCCCAATACTTCTGGTATCCCCAATAACCGAAATCGGTCATGTCGGAATGCATTTCGAAGGAGAAACCGTCGATTTCAAAATTGTCGTGTTTCTTGCTTTTGTTGCCAACAATTTTAATGCCCAACCGTTCTTGGATGACCTCATGCACTTGCTTAAACGCATGTTTCGGACAATAGAAATCGATGTCTCCAGGAGTTCTTGCCTGTGGGTCAGGATAGAGCGTGGCCATTGTCTGCCCTTTGATGATGGCATAGTCGAGGTTTCTACGATTGAGGAAGGCCGAAAACTTGGCTACCTCGGTGTTTATGTTGATATTGTTTCTTTCGTGGGCTTTCTGAATGGCGCAGACGTTCATCGTCAGGTCGTCGCCAATGGGTAGTTGGTTTCTGATGATCGCATTGGCAACGAGACCGCTGACAGCCTGCTGCTTGGCACACTGCAGAATTTCTTCTATGTCACCCGTTGGGATTGGCGCGTCTAATGGCTGATTCCACAATTCGTTGCGGACCAAAGCCAGTACTTGCTCAAAAGTTGACTTCCTCACGCTTTCTTATCCAACACAGTATAGACAGAATTGTTGCTAACATACTCCGGCACGATTTCCTTCATCTTCTTGACCGTGGCCATGTCGTCGTAAGCCATGCTGGTTGCAATCAGCTCATCGATGTCGCGGCTTACCTTTTCGTAGTCGTATTCGCGAACGGTGGCGATTCTGATTTTCTCGTGGAACGAGGGCTTGGTGTTCTCTTCGGTGGAGAGCATCTCCTCATAGAGTTTCTCGCCAGGCCTTAGACCAGTGTATTTTATCTCCACATTGCGCGCTCCACTGAGTTGAATCATGCGCTTAGCGAGGTCTGCAATCTTGACGGGCTTGCCCATGTCGAACACGAAAATCTCACCTCCATGACCCATGGTTCCAGCTTCGAGCACCAGTTTGCATGCTTCAGGAATCAACATGAAATAACGGATGATGTCGGGATGGGTCACCGTGACGGGGCCACCCTCCTTGATTTGCCGCTCGAACAAGGGTATCACCGAACCGTTTGAACCCAGCACATTGCCGAAACGAGTGGTGACAAACTGTGTCCTTGCATTTGAGGAGAGAGGAGAGATGAGAGAAGGGAGAGGTTGACCGAGCTTTAATGCTCTGTCCAATGACTGAACATAGATTTCACAGATTCGCTTTGAACAACCCATGACATTGGTCGGGTTAACGGCCTTGTCGGTGGAAATCATGACAAACTTCTTCACCCCATGTTTCACGCTGAGGTCTGCAAGAATCTTTGTGCCATAAACATTGTTCTGTATGCTCTCGCTGGGATTGTCTTCCATCATCGGCACATGCTTATAGGCGGCGGCATGGAACACATAGTCAGGACGGAATTCCTCGAACACCTTTTCCATCCTTTTCTCCTTACAGATGCTAGTCACCACAGTGCGGACCTTGATGCCCGACCATTGTTTCTTCATCATCAGCCGAATGTCGTGCTGAGGTGTCTCTGCCTGGTCGATGAGCATCATCTGAGAGGGGCCGAAAGCTGCAATCTGGCGAACCAATTCACTGCCAATACTGCCAGCTGAGCCTGTAATCAGAATCTTTTCTCCCTTGAGCATCTGCTCCACTTCCTCAAGGTTGACCTTTATCTCATCGCGAGGCAACAAATCATCAATACTCACAGCCTTCAGCTTCATCTGGTTTGTATCCATCCCTTCTGTATAGCCTTCGGTCATGTATATCTTTACATTGGAATTGGTCAGAATGCTCTGTAGTTTCTCGTCGTTTCTGAATTCATAATTTCGCATGGGAGAAACCAGAACGGCTTGGATATGAAGGCGTTCAATGGCATCGGCAAGATCCTCGGTTCTGAAGATACTAACACCCATGAGCAGATGGCCTTGGAAATTTGCGTCATGCGCAATAAATCCACGCAGGTTGAATCTGATGGGCTGCTCACTTCTTATCAGCTTAGCCAATCCTATGCCTCCCTCCTTCACACCGTATATGAGAACATTCTTCTTGGCTCTGTTTGAACGCGAGACCTCATAGATTTCTTTCACCAGCACTCGTCCTGCCCACATCAACATGGTGGCCACTCCAAACATCACCACCAAATGACGCAAATGAAAGGCCTCGAACATCGGACGAGGGAGTTTATACATTGGATAGTGAGCAATGATAGCAACAAACAGCGAGAAGGCATTGGCGTATGCAATGCGTCGCAAATCTACAAACGAAGAATAGCGCATCATGCCGGTATAGGTCTTGAACAGCCTAAAGCCAACCATGGCAATGAGTACATATACCACAATTGAATTTAATATCCCCCAAAAATGGTGAATATTATATCCTGTGCGGTGGTATGCCCAGAACACCACCAACCCTGCCAAAAAGGTCATCAGGCAGTCGAAAACAAACACGCACCAATATGGCAGCGCGTCTTTGGTGAAGTACCAGCTTGTTAGTTTTTGTATGAGATTCATTGTAAGGCAGAATTAAAAAGAACGAGGAAGAAAAGAATCAGAAAAAGAGTCCAATAATAGAAAGCTCTGCTATACAATTAGCCCCTTAATGCTATCAACAATAAAGACTACGTCCTCATCTGTCACGCAAGGACCTGACGGCAAACAGAGGCCAACCTTGAACAGCGACTCGCTAACTCCATTGACGTATGCCGGGGCATTTTTATATATAGGCTGTTTGTGCATGGGTTTCCAAAGAGGTCGAGCCTCAATCCCCAAAGAATCCAAAGCTACACGCATCGCCTCCACATTACGGTTGGGTTCACAATCTGTATGGACAGTTCCACCCAAATGTACCACACCCGCAGCTCCTCCTACAGCACCTTTGACAGTCTCTGCATATACACTTTCTTCACCTCTAACATGCAGTTTTTCATCCAAGATGATTGTTGACAACCAGAAATTACTTTCCATATCATCACACTCGTCATGGAAACTGATTCCGTCTACATCTGCAAAAGCTTCACGATATAAAGCCGCAACATGCCTATGATGCTTTATGTGGTCATCAAGAACCGTCATCTGCCCTCTACCGATTCCTGCACAGATATTCGATAAGCGATAGTTATAGCCAATGGCCTCATGCTGATAATAAGGATAAGCCTCGCGTGCCTGGGTTGCAAGCCACATCACTTTCTGCCATGCATTCTTGTCAGGACAAATCAATGCTCCGCCACCAGAAGTGGTAATCATTTTGTTTCCATTGAATGACAAAATGCCATAGTTTCCAAAGGTACCACATACTTGACCTTTATAGCGCGAGCCCAACCCTTCGGCAGCGTCCTCTATCAGAGGAATTTCATACTTGCTGGCAACAGCCATAATCTCGTTAATCTTTGCCGGCATACCATAAAGATAAACAAGAACAATGGCTTTCGGCTTTCCCCCCGTCTTTTCTATACGGTCTTTGATTGCCTCCTCCAACAGTTGCGGATCCATATTCCATGTGTCAGGCTCAGAATCCACGAACACAGGTGTAGCCCCAAGATAAGTAACAGGATGACTCGAAGCACAAAAAGTGAAGCTCTGAACTATCACCTCGTCGCCTGGTTGGACTCCACACGCAATTAACGACAAATGCACAGCGGCCGTACCTGAACTGAGAGCCACAACTTGTTTGTCCTCCAGTGCAGGAATCATTGTGTCTTGAGCATCTTTTACAACGAATTGACGCAAGTCTTCCTCAAACCCGATCACATTTGGTCCAAGAGGCACTACCCAATTGGTATCAAAGGCCTCTTTGATATATTTCTGTTCCGTGCCTGCTTCAGACATGTGGGCAAGACACAAATAGATTCTCTTGTTTGCCATTCTCAACTATATTAAATCAGCATTAATCAGTTTTATCAATTTACACCTGTTTCCAACAGCCAAATAGCCATCCGGTATATCTTTTGTAACAACGCTTCCCGCTCCGACAACGCACCAACGGCCGATCTTTACTCCTTGAATAATTGTCGTACCTGCGCCTACCCAAGAGCCTTCACCAACACTAACATTGCCACATAACGTGGCATGAGGCGAGACGTGAACATAATCGCCCAGTTGGCATTCGTGGTCAATGGAAGCACCTGTATTGATGATGCAATGCTTGCCTATTACAGACTCAGCATTGATGATTGAACCGGCCATAACAACAGTTCCCTCGCATATTTCTGCAGAAGGAGAGACTATAGCACAAGGATGAACTGCTTTACCAAAGCGGCAACTTAATCTTTCGGCCACTTTTTTCCTTATAGCATTCACCCCAATACTGACAATAATCTCGTCTTTATCTTCCATGGTATGAAAAACGGGAAGCCCACACAACATATCAATCTCAGGATTGTCGTCAATAAAACCATCAACAATCATCCCCTGAGCCTCAAGAATTTCCTTAATCACCTTTCCGTGACCACTTGCTCCATATAAATACATCTTCAATTGCTCCCATTAAATGGTTCTTTCGTTGCATGCCCTTCTTCGGAAATACCGTCTCGAATAAACACTTTTTTTATTGTAATCAGAATTATCTTGATATCTGTCAGTAAACTAACATTGTCAACGTACCAAACATCATGTTTGAACTTCTCCGTCCAACTAATGGCATTGCGACCATGACATTGTGCCCATCCGCTGATACCAGGTCGAACCTCGTGACGACGCGCCTGTTCAGGTGAATACAAAGGCAAATACTGTACAAGCAATGGCCTTGGCCCTATCAGTGCCATGTCGCCCTTCAAGAC
This sequence comes from Prevotella sp., assembly GCA_017619445.1. Classification (GTDB taxonomy): domain Bacteria; phylum Bacteroidota; class Bacteroidia; order Bacteroidales; family Bacteroidaceae; genus Prevotella. Next base: position 14,329 of record JAFZSI010000076.1, read on the forward strand.
ATTTATGAGCTGTGGTAGTTCGTCAATAGAAGTCGAGCGAACGAACTTACCCACCTTTGTCAGGCGCAGTTCATCGGGCAGCAATTCACCATTCTCGTCCCGCTCATCAGTCATGGTCTTGAATTTTATCACCTTGAATATCTTTGCGTCTTTTCCTGGACGTTCCTGAAAGAAGAAGGCACCTGCACCTTTGTTGGCAAAATGCAACCAAACCGTCACCACCAACAGAACAGGGGAAAAACAGATAAGTGCGATAAGCGAAATCCAAAAATCAAAAAAACGCTTAAAAAAATGCTTATACATGAGCCATTATAGCATTATAGGTATGCTCCACAAGATAGTTTTGCTTCAAAAACTGATAACCACGTTCGCCCATAGAAACTCGGTCAGACTGTAGTATTTTGTCAACGAGGGCAGTGAAACCTTCTGGTTTTATACTCTCACACCAATAACCATAGCCGTTTTCCTCGGCTATACGTCCGATGTCGGTATTCACATCTGTAGCACAAATGACAGGCATTTTGTATTCCAGATATGAAAGTAGACGTGAAGGATAGTTGGGAATAGTAAAGCGGTGATCAAGGAAGATAAGCCCCACATCACAAGAACGTACCAACATGTCATAATCCTCTTTGGGCAATTTATCCATCAGTTTCACATTGAGATGAAGTTGTGGATTTAACTTCTGTGACTCATACCAGGTTGCCATTTTCTGATATTCCGTACCATTCCCCACGACAAGAAACACACAATCCTTCCGTTCTTTGTTAGCATCAAGGCATTTGATAAGATAATCTATTCCTTGAGGTTTCCCAATGTTTCCACCGTAAATAAAAACAGGTAAATCGGAGGGCAGGCCATACTTGCTTCGAATAGTCTCACGCTCAATCTGTTTGCTCGTAAAATCTTCTTGATGATTCTCTTTCAATTCTACAGAGTTGGGTGCTACTTCAATATTGCCTTCAGGATAGTATTTGTTGTGCTTACGAACATACTCCACATTAGCAGGCGACATACACCCGATGCAGTCAGATGCCTTATAAAGAGCTATTTCTTTTCTTCTGAAATACCATTTAAAAAATGACTTCTCGCCAAACAAACCAATATCAATAGCATTTTGTGGAAAGATATCCTTCAATAACAAATATGACACGGCTTTTGGATTTTTCCGTTTCAAGAAAGTCACCACATTTGTAAATGTTATTGGTGGAGTAGAATAGAGAATTAAGTCAAAACTAATTCCTGAGAGATATTTCTTTATGGCGTTTTGATATTGCTTTTCAATAAGTAAAGTCCCTATACCCTTTTCAACGATGTTTGTTTTCTGAATATTAAGCGTTCTGACATTTAAAAGACTCACCCCCTCTGATTTCGTGATATGGGTCTTTTTCCCCATACGCCTTTCAAAAGGAGAAACGATGAACACATTGTGTCCCTCATCACGGAATTTTCGCATCAAATCGGTGTAAATCCCACGTTCTTCAATGCTGTTGATATTAATCAGTGTCAGAAAAATGATGTTCATCTATCTATATAAGAAAAAGGAATGTCTGTTTGAGCCCAAAGACCACCGATGGTCTAATTCTTTTCAGCTATTTCTTCAAGAATACTTATCAATTTCTCTGTTCGTTGTTCATAGTTGTCAAACTTCAACAGTTGTTTCTGTCCGTTTGAAACCAGTTTTTGAGCATAGTCCTTGACTGTTGCAACCATATAGATTGCATCTGCTGCAGCCTTAGCACTCATAGCATCGTAATAACAAGCGGCCTCTCCACACAAACCATGAGCATAAGTCAAATCGGTCGTCACGATGGGCACCTCCATACGCATCGCCTCAGGATAAGTAGCCGTAAAGCATTCCATCAATGATGGCATGAACATCACGTCGGCTTGTTCGTAGAGATTAGGACATTCCGACACATCCACCTTACCAATTAGACAAAAATGCTCCTTAATATCATCAGTCACAAATATAGCCTCATCTTCAGATAAGGTCATCACAAAACGGAACTGAAATGACGGATAATGGGTCACAAAAAATCTGGCTATGTCTGCCGTGATTTTCATGTTTTTCCATGCCCCATTAGAAGAGATGCTCAGTACTGTAGCCCCATGAAACTCTGGCAACTTTATAGTACGACTCCATTGGCTTGGCACGTCAAATACTTGATTATAATAATTTGTTACCGTATAAACCTTGATGTCACCCAACAATTGTGGAAGCATGGAAGAAATCAACGAGTTTTCCGTATAGAAACATTTTGAACTACGCTTAAAAGCCCATGTCCAGAGTCTAAACAGCAACCGTTCTTTAAAAGAAATGAAGTCGTAATAGGGAGAATCTGTCAACAACAACTGAGCCCTTGCAAAACCGCAAAGATGCTTTGTTCTTGGAATCCAGCGTGAAGGACCAAAAACCGTAAGCACAGCATCTATCTGATTGTCTTTAACCAAAGAGTCAAGAAAGACATCACGCCCAAGGAGCAAGGTTTTCAGATTATTGCAGATATCATAAGTGTAAACCTCTGCATTCTTATATGCTGCTATCTTTTTCTTTGTGTTATTCAGCCCACTTGATAAAACAACCCAAAAATGATGGTTGGGGAAATTGTTCAATTCGCAGCAAATAGAATCTGCAACTTGAAGCCCGCCACCAGCCTTCAGATTTGTACAATTAATCAGAATGTTCATTGCTGATAATGCTGTTTCATCAATCTCTTCTTATAGAAGGTCGATGTACTATTCAGCATCCACTTAAATTCTGACGGTGATGAAAACTGTGCACAGTTTCTGCAAACAAGACCTTGTTCGTTCAAATCATAGTATCCGCCAGAAATGGAAGAAAACTGTCTTACATAACCATAACGATTACACAATTTATGAACAGTATCAGAAAATCGTCCCTGTGGGTAGCAGATATCATTGAACGGATGACCGAATGTCTTCTCAAGCCATTCCTTAGAGTCTTTCAATTCATGTTCCAAATCTCTTTCAGAATAAGTAGAAAGATCGTAATGAGACCAGGCATGACACTCGAAACGGAATCCTAATTCTTCCAGTTCCTTTATTTGCTCAATCGAAAGATAGCCTTCTTCGCCAATCAGACTAACAGCGATGAAAACCGTTGGGAGAATTCTTTCTTGAACAAAGAAATCCTTATAATCATACAATCCTCTCCATCCATCGTCAAAACAAACCATTACCTGACCTTTAGGCTGGTTGACAGATGGAACGAAAGAATAGCCAGAGACACGGACTAACTTAAAATGCCTCTTCATCAACTCCAACTCAGTTCCCATATCTGTATATTTTTTGCTTACATCGTGGTAATAAATCACCTTGCTGTCGTGATTCCTGTGGAATATGTAAGCAAGTAAGAAAATACAGCTTTTTAATAGAACCTTTATCCTATCCATAAACTTAATAAGTATGAGCATTTATGGATGGTAAGACCATCTTAAAGTCATCTATCTTAAGACTTTCATCCAGAATCTTATAGCAAAAATTACCACTTGCCGGCACTTTGAAAAAGCCCATTACGCCTTCCAAGGTGGAATCAAACACTGAAGAAGCATACTCAATCACATCTGGACTCACATTCTTTTTTAAGCTTTTGAGTGTTTCCCTAATACTACTTCCCATCGTTTTGTCTTTCTTGGATATGGAATACAAGACATGAGCAGTCTTGAGATGCCCACGCTTACCTATCATTGAAATGGAGAACACCGTATCTGTATTCAAGACATAATACTCACGGTTAGGAATGGAAAAGAACCGCCATCTAATATAATCCGCAGACCATACTGGTGTAATAACTTTAGCATTAGTGTTCTCTATAGGCAAGTCCACAGGAGCAAATCTTTTTATGTTATCCCAATTTGAGACATTCGGCTCAAATGGTTTTTTCAAGTCCAAGACATGCAAAGCCGTTTTGCACAAATGTTGCACCCTAATCTTGAAGCATCGCACGTCGTTGCGACAAATCCACCCCATGTGCTTGAACCCTGTAATACTATTTGTATTAGGGAAATTATACACGAATTGAACACCCTCATTGGCCATCTCCTGTTCAGCCAAGGCAATCAGTTTCTTAAACAATCCATGACCTTGATAATCAGGTCGGACAAAAGTTTCATACGACAAAGCACAATTCCATTCCTTGTTTTCATATTGCATCACACCTCTCCCGTATGCCACACAACCGGCCACGGTCTCTCCATCAAAGGCGCAAGCCATTATTGCCTTGCCATAGGGACTCTGTTCAAACTTCCATCGGAACCATTCCTCACTTCTCACAGGCTCCTCATGAGCCATTGACATTCCTTCCAAAAAACTGGGAACGAACGAATCATCATTATTAAACTGCCAGACTCTTATTTGCATATAACACTAACGAACCTTTTTCTTAAAGAACAACAAATGACAAACATACATGAATACCATTTCAGCCAAAATTGTCATTGACGCTGTCACCGGAGAACGAACAGCAAAAAATACATACGGTATTAATAATACTGCATAGATTGATTTGTAATTCGGTGCCAATCCCCATCTGTACTTTCTGAGGAAGTTTGTTCCCTTCTTTATTCCTACTCCAAAGAAAAACATAAGGATTAATGAAAAATAGCCAAAATCAGCATAAGGTTCACCACAAAACGCAGAAGAAGTAGAGTGATTAGAGCGCAGATTGTCCATATAAACTCTTGGCAACCAATAATTCAACATAACGGGCTTGCTATGCCACAAAAATCTTGGAATCCAAAAATAGAAAACAAAACCTGTGGATTTACCATAAGTAAAATCATGTTCATCAAAATATTGAAACACATAATTTACCATCTTAACACATCCTTCCGGTGACCCGTGCTCACAAACCTTAACGCTAAGGTAATTGAAATATCCAGAGCGTGTTTCTGTCATGAACAATTCTTCTTTTTGCGCTTTTTCAAAAGAAGTTCCTCGAATTGCTACCATGAAAGGACCGACTATTACAAACAACCCAACAAAAGCAGCCATTGCAGCCAGATTCTTCATTGAGAATTTGTCAAATCGGAAGAACCCACAAATAAGTAGGAAGGGCACCAATGCAAAAAGCAATCTGAATCTTGTACCAGACAGCAATACCATCCAGAAAATGGGCAACGAGACCAAAAGTGCAGTCCATTTGCTCTTATGAAGCACTCTAACCATGTAGAAGCCAAGAAGCAACGGATAATACTTATACGTAGATAACAATTGCGCAATAACAACATTGAATTTGGTAGAAACCACATTTCTTCCACCACGATAAAAAGCCTCAATAGTATCTGGAGTCTTCAAAATAACATACATCAGATATATCAACACCAAAAGGAAAGTAAATAATTTTCGGTGTCTTTCTACCGTTATTACTTCTTCCTTTACTTTCTTTGGTTGTTTCGTCTTGCTAAGCAAATAGCCTAACAACACAAAATCATTGGCCACAAAAATAAACCTGTAGGTTCGGTCAAAAAGAATAGAATATCGAACCAGCAGCATCTCTGACAGCAATATATAGACAAAACCAACAATCCATACCGTTAGCAGTGTTATTGACTTATTGTCTATGATATCAATAATCAAAATTGCTGTTAGCAAATAGAAATGTATATCTGCCATTTGAAATCGCCCCACATTTATAACTGAAGCAATAACAAATGAAACAAAAACAAGAAAAATGTATAATATTTTACAAATTGCAGTTTTTTGCATTTTATTTAAAAAAGCTATCTATGATGAAGAGTCATCATCTATTTCCAATAATATGTGTTTTCGTGATGGGCTATTCTCTTTTCCTCTGGTGGCAACGTCATATAATCGCCGAAAGTCTTTGTCAGATAGGTATCAAAATCGCTAACGGCCATATATGTCCGGTCTTCAAACTTTCTATCAGTATATGATTCGAACACTTGTATTGGCATGGGTGTCTTGCAAATGGCTCCGGCTATCATTTCGAAAACAAGTGGACAATCCATATTTTCTTTTTTAGCTGCCAAATCATTAATTCTGACAGCAAGTTTCTCTCGCGACTGCCATGACCCTACGAAAAATGCACAAATCTTCTTCCATAGGGGATAGTTTCCACTCTTGCGCCGTTTCCATGCAAACGAAAGCATCTGTCTGAAATACAGCCTGCGTATCTTCTTGTGCCGCTTTTCAAAGTCTTCCATGTCAGCAACCTTGTCAACAGGAAAAACATCTATAAAGACTCCTGTCCGCTCAACCCCGTCAACATAGGTGACTGTCTTTGGATTGCTTACCTTACCAAATGGATAGCCTAAACTGTTTCCCGTCTCAATACTGATGAATTCATAAGGATGATTATCGTTGCACCCTTTCCACGATTGAGCAAAACGTATATATTCCGATCGCAACATCTGAATGTCAATGTCGTCATCCCAAGGGATATATCCTCCATGACGGACTGCACCTAACAGAGTGCCGCCACTAATGGTATATTTTATATTGTGTTTGCGACAGAAATCATCGACATAATCAAGTATCTCCATCTGTAACTGCCGTAATTCTTCGCTCTTTATTTCTACCATAAAACCTTTATATACAAGTGTTTTTTAAGAACTATGCTTTTCCTCTCCGTAAACCTACACTTTAGAACCGTAAACCTACACTTTAGAGTCATAAACCTATACTTTATGAAAACAAAACGCACATATAGGGCCAATTGATGAAAACATACTTATTACTTCATCCATTTTTTCAGCTTTCTCTTGATGCGCAACAGTTTCATCTGGCGTTCAAGAGCTTTCTGGGGAGCAGGGTCTTTCTCATCATATACAAATTGAATATCAGCATTGCTTATCATCTGCAGACATTCTTCTTCCGTAATATAATTATAACACCAGTCATCAATGCACATTCGCTCATTGGTATAAGTGGCCGTCCCTGTAACATATTGAGGCATTTCTGTATAGCTCTCACCACACAAACACTTCACCATCATCGCAGGCAGGTTGACACCCATCTTTGTGACAGCATAGCCTGAACCACCAAAACGGAGATTCAGCTCGCCAAAATAAAGAACTCCCCCGCTTTCGTAGAAATCAATGTCAAAGAGGCCGCAAAAGCCTATCCTCCTCACGAACTCTTTAAACTGGTCAATAATACCCTCAAAACCATCAACGGGCTTAATCTGCCCCTGTCTTGCTATACCAAAATGACTCTGGCTGTTGGCAACAAACTCAATAATGCCAGGAACAACCACATTCTCGCCATCAGAAAAGCCCAACACAGCATATTCACTATTGATAGTCTTATAATCCTCAACGAGCATGTCCAAATCACGATAATTAGAGACAGCATCCAGCACCCTCCTAAGGTCGGTTTCATGGTTGCACCTTTTCAGGAACTGTTTACCGCCGCCAACTGTGGCTAGTGGTTTTGTAAAACAAGGGTAATTCAGATTTTCTGGTATCGTATAAGACTTATTCTTAACAGAAACGATTTGCCCATTTGCCACATTCATGCCAACCTCAACAGCAAGTTGCTTCTGGGCAGCCTTTTTCATCCAACGCTCCACGGCTCCCGGCGTATGATTGATATGCGGGAACAAGAAATGCTCCTTCAGCCGCTCCTGATTAATATCTATCACCAAAGCAGAGAAATCGCTATCGGGAATAAGAACAACTTTCTGTTTAGCATCAGTGCATTTCTCTAAAAGCAGGTTGATCAAGTTTTCTTTATTTGCTGAAGAACAATAATAATACTTACTTACATACTTACTATTACAGTCCACAGGAACTCCTATCTCAAAATGAAGAAATCGCCTTAAACGACCAAAGGGGGTCATCACGATAACTATAATTTCGCAATCTATTGCAGCTAAGGAGCGGATTATACCAAGGCGCACCGTATAACCATGTCCTATGACAACCACTTTCTGCCTCATTAGCTGTTAGTTTCGATTAATTATGATAGTTTGTGCTTGTTTGTAAGACTAATAAGAAGCCAGAGACCTATAAGCATTCCCTACTTAAGGTTCAGTAAGTTTTCTATTCCGCAAATCGCAGTTTCACGATTTTGCTCCGAACGCAATGAATGGAGAGCGAACATCAGGTCTCTTCTCTTAAACGCCTTGGTATATAAGTACTTCTTAAATTGTTTTGGAAAATATCTGCGTAATACCCTTTGGAAGTTTGACGGACTCTTATAAGCAGCTAAATAGAGTCGCAGTTCTTTATAGCAAAACTTCTCAAATTCTTCCATCACGAAATCCTCGTCTTTGACTTTCGCAGAGCGTTCATCAAAGGCAGTGAAGTCCTGATTGTCACAATAACGCACAAAGTGATTCTCAACCGAGTGAACCATGTGCTTTTTTACTTGAAAATTGTCATTGTCAAATATCACTTCTAACATTAATCCAGTGTCTGTGTTACCGTCATGGAAATCTCTGAACAAGAAATTACCTTGTCCATACAGCAAGTAAGAACCTTTATAATATTCTTCAGAACCAACGCAATGCGTATGCTGTGAAAGAATCATATTTGCACCAGAATCCACCATACGATAAAAACGTTTTCTTGTCTCAGGAGAAGGATACCTGAACTTTTCTACGCCACCATGATAGATAACGATTAAAAAATCACACTGTTTCCGGTAATCATTTATCTCTCTACAGACTACATATTCATCATAAAGCCATGCACCCGCCTTAGTTTTCGTCGGCTTATTGTACATGGTTTCACAAACATTATAAAAGCCTATCTTTTTCCCACAAACGTCAAAAACAATGAAGCGTTTGATAGAACTTTCATTTTCACCAGCTCCAATATGCTTGATACCAGCATCGTCCAAGGTTTGCATTGTGTCAAGAACGCCTTGATGGCCTGCATCAGTAATATGATTGTTGGCCAGCATGCAACACTCTATACCCATTGCCTTGTAAGTATTAACAACAGACCTGGGAGAGCTTATTACAGGCCCAGTCTTGTCACACCGGTCTTTCCCGTCTGTCAAAGCACCCTCAAGATTGCATATCCTCAAATCTGCCTCTTTAAACATAGAGCAGATTTTCTCGCCAAATAATCTTTCAACATCGGCATCAGAAAAATATTGCTCATTTGTTACAACAGGGAACAAGTCGCCAACAATTAGAATTTTAGACATATCTTTAATGAAATAAACATAAATGAAACAGAACGAAACTCTATAAATATATACTAGGCACTAATGCATACCTAAACACTTTTTGATAGTTCTCTTTATTCTTCTTTTCTGAAATTCTTTATTTAACGCTTTCTGTGGGCCAATGTCATTCGCATCATTCACAAAACTGATGTCAGATGACTGAAGTATCTTGTAATACTCATCTATAGAAATGTAATTACTATACCATTCGTCAATGCACATCCGTTCATTCACATAAACAGCCTTTTTGTCAACCTCTTTCATCATGCCTGAGACATCATCTCCTTTTAGGTCTTTTACCATAATTGCGGGTAAATTCGTTCCCATTTTTGTATATGCATATCCAGAACCTCCAAAACGAAGATTTAATTCTCCAAAATATAATATCCCATCGCTAAGAAAGAAATCAATATCAAAAATGCCTTGAAAACTTACCCTCCTGACAAATGTCTTAAATAATTCAACAATATTCTCAAAACCATCCACAGGCATTATTTCACCCTTAATGGCAACACCAAAATGTCCTCCGTGGGCAATTGATATTAATTGGAGAATACCAGGAATAAACACGTCGTTACCATTTGCATATCCCAAAAGCGCATACTCTGTATCAATGGTCTTAAAATCCTCAACAAGAAGTTTTACATTCTGATACTTTTGTATTACTACATCAATATGTTTTTGTAAAGCGGTCTCATTAGCACACCGTTTCAATCCAGATTTCCCCCCCACAACAGACACCAAAGGTTTGACAAAGCAAGGATAATTGATTGCCTGAGGAATCTTGTAAGAACCGTTATTCACTTCTATCAATTGAGACTCCACAACATTCAACCCCACTTCTTTTGCTAAAGCTTTCTGCTTAACTTTATCCATCCAATCTATAACAGATTCTTGATGGTTAATCATTCTCGGGAAAAGGAACTTATTCTCTAATACGCTCTTGTTTTTATCTATTACAGCAGCAGAGAAGTCGTTATCGGGAATTATTACAACCTTTTGCTCATCATCAGCACATTTTTCGAGCAGAATGCTCACTAAACCTTGTTCATCGTTCATTCCACAATAATAAACTCTGCTCACACATTTGCTGTAGCCATCTATCGGTTTGTGTGAACGAAGTGTCTTACCGTCCTTCTTATAACTCACTAAAGCAATAATAATGGCTTCGCATCCAATTTCTGCTACAGAACGAGCAATACTTAATCGGCCTGTAAATCCTTGGCCAATAATCACTACTTTTTGCTTCATAATTATTTATTCCATCAAATAGCCTTGTCTAACATTTTCGAGATATACCAATCTGCTTTTTTGCAAAATTTGGTAATGTACCGAGAACGTTCAATACGGCCAGGTTTGAATCGCATTTTGGTTAAAACTCTTGACAATATGAAACGAGTCCTAATGTGTCGGTCAGTAAAAGGACATTCACCCAACCATTTTACAAATTCCACAGAATAGTGTTTTTGATAATATGCTGGGAAAAAACGTACTTCCTTAAATCCTTTTTTTGCAACGATCTCACGTAAAGCTGTGTTATTCTCCGCAGTATCCCCTTCAAGCATCTGAACATTATTCTCTGCGACAAACACATCACGCAGTTCGTTCATTTCTTCCAGAATACCCAATCCCTGATATTTCTTTATTATAGCAGACATCATCCCCTTTGCAACAGTTTTATCTTTATCATACCATCTTTTACCCGTTGCTATTCTTACTGATGTTGTGCCGACTAATGTATCACCGCAAAAAGCAACAAAACAACGGCCATTTTCACCAATATAGTTCTTCAACTCCTCACCTGACATAGTTGTAGTATTCATTACAACACCTTTTTCTATGTTTTTTTTATGAGCAGTCAGAATGAGTTCATGTATATCATCCCACGAAACCCAATCAGGTTTTTGCATTACTTTAATTTCATCCATACAGAATCAACAATTACTAAAATCCCAAAATCAGTTGTTTTCAAGCATATAGCGAATAGCAGCAAACATGTCTTCACCATACCGTTCACTTTCTAAAGTCTTAGCTATACGCAACAATTGCTCTCTTCTATATTTTTCCATAAGGTGCTTTTTGTAAAAATTCGAAGAGAGTTTATTAATCAAACGATAATACATTGTATCTCCTCTATAAGCTTTCAAAAACCGGGTTTTAATACTTGGCTTAGAATAGGCAAAGTTATGATACTTATCTTCTACTTTTCCAAAATCCAACAATTCTCGACTTCTTTCATAGAATCCTGACAAATCTTGAACTTCATCATATCTCACAACATCTTCATCAGTAACACTGACAACATGCTGTTTAATTTGAACTTCTTTACCAGAAAAAACAATTTCAGAAATCAGCCCCTTTTTTGTTATCTTGTTTTTCATTCTTGAAAACAAGAAATTACCTTGTCCATAAAGCAAATATGAGCCATTGTATTCTTCATAACAACCAATACAATGAGTATGTTGAGCTGTGATAAAATCTGCTCCACAATCTGCCATCCGATGAAAATGCTGTCTTAATAAAGGAGAGGGGTATTGGAACTCCTCTGTCCCCCCATGATAAATGACAATCAAATAATCATGTGTCTGTTTCAAGTTTCTGATATCATTGCACACGACATATTCATCATATAGATTTACGCCTGGAGTCGAATCTGTTGGAATATTATAAAAAGTTTCTGAAACATTATATATACATACTCTCTTATTACCGATAGATAAGCTGATACTCTTTTTTATGTTATTCACATTCTCGCCTACACCAAGATAACTTATTCCATTATCATCCAATAGCTTTATCGTATCATTGAGTCCTTCTCCCTGATAATCAGTAATATGATTATTGGCCAATGCCACTGCTTTAACACCCAACCCTTTAACACCTTTTATGCATTCTTTGGAAGCCTTAATCACAGGACCTGTCTTTTCCATTGCTTTATTAGAATTTGTCAAAGGTCCTTCAAGGTTGAAGATAGAAAAAACTGAATTGCTGAATAACTCCAACACTTTCTCTCCAAAAACAACTTTAGAATTCCCTTCTTCAAATAAACTCACGTTATTTCCTGAAGGAAGCAGGTCTCCAGCTATAACAATATGGTGAGAGTTCTTCTCCATTGTGTTCTATTATTGAAGTGTGTAACCACCGTCTATTGTAAAGATGCTACCCGTAACCCATCGTGAAGCATCAGACAAAAGATAAATACAGCCATTTGCTATGTCTGAAGGAGTTCCAAAGCCCAAGGGATGTCTTTCCTCGTAGAACTTCAGAAAATCATCCTCTTCAATGGCTCCACTGTTCAACAATCTTGATGGCACAAAACCTGGTTGGATACAGTTAACACGGATGTTCTGCTTAGAAGTCTCAAGGGCCATTGCCTTGGCAAAAGAATTGACAGCACCCTTGGTAGCCGAATAGAGAGAATTGCCAACCTTAACATTGAATGTAGATACTGATGAGATAAACACTACAGATCCTCCGTGATTGAGTTTTTTCTTCTTTAACAGACGACTACAAAACCTTATGTTTCCCAAAATATTGGCATTGAATATTTCAAACATCGCATCCTCTCTGATGTTTTTAACTGGCATGGTCTTTACAATACCGGCACAAAGAACCACTCCGTCAATGACTGGCAAGACATCAACCAAATCGTAAATATCGTCAACGACGGAAAGGTCGGACTTATGAATTACATGCCCTTCTCCTTCCATTAACATGAGTGTTTCGTTTAACCGCTCTTCATTACGGGCCATCAGATGAACTTTAGCACCCATCTTGGAGCAGTCAATGCAGATTCCCTTTCCAATGCCCGAAGAAGCGCCAGTCACAAGTATTGTTTTACCTTCAATGGAGAATGGGTTATACATATCCGATACAATTAAAGATACATTAAATCAGGAACAATTATACCACCATTTGTCTTTATTTGGGCCACTCCAAGGGAAAATCCCACTCCAATGGTTGCAGCAAGCATATTAAGTTGGCGATCATGCAATTCTTTCTGTAATTCTGTAATCATTAATAGCGGAATAGTAGCTCCACTAGTGTTGCCGAACTCTTGTATGTTATAAGGCACTTTCTCTGGGGGGAACTTCATCTTCTTTCGTAGTTTCTCACAAAGGAACTTGTTTGCTTGATGAAGTAGCAAGTAATCAACTTCATCTTGTTCTATGTTGAATCTTGTACGCATTTCCTGATAAACTTTAGGGATAAAATGCGTACCGTACGAGAACACCTCATCACCAATCATTTTCTCATGCAGACGAGTACGACGGATGCCGTCGCCATAATCTTCCATAACAAAAGATTTTTCGTTGACAGGATTTCGCGACCCACCATCTGGCAAGATAACAAACTCTCTTCCCGATCCATCTGACATGTAAGTAACATTTACCTCATCTTTCGAATTTGGGTCATACTCTATGGCTGTAACTGTGCCTGCATCACCTAACAACAAAGACATGCTACGGTCTTCAGGACTAGCATATTCGGATTGCGTGTTACCTACCATCAACAAGCCTTTGCGGAAAGAACCAGTAGCCATCAAGTTACCCATCACTCCAAGTCCAACAAGGAAACCTGAACAACCAAGGGTGATGTCGAAGGCCAGACAAGAAGTTGGAATGCCCATTTTATCCTGAAGCACAATGCCCGTGGCTGGAAGTTTATAATCAGTCGTGTGGGACACAAAAACAAGAAGGTCTATCTCATTTTTATCCCAGCCCATGTCTGTAATCAACCTCTCTGCTGCTTTTTGGCAGAGGTCGGAAGTGCAAATGCTGCCATCATGAATGGCGCAATGCCGACGTTCCACACCTGTAACATTAATATATTTCTGAATTTCCTCAACTGTCATCCCTGGATAATTCCTGTTTTCCTCAACACGAGCAGGAACGCACCCCGCCATACCCTTGATGGAAATGTTTTTAACGCTAATAGAAGACATTGTTCAAATTAAAATTTGAGGGAAGCACTTCCTTCTATGAAAATGCTTCCCTTTTGTTGGTTTACTTAGACTCAACAAGATTGTACAATTCCTCAATGGTTGTACAATTACGCAGATCAGCACCAGTCACGCGTTTATCCATTTCGTCATCAACCATTGAAATAATGGATAAAGCAATGAGTGATCCCCATTCTTCCAGTTCTCGATAATGAGTGTCTGCCTTGAAGTTATCTTCAGGCGTGTCGTCAAACTCGGCTGCAAAAGCCTTTACAAATTCGTCTAATGTCATGTCATAAAAATTTAAAGGTTATTATTATTCCTAATAATTTTGTAGTTTTTTACATTACAATAATAGGTAGGCACATCAAGCAACGATTGGCTGTGCAAGTCTGGATACATACGATGCACGATTTTCTCCAAAGTGTCATCAGTGCCGACTTCATAAAACTCAGTTACTCCATCTTTAGCCATATTACGTGTCATTTCTGTCCATAATACAGGATGAGTAATATGCTGGATTAAATTCGATTTAATCTCATCAGGGTCAGTATGAGGCAACGCATCAACACACTGATAAACAGGGATAGTTGGTTTTGAGAATCTGGTTGCCTCGATAATTTTTCCCAACTCCTCACGAGCCTCATTCATAAATGGAGTATGAAAAGAACCACCAATGGGTAACGAAACAGCTTTTTTAGCTCCTTCTTTCATAAAGGCCTTGCAGGCTAAACGTACCCCTTTTTTGCTTCCAGAAATAACAACCTGCCCAGGACCGTTATAATTGGCAAAATAAATGGGTTCTCCTGTTTCGTCCCAAATCTCCTTGATTCGTTTTGCGACATATTCGTCGCTTAAGCCTATGACAGCTCCCATGCCCGTCTTTACAGGTGCATTCTCATATGCCTTTTGTCCTATAACTGCACGGTTGAGAACAAGATTCAGACCGTCCTCAAAACTTATCGTACCATTAACTACCAAGGCAGCAAACTCTCCTAGAGAATGACCTGCCACAACATCTGGCACAATATCTTTTTGCGTTATGGCAAGTGCCACTTCATATAGAAACACTGAAGGTTGTGTATTGACGGTTTCCATCAATTCCTCTTCGGTACCATCGAACATCACATCGGTTATACGCCTGCCAAAGAAATCGTTGGCTCGTTCAAACAAATCATGGGCTTCAGGAAATTTCTCATATAAATCCTTGCCCATTCCTTCCTTTTGACATCCTTGGCCTGGAAAAATAAATGCTTTCATCTGAATTATTCGCTATGTCTGAAATAAGTACGTGCTTTAGGAGAAATCTTATTAATTATTTGAGCAGGATTACCTGCCACAATGGAATTAGCAGGAACAGGTTTTGTCACAACAGAACCAGCAGAAATCATAGCATTCTCTCCAATCTCTGTTACACCCGGCATGATAATTGACCGTGCTCCAATTAAGGCATTGTCCTTAATCGTTAATGGAGTGTTGTGAGCTCTGTGTGTTGCATTATGAATCAACTCGCTGTCATCATATAATCCAAAGTAATCATGATCGTGGGTCAGAATTTTACATCCTTCAGCAAGCGAAACGCCATTACCAATAACCAAATCGCCTGTATAATCAATATCAATATCACGGGCAAACAAAACATTATCCCCTATGGTTAGTTTTCCTGCATGAAGATGCTCTGCAATAAAAATAACACCGTATTGAACTTGGCAATGTTTACCCATATGGAAATGCTTAATGTAGGCATTCTTGCGACATCTCCTTTTTTTACTGGACTTTTCCCATTCTATACCAGAGTATTTAACAAGAAAACGCCTGTTTTCATTATACTGTTTTAAACTATTCTTCTTTACGAGAAGTTGATGCAACAAAATACCCCTTTCTTCATCAGAAAGTGTTCCGATTCTTTTTGAAAGATACTCTGAAGCTTTAACACCATAATTGCAGTAAAGCGAAATAATGTCTTTACTGATAGTTACTAAGGAACGCTTGTCACCTGTCTTAATTGACTGTTTTGCATAATTGGGAACACGCAACAACAATCGAAGAAAATAACTAATAGTCATAAGTAATACTTTATACCTTATTTATTGGAAGAACCAACATGGGTTGGGTTTTCAATAGCATTGTGCCCCATGTCAATCCCAATCCAAAAGAAGAACACAACAAAGTCATTGGTCTTTGGGATAATTCTTTTGCCAACTCTGAAACCATTAGCATGATAATTGAAGCACCTCCCAAATTTCCGAACATCTGAAGGTTGTAAGGAACTTTCTCTGCAGGTAATTTGAGTTTCTTTACTAATCGATCAACAATCAGTTTATTTGCCTGATGAATCAAAAAATAATCAATATCCTTCTCTTTGTCAAGTCCTTTTTCTTCAAGCATCTTTTTCACGCTAATGGGCGGTTTGGTGATGGCAAAGGAGAACACATCCATTCCAATAATCAAAGCATCTTTCGGCGCACGGATAATTCCATTTCCAAAGTCCTCGTATTCAAACGATGTTTCTTTTTCAATTGGATGGCGGTATCCGCCATGCGGGGTCATCAATGCATCATATCCTGAACCTAAAGTGTTGAAATCAATAACAATTTCATTGGCATTTGTATCGAATTCCAATGCTATAGCCGTGCCACTATCTCCGAAAAGAGGGCTACGACTTTTATCTTTGGGTGAGCCCATGCGCATAGCTGTGTCACCCACTAAGACTAATGCTCGCTTTGCCGTTCCTGCTGAAAGGAGATTTCCCGCTACATTAATTCCATACATACATCCGCAGCATCCCATAGGAACGTCGAGAACAAACGTTTTAGAAGGCAAACCCAAACGGTTCTGAAGAATGGCCGAAGTAGGCGGTGTCTTGTAATCGCCCGTAACAGAAACAAACAACAACACATCAATACTATCTTTTGGCCAACCCAAGCCCTCCAATAATCGCTCTGCAGCATCAAAACAAAGGTCTGATGCACAAATATCCATAGGGGCAATGTATCTGTTTTTAATACCTACGGTGGCATCAAACAAATCTGCCTCTTCTTTTGTAAAGAAAGGGAAATCTGCTGTCTTTACGGGATTGTTGGGTACAGTGCCCGTAACACCCCTTAAAGCAACATTTTTAATACTCCAGTATGCCATCAGAGTTCAATCTCGTATTTTGCCAAGACAGTCTTGGCGTTATCATAGGAGGTAAATTCCAGAATATCCTCAGCGTCCAGCATGATGTCAAACTCGTCCTCAACAGAAGAAGTAAGGCTAAGCTGACGGACAGAGTCCCACCCGTCAATGTTGCTGTTATTAAAATCGCTATTCAATGCTGATTCTTCTACGCCGAAGACCTCGCAAAATATTGCATTCAACTTCTCTAAATTAGTCATAATAATTTATTGATTTATTACTTTACCTGATTCATTTCTTAAGATAGCTTCAACTATTTGAACTTCAATGTTCTTATGGAACAGATGTGTTTTTTCTTCAATAAAAGCTGGTAATTGGTCGGCTATTGCTGGACTGGTAACAAGGATAATGAGTTTCTCGTCGTTTCCTTTACAATAACAGTCAACATGGTATTCCGACTTTATCATATTCTCAACCTCATCCAGTCCTATTCTCAATCCAAAAATCTTTAAGAACCGTTTGAGACGACCAACAATATAATAACAACCATCTGCATCACGATAGGCTAAGTCACCAGTATGCATGACGCCGTGGTTCTCGTCTCCTTTCGTCAGGTCTTCAAGGCATTTGGCATAACCAAGAGTGACATTTTCACCACGATAGACCATCTCACCTGTAGCCTCTCCCTCAAAAGTCTCTTTGCCATCATTATCTATGATAGACAACTGACCTCCAGGTTCAGCGATGCCAATACTACATGTTTTTTCCATTGCCATTTCTGCAGGCAGATAAGCCATTCGAGCCGTGCATTCCGATTGGCCGTAGGTTGCAATAAACTTTTTGCCTTTATCTTGTGCATATTGAGCCAAGGATTGCCACATTTCAGAAGTCAGTTTTCCTCCTCCTTGGGTTATAATTCTCAGGTTGGGCAAATCCATTCTTGTAAACCGCATTTTTTTCAGGATATCGTAACTATACGGAACTCCTGTGAAACTGGTGGCTTCTTTCAGCATTGTCCAGAATCCCTTATCCAAAAGAGACCTGCCAGAGAGTAACAATGTTGCACCGGCAAGCAGATGTGAAGCAATGACCGACAGTCCCATCGTATAGTGCATGGGAAGAATGGCCATAGCTTTCTCGTTATCAGTCAATTCGAACATTCTCCTGACATTATCCGCGTTAGCTTCAATGTTCCTGTAGCTATGTCGAACCAATTTGGGACTGCCTGTTGAGCCTGATGTGGGCAGCAACAAAGACAGTTCCTCATATAAAGGAACAGGAGGGAATCCTGTCTTCACTAAGGTATAATCCCATGCGGAGAACACGCATTCATACCCTAACTGATTCACCATCTCATCTGGCACCCACATATATTCGGGCTTATACATATCACGAAGATTCGTGTACAACCCCTTTTCAGTCTTGACACTGATAATAAGCGAAACAATCCTGTTTGACAGTGAAGAAGTATAGCCTAATAACGAGCCTATCTTATTCTCAGAAAGGATAAAGATAAGAGATCGTTGAGGCAAGTACTTGGCAAACTTTTGTGAGAAGTCACAAATGTCACCGTATGTAACAGAACGGCCACTGTCGTCAATGACGGCAACTTTGTTCCTGTTTTTTTTGTCTAAATTGAGAAACATCTTCTTAGATGATGGCACCACCGTCAACACCAATGATTTGCCCTGTTATATAAGTAGAATGGTCAGAAGCAAGGAAAAGACATAGATTTGCAATCTCATCTGGTTCTGCCAGGCGTCCAAACGGCACATCGTTGATTTTCTGTGCAAACTTCTCAGCCAAAACAACCTTGAACCGCTCTGAACCAACCATGCCAGGAGCGATGGCATTGACTCGAATCTTATGCTCAGCGAGTTCTTTAGCAGCAGACTTGGTAGCGGCAATTACGGCTCCTTTGGTGGCGGAATAAGACAACTGGCCTTTGGCACCCTTTTCTCCCACCATGCTGGCCATATTTATAATGGATCCACTTTGCTGACGGCTCATGATTCTTGACACCAACGACATGAAATGAATCAATGCCACAACATTCACATCCAGCATCTTTCGAAAGAAGTCGTAGTTAATCATCGGCATCAGTTCGTAGGAAATAAGCCCAGCTATATTCGCCAATACATCAATACAACCATGCTCCTTCTTGATTGTCATAACCAAGTTTTTGACTTCACTGAAATCGCAAATATCAAGTTCTTTCGCTATAATCCGAGTGCCGTTTGATTCCTCTGGATTTACCCAATTTAATCCTTTGATGTCCACAGCATAAACTGTTGCACCTTCTTCTGCAAACAACTGTGCCGTTGCTTTTCCAATGCCAGCATCAGCTCCAGTGACAATACAGATTTTATTATTCAATAGCTTGCCCATAACATTTATATAGTTACTCCTCCATCAATTACCAGAGAATGACCAGTGACCCAAGATGAAGCATCAGACAACAAATAAATGATACCATAAGCTATGTCTTGTGGCTCGCCGTAACGTTTCAAAGGATACTTTTCCATATCCAACTCATACTGTTCTTCAGATATTGCTCCATTATGTATCAGTTTTGTATTTACCATTCCTGGATTAACAGTATTCACTCTGATTTTCTTTACAGCTAATTCCTTTGCACAAAACCTCATTGTAGAATTTATAGCTGCTTTTGATGCACCATATACACAATTACCTAATGAAAACGATTCTACCCCACCAATGGAAGAAACAAACACGACCGATGATTCCTTTCCAATTCTTTTTTTCTTTACAAGAAGTCTCAACAACTCAACAGGGGCATAAAAGTTTATTTCAAAAACAGAATCATATTTATCGCGAGATGAGAACAAAAATGGTGAGGTCATCCCAATTCCTGCACATAATACGACTCCGTTCAGAGTATCCACTTTGTTTACTAAATTCTCAACTTCCTCTTTATGAGTCAGTTCCGAAACAATCATAGAATGTCCACCTCCTTCTAACTGAAGGAATGTCTCATTAAGCCGTTCTTCGTTGCGTCCTGAAATAATCAAACTCGCACCCAATTTGGAACATTGGATGGCTGTTTCTTGACCAATACCAGAAGATGCGCCTGTGACAAGTATAGACTTGCCTTCAAGTGAAAACGGGTTATAGTCAAGCATCGTAATGTTATAGTTTGCTTAAAATGGTATTGTATACGTCTTCTATTGTTGTTACTGATCTAAAATCATTCGCTTTTAAAGCAACGCCAAACTCCTCATCAACCATTGCAATTAACGAAAGTCCAATTAACGAAGACCATTCGTCAAGTTCACGATAATCGGTATCAGGAGAAAAAACGTTCGAATCTGTTTCATCGAACAATTCTGCAAACATTTCTACAAATTCATCAAGAGTTTTCATATATTTACAATTTATTAAACCTAAAAAAATTCTTTATTCTCTCATAAGGTACAACTGTAAGGAAATAGGTGTATGCTTCTGGCTTGAAAAAAATAGACCATGACATATAAACAATCACATATACAATCAACTTAATTATACCATCAGGATACATATCCAAATTAAGTATCTTCCCACAGAAAAAACTAATTGCTGCAGCCGTTAATGAAGCTATTGTTACAGGTAAAAGATCTAGTAATTGTCTCCACCATTTATATCCTATATGTTTTGATACCAAGCCGATATTAACAAAATATGAAAACCAAGTATTAAATACCATACCAACTAATAATCCATTCATACCCCATAAGGCCAAACCTCCCACGACCAAACCTATTCCAATTATTCTTTTAACTAAAGTCCATAAAAACATTGTTCTGCTTTTCCCTATTGCAGAAATTGTTTGCAAATTAACGGATTGTAAACAATAAGCTAAACCTGCTATACATAATACCTGAAAATAAGGAACACTCTGCAACCACCTATCTGAATAAAGCAACACAAATATTGGCTTTGCACAGAGCAACAGAATAAACATCAAAGGGAAAGTAATATATGACAAAGTCATCGTCAACCGCTTAACCATGTTCTGCATCTTCTCTTTATCGTCTTGAACCTCAGCATACAATGGATAAGTTACTTGGGTCATCACCTGAGAAATGCTTGTTGAAGCCAGTTTTTCCAAGCCCTGTGCCTTTGAATAAAAGCCCATAGTGGACGGATTATACACTTTACCTATCAACAATCCTTGAAATTGTTGTCCAAATCGATTGACTAAATGTGTCAAAAACATATAGAATCCGAAACTAAACAACTCTTTTAAAGATTTCCAAGAAAATGTCCAAATAGGACGCCATTTGACATAGAACCAAAAAACTAACGATGGAATAGCGGCAACTATTAAATTTTGAGCTACCAATGACCACACACCGAAACCTTTATACGCCATAAAAACTGTTACGCACAACGCGATAACAGCAGTACTTACAGAGACGATGGAAAGCAGTTTGAAATTGAGCTTCTTCTTCAGTTGATTCCGCTGTATGATATTCAGAGCATAAATAAAGAGCACCAGGCCTTGCACACGTAAAACATCACATAATACAGGAATTTTATAGAAGCGGGCTATGGCGGGAGCACAAAAATACAAGACAATATACATTACAACTGCAACTGCAACATTCCACCAAAAAATAGTTGAATAATCCACTTGTGTGGGACGCTTTTTTTGGATTAATGCAGAACCAAAACCACCATCAATGAACGATTCCGCCAGAACCATGAAAATGGCAAGCATACCTATGCAGCCATAGTCATATGGTGTAAGCAAACGAGCCAAAATGATACCCGAAATAAACTGAATAATCATTTTCGAGTATTTTTGGAATGCTGTCCACACCATTCCTGATGCGGCTTTCTGCTTAAGGTTTTTTGCCATAAAACGTTTCTAAGAGTAGGCGATTAATCCCAAGTAACTTGAATCTGGTAGGGCACCCCATTCAACACATCGGTACGCCCGATGTAAGACTGACCATAATCTGTTTGCTCGATATCAACGGTTGTGAGACATTGAACAGACACATACCAAATTCCTTCTTCTAATGATTTAAAAGAGAATTGCTGTGATGCTCCACCTGTTGACACAGAATAATCAGCATTATCAGGGAAAGCGAAAGTGTCACGGCACATCCTCAATGCCAAATCACATTTTATTTCACTATCTACTTTCAAGGTAATGTTATTTGCATTGGGTGGAATATAAACAGCAAAATGGTGACATTGTTTGTCACCAATTTTTGTGAACATTGGATCATTATCCTCTGTACTTTTGTACATCTGTCGGATTTTACAGTTTTGCAAAAAACCTTTGAGAGAAGTATAGCCAAGACCGTCAATCGCATAAAGAATCATGGAAGCTGACAAATCTCTAATTTCACCATCCGAAGCATATTCTGGATGAGAACCTGTCGTAACAATTCTTCCACTCATTCCACTTGTTTTATATGCCATGACGCAAGGTTTCTTATGAACTTTTTCATGATCGGGACGGTCAAAACGGGCTAACACCTCCACACCTTCAGGTATTGTTGTGGGGTAACCACCTTTACTATGATATACTTCTTCTACATAGAGGTCATTTCCAAAATTGTAATAGTTTAATAGTGGAGACTGGGGTTCAATAAACATTCCTGTGCTGCTATTTGAAATACCTGTATGATTCATAACGAAAGGTATTAGCGAAAGATAATACGGATAGTTTTCTTTGTCGTCATAACCATTAGAAGCAAAAAAAGCACCAGCACAAGCTCCGAGATAACTACCACCATTTTGAACAAATGAACGCATATTGATTAATGCTTGTTCATCTAAAGATTTTCCGTGTGTGGTAGAACTACCTCCATTAACAAAAAGTAACTTGTAACGGGGTTGTCCATCAGGATAAAGCAAACGACCGTTTGAATCATCGGAGTTTCCAACAAGCATCTCATTCTGGATGTCATATTCATAATCCGAGGGATCATTACGTGACAAGCTTAAACACTCCAAAGGCATCCGTAACATACCGGAAGCTGCCAAAGACTTCCTGGGATTAAGACCAATGCCTGCATCCAAGAAAATGTCCTTATAGAATGCTCGATTCGGAACATTTGGTAATTGAAAGGCAGACATGGAAACTGGCAACTGGAAATGGGAGGGGAAAGAAATATAAGCATTTTCCTCATCCATTCGCTCAACCAAAGGATAACCATATGACAACTGAGTATTCTGAACTGCTAAGACGGTATCCCCAAGCAAACAATTCCATTGGTCGTTTAGATAGTGTATGGAAGGTAAATCATCATTCGTCACACTAATTCTTTCACCCTTTGAATCTGTAAGGAAATCGCCAGAAATAGTCCAGCAATAATCATCTTCAACGGATGCTATCGAAAGACATGGATATAAGACAGGTTTGGAAGTAACTACTTTGTACAAAGCTACAGGTTGTTCTTCTTCAAGGAAAAACAACAACGTTTTTTCATCAGATGAACTAACCGAACACAATTGTTTGTTGCTGCTTTTTAATTCCACCAAATGCCTTATGCTTTGAATGTTTTTGTTCAAAGTGTTTTGAAGTTGCGTGTAATCAATTGTTTTTTCTACTGTGACTTCCTCTGTCTCCGAATGCGAGCAAGAAGGAAAAATCAGCAGAAAACCAATTAAAGATAATATTTCAAAAAAACGGTTCATGGTCATTCGGCAATTAATATCAAACAACACTATCTATTTTCTGTAAGCGTACTTTTTACCTCCTCGAATTAGCAACTGATTCTTTAGTTTATCGGAGAACAGTCTTTGTCCTGTAAGGCTATACTCAACATCAGAATTGGCTTTACTCCGAACTTCTTTTATCGAAGTAATGGGAGGCTCTTTAGCATATTTAAATCGAAAGAGAACTTTCTTGTTATTAAAATACTTTTCGGTCTTTGTATTGATAATAAAAACATTTGCGCTATCACTGTCCAAAGGAAACTCCCATAACATCAGCCAAGAATCAGAGTTGTATGGTTCCTCTTGAATATTGTGCTGAATCTCTGGAACGTCCCGACCATGTTCATTTCGGTCGTATGAAAAAGAGTACAAACTACCCACATGTCCACAAAGAACACACAAAATGTTGTCATACACACTTATTAATTCATCGAAAACTTCTGTTGGAGTGGTATAATATGAATTTCGTAATCGGGTAACGCACTTAAGATTATTGGTCCTAATCCCCCCCCCCGACTCAAGGTATTCATGTGTCAACAGAATGAAATCAATCCAATAATGGTCGAAAACATAAGAGATTGCCCAATCGATTACCTCTGGCCGCGGGCCAAATTCGAGTATTATAAAGTAGTATGGCTGCCCATGAATATAATTCTCAACAACAACATTCTCCATCCTTCCTTCTTCATAAAAATCTACAACTCTTGAGACGGAAAGAGGAAAATTCACGTAATCGTTAAAACAAGTGTCATACCTGTCATCTATGTATTGGCCTGTCCATGTATAGTCATGATCACCAATAGCCGCAAAGAAGGGAACTTTTTTGGCAAGACGATATGTGGCACTATAAAAGTTCTTCCATTGACCTACAATGTTTGCACCAGTTATATCCCCAACTTGCAATACTGCATCTATTTTAATCCCTAAATCCAACTGCTTCTCAATCCAATCTACTGACTGTTGGTAAAGAGACAACTTGTCAAGATTGACAGTTTGTCCCTGTATATCTCCAAAAACAGCAATATACTCCGACGTGGGATTGAGAATGCTTTTCGCTTTGGCTTCTTTTTTTGTTTCTTCATCGCCTTTTTCACAAGAAAAGAGATAAACGGAAACGTATAAAAAAGCCAAAAGTAAAACTATTTTCTTCATGACTCTTATCATTTGTTTTTAGAATACTCCCTCAACAACGTTGAGCTTATACCTTCTGTTCTAGGAATCACTACTACTTCCTTGCCATTTTCCTCACACCATTCCACAGCTTTTTGGAAGCCTGCATGGCACTGATCTGGGCCTTTGGCAAACACATCAAAATCCACGTGCTGAATATCCTTGTCAACATCGCTGTAAACAATCACTTCGTCCACATACTTGACAGAATCAACCATGAACATGCGCTCGGCAGTGGAATAGACCATTTTTGCCTCGGGCTTATATTTCAGAATCACGTCGTCTGCCTGAACTGCCACAATCAGATAATCGCCAAGTTCCTTGGCGTGTTTGAAAAGTAAAACATGGCCTATATGAAGCATGTCATATACACCTACAGTTAATACTTTTTTCATTGTTTTTGGTTTGTATTGGTTGATTTCAGAATTTCCGCCACACCATTTTGTTGACTATGCCAGTGTAGCTTTGAATGATTTTCACGACCTTCGTGCTGACATTCTCCTCGATGTAGTCGGGAACGGGAATGCCGTAGTCGCCGTTCTGGTTGAGCGTAACGGCGGTATCAACGGCCTGGAGGAGCGAGTGCTCGTCGATGCCGGCAATGATGAAGCAGGCTTTGTCAAGGGCTTCGGGGCGCTCTGTGCTGGTGCGGATACATACGGCAGGGAACGGATGACCAATGCTGGTGAAGAACGAGGATTCTTCGGGAAGCGTACCGCTGTCGCTAACTACAGCAAAGGCGTTCATCTGCAGACAGTTGTAGTCGTGGAACCCAAGAGGTTCGTGCTGAATGACACGAGGGTCGAGCTGGAAACCACTCGCTTCCAAACGCTTGCGGCTGCGGGGATGACAACTATAGAGAATAGGCATGTCATATTTCTCAGCCATGCGATTGATAGCGGTAAAGAGCGACAGAAAATTTTTCTCTGTGTCGATGTTTTCCTCACGATGAGCACTCAACAGGATATACCTGCGTTTCTTCAGCCCAAGACGCTTGTGAATGTCAGACGACTCAATCTCCTTAAGGTTCTGGTGGAGCACCTCGGCCATGGGAGAACCCGTGACATAAGTACGCTCACGAGGCAAGCCACACTCAGCCAGATAACGACGAGCATGTTCCGAGTATGCCATGTTAACATCAGAGATAATATCAACAATACGGCGGTTGGTCTCTTCGGGCAGACATTCATCCTTGCACCGATTGCCCGCTTCCATATGGAAGATGGGGATGTGCAAGCGTTTTGCACCTATTACAGAAAGACAAGAATTGGTGTCGCCCAACACCAGCACGGCATCGGGCTTTATCTCAACCATCACCTTGTAAGACTTGTCAATAATATTGCCCATCGTAGCACCGAGGTCATCGCCCACGGCATTCATATAGATGTCGGGGTCGGCAAGTTTCAGGTCGCGGAAGAACACGCCATTGAGATTATAGTCGTAGTTCTGTCCCGTATGGGCAAGAAGTGTGTCAAAATACTGACGGCACTTATTGATGACTGCTGCTAAGCGGATTATTTCAGGACGCGTGCCCACGATAATCAGCAACTTCAACTTTCCGTTATTCTTAAATTCAGCCATATACTATGAAAGATTCAATTGTTTGAAAAGTTTAAGGGTTTAATCCCTATTCTTTGTATTTAGCACCTGTGATGTCACTGGCTTTTATCTCTTTGATGAAGTTCATAATGCCTGCAGAAAGTTTACGGCAGTCATTGTACAGTTCATCATACTCTTCTTGAGTTAAATAACCAACATCATTAGCTCTGATAAGCTGAGAGCGGACTTCGCCGGAAGAACCTTTGGCAATGTATAAGAAGTTCAAGAATTCTTTATTGCCGCCTCTTTCAAAGCCCTCGGCTATATTGTCCATGACAGAACCAGAGGCAGCCCGTATTTGTTGTACAAAGCGGAAGTCGTTTTTGAACTCACCCCTTTGGGTGATTGGGTAAATCTTCTTTGAAAGCTCACGTGCTTTCTGAAAGATTGCCAGATCTTCAAAATACTTTACCGCTGCCATTTTAAACTCCTAAACTCTTAAACTCTTAAACTTTTTCTCCGTACGTATCTGGATGTTTCGGGTCGAACTGTTCGTTGGCCCACATTACCGTAACAAGGTTCTCTGTATCAGAGAGATTGATGATGTTATGCGTATAGCCAGGCAGCATGTGCACTGCCTCTATCTTGTCGCCGCTCACCTCGAACTCAATAACTTCGTCGCTGTCAATCTTCCGTTCCTGAATCAGCCCGTGGCCGCTGACTACAATGAAAAACTCCCACTTAGTGTGATGCCAATGCTGTCCTTTGGTGATGCCGGGCTTAGAAATATTCACACTAAACTGCCCGCAGTTAGCGGTCTTCAGCAGTTCGGTGAACGAACCGCGATCGTCAATATTCATCCGCAACGGGAAAGCAACTTTTTCCTTGGGCAGGTAGCTCAGGAAAGTAGAGTACAACTTCTTTTCGAACGAATTATTGGGAATCTCTGGCATCAGTAGCGTCTGCGGCTGCTCATTGAACAAGTTTATCAGCTCAACAATATGTCCCAGCGTCACTTTGTGTGTTATGGGGCAAAAACAATATCTGCCATCCTGCTTGGCAATCACCTCCAGCCCGTCGAACTCACAGCGGTGCTCGTTTCCTTCGAGTGCATCGAGCATTTCAGTGACCAGGTCGTCTATATACAGCAGTTCCAGCTCCACGCTGGGGTCGTTCACCTGTATGGGCAGGTCGTTGGCGATGTTGTTGCAGAAAGTAGCTACGGCAGAGTTGTAGTTCGGACGGCACCATTTGCCGAAGAGATTGGGAAAGCGATATATCAGCACCTTGGCCCCCGTTTCCTCCTGATAGTGCAGGAACAAGTCTTCGCCGGCTTTCTTGCTGCGTCCATACTCACTGTTGCCAAAGCGTCCCGTAAGCGATGCCTGCTGCGAGCTGGAGAGCATCACAGGGCACGTATTGCCCTGCTTTTTCAGTGTGTTGAGCAATGTGGAAGCAAATCCGAAATTACCCTCCATGAACTCGGAAGCCTCTTTCGGGCGATTTACACCTGCCAGATTGAAAACAAAGTCAGCCTCCTTGCAATACTCATCGAGTAGCGAGGGGGCTGTATCTATGTCATACTCCAGAATCTCGTCGATTTGCAGGTTTGGACATGTGCGGTCTTTTCCTTCCTTAATATTTCTCAGCGAGGCACAAAGGTTTCTGCCTGCAAATCCCTTGGCTCCTGTAACAAGAATCTTCATCGTTATTGCTTTGCCAGCTCATTCTGGATATACTCTAGCGAAGCTATCTTCGCTTTGGTCTCCTCCAGATTTAGGCGCTGGGTGTTGTTGGAATTGAACTCCTCAATCATGGCACGCTTCACGTTGCCCTCAGTGAAATACTTATCGTAGTTCAGGTCACGGTTATCTGCCGGCACACGGAAGAAGTTGCCCATGTCAATAGCTTTCGAGCATTCTTCCTTGGTGAGCAGTGTCTCATACATCTTCTCGCCGTGTCTTATCCCAATAACCTTGATGTCCTCTTTTTTGCCTCCAAACAGCTCGCACACGGCCTCGGCCTGGGTCTGGATGGTGCAGGCCGGTGCTTTCTGCACCAGGATGTCGCCACTCTCGCCATGCTCAAAGGCAAAGAGCACCAAGTCAACGGCCTCATCCAACGACATGATGAATCGAGTCATTGTAGGTTCGGTCACGGTGACGGGCAAACCATGGCGTATCTGGTCAATCCAAAGGGGTATGACAGAACCGCGCGAGCACATCACATTACCGTAACGTGTGCAGCAGATTTTTGTTCTCGTCGGGTCGCACTGTCTTGCCTTGGCAACGGCAACTTTTTCCTCCACGGCCTTGGTAATTCCCATGGCGTTCACGGGATAGGCTGCCTTGTCGGTTGAAAGACAAATCACCGACTTCACCCCCTGTTCAATGGCGGCAGTCAGCACATTGTCAGTGCCGATGATGTTTGTGCGCACGGCCTCCATGGGGAAGAACTCGCACGATGGCACCTGCTTCAAGGCCGCAGCATGGAAAATATAGTCGGTGCCGGGCATAGCTGAGCGCACACTTTCCAATGAGCGCACATCGCCGATATAAAACTTTATCTTGTGCGCCTCCTGTGGAAACAGAACCTGATACTCATGGCGCATGTCGTCTTGTTTCTTCTCATCACGCGAGAAAATGCGTATCTCGCGGATGTCGGTGTTCACGAAACGGCGCAGCACAGCATTGCCAAACGAGCCCGTGCCGCCCGTAATCATAAGGGTTTTGTCTTTGAAAATAGACATACTGAGATATTTACGATTTACTGTATTGACAATTTACGTATTAACAGTTCACAATCGTTAACTGCCCAAACAGCACGAATCAGATGCAGAAGAACTAAAAAGCAATAAAACATTTCCCCACAGCCTCTGCTGAGGGATAATGCCATTTCTTGCCATAAAAACACAGTGCGATTCAAGCCTGCATCCGCATAGGAGCACAACTACAGCAACAAACAAGGACATGAAGATACCACTGACTGACGTTTTCCTCTCTCCGTTTACCCTTGTCTCCCTTTCTCCTTTTTCTTCTTTTATCAGTCCTGCTGTGCTCGCAGATCCGTACTATTCGTCTAATTGCGGTGCAAAGGTAAACAATATTGTTGACCTGACAAAGATTTTCACGTTTTTTATCTCACTATTATTGCGCGCAGGTGTATTTACGCCCAAATAACAAATGGAAAATAGGTGTTTTGATAAAGACATAACAACCATTTGCTTGTTTCTGGTTTATATATACAAAAAATACAAAATTTCTTTACATTACCATCCATTAATATAACATATGCCCACTCAAAGACATTGCATCGGGAAGAACAGGAAGAAAGATAATTCGAAACAACCTTAAACTGCCCAGAACGCTGTTTTGTCGTCATAAATATTTACAAAAGAGTTACAAACAGAAAGATCAACAGTCTTGGAAAACGGCTCGGGGTTGCTACTTCCAATACTTCCGAAGTTTGTGCAACCAACTATTGTTGCCATAGCGCCAAAGGGCATAGCGGAGGCCGAAACGACGGTAGGCACGCTCAAAAATGCGGCGGTGGCGATAGCCGTTATAGTTGCACTGAAGGGCTGGTTGACCACAGTTTTCCAGTTGAGCCTCAACGAGTTGCAGCTGCGACAAAACAGCATTAAGGTATTGCTGGCCACGCAGAGTGTTGACCAACACGAGCGAACAGCCGCGGTCGTCAGCGTTCATCTGGGGGGCTGTGCGCTCCCATCCCCAGAAATCGCCGAGGGTGATGTCTGAGGGGCGGCGGAAATTCTTGAACGGACAGGCAAAACACGAGTAGCGCTCGGTGTAGTTGCGCATGAAAAGAAACTTATACGCGTCTGTAGAAACCACCTTGCCGCCACCTTCAAAGGTTTCGCGGTGGGCGCGCCATCCGAAACGTTTTTTGTCACGGAACTCAACATGTGAGAAACTTACGCCAGCCTTGCGCTCCATCATTGCAAGGTAATCACGCCAGACGAACGGGCCTGGAACGCCGTGGCAGACAATGTCAACCAACAGAAGTTGCTCGCTTTCAGCCCATTTGCTTCCGAGGAAAGCGCGCAAACCAGCTGTCTGACAGGCTGTTCCTGAGAACAACACAGTCTTGCATGCCTCCAAATCGCGCAGTACCTGAGAGAAAACGCCCGTCAGGTCGCTCTGAACATATTTGCTGCCACGCATGGCGTCGCGTTCCTCGCGGGTAGTTGCCCGTTTGTGCACCACACGAAAATGTTCAGCAAAGGCCGCCCCATAGACCACCCCGCCATGAGTAATTACCACGTCACTGAGGGCCGCAAACACCGCTCCACTGCGACTTTTCTCCACTTCGGCAGAGTCGTTATGACGGGCAGCAAACGCCTGTGGCTCAGAAAAATCTGCACTTGTATCATAATCGGCACGAAACGCGCACACCCGCTCACACCGTCCGCAGTCCACACAGCGGTCCGCATCAACCTCTGGATACAAGAAACCAAGGCCATCGGGCCGCATGGAGATAGCTCCGTGGGCGCAGATGCTTTGACAGGCGGTGCAGCCGCTACAGTCCTGGGGATTCTGAAGACGTATCATCGGTTCAACAGTTTATTAATCAGCCTTCGGGCCTTGTTTTTCACGAATATGCGCTCCTCGGCATTGCATCCGATATAGAACACCACGGCAAACGAGCTCAGCAGACACACCAACGACAACACGACAAACCGCAGGAAACTCTCGCCTGGCCAAAGATGGGCCACCAATAGGGGAAGCACCAGCGAGAGCAGCGTCACCACAATGACATTGAAATACACGCGCCGCAAATACTCGCCTGCCTTTAGGTGAATCATATTTCGGAGCATATAGATGCGCGCAAAGAAACAAATCTGCGACACGACTATGGCCACCACCATCACCGTCTCGGGTATGCAGCCCATGCGCAGCAGAACGTAGGAAATGGGCAGGTTGAGCATGTTCAGTCCTCCTACCACAAGCTGGTAGTCGCGAATCTTTCCCGTAGCCAACTGCGCCGTAATGAGCGGGTTGGAGATGCTCTCGCACATGCCGAACGTCAGCACCAGTTGGGTGAACAGCACGGCATGGTCGGGAACTTTCTTCAGCCACAAGTCGAGCACGTAATGGGTATTGAGCAGAATAGGCAGCGAGAGCAACAGCAACATGTAGAACGACAGCCGCGCGCCCTGATACAACAGTCGCATCATGTAGTCGTGGTCGCCAGAGGCATACGACTTGGTGATTTGCGGATTAAGGGCCGTCATGAAGTTGCTCACGAAGCCGTGAACAGCCTTATTAACCGACATCGACACACCGCGAGCGGCATTGACAGCCGGACCCGCAAACAGGTTGATGATAACATTGCCGCCTTGGTCGCGTAGCACCGCCGCAGTGGCGCCAATGTAATTCCAGCCTGCAAAGGTAAACATCTGAGTGATAAGCTGTTTATCGCGCGACAGACGATAACGGCACTCGGAGAAATGCTTGCCGCAATACCATCCGTAGATGGCGCGGAGCATCACGGTAACGAGTGCCATCAGTATGGCATAAAACACCAGGCGGTCTGCACCCGACATCTGGATGGCAAAAGCAATGAGGAGTTTCATCACACCATCGACAATGGTGATGTAGGCAAAGGCCGACATGCGCTCGTGTGCGATAATGACAGCACGATAGGGCATGGTAGCCAGCGTCAACGCAAACGTGGCCACCGACAGATGGAACACCCAATAGGCAGCCGTCATGCGCTCGGGGGGAATGACCATCTTGTTGGCAAGGAACCAAAGGCCGACAGTCTCGGCCAGCACAACGATGATAAAGGATATGAGCAGCTGGATGGTGATGGCAGCCGAGAACACCTCGCTCAGTCTGGAGTCTTCCTTGCGCCCCAACTCGAACGTAAGAAAACGGCTGATGGATGAAGAAACTGAATGGGAAACCACCGAAAACAGACCCACAAAACCACCTACCACATTGTAAATGCCATAGTCAACCACACCCAACGCATGGAGAATCACACGGCTCGTGTATAGACTGATGGCCATGAGCAGCAACATGCGCATATAGAGCATGAGCGTGTTCTTGGCTATTCGTTTGCTGTTTTCGGTGTTTTTGGACATTGAGTATTATTGGTGGTGTTGCATAGCCCAACCCCTTCGCATGGCGAAAGTAGTATGAAAAGAGCGGCTAAAGGTACAAAGTTTTTAGCAACAGACAAAGAATTTGGCAAAGAATTAGCCCCAGAAGTGCGATTTTTAGCAAATTGTTTTGTGCCTCGGCAAGAAAATTGTACCTTTGCAAGGTTATAGAATCATTTGCGTCATTGAAATGAGCGAAAAAGAGAAATACGGACTGCTCAGCCAAATCAACTCACCGGCAGACCTGCGAAAACTCAAGGTCGAGCAACTGCCCGAGGTGTGCAAAGAATTGCGCGCCGACATTGTTGACGAACTGGCAGTAAACCCGGGCCATCTGGCCTCAAGCCTCGGAGCCGTCGAAATAACGGTCGCTCTGCACTATGTGTTTGACACACCAGAGGACCGCATCGTGTGGGACGTGGGACATCAGGCCTACGGCCACAAGATTATTACGGGCCGGCGCGAGGCATTCTGCACTAACCGCAAACTGAACGGCATTCGCCCGTTCCCGTCACCTGCAGAAAGCCCTTACGACTCCTTTGTCTGCGGACACGCATCCAATTCTATTTCTGCCGCACTTGGCATGGCCGTAGCCAGCTCTTTGGAACAGGACGAGAAACAGAAAAACCACAGAAAAGTTGTGGCTGTCATCGGTGACGGCGCCATGAGCGGCGGACTGGCATTCGAAGGACTAAACAACGTGTCGTCGTCGCCCAACGACCTGCTCATCATCCTCAATGACAACAACATGTCCATCGACCGTTCGGTGGGTGGCATGAAGCAATATCTGCTCAATCTCAATACCAACGAGACCTACAACGCGCTTCGCTATAAAGCCTCCAACTGGCTCCGCTCGCGGGGAATGATGAACGATGACCGCCGAAAAGGACTTATCCGCCTGAGCAACGCATTTAAGTCGGCTATCTCGCATCAGCAGAACATTTTCGAGGGCATGAATATCCGATATTTCGGACCCTTCGACGGGCACAACGTGCTTGAACTGGTGCGCCTGCTGCGCCAGCTGAAAAAGATGAAAGGCCCGAAACTGCTTCATCTGCACACCGTGAAAGGTAAAGGTTACGAACCCGCCGAGAAACACGCCACTGTGTGGCATGCACCGGGCAAGTTCAACGCAGCTACAGGCGAGCGTCAGGTGAGCGCAGCCACCAACGTGCCACCAAAATTCCAGGATGTGTTTGGCCACACCCTGCTCGAACTGGCACAGAACAATCCGCGCATCGTGGGTGTCACGCCTGCCATGCCTACAGGATGCTCCATGAACATCATGATGAAGGCCATGCCAACCCGCACATTCGACGTGGGCATTGCCGAGGGACATGCCATCACGTTCTCCGGCGGTATGGCAAAAGACGGACTGCAACCTTTCTGCAACATCTACAGCGCTTTTGCGCAGAGAGCCTACGACAACATCATACACGATGTGGCCATGCTCAATCTGCCCGTCGTCATCTGTCTCGACCGGGCTGGTCTCGTAGGCGAGGACGGTCCCACGCACCACGGAGCTTTCGACCTGGCTGCCCTGCGCCCCATTCCCAACATCACCATCGCTTCGCCCATGGACGAACATGAACTGCGCCGACTAATGTACACGGCTCAGTTACCAGAAAAAGGAACGTTTGTTATCCGCTATCCCCGCGGACGGGGCGAACTGACTGACTGGCAGTGCCCATTTGAGGAAATTACCGTCGGAACAGGCCGCAAGCTGCACGACGGAACCGATGTGGCCGTGCTCTCTATCGGTCCTATCGGCAACGAAGTGAAAAAAGCTATCGCACACATAGAAAAAGAACACGATGGCATCGACAAAGGCCCGTCAGTTGCCCACTATGACATGCGTTTCCTGAAACCTCTCGACGAACAGCTGCTCAACGAGGTTGGCCAACGCTTTAGCCGTGTGATTACTATTGAGGACGGCGTGCGCAACGGCGGTCTCGGCTCGGCTGTGCTCGAATGGTTCAATGACCATGGTTTTCAGCCGCAAGTCATACGACTTGGACTGCCCGATAACTTCGTGGAGCACGGCACTGTGAGCGAACTGCGACAGATTGTGGGCATTGACTGCGAAAACATCCGCAAGGCCATTCTCCAACAAGTACGGGAAACCATCTGACAACTGACAACAGAAATCAACCTACATCCATCCCATATCAGCCCATGAAAATCATCATCGTCGGCGCATACGCCATAGGAACCCATCTGGCAAAACTTCTTTCCAGAAACAACCACGACACCGTGCTCATCGACTCAGATGAGGAACGGTTGTCGAGCATCAGCAGCGACTACGACCTGATGACCATTCAGGCATCGGCATCACGCATCAGGACCCTCAAAGAAGCAGGCGTCAGCGGTGCTGACCTGTTCATCGCCGTAACGCCCGATGAAAACCTCAATATGAACTCATGTATGCTGGCCAAGGCTATGGGAGCAAAGCGCACCGTAGCCAAGGTTGACAACTACGAATACACCGACCCCAAGCTCAACGCGGTTTTCGAGAAGGTGGGCATCACCAAACTCATCTACCCTGAGAATCTTGCTGCGCGCGACATATCAAGCGGATTGAAAATGTCTTGGGTGCGCCAGCGATGGGATGTGCACGAAGGAGCGCTCATCATGTTAGGCATCAAGCTGCGCGACACCTGCGAGATTCTCAACGAGCCGCTGAAAGACCTCTGCAAACCCGAGTCGCCCTATCACATCGTGGCCGTGAAACGCAACGGAGAAACCATCATCCCGCGCGGTGACGACGTTCTCAAGTTGAACGACCTCGCCTACTTCATGACCACGCGAACCTACATTCCCTACATCCGCAAGATTGTGGGCAAAGAGCACTATGTTGACGTGAAGAACGTAATGATTATGGGTGGCGGAGCGACGGCCATTCGTGCCACGAGCATGATTCCTGAATACATGAACGTGAAAATCATCGAAGAAGACGAGGCCCGTTGCGAGCGCATCAACGAACTGATTGACACCGACCGCGTCATGGTGATTCACGGCGATGGACGCGATTTGTCGCTGCTCAGCGAAGAAGGAATCAAGAACACACAGGCATTCGTCGCCCTGACAGGCAATGCCGAAACCAACATCCTTGCCTGCTTGACTGCCAAGCGCTTAGGAGTGAGGAAAACTGTAGCCATGGTCGAGAACTTCGATTATGTAGATATGGCTGAGAGTCTCGACATCGGCACCATCATCAACAAAAAAGCCCTGGCGGCCAGCTACATCTATCAGTTGATGCTCGATGCCGACGTGAACAACATCCGTTTCCTGATGTCTGCCAACGCCGATGTGGCGGAATTCACAGCCCAGCCAGGCTCTAAAGTGACGCGCAAACGTGTGTTTGAGTTAGGATTGCCCAAAGGTGCCACCATTGGCGGCCTGGTGCGCAATGGTGAAGGCCAGCTGGTGAGCGGCGGCACCCAGATTGAGGCCGGCGACTCGGTGGTGGTGTTCTGCCATGACATCAATATGTCGAAAATCGAGAAATTCTTCAAATACTGATTCAATACCGACTCCGACATCCACAATTCCGAAGAACAGATGCTGAACTTCAAGATAATATACAAAATCATCGGAACGCTGCTTTACATCGAGGCAGCCATGATGATGATATGTATGCTCATGGCCATTCAATTGAATGGCGATGACACGCTGGCATTTATCATTTCGGTGGTGATCACCATCATGGGCGGCATCATCTTCCGTTACTTAGGGCGCAACTCCGAAAACTCGCTGGGCCGCCGCGAAGCCTATCTGTTAGTGACCCTCACATGGATTATCTTCAGTTTCTTTGGTGCACTGCCCTTCATCATCAGCGGCTACATCAACAATTTCACCGACGCTTTCTTCGAGACTATATCGGGATTCACCACCACTGGCTGCAGCATTCTCGACGATGTGGAATGCCTGCCACACGGACTGCTGTTCTGGCGCACCATGACCCAGTGGATAGGCGGTTTGGGAATCGTGTTCTTCACCATCGCCATCATCCCTTCCTTGGTTGGGGGCAACGTCAAGGTGTTCTCAGCCGAGGCCACTGGCCCCATCCGCGCCAAGATGCACCCGCGACTGAGCACAACAGCCAAATGGATTTGGAGCATCTACTTGTTTCTCACCATTACCTGTGCATTCTTTTACTATATTTCGGGCATGGGGATGTTCGACTGTCTGAACTACGCCATGACCACCACGGCCACGGGTGGATTCTCCACACATAATGCCAGCACGGGTTACTTCCACAATCCATACCTCGACTACACGGCCATTGCTTTCATGTTCCTGTCGGGAACCAGCTTCACGCTGCTCTACACAACCCTTTTTAAAGGACGGATCAGGCAATTTCTGAAAAACTCGGAGTTCCGTTTCTATGTGACGGTCGTTTTCATTGCCACCACCGCCATTGTGCTGATTCTCGTCAACGACAACGGCTACAAACTGGCCGATGCCATCCGTGTGGGACTGTTCCAGGTGATTTCCTTCATTACCACCACCGGTGTATTCAACGACGACGCCGCCCAGTGGCACCACATCACTTGGGTCATACTGAGCATCTGCATGATTCTTGGTGCCTGCTCAGGCTCCACCAGCGGCGGACTCAAGAGCATACGCGCCGTCATGGTGCTCACCATCCTGAGAAACGAGATACGGCGCATCATCCATCCGCGCGCCGTACTGCCCGTCAAGGTAAACGACAACAACATTCCTTATTCTTCGCAGGTGACGTTGCTCGCATTCCTTGCGGCCTACATGCTGCTGTGCCTGTTCACCTATTTCTGCATGATTCTTATGGGCATAGACAGCACCAATTCCATCACCATCTCCATCAGTTGTGCCAGCAACGTGGGACCAACCTTAGGACTGGAAATCGGTCCGACGATGTCGTGGGCCATACTGCCAGCCACAGTAAAATGGCTGCTCTCAGCCCTGATGCTCATGGGTCGTCTTGAGATTTTCACGGTTGTCGTATTATTTACCCCATCATTCTGGAAAGACAACTAATATTCATTTACAATTTAACAATTTACAATTTACAATTTATTTGGCTTTTGACAATTTGACAATTTACAATTTCTCATTTGTCCGGTAACACCCAAACGACCAAACACCCAAACGACCAAACGACCAAATGTATAAGTTCAAGCCCATATTAAAATCAACCCTGTGGGGTGGTGACAGAATCATTCCATTCAAAGCAATTCCAATTGACGTTGACCATGATGTTGACATCAACCAGATTGGCGAGAGTTGGGAGTTGTCGGGAGTTGAAGGTTATGAGACCGTCGTGGCCGATGGTCCCATGGCAGGCAAGAGCCTCAACGAGCTTGTTGCCCTGTTAGGCGACCGTCTTGTGGGGCACGACAACTATGTCCGCAGCGGCAACGAGTTCCCGTTGCTGGTGAAATTCATCGACGCACGTCAGGATTTGAGCATACAAGTACACCCCAACGACGAGATGGCACGCCAAAAAGGCAAGGAGCACGGGAAAACAGAAATGTGGTACATCATGGACTCGCAGCCCGACGCGAAAATCTACTGCGGACTGCGCCAGCAAATTACTCCCGAAGACTACAACCGGATGGTGGCCAACGACACTATCTGCGACGCCCTGGCACAATACACCGTCAGCGAGGACGATGTGTTCTACCTGCCCGCAGGGCGCATCCACTCCATCTGCACCGGGTGTTTCCTCACTGAAATCCAACAAACAAGCGACATCACCTACCGCATCTACGACTTCCGGCGGCGCGACAAAGACGGCAACTACCGCCAGCTGCACACAAAGGAAGCTGCCGAGTGCATAGACTACCACGTGCAGGACGACTACCGCACCCACTACACGCCCCAGAAGAACCAGCGCGTGCAGCTCGTCAGTTGCCCCCACTTCACCACAGCCGTCTATGACCTCGACCAGCCCACGACGCTCGACTATTCCCGCCTCGACTCGTTCGTCATTCTCATTGGAATGAAAGGCGAGGCCACCATCACAGACGACACTGGCCAGCAAACCACTCTGCGCGCGGGCGAGACCCTGCTCATTTCCGCAACCACAAACTCGCTTCAAGTAAGCGGAACCCTGAAATTCCTCGAGTCATACGTATAACTGCAAACGGCAAGCTAAAAGCTAGCAGAACAACGTCGCACTTTACGCTCAAATTTTCTAGAAAATCTGTGCGTAAACCCATGCTTTGTGACAATAGTACAAAGCGTGGGTTTTGCAAACCTATGGTTTACGGTTGAATTCTTTAGAAAATTTGAGCGTAAAGTGCGACGTTGTGTTTGGCAATGAAATAACGGGGAT
Source organism: Prevotella sp. (assembly GCA_017619445.1). GTDB lineage: Bacteria > Bacteroidota > Bacteroidia > Bacteroidales > Bacteroidaceae > Prevotella. Next base: position 53,380 of record JAFZSI010000076.1, read on the forward strand.
TCCGGAAATCCGCTTTGCAAAAACGGTGCTGGGGTTTATGGCTGCTGTTGCCGGGTGTGGGCATTCTGCTTGAGGGTGTTGGCTCCTTCTGACTTGCCCAATGGGTTGGAATCGTCCTTCTTTCCTCTCTCCTCTCTCCTATCTCCTCTTTCCTCTTTCCACTCTCCTCTCTCCTCTTTTTGAGGCTCTTGGCGTGAGGTCTGCTGCACAAAGTGGAGAATGTCGTTCTGAAGTCGGCGGAAGGGCTCGCTCATGATGTAGGATGTGTTTTTCTTGAGCATCTGCTCCACGTCCTGCAGGCTGTGGATGTAGCACGAGAGCTCGTTGCGGCGCTGGGTATCGTGCACGGCCTGTCGGTTAATTTCGTTCTCGCGTTCGCGGCGCAGGCGGTCGCATACTTTCTTTGCGAGCGGGAACACAATTTTATCGAACAGGTGGTGGCCCTGTATATATAAATAGGTGGTTTGCGGGGTGATGCCAAGCTGCTCGATAAGTTCTTGTTTGAGTGCAAGATACGACTCCTTGGCATCGGGGTGCTGGTGTATGAATTGCGAGAGTTTCTTGTTCACCTTGCGTTTAAGGTGTTCTATGGGCTCCAATGGCTCGCGCAGGTTCAGGTTGCCCAGGTCGCAGATGCGGTTGAGGTCGGTAATGGAGAACTGGTTGTAAATGCCACGGCGGTAGTGCCACACGCTCCACACGAAAACGGGGAACAGCACCTCGGAAAAGCGGGTGAGGAAGGTGACGAAGTCTAAGTCCTGATGGTCGTTGAGGGTTGCCATGACGCAGGCGGTGTGCAGGCCCTGGGCGTAGCAGTGGTAGTTCTCAATGGCATAGACGTAGGTGTGGAAAACGTATGGATTGTCGAGTATCTGCCTCGAAGTGAGCGTGATACCCTGCAGCACATAATCGTAGTCGGCATCAACACAGGCAATGAGGTCGCGCCCCACTTTCTGCGATAGCGTGTTCATGAGCACCGACTTCTTGCCCCGCTCAAGCACGCCCTTGGATGGGAGCATCACTTCGAAATACATCTGCGGGGTCTCGTAATTGCCGAGCACGGTACGCCAGAAAAAAATGTCGTCGTAGCTCTCGACGTAGGCCACAATCCTACGCCGCGACTTCTTAGAGTTGAGCCTGTTGGCTGCCTCTAAGTATCTTGACGAGATATTATCGTTCAGGCGTCTGCTCATTTGAGTAAAGGAGAAATGAGGAATGAGGAATTGAAAAGTGGAGTTATCGGGAGTTAACGGGAGTTAGCGGAAGTTAGCGGACAAATGAAATAATTATCAATTGTCAATTATAAATTATCACAATGTAATGTCGGTCACTTCGGTCACGCGGTCCATCCATCCGTTCATCACGACGGCTGGCGAGTGGGTAGTGAGAATGATTTGCACGTTGGGATTGAGTTCCAAAACAAGGTCAATGAGCCGTTGCTGCCAGTCGATATGCAGGCTCACCTCAGGCTCGTCCATGAAGAACACGTAATGCTGGTTGTCCTCAACAAGCACGGTGAGCAGGATGGCCAGCATCTGCTTCTCGCCGCTCGACAGCTGGTAAGGCACCAGCGTCTCGCCAATCTGCGTAAAGCGTATCTCGTTCTCCGTGCGCACGATGCGCTTGCCCGTGTCGCTGAACAGGTCATCGACGATGTCTTGGAAACGGGTCTTGCGCGAGGCTATCTGCTGCGCTTTCTCGGCGGAGTCGGCCCCGCCCTGCTGCAACACCTCGATGATGCGGTTGCCAATGTTCACTTGATAATCCAAATACTTTCTTTGCAACTGAAACAGCTGCCAGTCGAGCTCGGTGGCCAGACTGAGGTCCATTTTTGCAACCATGTCGCCGTTCATAATGGGACGGTCGAACGAACGTATCACATCATAGCGAATCCACTTGGCATCCTCGGGCACCACCTTCAGGCGCACGCCCTTGAGCATGTGGCTGGGAAACTCGCCACCAGCACTCAAGCCGCGCACCACCTTATTTAATATAGTACTCTTGCCCACACCGTTGATGCCGCTCAGGATGTTCACCTGCCGGTCCAGGTTCCACACAATGTGTTTCTTGCCACTCCAAAGCGAGTCAATCTCAATCTGTTGGATATATTCCGCAAACTTCTGCATAGTTTTCCTGTGTTGATTTAAGATGCAGCAAATATAATAAAAAGAGCTGAAAAACTCACTTCAAAACGTCTTTTTTTTGTTTCTGAGCCCCATTTTTCACGGTTTGGCAGGCAAAAAACTGCTAAATACCACAATCGTGGTATGCCAAATGCCCCATGTGTGCGATTTCACGGTATGGTTTTCCGCCGTAACTTTGCACCCAGAAACATTTATTAAGGGAGAAAAGGAGAAAAGGAGTATAGAAAAAGAAGTAATAAAATAATAATTTAAACAAAAAGAAAGGAAACAAATTATGAGCGAAAAGAAACTTCACTTCGAGACACTGCAACTTCATGTAGGACAAGAGCAGCCCGACCCCGCAACCGACGCGCGTGCCGTGCCCATATATCAGACCACCAGCTATGTGTTCCGTAACTCACAGCATGCCGCCGACCGCTTCGGACTGCGCGATGCAGGCAACATCTACGGACGTCTGACAAACTCCACGCAGGGCGTGTTCGAAGACCGCGTGGCAGCGCTTGAGGGTGGCGTGGCCGGACTGGCCGTGGCAAGCGGTGCAGCAGCCATCACATACGCTTTGCAGAACATTGCACAGGCAGGCGACCACATCGTTGCTGCCGACAACCTCTACGGAGGTTCCTATAACCTTATTACCCACACGCTGGCCACACAGGGCATCAGCAACACCATCGTCAACGTGAACGACCTTGAGGCTGTCGAGGCAGCTATCCAGCCCAACACGAAAGTGATTTACGCTGAAACCTTCGGCAATCCCAACAGCGATGTCACTAACCTTGAAGCCGTGGCCGAAATTGCCCACAGACACAACATTCCGTTCATCGTTGACAACACCTTCGGCACGCCGTTCCTCATCCGTCCCATCGAGCATGGAGCCGACGTCGTGGTACACTCTGCCACAAAATTCATCGGCGGACATGGCAGCAGCCTGGGCGGCGTCATCGTCGATGGCGGTACATTCGACTGGAAGGCCAACGCCGACAAGTTCCCCACCCTGGCCAAGCCCGACCCAAGCTACCACGGTGCCGTATTTGCCGATGTAGCCGGTGCAGCAGCCTTCGTCACCCGCATCCGTGCCGTCATTCTCCGCGATACAGGTGCAGCCATCTCACCGTTCAACGCTTTCATCCTGCTGCAGGGACTTGAGACCCTTAGCCTGCGCGTGGAGCGTCATGTGTTCAACGCGCTGCGTGTGGTGGAATTCCTTAAGAACCATCCCAAGGTGGCCAAGGTGAACCATCCCAGCTTGCCCGAACATCCCGACCACGCCCTCTACAACAAGTATTTCCCCAATGGCGGAGGCAGCATCTTCACCTTCGAAATCAAAGGCGGCGAACAAGAGGCTTGGAAGTTCATTGACTCATTGCAGATTTTCTCACTCTTAGCCAACGTTGCCGACGTGAAGAGTCTGGTGATTCACCCCTACACCACCACCCACTCGCAGCTCTCGCCCGAAGAACTGGAACAGCAGCACATCACCCCTGCCACCATCCGCCTGAGCATCGGCACCGAGCACATCGACGACATCATCGACGACCTCGCACAGGCTTTCGACAAAATCAGATAAAAATAGGGCTAAAACCTCTATAACATCTAGAAAATCTAGAATATCTAGAACATCTAGAGCTTCTATAACCCAATAACCCCCAAAAACAATAACAAAAAAAACATACAACTATGACAAAGATTGCAAAACAACTGACCGAACTCATCGGCAACACACCTTTGTTGGAACTCAACAAATTCTCACAAGCTAAGGGAATCAGCACCCCCATCATCGCAAAAGTAGAGTATTTCAACCCCGGCGGCAGCGTGAAGGACCGCATCGCCCTGGCCATGATTGAGGATGCTGAGAAGCGGGGCATCATCAAACCCGGTGCAACCATCATCGAGCCCACCAGCGGCAACACAGGCGTGGGACTGGCACTCGTTTCGGCTGTAAAAGGCTATAAACTCATCCTCACCATGCCCGAGACCATGAGCATTGAGCGCCGCAACCTGGTGAAGGCCTACGGAGCCGAAGTGCGCCTGACCAGCGGCAAGGACGGTATGCCCGGCGCCATCCGTGCAGCAGAGGAACTGCGCGACAGCATTCCCGGCAGCATCATCCTGCAGCAGTTTGAGAACGCCGCCAACCCGGAGAAGCACTACCAGACCACGGGCGAGGAAATCTGGCAGCAGACCGACGGACAAATAGACATCTTCGTGGCTGGTGTGGGCACTGGCGGCACCATCAGCGGTGTTGCACGCCGACTGAAGGAACACAACCCCAACATTAAGATTGTGGCCGTAGAGCCCGCCTCTTCGCCCGTGCTTAGCGGTGGACAGAGCGGCCCACACAAGATTCAGGGCATCGGTGCCGGATTTGTACCCAAGACCTACGACGCACAGCTCATTGACGAGGTGCTGCCGGTGGAAAACGACGACGCCATCCGCATAGGCCGCCAACTGGCTCAGCAGCAGGGTCTGCTCGTGGGTATCAGCTCGGGCGCTGCAGCCTTTGCCGCCTCAGAGATTGCCAAACGGCCAGAGAACCAGGGCAAGCGCATCGTAGTGCTGCTACCCGACACCGGCGAGCGCTATCTCTCTACCGTGCTCTATGCCTTTGACGAATATCCACTATAAAAAGAAAACTTTTCGTCATCATCATGCCTGAAATATCAAAAAATGTTGTATTTTTGCCACACAGAAACCAACGTGCAACCTTTCAGACAGGAACAAAGATGATGACGAAAAGACTTTTCTTGATCATTCTCATAGCGACGGCTTCTGCCGCCGCTATTTTTGCTTACGGACAACCCGTGCAGAACGCCCATGAAACAGCCATCAACAACGAACTGAAACCCCGCCTCGTGGTGCTCACCGACATTGCGCCGGGCAACATCGAGCCCGATGACATGGAGTCGATGGTGCGCCTCATGTGCTACGCCGACCAGGTGGAAATCGAGGCACTCATCACCACCGTGGGATGGAACTGCGACCCCTATCCCACGGAATGGGCCGACTCGCTGTGGCGCGTCATCGATGCCTACGAGCGCGATGCGAAGAACCTGATGCGACGCTCAACACAAAAGAAGTTCCTCAGTCTGGAACAAGAAAACGGACAGCAGACAATCGGCTACTGGCCCAGCCCTGCCTATCTGCGCAGCCGCGTGGCCTTGGGCAGCACCCGTGCGGGCATAGGAATCATCGGCAACGGTAACCGCTCGGCGGGCAGCGACCTGATTATACGCCTTGCAGACGAGGACGACCCTCGCCCGCTGTGGATTACGGCCTGGGGAAGCGCTAACACATTGGCACAAGCCATCTGGCAAGTGCAGCAGGAACGCACGCCCGAACAGCTGAAAACTTTTCTGAACAAGCTGCGCGTCTATACCATCACCGACCAAGATATGGTTTGGGGCATGAGAATGAACCGCCCATACAGCTCACACATGTGGATGCGACGCGAGTTTGCTGCCGACCTGATGTTCGTATGGGATGAGAGCGCATGGCTGTCACAAAACGAACTGGGCAGCAAAAGCTGGCAGCAATACGCCACACACATCCAAGGACACGCGAACTTAGGACGCGCCTACCCCACCTACAAATGGGGCGTGGAAGGCGACACGCCCAGCTGGCTAAACATACTCCCCAACGGCCTGCACGACCCTTCGCAGCCCGAACAGATTGGATGGGCAGGCTGTTTCTGCCGAGACATGTGTCCCGACTCACTCACCGTGGCCTGGACCAACTGGCGGCAACCGCAGAAAAACATCTCGCGCAGCTACGAGGAGAAATTCTATCCCGACATCTTCAACGATTTCGCCGCCCGTATGCAATGGGCAGAAAAGGGAAAAGGCAACCACAACCCCACAGTCGTAGTCAACGGAAGCAACAACAGCCTGCAGCCCCTCTGCATCGAAGCGGAAGCAGGCAGCACGCTTCACCTCGATGCCTCGCAGTCATACGACACCGACGGCGATGCGCTGACCTTCAGCTGGTGGCAACAAACAGACCTGTCACCATCCAAGGCCGTCATCACGTTTGAAGGGGCTACTAATTCCCCGACTGCATCCGTCGCCGACGTACAGATTCCCGCCGACGCACAGGGGCAGACCATCCACCTCATCTGCGAGGTCCACGACAATGGTCCCTTCCAATTAGCAGCCTATCGCCGTATTATTGTGAAAGTAAAAGATACAAAGGAATAAGAAGTAGGAGTTAACTCCCGAACACTCCATAGGCTCATCAGAACCAATTCATCAGCACGCGGAGATAGGCGGTCAGTTCGGCGGCCATTTTCTGATGCTGCCACAAACTGGGATGCCAGTCGGCGCCATAATAGAGTTCGCCCGTCTGCGGGGTAAAGTCAAAGCGATAGACTTCGTAGTCGCCGTTTTTGTTGGCATCCTCCTTAATCTGGTCGAGCGTCTTTCGTTGCAGTTCCATTTCCTTGCCGTTGAGCATACAACCGGTAAGCAGCACTATCTTGGCTTTGGGATAATGGCCGCGCACGGTAGCGAGAAACTTGCGGTATGCCTGGTCGAACAGTTTGATGTCGAAGTTGGGTGTCGAGAGGTCGTTGGTGCCAAGGTTGATGCACACCAGGTCGGGCTGGAAGCGGCTGAAGTCCCACCGCTGCTTGAATTCGTTGAAGAGCGTGTATTCATACTGTGCCGGCATACAGTCTTTGTTGCCCGTGCGGGGGCCGTTGTAGTTGCGGTAGATGCCTATGCCACTACGCGCCACGACCCAATGCTGCGCGTCTAACTGGCGGGCAGCCTCAGCGGCGTAGGAGTAGTAGTGGTTTTCGGTTTCATATTCAAAGTGGTTGTTCTTGTCAATACTTTCGTTGCCGTATCCGCAGGTGATGCTATTGCCGATGAACTCTATTTTGCGCTCAGGCAACTGCGGTGCGTCGGCCAGGCTGCGGCCTTGGTCGAGAATGAAGCCTCGGAAAACGGGTTTCAGGTCGAGGCCCTCAACGATATACATCAGCCGCACGGTGTGCTGACCGTCGGGCAGCGCCATGGCCAGCGTGACCACCGAGTCGCGGGGCGCGTTGAAGCCTACCTTAAACGGCTCTGCCCCGTCTATCTGCGCCATGAAGTAACCGCTCTTGGGCTTGGCCATCATTTTGAGCGACGTGCCATAGAACGAAGCGATGATTTGCGTGCCCGGATAGGTGAACGTGGGCGCGTCGGGGTTGGCAAAACTAATGCGGCCCGTATAGACGATGCGCGGGTCGCTGGGTTTGACTATTTGTCCTTTCACGGGGATGGTCGAGGCCGCAGCCGCCATGGCCATTGTCAAGGCCAGAAGTGACAGAAATGCTTTTTTCATAATGAAGAAAATAAAAATGTTGATTTTCTGAGGGCAAAGATAACAAAAAAATAAGTGCATCAAATAAAAAAATGACAAAATGTTTCGTGTTTTTCGTGCTCATGTTGTATTTTTGCAGCAGATTTTTCGGAAAACATCAAAAAAACAGAAGATTATGAGACTAATTATTGAGAACGATTACCAACGCATGTCGCAATGGGCGGCAGAGCACGTTATCAAACGCATCAACGAGGCAAAGCCTACGGCTGAGAAGCCGTTCGTTTTAGGACTTCCCACGGGCAGCTCGCCCGAGGGCATGTATGCCTGCTTGGTGAAGGCCAATAAAGAGGGCCGCGTGTCGTTCAAGAACGTGATTACGTTCAACATGGACGAGTATGTGGGCCTGGCCGAGGACCATCCCGAGAGCTACCACTCATTTATGGCCCGCAACCTGTTTGACCACATCGACATCAAGAAAGAGAACATCCACATCCTGAACGGCAATGCCGAGGATCTGGCTGCCGAGTGCGCTCACTATGAGCAGATGATAAAGGAGGCTGGCGGCATCGACCTGTTCCTTGGAGGCATTGGCCCCGACGGTCACATTGCCTTCAACGAGCCCTACTCAAGCCTGAGCAGCCGCACCCGCGTGAAGACACTCACCACCGACACCATCATCGCCAACTCGCGTTTCTTTGACAACGATGTGAACAAGGTGCCCAAGCTGGCACTCACCGTGGGTGTAGGCACCGTGATGGATGCCCGCGAGGTGATGATTCTGGTGAACGGACACCACAAGGCCCGCGCGCTGAAGGCTGCCGTAGAAGGAGCCGTGACACACGAGTGGACCATCAGCGCCCTGCAGATGCACCAGCACGGCATCATCGTTGCCGACGAGCCTGCCTGCGACGAGCTGAAGGTGGCCACCTACAAGTATTTCAAGGACATTGAGAAGGACAACCTCATTTGAGCCTCGGAATTCGGACACAGAATGAGTTATTTGAAATGGAGTTAACGGGAGTTAGCGGAAGTTAGCGGGAGTTAGCGGACAAATGCTTCTTATCTCCTAATTTCCTCTCTCCTCTTATCATTATCTTCGGTATGAAACTGAAGGACACGCAATGATTATGCGCAAACTTATTTCCATTCTACTGATATGTTGGGCCACGGCAATCGTGGCCCAACCCGTTTCGGTGCAGTCGCCCGACGGAAGGCTGACAGTCACCGTGAGCAACGACAACCACCGCGCGTGGTACGAAGTGACCTACGACGGTGTGACCGCCGTCCAGAAATCGGGCCTCGGACTGAAAACCAACATCGGCGACCTGACCGAAGAACTCACCATGACCAGCCACCACAGCAGCACCGTGACCGACTGCTACGAGATGGACCGTGTGAAAGCCTCGCACATCAACTACGAGGCCAACCGCATTGACGTTGATTTCATCAATGCGCAAGGATTGTGCATGACGGTGGTGTTTCAGGTTTCGAACAACAACGTGGCCTTCTGCTACCAAATGCCGCGACCAGAGAAAAACAACCCCAAGTGCGCCGTCATCTACAGCGAGGCATCGGCATTCCGCCTGCCCGACGCCACCACAACCTTTCTCTCACCGCAAATCAACGCCATGGCCGGCTGGGAGCGCACCAAGCCCAGTTATGAGGAGGACTACGAGGTGGAACAGCCCATGCAGCGGGCTTCGAAGTTCGGCGAGGGCTACACATTTCCGTGCCTGTTTAAAATAGAACCCTCTCTGTGGCTCCTTATCAGCGAGACAGGCGTGTCGAGCAGTTACTGCGCCTCGCACCTGAGCGATTTCAAACCCGACGAGGGCTACACCATTGCCTTCCCGATGGAGGGTGAGAACAACGGTGTGGGTAGTGCTTTCGCTGCCGTTTCGTTGCCGGCGCAGACACCCTGGCGCACGATTACCGTGGGCACAGACCTGGCCCCCATCGTTGAGACCACCATTGCCTACGACGTGGTGAAACCGCTCTACGAGCCGTCGAAGAAATACGAGGGCGGGCGCTACACATGGAGCTGGCTCATCTGGCAGGACCAGAGCATCAACTACGACGACCAGGTGAAGTTCATCGACCTTGCCTCTGCAATGGGCATCGAGTATTGCCTGGTTGACAACTGGTGGGATACGCAGATTGGCCGCGAACGCATTGCCGAACTGAGCCGCTATGCCCAGAGCAAGGGTGTCAGGCTGATGCTGTGGTACAACAGCAACGGCTACAGCAACGACGCTCCGCAGACTCCACGCGACTGCATGAGCACCGCCATTGCCCGCGAACGCGAGATGAAATGGCTGCGCAGCATTGGCGTGGTGGGCATCAAAGTGGACTTCCTTGGCAGCGACAAACAGGAGACCATGCGCCTCTATGAGGACATACTGAGCGACGCCAACCGCTACGGGCTGCAGGTGATTTTCCACGGCTGCACCATTCCGCGCGGATGGGAGCGCATGTATCCCAACTATGTGGCCAGCGAGGCCGCACTGGCCTCGGAGAATGTGTTCTTCAGCGAGGGCCATGCCCGCACCGAAGGCTTCGAACTGACCATTCACCCTTTCTGCCGCAACACCTTGGGCGCATTCGACTGGGGCGGAGTCATCATGAACCGCTACATCAGCAAAGACAACAAGAGCCGTCACCCTCGCTACACCAGCGACGTGTTTGAAATGGCTACGGGCATCACCAACCAGACGCTCGTTCAGTGCATTGCCATGCAGCCCAACAACCTGAACGAACTGCCGCAGTTTGAGATGGACTTCATACGCCAGCTGCCCACGCAGTGGGATGAGACGCGCTTCATCGACGGCTACCCCTCGCGCTACGTAGTGCTGGCACGCCGCCACGGCAACGACTGGTATGTGGCTGGGCTCAACGGCACCGACCGCGCCATGACGCTCACCCTGCAACTGCCCATGCTTGCAGGAAAGACGGTCAGCCTCTACACCGACAATCCCAAGCGCAAGGGTGAGATTGTGTCCACTTCTGTGCTCAAACAACAAAAAATCGGGCGCGACGGCAACGTGAAATTGACCATTCAACCCATGGGCGGCATTATTTTGAAGTAAAAAAACGCCTTTCTGTCGAATAGAAAGCGCAAAAATATGTAAAATGGGGGCTTAGTTGCGTTTTTATGCGTAACTTTGCACCCCATTTATTTACAAACTATAGTTTATCCACTACATCGAAGTATGAGAAAAGTATTCATCACCTTGTTACTGATTGGACTGGCCACCACAACCGCACTGGCCATTCCCGCAAAACCCAGCCTATGGAAAACCATCAGACTCGCTAACGGAACAGAAGTGCGCGCACAACTGCGCGGCGACGAGCACGCTCACTTCTGGCAGGATGCCGACGGCAAATGCTATACCGAGCAGAACGGTGCCTTCGTGCTCACCGATGCTGCCACCATTGCCCAAAGGGCTTCTGCACACCGCGCAATAGTTGCCAAAAAACAACAGAAACGCATGAGCAAACTCATGCGACGCTCGCCCCGCAAAGTGGGCGGAGCCACTGGCAACGACTACACTGGCCCCAAGAAAGGACTCATCATCCTGGTGGATTTCGACGGCACTCCGTTTCAGGAAAGCAACGACCAAGAGCTCTTCGACCGAATAGCCAACGAGGAAAACTTCACGCACGAAGAAGGCTTCAAGGGCAGTGTGCACGACTATTTCCTAGCACAGAGCGGCGGAGTGTTCGACCTGACATTCGACGTTGTGGGTCCCGTTCACCTTGAAAAGCCATATTCCTACTACGGCGCGAATAATTCAAATGGTGATGACAAGAATCCTCACATCATGGTGCGTGAAGCCTGCACGGCCGTTGACGAGGATGTGAACTTTGCCGACTACGACTGGGACGGCGATGGCGAGGTCGATCAGGTGTTTGTGCTCTACGCAGGCATCAACGAAGCAGTGGGCGGCCCGGCCAACACCATCTGGCCACACGAATACTATCTCTCTGGCTATAATACCTGGACCACCGATTACACCCTCACACTCGATGATGTAAAAATCGACACCTACGCCTGCAGCAGCGAGCTGACCACAGGCTATTCCAACGATTATGTCATCGACGGCATCGGAACCATCTGCCACGAGTTCTCTCACTGCCTGGGATTCCCCGACTTCTACGACACCGCCGGTGGTGGTAATTTCGGCATGAGTTCATGGGACTTGATGGACCAGGGCAGCTACAACGGCAGCTATCGCGGCTTTGTGCCCGCAGGCTACTCAAGCTATGAGAAATGGTGCGCAGGATGGTTAGAGCCCATTGAGCTCACCGAGGACACCGAGGTGACCGACTTGCAACCGCTCAGCGATGGCGGCGATGCCTACGTCATTTACAACGAAGCCCATCCCGACGAGTTCTTCCTCTTAGAGAACCGCCAGAAAATCAATTGGGATAAAGAACTGCCCGGCAAAGGCCTCTTAGTGATTCATGCCGACTACGACAGCGAGATTTGGGAATGGAACGTTGTCAATACCACCATCACCAAAGACAACTATAGATCCTATTACGGTACCTCCTATCCTAATGGAGGTCCGCTCAACGACCACATGAGACTCACCATCGTTCCAGCAGACAACAAGACTGGCGCCTATGATATGAGCAAGGATACATACCCCAACAGCAAACTCGACAGTCTGACCAACTATTCGAAACCCGCCTTCACCCTCTACAACGAGAATACCGACGGTACGAACCTGCTCAATAAGGGCGTTTACAACATCAAGCAGAACAGCGACAAAACCATCAGCTTCAAGTTCAAGGCCAATCCTTATAACCAGGGAGTTGACCCCGTTGATCCCGTTGATCCCGTTGACCCCGTTGACCCCGAGATTCCCGAAGAGAACATCATTTTCCATGAGACGTTCGACAAGTGCGACGGCACCGGCGGCAACGACGACAAGTGGACCGGCAGCCTGGGGTCGAAGGATAAGTTCAATCCCGACAACGAAGGCTGGCAAACGGGAGCCTATATTCAGTTTGACACAAACGTTTCCTACGGATGCGACCGCTGCGCGCGCTTCGGCACCAGCCAGTTGACAGGACTGGTGATGACACCCAACTTCACCCTCAACGGCGAAGCCAAGTTCGTTGCGAAAATTGCACCTTGGGGCAACGACTCGGAAAACGCAATTCAGATATACTATGCGCCCGAAGGCATCACCGACTCCAACGAGCTGGTGGAACTCTTCAACGGCAACCTGACCTCGGGTCAGTGGAACGAGATTACGCTCACCGTCAACGGCAACGGAAGCAACTACATCCTCTTCGACCCCAAGCTACGTCTGTTCATCGACGATGTAATGATATACATTGAGCAGAACGAAGACCCGACGGGCATCACCAACGCCATACCGAAAGTACAGCCCATCGGAGGGCGCATCTACACCCTCGACGGCCGTTTCGCTGGTCTCACGTTCGACTCCCTGCCTCACGGAGTTTATATCATCGACGGGAAGAAAGTAGTTAAATAAAAATTTTCTAGCTTATAATATTCATGGGAGTTAGCGGGAGTTAAATGAATTCTGCGAATTCATTGGGAGTTAATGGAAGTTAGCGGACAATAGCAAAACTATTGTCAGTTAACTCCCTGAGCGGTCGCAGACCGCGATAACTTCAGTTAACTCCCGATAACTCCATGAATAATTCAGGTTAGAAAATTCAATCGTAAAACCGCGAGATAAATTTTTATTTCGCGGTTATATTTTTCCAAAGCATTGCGTTAGAAAAACAAACCTATGGGTTACGACAACAACTCACTGCTTTACGAGCAAATTTTCTAGAGAATTTCAACGTATCTCATAGCGCCCCATTTTGCATGTCGCAGAATGGGGCGCTATTTTTTGCAGTTATTTCTTGGAAGTCTCGGTCTTTTTTCATATTTTTGCGGCGACAACATGTAGAAGCAAACAACTTGCAGACGAATGAAGAAACTGTTAATGAAACTGGGCTCAGCCGCACTGCTGATGTTAGGGTTCTCGAGCTGCATATTCCAGCCCAAGCTCTACGGGTCGCCGCCCTGCCTGTATGGACCGCCGCCAGAGTTCAATGACTCGGTCAACGAAGTGGTTCCCGAGGAAGAACAAAGTGCAGAGGGCGACAGCACGACTATCGGTGCCACGTTTAAAGAGGTTAAGGAATGACTGACAGCCACGATTACCACCACCTGGGGCTGCGCAAACGCGTAGGGCTTGAAATCGCAAGGCTGATGCACAACAACATTGCAAAGGAACACCCGCTGCAACAGTTGTTCTGGGAATCAACGCTGCGCTGCAACCTGCATTGTCGCCACTGCGGCAGCGACTGCCGCCGTGAAGCCGGACGTGAGGACATGCCCGTGGAGGATTTCTTGCGGGTACTTGACAGCGTGAGCCGCCACTACGACCCGCACAAGGTGTTTGTCATCATCTCGGGCGGCGAACCGCTGATGCGCGACGACCTGGAGCAGTGCGGACGCATGATTTACGAGCGCGGATTTCCGTGGGGAATGGTCACCAACGGCCTCTATCTGACACCCGAGCGGTTTCGCGGACTGATGGATGCCGGTCTGCACTCCATGACGGTGAGCCTTGACGGTCTGGAGCAGAGCCACAACTGGATGCGCGGCCACAAAGACAGCTTTGCGCGCGCCTCGGCAGCCATCGACCTGATGGTGGCTGAGCCAAGGCTGGTGTTCGACGTGGTGACGTGCGTCAACCGCCACAACTACCATGAGCTGGCTGACTTGCGCGAGTTCTTGATTAAGAAGGGTGTACGCCAGTGGCGCGTCATCACCGTCTTCCCCGTAGGCCGCGCCGCCACCGACAACGACATGCGGCTCTCGGCCAGTCAGTTCAGGGGCGTGATGGACTTCATACGCGAGACCCGAGCCGACGGACGCATCATGGCCAGTTACGGCTGCGAAGGATTCTTAGGAAAGTTGGAGCACGACGTGCGCGACTACTTCTACCACTGCGAGGCGGGCATCACCGTGGGCTCCGTACTCATAGACGGCAGCATCTCGGCGTGCACAAGCATTCGCTCAAACTACCATCAGGGCAACATCTACAAGGACGACTTCATCGACGTGTGGGAGAACCGCTTTGAACCCTACCGCAACCACGAGTGGATGCGTCAGGGCGAGTGTGCTGACTGCAAGTTGTTCCGCTATTGTCAGGGCAACGGCATGCACCTGCGCGACGACAACGGACAACTGTTATTGTGTAACCTGCATAGACTGGAGGACAAAGAATGAAAAAGAACATACTTCATGCCATCAACAGTATTCTGGGCAGCTTGTTAGTGCTGCTCGGCTTCACCTCGTGCAAGACCACCTCAAGCAGCCAGAGCAGTAGCAACGAAGCGCCGGTTATCATTGAGAATCCACCCCAAAAACTGCTCTACGGCGCACCACCCGCGGAGTACAGATATCCAGGCAAGTCAGAACCGAAGAAAACGCTCTACGGTCCTCCTCCCAGCGTTTACCGAGAAACGAGGTAGCAAGGTATTTACAATTATCGGGGGTACGAAGGTAGGGGGTACGGAGGTACGAGAATTGTATAGCGACTTGTGTCTCTATTTGAAAGACTATTCTCGTACCTCCGTACCCCCTACCTTCATACCCCCGAAAAAAACGTACACAAACGCACTACATTAGTTGCGGAACACCAGACCATCGCCGAACTCATCGACGATGATGGGTTTCGTGCGGTCCACCTCGTCGGCAAGCAGGCGTTTAGACAGGTCGTTGAGCACGAGCTGCTGGATGGCCCGCTTCACAGGACGGGCGCCGTAGTCGGGGTCGTAGCCAGCTTCGGCCAGATAGTTGATGGCCTGGTCGGTGGCTTGCAGCGTGATGCCCTGCGGCTCGAGCATGTCGGCAACGCGGCGCATCTGCAGTCTTACCACGTCGGCAATCTGCTCGCGGGTGAGTGGCTGGAAGGTAATGATTTCATCAATACGGTTCAGAAACTCGGGGCGCATGACGGCTCTGAGCTGTTCGCGCGTGGCATTGCTGGTCATAATGATGATGGTGTTCTTGAAATTGGCGGTGCGGCCTTTGTTATCGGTCAGCCGTCCGTCGTCGAGCACTTGCAGCAGAATGTTGAACACGTCGGGATGGGCTTTCTCTATCTCGTCGAACAACAGCACCTGATAGGGTTTGCGGCGTACTGCCTCGGTGAGTTGTCCGCCCTCATCGTAGCCTACGTAGCCCGGAGGCGCACCGATGAGTCGGCTGACGCTAAATTTCTCCTGATACTCGCTCATGTCGATACGGGTCATCATCTGCTCATCGTTGAACAGGTATTCAGCCAGCGTTTTGGCCAGTTCGGTCTTTCCTACACCCGTTGTGCCAAGGAATATGAACGAGGCGATTGGTCGTTTGGGGTCTTGCAGGCCTGCGCGGCTTCTGCGGACGGCGTCGCTGACGGCAGTGATGGCCTCGTCCTGACCAATGACACGGCGGTGCAGCTCCTGCTCAAGATGGAGCAGCTTGTCGCGCTCGCTCTGCATCATGCGGCTAACAGGAATGCCCGTCCAGCGGCTCACCACCTCGGCAATGTCGTCGGCAGTGACGGCAATTCCTCCTAAAGTCCCTGAAGGAGAGGCATCCATCTGTGCCTGCAAGGCTTTCAGCTCATCCTGTAACTGTTGCTTCAACCCGTAGCGAATCTCAGCCACTCTGGCATAATTGCCTTCACGCTCGGCCTTTTCGGCCTCAAAGGTCAGCTGCTCCAGTTGTTCTTTCTTCTGCTGGTATCTGTCTGACAAAGATTTCTCGCTCTCCCATTGGGCACGCATCTGGGTTTCTTGCTCTTTCAGTTCGGCAATCTGCTTCTCCATCTGGCTCAGCTTGGAACCCTGACCCTCCTTCTCACCTCTCTCCTCTTTACTCTCTCCTCTCTCCTCTTTTTTGATGCTCTCGCGCTCAATCTCCAATTGTGCTCTTTTCCTGATGATTTCATCCAGTTCTTCGGGCACTGAGTCGCGCTCCATACGCAGTTTTGCAGCAGCCTCGTCCATCAGGTCGATGGCCTTGTCTGGCAAGAACCGCTCGCTGATGTAGCGTTCCGACAACTTCACGGCGGCGATGCAGGCATCGTCCTGAATGCGCACCTTGTGGTGATTCTCATAGCGCTCCTTCAGTCCACGCAGAATAGAGATGGCACTCAACTCGTCGGGCTCATCCACCATGACCGTCTGGAAACGCCGCTCCAAAGCCTTGTCTTTCTCAAAGTATTTCTGATATTCGTTTAGCGTGGTTGCTCCTATGGAGCGCAGTTCACCGCGTGCCAAGGCTGGTTTCAGTATGTTGGCCGCATCCATGGCTCCCTCACCGCCGCCAGCACCCACAAGGGTGTGAATCTCATCAATGAACAGAATAATTCGGCCTTCGCTCTTGGTCACCTCGTTGATGACGCTTTTCAGTCGTTCCTCAAACTCGCCTTTGTACTTCGCACCTGCCACCACGGCACCCATATCGAGAGAGAACACCTGTTTATCCTTCAGGTTCTCTGGCACGTCGCCACGAGCGATACGCTGCGCCAGGCCCTCCACGATAGCCGTTTTACCGGTACCAGGCTCACCAATAAGTATGGGATTGTTCTTGGTGCGCCGCGAGAGAATCTGCAACAGCCGTCGGATTTCGTCATCACGGCCAATAACGGGATCGAGTTTCCCCTGTCGGGCCAAATCAACCAAGTTCTTGGCATACTTCTCCAGGCTCTGATAGTTGTCGTCAGCGTTCTGGCTCTGCACCCGCTGCCCCTGTCGCAACTCATTGATGGCGACGAGCATGTCTTTCTCGGTACAGCCAGCGTCCTTCAAGATGCGGCTGGCCGTACTCTTTACACCCAGCAACGCCAAGAGCAGTGGTTCCACGCTCACAAACTCATCGCCTTGCTTCTGAGCAGTCTCCTGCGCACGTACCAATACATTATTAGCCTCGCCCGAAAGATAAGGCTGGCCACCCTGCACACGCGGCAGATGCTTGATTTCCTGCTCGGTAAGTTTTTCTATCTGGGCACCATTGACGCCCAGTTTCTGGAAAATAAAACCCGTCACGTCGCGGGCCTTTTCCATCACACCTTTCAGCAGATGTACCGGCTCAACCGCCTGTTGCCCATTCATCTGAGCCACGTTGACGGCCTGTTGCACGGCCTCCTGCGCTTTAATTGTAAATTTGTCAAGTGTCATGTTTTGTTCCTCCTGATTCTTTGATTATTTGTTTCTACCCGAAACGGCTCAAACAACGTGCCGACAGCAATTTTGCCGACAGAATGACACACAAACATGACTATTTGTCGGTTTCTATAAGCTTGGAACTTTTACTTTGAACTTTGAATAATGTTTAATCTTTCATCTTTCATCTTTAATATTTAAAAATCCCTATAAATGTGGATTGTGGAGGCGGGGAAATTGCCCTACCTTTGCACAAGTTTAGTATTGTTCTTTGAACTTTGAATAATGTTTAATTTTTCATCACTAATCTTTAATGTTTAAAATTCTTATGATAGTGGCCGCTGCCTTGCTCAGCGGCGAAAAAATGCTGGCCGAGGAAGCGGCCGATACTTCGCGTGTGGTAGATTTAGACGAGGTTGTTGTGGTGTCACAACCCAAAGAGCAAGTGCGCCTGCGCCTGCAGCCACTGAGCAGCAGCGTCTTTGGAAGCGAGCAGTTGCAGCAGCTCAACGTGCGCGACCTGAGTCAGCTTTCTCAGTACGTGCCGTCGTTCGTCATGCCAGCCTACGGCTCGCGGCTCACCTCATCGATGTATGTTCGCGGCATTGGCTCGCGCATCAACAATCCTGCCGTGGGCGTGTATTACGACAACATCCCCCTGATGTCAAAAGCAGCGTTCAACAACCATTTCTATATGCTCGACCGCGTTGACATCCTGCACGGCCCTCAGGCCACACTCTACGGTCAGAACACCGAGGGTGGACTGGTGCGCATCTACTCGAAAAACCCCATGAACTATCAGGGCACCGACATACGTTTAGGCATCGGCACAGGGCTCTACAGCAATATTGAGGTGGCCCATCATCACCGCCCCTCCGAGCAACTCGCCTTCACCGTGGCTGGTTTCTACAGTGGACTGAGAGGTTTCATCAACAACACACAGTTTGACAAGAAAAACGACCTCTCAAACGAGGCCGGCGGCAAACTGCGCCTCATCTACCAGCCCACACAGAAGCTGACGTTCGACTGGACTGCCGACTACCAATATGTGAATCAGAATGGTTTCGGCTACGGCCAATTCCATCCAACCGATTATTTGAGTGGCGACATCATTTACGGTGCCGACAAGACTGCGAAGGACCCCGCCACCACCATTATGAATGGCTACAAGCGCAACATGCTGAACACCGGCCTGAACATCAGCTACAACATGAACAAGCTGCTCTTCACCTCCACCACCAGCTACCAATATCTGCGCGACATGATGCTGATGGACCAGGACTACATGGCTCCCGACTACCTGCGCCTCGAACAACGACAGAAGATGAACGCCCTGACACAAGAGTTTGTGCTGCGCTCGCACGCCTATACCCGCTGGCAACATGCCACAGGCCTCTTCGGCTCCTACCAGTGGTTGCGCACCGATGCTCCCGTCAGCTTTGGCGACGCCATTACTGAGCCCATCAGCAATGCCATCACCAACGCCATGAAAACCGCCATGCAACAGGCCATGTACGGGCGCATGCTACAACAGATGCTCGAGCAGGGCATGCCGCAGTCCATGGCAGAAGCCTCGGCACTGAAGGCAGCACAGGCCGCCGTGGAGAGTGCCGGCATCAGCATGAGTGCCGAGATGGCCGTACCCGAATATTTCCAAACCCCCTCGGCCAACTTCGCAGCCTTCCACGAGTCGAACCTGCTTTTGACCAACCGCCTGAAGCTGACCCTCGGTTTGCGTTTCAACGTCGATAACGTCAAAATCAACTACCACTCGCTCGCCTATATGAACATGACAGGCGGCACGGCAGAACGGCAGGCCACCTATCACCTCACCTCGCTCATAGAAGACAATCTCTCGAAAACCTTCACCCAACTGCTGCCGAAGCTCGGACTCACCTACAACTTCGATTGGAATCTGGGCAACGTCTATGCTCTCGTATCAAAAGGCTACCGCGCCGGAGGCTACAACATCCAGATGTTCAGCGACATCCTGCAAACCGAGCTTAACGCCCACCAACAGGAAGCCATGCGCGGCGACTACGACGTGGAGCACACGGAACAAGACTACAACAACATTGAAGAGACCATCGCCTACAAGCCCGAGGAGAGCTGGAACTACGAGCTCGGAGTCCACCTCAACCTATTGGAAAACAGCCTTCACTTCGACCTCGCCCTCTACTATATGCAGATTCGCAACCAGCAGCTCTCCATCATGGAGCCCAACAGCAATTATGGCCGAATGATGGTCAACGCAGGCAAAAGCCACACCTGCGGACTCGAGGCCACCCTGCGCGGCAGCCTGCTTGACAACGCCCTCGACTGGGGATTAACCTACAGCTTCACCAATGCCAAGTTTGACGAGTACAATGAGATCGAAGTCATCAGAAATGGTACAGAAAGGATGCCACAACTCTTTGACTACAAAGACAACTACGTGCCCTTCGTACCGCAGCACACATTCAGCGCCATGGCCGACTGCCACATCGGCAAGCTGACCCTCGGCGCCAACCTCGTAGGGCAGGGCAAAACGTGGTGGGACGAGGCCAACACCTACGCGCAGAACCTCTACGCCCTGCTCGGAGCACATGCCGACTACCAATTCGGCCCCATCCTCCTCTCGCTCTGGGGGCGCAACCTCACCAACACACACTACCATACATTCGCCGTGCAGAGCAGCGCCGCAGGCGGCACACGCCATTTCGCCCAGCGCGCCAACCCCATCCAGCTCGGCATAGACGCCCGCATCCATTTCTAAGTTCCAGGCACAGCCTGCCGCCACAGCGCGCACAACAGAACTGCAGGGAAAAACAAAAACGCTAAAAGCAAAAGCCACGGCACGGATTCTTCATTTCGTGCCGTGGCTTCTTCATTTCGCCCCCTGTTTAGTCTAAAAAACATGGATTTGCGGGCTTGTTTGTTGCGTAAAGCATCATTGTGAAATGTTTTTGATACTCTTGCGAAAGTAAATGTCGGGAGGAATGAGTAATTTTGCAGCCAAAATACAAATAAGAGAATTAAAAATAACAAAAAAACCTATGAGGAAACTTCTACAAACATTGTTTCTCGCAGCGGTGGCTACTGCTGCGAACGCCCAGTTGTCGACTAACCCCGACAAATTCCTGGGCAACATCACTACTTCGGGACAGGTGGATTATGGCAAGGAGAAGTTCTACGAGCTCTGGAACCAGATTACGCCTGAGAACGAGTCGAAGTGGGATGCCTGCGAGCCGCAGCGCGGCAACTTTAACTGGAGCGGTGCCGACCGCGCATTTAATTATGCCAAGCAGCACGGCTTCACCTACAAGTTCCACACCTTGGTGTGGGGCGGCCAGTATCCCGGCTGGATGAACAACCTTTCGACGAGCGAGCAGTACAAGGCCATCGTGGAATGGTTTGACGCAGCCGCACAGCACTATCCTGACATGCCGATGATTGACGTGGTGAACGAGGCCATTGCAGGCCACGCTCCTGCTCCCTACAAGGAAGCTCTGGGAGGCGACGGGAAGACGGGCTACGACTGGATTATCAAAGCCTTCGAAATGGCCCACGAACGCTGGCCGAATGCCATCCTGATTTACAACGACTATAATACTTTTACCTGGCAGCACGAGCAATTCATTGACCTGGTGAAGACACTGCGCAATGCCGGTGCGCCCATCGATGCATACGGTTGCCAGTCTCACGACATGATGGACAAATCCATCAGCGAAATCAAGGATGCTGTGGACAACCTGAACAACCAGTTGAAGATGCCCATGTACAGCACGGAGTATGATATCGGTACGGAGGACGACAACACGCAGCTGAATTATTATAAGAACCAGATTCCCTATATGTGGGAGAAGGACTACTGCGCCGGCATCACCTTGTGGGGCTACATCTACGGCCACACATGGACTACCGGCGGCAACTCGGGTATCATCAAGGACGGCAAAGACCGCCCTGCCATGACCTGGCTGCGCGAATACATGGCCAGCGACAAGGCGAAGAAAGCCAAGAGCCCCTTCCCGGGCATGAAGAAAGAGGCTTCGTTGTATGTAGGTGTAAACAACCTGAAGGCTACCCGTGGCGACAAGGTGAAAATCACCGTCAGGGCTAAGCTGCGCACAAAGACCATCAGGAGCATTGACCTCTACGTGAAGGGCTCGCTCGTCAAGTCGTTTGGCAATGCAAGTACCAGCACTTATGAATACACGCCCGCAAGCGAAGGAGAATACGACATCAAGGCCGTGCTGACAGCCACCGACGGCTCAACCTACGAGCGTTGGTCGGGATTCGAGGCCTTCAAGCCGCGTCAGGCATACGGCAACAATCCCGTGTCGTTGCCAGGAACCATTCAGGCAGAGAACTTTGACGAGGGTCCCGAGGGCATTGCCTACCATGACTCTGACAATACTAACGAGGGCAATACCAACTACCGCTCAAACAGCGGAGGCGTTGACATCGTCACTGGCAACGGAGGCTATGCTATTGGCTACACCAACTCAGGCGAGTGGCTTGAATACACCGTCAACGTGAAGGAGGCAGGCAACTACTCGTTCGACGCAACCGTTTCGTCGGGCTCCACATCGTCTTCGTTCAGCCTCTCGCTGAACACCGACGACGGGCTGAAACAGCTCACCGACGCAATTCCCGTGCCCTGCGTGACGGCGAACGACTGGAACACCTACCGCACCGTTCACGGACGACTGTCCATACCGTTGGAGGCCGGCAAGCAGATTATCCGCCTCAACATCACGGGCAGCAGCTGCAACATCGACAAGATTGTGTTCAAGCACATCAACATCGACAACAACATGAACGTGAGCATATCGGCCAACCCGTCGCCCGCAACCGTAGGCGAGGCTACGAAAATCAAGGTCAACGCCTCATCGTCGTCCAGCACCGTGAAGAGTGTGCGCATCTACTTCGACAACGTGTTGCAGACAACCCTCTCTTCACCGTTTGAGTACAACTACACCCCAGCGAATAAGGGCACCTACAACGTCAGTGCCATTGCCGTGGATGCCAACAACAAGGAGTCGAAGATTGTCAGGATGACTCTCACGGTGAACGGCAAGCGCACACCCTACAAGGGAGTGATTGCCATCCCTGGAACCATCGAGGCCGAGAACTTCGACAAGGGCGGCGAAGGATTCACCTACCACGACTCAGACAGTCAGGATGAGGGTGGCGCAAACTACCGCTCCGACAGCGAAGGCGTTGACGTAGTGCGCGGAGGCAGCGGCTATGCCCTGGGCTACACCGCCGGCAACGAGTGGTATGAATACTCCGTCAACGTTACCGAAGGCGGCGAGTATTCCTACGAAGCCTACGCATCGTCGGGCAACGACAACACCGCGTTCAGCCTCAGCATCTCTAACAACGGAAGCCTGACCAAGCTCTGCGACGTCAACGTGGGCAACACCGGCAGCTGGGACACCTACAAAACAATCACTGGCAAACTGAACAGGAACCTCACAATGGGGCAGCAGATATTCCGCATCACCATCACCGGCGCCTACTGCAACATCGACAAGATTACGCTGAAGTGCACCAAGAGCGGTGTCACCACCGTGCTGATGGATGCCCAGCAGGACAACGGTCCCGTTTATAACCTTTCTGGCCAGCGCGTGGGTGCCAACTACAAAGGCATCGTCATCAAGAACGGCCGCAAGGTGCTGAACAGATAAAACGCATTTTGAACAAAACAAAAGGTATAGGATAAAAAAGAAAAAAGATTGTTTTAACACGAAACCGCGCCGGGGCTGGAAAATGCCTGCGGCGCGGTTTTTCTTTTCATTCACCACCAGCGCCAAGCAATGCTTTGCAAATGCAGGACTTTGCTTTACGAACACAAAGCAATGCTTTACACAGAAATTCTCTAGAAAATCTGAGCGTAAACCTGCACATGGCAGATGCGCCTCTCAGCATGGGGAACACAAAGCAATGCTTTACGTTGAAATTCTCTAGAAAATCTGAGCGTAAACCTGCACATGGCAAATGCGCCTCTCAGCATGGTGAACACAAAGCAATGCTTTACGTTTGAATTTTCTAGAAAATCTGAGCGTAAAGCATAAAGTTAAATCCGTAACCCGCGGTGCGAGGAAAACAGCACCATGAGTTACGGATTTATTCTACAGGTTTACTGCGGCCAAAGCGGGGCCGACAAACTCTGAAGAGAAGAGTTACATCACCACTTCCACAACGTGCTTGCCGGGAGCATAAGGCACAACATTGCCATCTACGGGCTTGCCATCTACGGTGATGCTCTTAACGCCCTTCTGCTGTCCGTTTGGCTTCACGCAGATGGTGTATTCAGCATCGCGGAAGCGGCGGTTGACGGTATATTTGCCAGCGGTCTCGGGCAGACACGGGTCGATGAGCAGACCGTCGTATGCGGGCTTGATGCCGAGAATGTACTGGCTGACGGTGAGCCACATCCAGGCAGCGGTACCCGTGAGCCAGGAGTTCTTTCCCTCACCGGGACGGGCGGCATCCTTGCCGGCCACCATCTGACAGTTGACGTAGGGTTCCACTTTGTGCAGTGTCTGGTATTTCTCCTCCACATACGAGGGCAGAATCTTGGCATAGTGGCTCCAGGCATCGTTGCCGCGCCCGGCCAAGGTCTCGCCGATAATCACCCACGGGTTGTTGTGGCAGAAGATGCCGGCATTCTCCTTGTAGCCCTCGGGATAGCTGCTGATTTCGCCATATTCGTAGATGTATTTGGTGAAGGCGGGGTTGTTGAGCACCATGCCGTGCTCGCACTCCAGATACTTCTTGCACGAGTCGAGGCTCTTGGCCACCATACCCTCGTCGGCACCAATCTCAGCCATGGTGCACCAGCCCTGGCTCTCGATGAAGATTTTGCCCTCCTCGCACTCGTTGCTGCCAATCTTGCGGCCAAAGTAGTCGTAGGCGCGCAGATACCACTCGCCGTCCCATCCGTGCTTCTTCACGGCCTCCACCATGGCATCAATGGCCTGCTGCATACGTGCGGCCTCGGCCTGGAAGTCTTCGCTGGCGCATTTTGCGGCAGCAAGGCGGCGGCAAAGTTCCACATATTCCTTGCCCGTGACGACAAACAGACCGGCAATCATCAGACTCTCGGCCTTTGAGCCCTCGCTCTTGTTCTCGGTGGTCTGGAAACTCTCGTTGGGGTCCCATGAGAAGCAGTTCAGGTTCAGGCAGTCGTTCCAGTCGGCGCGCCCGATGAGGGGCAGGCAATGCGGACCTAAGTTATTGATGACGTGATTCATCGAAACTTTAAGGTGCTCGAACAGTGTAACCTCCGTACCTGGCTGATTGTCGAACGGCACCATCTCTTCGAGAATCGAGAAGTCGCCCGTTTCCTTGATATAGGCCACGGTGCCGAAGATAAGCCAGCATGGGTCGTCGTTGAATCCGCCACCGATGTCGTTGTTGCCGCGTTTTGTCAGCGGCTGATACTGGTGATAGCATCCTCCGTCGGGGAACTGCGTGGAGGCAATGTCGATGATGCGCTGGCGGGCACGGCTTGGAATCTGGTGGACAAAGCCCACAAGGTCCTGGTTGCTGTCGCGGAATCCCATGCCTCGGCCAATACCGCTCTCGAAGAAGCTGGCCGAGCGCGAGAAGTTGAAGGTAACCATGCATTGATACTGGTTCCAGATGTTCACCATGCGGTCGAGCTTCGCGTTGCCCGTTTCCACGTGGTAGATGTCGAGCAGTCGGTTCCAGTAGTCGCACAGCTCGTCAAAGGCTGCATCCACCTTCTGGGTGGTGTCGAGGCGGGCGATGGTTGCCTTTGCTTTCTCCTTGTTGATGACCTTCGGTGCAACGAATTTCTTGTCCTGTTCGTTTTCCACATATCCCAGCAAGAATACAAAGTCTTTCTGCTCGCCGGGCTGCAGCGTCACCTCGATGTAGTGCGAGGCGATGGGACTCCAGCCGTGGGCGTGGCTGTTGCGCGGACGGCCCTCCATCACGGCGTCGGGATTGGCAAACTCGTTGTAAAGGCCCACGAACGTCTCGCGGTCGGTGTCGAAGCCCTGAATATCAGCGTTCACGTGGTAGTAGGCATAGTGGTTGCGCCGCTCGCGGTACTCCGTCTTGTGGTAGATGGTTGAGCCTTCTATCTCCACCTCGCCTGTAGAGAAGTTGCGCTGGAAGTTCTCCATATCGGTGGCTGCATTCCACAAACACCACTCCTCAAACGAGAACAACTTCAGCCGCTTCACCTCTCCCGACTGGTTGGTGAGCGTCAGTTTCTGCACCTCGGCCCAGGTTTTCAAGGGCACGAAGAACAGCACGCTGGCCTCCACCCCATTCTTGCGGCCCGTGATGCGCGTATAGCCCATGCCGTGACGGCACTCGTAGAAGTCGAGCGGGGTCTTGCAGGGTTTCCATCCCGGATTCCACACTATTCTCTCCTCTCCCTTCTCTCCTCTCTCCTCTACAATGTAGAAATAGCGTCCGCCATTGTCCATCGGCACATTGTTGTAGCGATAGCGGGTGATGCGGCGGAACTTCGCGTCTTTGTAAAAGCTGTAGCCGCCTGCGGTGTTGCTGATAAGAGAGAAGAAATCTTCGTTGCCCAGATAGTTAATCCAGGGCCACGGTGTGCGCGGGTCGGTAATCACGTACTCGCGGTGCTGGTCGTCAAAATGACCGTATCGTTTCTGTTCCATGGTAGTTTATTGAATTGTGATAATTAGAATTCTATTCACTCTATTCTGCAAAGATACGAAAAAAATGAGTAAGTGAGTGCAAAGAAAACGTGTTTTCTTTACCGAACGTGAATTTTTTATCTAATAAGTGAGCAAAAAAGAAAAAGAAAAATGACTTTTTTTCGATTTTTCTTTTTTCGAACGAAAGTATGTTATTAAAAGATAACACATTTTCGGCGATGGGAACGCAATTCTTTTCAATTATTTTTCCCGACACAAGTTTTTTTAGTACTTTTGCCATGATTTCTGCCCAAGCAACTATACCGACAATGAAAGAAATACGCCCCATTGCACATTTCCGCTCGCCCCTGACCAGCAAATTCGGCATTCCGAGGCAGAGCGGACTGGCCAACAGCCTGCAAGGACAAATCGTGATGGAAAAACCATTCGACAACCCCGATGCCCTGCGCGGACTTGACGGCTTCGACTACGTGTGGCTCATCTGGGATTTCTCGGCCAACCACACAAACACCGCACACAGCAGTGACGGAGCAACTTCTTCTGTGCCCCTCACCGTTCGTCCGCCACGCCTTGGCGGCAACCGCCACATGGGAGTGTTTGCCACGCGCTCGCCATTTCGCCCTAATGGTCTGGGACTGTCGTGCGTCCGCATCGCAAAGATTGAAGCGGGCGTCATTCATGTGACGGGTGCCGACCTTATGGACGGCACCCCCATCTACGACATCAAGCCATACATCCCCTATGCTGATGCCCACCCCGAGGCACGCGGCGGTTTCACCGACGAACAGCAGTGGCAGCCCCTCGCGGTAGAATTTCCAGACAACCTGAGCCGACACTTCAGCGACAAGGAACAGCGCGCCCTCGTTGAAATATTGCAACAAGACCCGCGTCCCCAATACCACGACGACCCCGAACGCATCTACGGAATGCCTTTCGCCGGACGCGACGTGCGTTTTAAAGTCTGCGGCCAAAAGCTCACCGTCATCGAAGTGCGAAGAATAGGGAAATAAAAGCAAAACACAACCAAACAATAACAAAATGACAGGGAAACGGAAGTTTTTCTGTCATTTTTTCTGCTGTTATGCAAAATTATTGTACCTTTGCCACGCAAAAACTGAACAACCATTACAAAAAGATGAAGAAATGAAAAAACAGACATTGAAAATTGCCACGCTGGCCGTCATCATGGCAGCGATGAGCAGCAGTTACGCCATGGGACAACAAGCCTCGGGCGACAAAACCGACTGGATGAAAGACTTCACCAGCCGCATTACCTTCAACGGGTACGCCCAGGCAGGCTATTCATGGCAGGATGCCAACAACACCAACCGCAACGACTTCAACCTGAAACGCACGTTGCTATGGGCCAAGGCCCGCATCACCGACCGGTGGTCGTTCTTGTTCATGCACGACTTTTCGAGCGTTGTACAAGAGTACTACACCGACTACCGCATTTCCAACGACAACGCTCTCACCGTCCGCGTGGGACAATTCAAACACTCTTACTCGATGGAAAATCCGCTCTCGCCCACCATGCTTGAGCTGATTGACGTATATTCGCAGGCTGTGCTCTATCTTGCCGGCGAGGGCCCCGACCCGCTCAACGGCGTGAACTATGGCCGCGACATGGGTGCCATGATTTACGGTGACCTGGCCAACAACCTGCTGCACTATGAACTGGCCGTGATGAACGGACAGGGCATTAACCGCCGCGACGGCAACAACAACAAAGACCTGATAGCAAAACTGGAAGTCAGACCCATGCAAGGGCTGCGCGTCGTTGCCAGCGCTCAGAAGGGCAAGGGTCACGCCGTGGGCGAGGCTGCATGGAACCCCAGCGTAAAGCTTGGCGATGACTATACTCGCGACCGCTACAGCGTGGGCGCAGAATGGAAGACAGGCCAGTATGCGCCCGGCAAATACAAGGAAGCGCGCCCTGTGAGCATCCGTGCCGAGTGGCTCGGTGGCAAAGACGGCGACGTGGGCAGCCGTGGCGGCTATGCAACCGTCTGTGTGCCCGTTCAGAACGGCATCGACGTGATTGCCAGTGCCGAAACCTACGACCGCAACACCACTATCGACGGCTGGAATCAGACCAACCTCACCGCAGGCCTACAATATTGGTTCTACAAGAAATGCCGCCTGCAAGTGCAATACACCCGCTGCC
Source organism: Prevotella sp. (assembly GCA_017619445.1). Lineage (GTDB taxonomy): Bacteria > Bacteroidota > Bacteroidia > Bacteroidales > Bacteroidaceae > Prevotella. The sequence goes on from JAFZSI010000076.1 coordinate 81,840, forward strand.
TCTGTGGCGACATGCTTGGTAAAGACTACAACTGGCTGCAGTCACAAATACAGGTCGCATTCTGAACTTAAATTGTGAAATTGTAAAATAGTATAATATAAACATGTTTATCAAAATTCTTCTGACAATTGTATTCCTGGCCGTGACCGTGGCGATAGGTGTCTATTCGCGCAAGCAGGCCAGAAGTGTTGACGGTTTTGTGCTCGGTGGCCGCTCTGTAGGCCCTTGGCTGACGGCTTTCGCCTTCGGCACCTCCTATTTCTCCGCCGTGGTCTTCGTGGGCTACGCCGGACAGTTCGGTTGGAAATACGGTCTTAGCTCCACGTGGATTGGCGTGGGCAACGCCGTTATCGGCTCGCTATTAGCCTGGATACTGCTCGGACGGCGCACCAAGCTCATGACGCAGCACATCGAGAGCCGCACCATGCCCGACTTCTTCGGAACCCGCTACGACAGCCAGGGGCTGCGCGTGGTAGCCTCAGTCATCGCATTCGTGTTTCTCATCCCCTACACCGCCGGAGTCTATAAGGGCATCTCCACCCTCTTTGAGATGGGATTCGGCATACCCTACGAGTATTGCGTCATCATCATGGCCATCCTCACCGCCGTCTATGTCATCCTCGGCGGCTACAAAGCCACGGCCATGAACGACTTCGTGCAGGGCATCATCATGCTCTTCGGCATCATCACCGTCATCGCTGCCGTGCTCAACACCCAGGGCGGACTCACCGAGGCCGTCAGCAAACTGGCCACCCTGCCCGCCGACACACCAACCGACGCGCCAGCCGCTGCAGCAGGCTCGGGTGGATTTGCCTCGCTCTGGGGACCCGACCCGTGGAACCTCCTCGGTGTGGTTGTCCTCACCTCACTCGGCACATGGGGACTGCCCCAGATGGTGGGCAAGTTCTACAGCATCACCGACGAGCAGGCCATCCACCGCGGCACCGTCATCAGCACCATCTTCGCATTCGTTGTGGCCGGAGGCTGCTACTTCCTCGGAGGCTTCGGACGGCTGTTCGGCACACCGCCCACACTGCCCAACGGACGGCTCGACTTCGACGCCATCGTGCCCTCCATGCTCGAGACCCTGCCCGACATCCTCATCGCCCTCGTCGTGCTGCTCGTGCTCTCAGCATCCATGTCAACCCTCGCATCGCTCGTGCTCACATCCAGCTCAACCATGACCCTCGACCTCATCTACCGCGACAAGAAGTCGCTGCCCGGCGAGGTGGAAGAAGGCTCCATCGACGACCTTGTGGCCGAGAAGATTGAACGCCGCAAGGTGGTAGTCATGCGCGTGCTCATCGTGTTCTTCATTGTCATCTCGCTCATGATAGCCCTCAACCCGCCCACGTTCATCGCCCAGCTCATGGGCATCTCGTGGGGAGCATTGGCAGGCGCGTTCCTCGCACCCTTCATGCTGGGTCTCTACTGGCGCGGCGTAACCACCGCCAGCGTCTGGGCATGCTTCGTCTGGGGCGTGGGCCTCACCGTTGTCAACATGCTCGTAGGCAACCCCATCAACCCCATCAACTGCGGCGCCATCGCCATGGTCGGCGGTTTTGTGGTAGTGCTCATTGCCAGCCTCTTCACCCCGAAAATGTCGCGCGAACGTGTGAACCAGATTTTCGAGTGCTATAAATAGGATAAGGGTGCAATGAACAGAATATACATCCCAAAGCTTTAGAATCATAAACCCGCACTTTACAATCGCAAAGTGTGGGTTTACTGATAAATTCTGTAGAGAATTTGCACCCCCTGCGCAGGTTAAGATTGAATTTTCTAGAAAATGTAACAACAAACCCACGCTTTGCGATAGTAAAGCGTGGGTTTATTATCGTATTACCTCAAGCTGTGCCGACAGCACAGCAAACGGGGAGTTTCTGAAAAGGAAAGCTTACTTCACCACTATCTTTTTGCCGTTGCGGATATACACACCCTTGGGTAATTGACTATTTGACAATTGACTATTTACAATTGTCTGACCGTTGAGGTTGTAATAACGGTTATTGGTTATTTGTTCACGGTTATTGGCAGAGATGCGGTCGGTCAGTTCGTCGATTTCATCGTTGATATAGACAGCGAAGCTGGCTCCCTGCATATTGCCATTGTAGGGTATGTAGGCCTTGAACGGTGGAATCCAGTTGTTGGGGTTGTTGTAGTAGTAGAATCCCAGCACGCCGTGGCTGTTGTAGCCGAGGGTGAGGACGCTGCCCTCGTTGGAGTCAGACTGATAGACGTCTAAGCCGTATTTGTAGCCTCCGTTGCCGTCGCTGCCGATGCTGGTGCCCTGTAGCCAGTTCTCATATTTGTTGCTCTCGGGGACGGTTCCCTCGTAGGGCATGAGGCGGTAGGTGCCTTGGGCACTGGCCTGGATGACGACGGGGGTGGTGTGGTGAAGCAGGTTCTTCATGCGTTTGAGCTCCACTTCGGTGGTCTGGGGAGTAAGGTCGTAGTCGCTGGTCTTATTCACACGATAGGCTTTGAGTGTACTGGGCAGTTGGGTGGAGAATCCGATGTACATGGTGGCCCACTTGGCGCGCCCCACTTCGAGGGGGAAGTAGCGGTGGAGCTTGCCCTGTTGTTTGTAGCGTTCCCACTCGTCTTGCTGCAGGTATTCCTTCATGAGCACACCATTGTAGCGTCCGCCGGTGGAAGCGTCGTAGGTGCCGTCGTAGGTACCATCGTTGATATAGACATCCATCATGCCGCCATTGTCGGCATCCCAGTGTACGATGCTCTCGCCAGCAGGGTCGAGCCAGGCTGCAGTGCCCGTGGGCTTGGGATTGTCGATATAAAGCTCATCGAGCTGTGGAATGCGATAGAAGGCGTGTGGATAGATTTCGCCGATGGCGCCGCTGATGGTCACCTCGCTCTCTCCACGGGCTGGCGGATAGGCCACGAGGTCGTTGGTGCCTGTGGTGAACAGGGCGTTGCAGCGCACGTTGAACACTTCGTTGCGTGGTGCCACCTCAAACTCCTTCAGCGAGCTGTTGTCGAAGGCTCCTGGGGTAATTTCTCCCGTGGTTGCGGGGATAGTGACTGTCTCAAGGCTTGCACAGCCGGAGAATGCTTCTGCACCGATGGTCTGCAGTTTGTTGGGCAGCTGCACCTCGCTCAGCTGGTCGAGTCCTGAGAGGATGCCGGTGGTGAGGCTGGTGATGCCAACGAAGAAACGCATCTCGGGGAAATACTCCACGCCGAGGGCTTTTGCCTTCTGGTTGAACTGGCGGCCTTGGGGTGTGCCCTTTGCCGTGAGGGCATTGCGCAGGGTGATTACCTCGCCCTCGCCCTTGCCGAATACTTGTTTCCAGGCTTCCTCGCACTTGGGGTCTTTGAACTCGATGCCCACCACTCCGGTAACGCTGGTGTTGAGTGCCATGACACGCAGGGCCTTGGTGCTCTCGCTCTTGGACTCGATGGTCTGGGCATAGATATACTCGAAGCCGCCGGTGGGTGTGGTGCTCATGGGAGTGGCCGCCCCGCACTCGTTGATCATATCGACGTAGGTGTCGCCATTGACGGCGGCCCAGGTGACATTCTCTGTCGGGAACTCGAAGATCTTGGTCACATTGCCGGCGCGGTCGCCTTCGGCAAAGTGAACGGGCATGGACAGGAGGTCGCCGTAGGGTGTTTTGGCAAACTGGCGGAGCATGGGGTAGCGTCCCTTCTCGTGCTGCCATGCGGCCTCGTTAGTGAAGATGTCGCCATTAATAAGCTCAGAAGTGTTGTGTTCGCCGCGGTTCTGTGTGCTTTGGAAGGCTGTTGTCATTTGCTGCTGGTCGAAGTACCAGGTCTGGGCTTCTGCGTCGGCATCAGTTCCTTCGCCGACAACTCCCACGCCTCTGCGGCCGGTGAAGTTCTCCACTTTGCCTGTTGACACGCAACGCTGGATATGGGCTACCGGGCTGCCGGTGATGCCACCGCCGTTGCCTTCCTTTTGGGGTCTGTGGGTACCAGTGCCGATGCCGTATTCCACATGCACACAGGCAAAGCAGTCCTCAATGGTGCCGCAGCTGGTGCAAACGGGTCTGTTGGTATCTCTGCCCAGACGCCACGACTCGGCAAAGTCGATTTCCCTGGAACCGCCTACGATGCCGCCGTTGTTGACAGAGCCATCGACGATGCCATGGGCCAGGCAGCGGCTTATGGTGGCACTGCCTGTCATCACGCTGCACAAGAGTCCGATGAAACTGGTGGCACAGACATAGCTATCGACGATGGCGAGGTCGTGCACGTTGCCGCTGAGCAGGTTGAACAGCCCGGCTCCTTTGATGGTGGTGTAATAGGTGACCGTCTCGGAATTGGTGCCGGGGCCTGTCTTTCTGATGGTGGATTCCTTGGTGGTCGTGACATACATGCCATAGATGGACTTGCCGTTGCCGTCGAGGTTGGCGTGCCACTCCACGGGTGTCCATTCCTTCGCACCTGCTTTCACGGTCTCATCGGTCTGAATGAGATGCTGGTTCATGAACAGGTCGTTGGCCAGCTGGAAGTATGCTCCCTCTCGGTTCTTGGTATTGTCGGCGGCAGCCTTGACAAGCTGCGACACATTCTGAATCATGTAGGGGGTGTTTTTCGTGCCGTCGCCCACAAAAATATCCTCGGGCTCGTCGTCGCTCCACTCTATGCCATAGGCAATGTTCAGGTGGATGGTGCGGGTAAGGCTGGTGCCGGTGAGTGCCACGGTGAGGTTGGCCTCACCCGGGTCGATGGGATAAACCATCGTGTTGTCGTCAGTCACCTCGTAATCCACAAACGTCAGGTCGGCGGGCAGCGAGAAGGTTGCCAGTTCTCCCTTGCCGGGCACGTTGCTTTGCAATGGCGACAGCGAGAAGGGCACGGTGACATAGTATGCCGCAAAGGCTGTGCTCTTCTTTCCCTCGCTCACATAGAAAGGAACGGAGGCCAGGATGAAGTTGTCCTTGAAGGCCACCTCCTGCCCATTGTGGCTGTCCTTGTAATCGCTCATCATGTCGCGGGGCATGATGTAGCAATACTCGTAGCCCACATGCTCGCCCTCCACCTCCTGGCTCGCCAGTTCGCGGGTCGGTTTGGTTTCAATGCCATTCAGCTCGCCCATTGAGCAGAAGGGCAGCCCACACATGTTTTTGTCAACAAACACATCGTTGAAGGCCTGGTTCTCGTTCAGGAAGTCGGTGGCATTGTTGCCAGACGCTGTTGTGCAGCTGCCTACAATCGAGCCATAGTTCATCGAGCCGAGCTGTGTCTTGTCATATTTGAATGTACCGGCAAAGGTACATTGCGTAACGTATGCATTACACTGTGTGTTGTTGCTGTTTTCGAGCGCGCCTATCAGCCCGCCCGCATTGGTGTCTACTCCGTTTGTTATCTCTATTCCGCCGCTGGCAAAGCAATCGGTAAACGTCACAGGACTCAACACGCGCCCTGCCAGGCCACCCACTGCCCCCGCGCCGGAAATAGAAACAGCCGACGCGCTGTGTTCAATGTTTCCAGTCGCCAGATAACCGAACAGCCCGCCCATGAAGGGATTGTCGGCATTGGCAGGGGCATTAATGGAACCCGAAGCCGAACAGAAGACAATGACAGCCTTGCTGTCGACAAAGCATTCACCTATCAGTCCTCCGCCCCTGACTCCCGAATAATCGTCAACGGCAATATCGACGGCAGCATGGCAGTCTTCCACCACCACCGTGCTCTCATTCAAAACGTAGTTCAAACCATTGTACTTGCCTGCCAAGCCACCACAGACGTGCCCGCCCAGCGAGCCCGTCACCGTGCAGTGGCTGAACGTGCAACCCGCCGCTATTCCAACAAGACCGCCCACAAAGCCGGAGCCCTCGTTCTGCACAATGCGCACGTTCGTGGCCGTGCAATTTTCTATGGTTATCGTGGGGCTGGCATCTATTCTTCCGCAAAGGCTGCCTGCCTCATACTGTCTGCTGATTTCGAAGTCCACATCCTTGAAACGGGCACCGCTCACACTTTGGTTCAGCGTTTCGAAAAGACCGAAGAAATAGGGGCCGCCCCACATGTTGCCAGTTGCCCGGATAGTCATTCCCTTGATGAAATGCTCGCCCTTGAACCTGACGATTCCTTTGAACGACTCGCTGATGGGCACCCAGTTCAGCGTCTGCACAGTGCCGTCAACCTCCTGCTGCTCACCCAGGTCAATGTCGGCATCCTGAAGGTCGATGAGGAAATATTTCCCTTCATACGACACATTGTCAACATTCACCTTGTAAGCCAGCAGCGCCAGCTGTCCGGCAGTTTTGATAAGGAAAGGAGAAGACTCGCTCTGCCCCATGGTGGAATTTCCACTGGCATACATCGAAGCCTTGGCATCATACCAGGTAGGGCCATCGAAGCCAGAAACTTGTGTGTAAGCCGATGCATTGAGGCTGCAAAGCACGGCTGCTGCACATACAGCAATTTTTTTGATTATTTCTTTCATAGTGCGTTATCTTGATTAGAATTTGAACTTCAGAATGTCCTTACCTGTACTGAGCAGATATACGTCGTGGTTGTTCAGGGGAACAAAGATGCTCTCTGACTTCGAGGGCTCGCTATAGATGGCGGTGCCTGAGGAGCGGAACACTCGCACACGGTATTCGTTGCCTTCACGGTCTGTACCCGTGGGCAGTCCACTGATGCGGACACCGTTTTCTTCGTTGGTGATGCGCACGCTCAGCCTGTCTTTATTCTCGCGGAAGCGCACGGGGTTGATTTCCGTGGGGTCGTTGCTGGGCTGCAGGATGACGAAGTGGGCATTCTCGGTGAAACTGATGTTTTCAACATAGTTGAACTCGGCACCGGCAGGACGGCTTTCGAACAGGTGGAGGTTGAGGTAGGCTTGGGTGGTCTCGGCGACTCCAGCGACGCGGACGGTGGCGTATGCCTTGCGCACGTTGCCATAGAGGTGGAAGTCTGTTGCCTTGACGATGGTCTCGGCACCGTCTGAGACGGGCACGGGGAATGCGGGATGTGCAAACACACCTACATGCACTTCGTTGCCTGGGTTCATGCCACGTGTGGAGCGGTCGGTGAGCTCGACGGTGAAGATGTTGGCACCGTCCTCAATGGCTTGTCCGAGCAGCCGCATCTCGATATTCTCCATGGATATGCGCTCGCGGGGTGTGGACTGGAGCTGACGCTGGAGGCTGACGCTCTTGCGGCGGGCATGGCTCTTTGCGCGGAACACATTGTCGTACTCTACCTCTACCTGGGTGGCGAGGTAACCGTCGAAACCGTTGCCGATGGGGTATTCGATGACGAAGTCACGGCTACGTAGCGGCTGGATGAAGGAGTCGCCGATGGAATAGGGCTGGGAGTTGACAAATACGGTGACGTGCTTGATGGGCGACGTGCCGGTGTTGGTGACGGTGATGCTGACGGGCAGGGTGCTGCTGCTGAGGAGCGACGACGACTGGTAGTTGACCTCGTAGCGGAAGCTGTTGGTGAAGAACCGCTCGCTCTGCATGATGAGCGCTTCGTCGGATGCCACATCGCTCAAGGTATAGACCACCTTGATATGCTGGTCGTCGAGGAAGCCGTCGAAGTCGGTCATTGTCAGTTCGTTGGTCTCGGCACCGAGTGTGAGGGGTGCTGTGATGCGCACGGTGGGGTCAAGTGCGATGCGCGATGCGTTGAGCATCATGCGCGTCTTGCCAGTATCCTTGGCCGTGCCTTCGGCACCATGTGCAGTATTGTTGACTTCTGTCCAGAGCACGGCGAAGTCGTTAAGGCTGGTAGCGGAGCGGTCGCAGACAATCTTGACGAGCTCGGGTGTGCAGAAGTTGACGCCGAGGTCGTTACCGGCAATTCCGTCACCCACGCCGTTCATGGAGAGTGTCTTGACGTAGATGTCGCGCAGCGAGTCGTTCTTCTGGTAGAGCATGGTGATGACGGCATGTTCACCTACACGGTTCATAAAGAATCGCTTGGGCTGGATTTGCTCGTTGACGTAGGTGGGTCGCTTGGTGGCAAGGGGCACAGAGGCAAAGGTGAACTTTGTCTTGCGGTTGTCGGGGTCGAGAATGTTCTCGGTGATGTTGCTGCCCACCAACACGGTGTCGTTGCGCATCATCAGGTCGTATTGCCCGGCGGTGTGTGTAGCATCGAGTTTATGGAGCTCGATGGGGGCACTCCACATTTTGCCGTTGTAGATGGAGAGCACCAGATTGCCGTCGATATAGGTGTTGTAATACTCGTTGTCGGCAACATCGCTCTGCGTGTTTTTCTTGATGACGCCGTGCTGCCAGACGCAGGCTGCATGGCCGTCGTCCTGGATGGTGACAATGGGTTTGGCATCCACCATGCCGGGGTTATGGGCGATGACCATGTTCTTCCACTCGCCACCCTCAGTGCGAATGTTGGCCATGATGCGCTGCTGAGTGCCGAGTTGGGAGGCTACTTCCACGTCGCTGCCGGCATTGAGGTCGTCATCGCTTACCACGCGAGCCATTTCCTCATAGACAACGATTTCGTGTTCGCGCCGTTTTGAGCGCATGTGGTTGTTTGCCCTGAGCCCGTTGTTGGAGATGGTGGTGGTTTTCTGCGTTTGGGTGTTCAACGTAGAGATGCGGTCGTCGTTGATATTGGCAATCGAAGCAGGATCGTTGTAAACAATGGTGTTCTCATCCAGGTAGTGGGGGTTAGCATCGGTAGTCACACCTGTGACGATGGGGGTGCCGAAGTCGGTATCCTCAGGAGCCTGAATGGCGCGGCGGATAAGGGAGGATGTTGTGGGGTGAGCTGCAACCAGGGTGTTGGGTGATGGGTGTTGGGTGTTGGGTGTCCACAGGGCGTTGCCAGCCAGCTGCTCGTTCTCGGGAGTCCAAAGGGCATTGCCTTTGGCATTGGCGTTGGCTTTGGGTGCCCAGTAGGGATATTTCTCGTGGAAGGGGTTGTGGTTGTTGTTGTCGGGGAACAGCCAGCGGCCTCCGAAGTGAGCCTCAGCGCGCGCCTGTCCTTCGCCGAAGCAAGCACGTATGTAGGCGTATGCCTCGATGATGCCTATGGCCATGAGCATTCCGCCGAGGTCGTGGTGCTCGTGGAAGTCGGTTCCATAGCCAAAGCCTGCAGCCACCTTCAGACCGGCGCGCACGCCAGCTCCGAGATGGAGGAAGGGGTTGGGCGGGGTGTGCATTTCTATCCAAGCGCCTGTCTTCATTTTTGCTATCAGCGTGAGAAGGAATCCCCAGCCGTCGGCATCGTAGCCCACTTCTTTTGCTGACCAGTTTTTGAAAGAGAGGTTGAGGTCGAAGCCTGCCGACCATACAGCACTACAGGTAATGAGGTTGAGTTTGGTGAGATACTTGTTAATCCATTCGCCGGGCTTGCCCAGTTTGTTGCCAATGAGACTCATCATGTTGGGAAGGGTAAGGCCGTAGGAATAGCGGATGTATCCAGCACCTTCGGAGATGACGAACTTGGCGCTGGTTCCTTCTTTATGGCTACCATCACTATTGAGGTCTTTCTTCACATAGCCGAGGAATCCCGACAGGCTCAGTCCGAAGCCGAGACTGTGGCCGGGAGTTGGAACCTTGAATATGTCGTCAATTTCCTTGTAAATCCAGTCTTCGAGTTTCACGGCACTACCATTGGCCACAAGGCTTCCGTCGATGTTGTGCCACGTCTCTGTGTCGCCTTCTCCGGCAAACGTTCCCTTTTTGCGCCATTTGTCCCATTTTGCGGCTTCTTTCTGCTCTTTGCGCATCTGGCTAATGGATTCATCGCCATCGAAGCCGTGGCTGAAGTCGAGCGAAGCCTTGAATTCCCAGCTCTTTTTGCTGATGCTGAAATACCAGTAGAAACCAACCTTGAGCTTGTTGGGGCCGTTTTTTAGGCAATCGGGACCCCAGGAATAGTTGGAAGGTATGCCCCAGTCCATGCCAGAGTCGGCACCCGCTCCTGACAACGATATGGGGTCGTTCTTGGTTACTTGGCCCATGGTGTTGTCGATGATTTCCTCGTTGCCGTCTTCATCGGCTTTACTACGGTCGAAATGGAACCGCTGGAACATGGGCAGTTTCTCATAGGTGCCATTGCTTGTCTGCAAGTGCATCACGCATTCCTTGTCGAGTTCCAGGTCGCAAAGGTCGTATTTCACGTCGTAGTAGTCGAAGGTGAAGATGGGGATGGACACCACGTCGGCAGAGGTGGCAAGCGACTGGAATCGCTGCACCTCATCCCATGTCGATGAATCGTAGGCCACCAGTACGGGCTGCTGTATGGATGCTGTGGTTGTTTTTGTCTTGGAGAAGGTCATCACCAACTCTGCATACTGGTCAATAAGTCGGCCTTTCATGAGCTTGCCTCCATCTTGTCCGCCATCCTTTGCATAGAAGATTGTAGTGGTGGCGGGTTGAGCAGACAGGTCAACATCCTCAAGGTCGCAGAGGGCGTGGTCCTCACCCCGATAGACAACCACCTTCTTAGTGTCGCGCAGACCATAGAAATGCTGGCTGCTGACGGCAAATTCGGAATAATTGACGTTGCCCGGTGTCAACGTGACTTCTGCCGTGCAGCGTTCCTCGTCAACGATTCCCGAAATGGGGTCGGCGGCGCCTGGGAACCTGTAGATAGCGGGATAAAAGCCTTTGGCCAGGATTTCCAGATAGACGGGATTTCCCATGGCGAGCACCTTGTGGGCCTCGCGGCTCTGGTCGTATCCGATATATTTCACCTGGTTGTTGGGCACGTAGTTGCCGTTGGCATCCACACGTGCCACATTTATTTTTTCTATCGCGGAGATGGGCAGGCCGTTGCTGCGGCGCAATTTCACATAGAGTGTATCGAAGCTCTCAAACAAGCCTGTGCCAATCCAGTTGAAGTTGATTAGCTCTCTGTTGGCGTGGCGGTCCAGATGGAATGTTGGTGAGAGCGTGAGGTAGTTGAAGTCGTTGTCGGTGCCCACGCCAGGGTGGAGCCGTTTCTTGTTGATGCGCAACTTCTTTGCTTTCACTCCGTTCTTGACGGCACCTGTTGTGAGGAACACATCTGTAAGTTCTTTGTCATCATCCACATAGAAACTCTGGAAACTGTTGCGCTGGAGTTTCAGCTGCATGGTGTCCTCTTTCAGCAGACCGTTGTTGTCGGCATAGCTGAGCACATACTCCATGGTGTATTCCTCACCGTCGGCCTGACGTTTGGAGTCAAGCTGGAAGATGTAGAGGTTGTTGTCATTCCAGCCGTGCACGTGGTACTGGAATTTCAGCGTGTCGCCCACTTCTCCCATTTTCCACACCCGTATGTTGACGGGAGCCTCCTGCATGGGCATGTTGGCATAGAAATAGCGGCTGACGGTGATTTCCAGATTGTTGCCGTTGCCGTCGGTAGCATCCACTCCGTATGCATCGTTGCCGTTGCCGTCGTTGATGCGGAAGCACAGGAGCGAGTGGTCGCGCATGCGCCAGAACTGCTGTTGTTGTGTAAGGCCCTTCATGTCGGTGGATGCAAACATTTCCATCACGCTATTCGCCTCCACCTGGTTGGTATATACGATGGAGCCGTTGGGCGAAACCTCTCGCCAGTTGAGGTTTGCCGTGCCTTCGTTTATCGACCTGACATCGTCCAGGTCGGAAATGTTGTTGGCAAAATAGAGTTTGAAACTCTGCGCCTGCACGTTAACGGCCAGGCAGAGCATCATGCCAACCATCAGTAATGGTGTAAATAGCTTTTTCATATTGATTGTATGATTGTTTTCATATTTGACATAGTAACTGGGGTTTAGACATAGTAACATACTAACATCTTTTTTGACAGGGGTTTAGACATAGTAACATACTAACATCTTTTTCTTTTTTAGACTTGGTATTATTACTCTTCCCAAACCGAGCGGCGTACGGTTGTTTCTTCTTCGTCGTCGTAATCTGCTTCAGGAGCAAAGGCATCCGGAGTACCCGAGCCGGGATCAAAAGGAATCTCCGGGCCCGTTCCTTCTAACAGCTGGCAGCCACCGACTGCCAACAGTTTGATGTAGGGTTTCTGGTATTCTTTAAGTTTCATTTATTGTTTGTTTTTAAATTATTGAATATCTGTACTCTTGGGGGCTTTAAGTCTTTAGTTTCTTAGTTTTTGAGTGGATTTGAAAACTATCGAACTTATAAACTGTTTTCGACGCGCTTTGCGCCGGATTATTATATAATATGTGGTGCAAAGTTACTTACATTTCCATTTCTTTGCAAATTTTACCGACAAAAGATACTAAATCTCATCGGACAGAGGCCGTTTTTTCGGACAAATCGGGGGAACAGCATCATTTTTTGTCCGAACAACAAACTTTGAACTCTGAACTTTGGGCTTAGACAGAGTAACGGTGTTTAGGACATAGTAACATACTAACATATTTCTTTTTTTGACAGAGTAACGGGTTTTTGACATAGTAACATACTAACATAATTTCTTTTTTTTGACAGAGTAACGGTGTTTAGGACATAGTAACATACTAACATAATTTCTTTTTTTTGACAGAGTAACGGTGTTTAGGACATAGTAACATACTAACAGATTTTCTTTTGAACTTTACTCCTTCAGATGGCTGAGCAGTTCCACGTATGTGCCGATGGCCTCAGCTATTTCGCTCACGCGAATGAATTCATCGGCCGAATGCGAGCGTGCGCTCTCACCGGGACCCAGTTTCATTGAGGGGAAAGGCATCACCGACTGGTCGCTGAGCGTGGGTGAGCCGTAGGGCTTCATGCCCATGTCAATGCAGCGGCGCACCAGCGGATGGTCGGTGGCAATGGCCGACGAGTGCAGGCGGAACGAGCGGGCGCGGAGCTCGCTGCGCACATGCTGCTGCAGGAATTCGAACACGTCTTCGTTGCGGTAGTACTCGTTGGTGCGCACGTCGATGACGAAACGGCACTCATCGGGCACCACATTGTGCTGCGTGCCGGCGTTCAGCACGGTAACCGACATCCTCGTGGAACCCAACAGCGGGCTGACGCGCTCGAAACGGTAGTCGCGCAGCCACACAAGGTCGTCGAGAGCCTCGTAGATGGCGTTCACTCCCTCGTTGCGGGCGGCGTGGCCACTCTGTCCGCGGGCAATGCCGTCAATCACCATCAGTCCCTTTTCGGCAATGGCAGGCTGCATACCCGTAGGCTCGCCCACAATGGCCACGTCAATATGCGGCAACAGCGGCAGGGCGCGCACAATGCCGTCCTTGCCCGTCACCTCCTCTTCTGCCGAGGCGAGATAGACAAGGTTGAAAGGGACAGTCCTCTCATTCTTGGTCGTTTGGTCGTTTGGTCGTTTGGTCGTTTGGTCGTTTAGAATGCGGAACACCTGCCAGAGGCTCACCAGTCCGCCGCCGCAGTCGTTGCTGCCCAGGCCGTAGAGCATGTCGCCCTCAAGACTGGGTTCGTAGGGGTTGCGTGTCCAGGTGCTCACAGGCCGCACCGTGTCGAGATGGGCATTGAGCAGCACGGTGGGACGCCGCTCATCGAACGCCGGACTGACGGCCCAAACGTTGTTACCCTCTCGCTGCGGCTTGAAACCTGCGTTTTCGATGGTGCGCACCATGATGTCGGCCGCACCCTGTTCGTTGCGGCTTGTGCTGGGCGTGGCAATGAGCCACCTCAGCAGCTCCACCGCGTCGTCAATGTATGACTGATAATTCATATTCCCTGCAAATATACAGTTTTCTTATGACACCGCCAAGCCCATTCAGCGTTTTTTTATATCAACCATTTGTTTTTGGGCAAATAGCCCTCAAAACATGCTCACAACTCTTTGAGTTGTTTTCACCAGAATAGGAACCACAATCACAGACCCGTGCTTTACGATGAAATTTTCTAGAAAATTTGTCGGTAACTCTATGCTTTGTTTTCGTAAAGCATTGGTTGGTGAAAATAAAGCGGTGAGTTACGACAACAACTGATAGGTTTACGATGCAATTCTCTAGAAAATCTGGTGCTAACCCATCGTGTTGTTTTGGGCGCGCAAAGTACGAGAGAAACAACTCGCAACGTGGCCAACGCGAGAACTCGCGAAAAAAAACATGGCAATAATTTTGGTGTTTCCGCCAATTTGCATTATTTTTGCAGATTATAACAAAACAACTGGTGCTTATGCAGAATAATTGTCATCTCTCGGTGCTTGTTCACAAACAGGCAGAGAAATATGGTGAGAAGACCGTGCTCAACTACCGCGACTTCGGAAGTCTGAAGTGGCAGACAGCCTCGTGGAACGATTTTTCCAACAGTGTGCGACAGGTATCGAACGCCATGCTCAACATGGGCATCAAGATTCAGGAGAACGTGGGCGTGTTTGCACAGAACACCGTGCAGGGGCTCTATGTGGACTTCGGTGCCTGGGGCATCCGCGCCGTCACCATTCCGTTCTATGCCACGAGCAGCGAGCAGCAAATTCAGTACATGATTGGCGACGCTCAGATACGCTTCCTCTTCGTGGGCGAACAGGAGCAGTATGACAAGGCGCACCGCATTTTCCCGCTGTGCCCCACACTGGAACGCATCATTGTGTTCGACGCCAGCGTGCGTATCAACGCCCATGACCCCAACACCATTTTCTTCGACGACTTCATGAAGCTGGGCGAGGGATTCCCGCGCCAGACAGAACTTGAGGAGCTCTACAAACAGGCCTCGATGGACGACCTGGCAAACATCCTCTACACCAGCGGCACCACCGGCGACTCGAAAGGCGTGATGCTCACCTACGGACAGTATTATGCGGCTTTCGAAGCCAACGACAAGTGCGTGCCCGTGGGAGAGAATGACCGCGTGATGAACTTCCTGCCCTTCACACACATCTTCGAGCGCGGATGGACCATTCTCTGCCTCACCGAGGGTGCAGAACTCATTGTGAACACCTACCCCCGCGAGGTGCAGCAGAGCATGCTCGAAACCCATCCCACGTGCATGAGCTCGGTACCCCGTTTCTGGGAGAAAGTGCTGGTGGGTGTGAAAGAGAAAATTGAGAAATCGAATGCCGTGGAGCGCAAACTCATGCACAAAGCCTTGGCCGTAGGGCGCAAGCACAACATTGAGTATCTGAGCCGCGGAAAACGGCCACCACTGCATCTACACATGGAGTATAAGATGTACAACAAGACGCTCTTCAGCCTCGTGCGCAAGCAGCTGGGACTGGAGAACGCGCATTTCTTCCCGACAGCAGGCGCGGCCGTGTCGGCTGAAGTGGAGGAGTTCATCCATTCGCTCGGCATCAACATGATTGTGGGCTACGGACTGACCGAGAGCCTGGCCACCGTCAGCTGCGACCACCTTGGCGAGCCCTTCACCATCGGCTCGGTGGGCAGACCCATCGAAGGCATAGAGATAAAGATTGGCGAGGACGACGAAGTGCTCCTCAAAGGACCAACCATCACGAAAGGCTACTACAACCGCCCTGCGCTGAACGAGCAGGCCTTCGACGAGGACGGATTTTTCCACACCGGCGACGCCGGCTATCTCAAGGACGGCGAGCTGTTCCTCAAGGAGCGCATCAAAGACCTCTTCAAGACTTCAAATGGTAAGTACATTGCACCGCAGATGATTGAGTCCAAACTGCTTGTCGATAAGTTCATTGAGCAGATTGCCATCATCGCCGACGAGCGCAAGTTCGTCTCAGCACTCATCGTGCCTGCCTATCAGGAACTTGAAGAATACGCCAAGGACAACAACATTGCCTTCAGCAGCCGTGAGGAACTCTGCCAGAACAAACAAATCAACCAGGTGATAAAAGAACGCATCGACACCTTGCAACAGCAACTGGCCAGCTACGAGCAGATAAAGCGGTTCACCCTGCTACCCCACCCCTTCACCATGGAGGCTGGCGAACTGACCAACACGCTGAAAATACGCCGCCGCGTGCTCAACGAAAACTATAAGGAGCAGATTGACAAGATGTACGAGGAATAAGAATTTTCTAAATTAGAAATTAGAAATTAGGAATGATGATTGCTTGATGCGTATGTTGGAAAGGCGTGAAAACATCATTGTGATTAAAACCGAGGCTTTTGCTGACAGAATTGTAAAAATGCACAAGTATCTTCTCAAGAAGAATTGCTGTAGCAGAGAATTACTTAGTCAGGTTCTCAGAAGTGGAACAAGCATTGGTGCCAACACGGCAGAAGGACAATTTGCACAATCTAAGGCTGATTTCTTTACAAAGATGACAATTGCTCTTAAGGAAGCTAATGAAACTCGATTCTGGTTAAAAAGGCTTTATGCAGGTGAATGTTTGAGCGAAATGGAATATGAGTCTATTCTGACAGATGTTGAAGAAATAATCAGTCTATTAGTAAAAATAACAGAAACAACAAAAGAGAGATACAATAAAAAATGAGCGAGTAATGGTAATCACCATTTCTCATTTAGCATTTCTCATTTCTCATTTTTATAATAAATGATAACCCAAGACCAACTGAAAGATATACTTGACAGAACCGACAAACTCAGGCACTATCTGAAGATTGACGAGAAACAGATAGAGTTTGAGGAGGAACAGCTGCGCACACAAGCTCCTGATTTCTGGGAAGACCCGAAACGGGCACAGGCGCAGATGAAAAAAGTGAAGGACATACAGAAATGGATTGACGGCTACAAGAACGTGCGCACGCTGGCCGACGAACTACAGCTCGCCTTCGACTTCTATCATGACGAGATGGTCACGGAACAGGAAGTAGATGACGACTACCAGCTGGCACTGAAAGCCATTGAGGATTTGGAGCTTAAAAACATGCTCCGCCAGAAGGAAGACCCCATGGACTGCGTGCTGAAGATTAACAGCGGCGCAGGTGGTACTGAAAGTCAGGACTGGGCACAGATGCTGATGCGAATGTACATGCGGTGGGCCGAAGCGCATGGCCATAAAGTGACCGTGAGTGACCTGCAGGACGGCGATGAGGCCGGCATCAAAAGTGTGACAATGGAAATCGAGGGTGGCGAATTTGCTTACGGCTACCTGAAAAGCGAGAACGGGGTGCACCGCCTGGTGCGCGTGTCGCCTTTCAATGCCCAAGGCAAGCGTATGACTTCGTTTGCTTCGGTGTTTGTATCGCCACTTGTTGATGACACCATCGAAGTGTATGTCGATCCGTCGAAATTGTCGTGGGACACATTCCGAAGCAGCGGAGCGGGCGGTCAGAATGTGAATAAGGTGGAATCGGGCGTGCGCCTTCGCTATTGGTACACCGACCCCGACACAGGTGAGGAGGAGGAAATTCTCATTGAGAACACCGAGACGCGCGACCAGCCCAAGAACAAAGAGCGCGCACTGACGCTGCTCCGCTCGCAACTCTACGACCGTGCCATGAAGAAACGCCTTGAGGCACAGGCAAAAATCGAAGCAGGGAAGAAAAAAATCGAATGGGGCTCGCAGATTCGCAGCTACGTGTTTGATGACCGCCGCGTCAAGGACCATCGCACCAACTACCAGACCAGCGATGTTGACGGCGTGATGGACGGGAAGATTGACGGTTTCATCAAGGCATACCTCATGGAGTTTCCCGTCAATGATGAAGACAATTAATTCAAAATAACAACTTAAAAACCTAAAATTATTATGAGCAAGAAAAAAGTAAATGCAAAGCGTGAGGCTTACAAAAGAAAGCAAGAACAACAGGGACAGAAGGTGGTGAACTGGATTTTCGGCGTACTCATTGCCCTTGGCGTTCTCTATGCCATCTATCTTTGTCTCTAACCGAAAAACCAGGAGCACATTATGAGCGGACTGGAAATTGAACGCAAGTTCCTGGTCAGGAAAGGCGACGCGTACCGACGCGCCGCCTTTTCAAGTAGCCGCATCAGGCAAGGCTACATTCCATGCGACAATGCCACTGTGCGCATACGTCTGCGCCAGCAGGACGAATCCCCCTCTCCTCTCTCCCCCTCAACTCCTCCTCTCTCAAAACAGGCTGAGGCCTTTCTCACCATCAAAGGCCGGAGCATAGACGGCGGACTGGCCCGCTACGAGTTTGAGAAAGAAATAACCATTGACGAGGCCGAGCACCTGCTCAACCTGTGCCGCGGGGGCATCATCGACAAGCGCCGCTACCTGGTGCGCAGCGGCAATCATGTATTCGAGGTGGATGAGTTCTACGGCGACAACGAAGGGCTCGTCATGGCCGAAGTGGAACTGCAAAGCCAGGACGAGCCCTATGAGAAGCCCGACTTCATCGGTCCAGAGGTGACCGGCGACCGCCGCTTCTACAACAAGAATATGCTCAGGAATCCCTTCTGCCTCTGGCGCGAATCGCTACCAGAAGAATACCGATGAGCGCGCCCACCGTGGCACCGAAGGCATCGGCCGCAAAGTCAAGCCAGTCGCCGCTGCGGTTGCCACCCGTGCACCAAGCCTGAGCCAGTTCTATCACACCGCCCATCAGGGCAGGAGCAAGCCAGCCCCAAAGCAACAGCTTTTTGAGGCTGGCTTGCTTTTCATAGCGGTGCACGTACTCATGCCAAATGACCAGCACCAATAAAGCATACATGCCGATATGCACCCATTTGTCAAAAAACGACACATCCTTCAGCGGCGTTTCGGGTACCGGAACCAGACAAGCCACCCATATCGCCGCCGTCAGCAGACTGGACAACGGATAGTTCCTGACCTTTTTATATATATACTTCCAAATTCTTTTCATTGCCTTTGTCCTCTTAATTCTGGTTGCAAAGGTAGCGCAAAAAAATGTGAAATGAGAAATGAGGAATGAGAAATGAGGCAAAAGCCTTGCAAAATTGCCGCTCTTTTCGTCATTTTCCTTCAAGTTCACAGTTTTTTCTGCCATTAATTTTATAATTTTGCAGGCAAAACCATTTTTCTGTGTTTTATGTCGAATATTGAGAGAGCGAATTTCGGAAGCAAGATAGGCATCATCCTGGCCACGGCAGGCTCTGCCGTTGGCCTGGGCAACGTGTGGCGGTTTCCATATATGGCGGGCCAAAACGGGGGCGCGGCCTTTATACTCATTTATATATTCTGTGTATTGTTGTTGGGCATTCCGTGCCTTGTCAGCGAGTTCATTATCGGCCGCCACGCACAGAGCAACACGGCTCGTGCCTACGGCAAGCTGGGCGGCAAGGGCTGGGCCCTGGTTGGCGGCCTGGGTGTGCTCACTGGTTTTCTGATTACGAGCTACTATGCCGTGGTGTCGGGCTGGTGCCTGCAATATTTATACGCCTCGATAGCAGGACAGTTGAAAGGCGACCCGCAGTATGTGACGGAATATTTCCAGACATTCTCACAAGACCCGGTGAATCCGGTATTCTGGACGGTGGTAATTCTGTTTGTTACCTGTTTTGTGATTGTCAAGGGGGTGGAAAAAGGCATTGAGCGTGCCTCCAAGCTGCTGATGCCCACCCTATTTGTCTTGCTCCTGGTGATTGTGGTGGCCTCGTGTCTGCTGCCGGGTGCAGGCGAGGGAGTCAAGTTTCTGCTGAAACCCGACTTCACGATTATCGATAAGAATGTGTTTCTGGGGGCGTTGGGCCAGAGTTTCTACTCGCTGAGCATCGCCATGGGGTGCATTTGCACCTATGCCTCCTATTTCAGCCGCGACACCAACTTAGGCAAGTCGGCTGTGCAGATTGCCGTCATCGACAGTCTTGTGGCCATTCTGGCTGGCCTGATGATATTCCCCGCCGCCTTCTCGGTTGGTGTGAATCCTGACAGCGGCCCGTCGCTCATCTTCATCACATTACCCAACGTGTTCAACGAGGCATTTGCCTCGGTGCCCGTCGTTGGTTATGTGATTTCGCTGCTGTTCTACGGTCTTTTGGCCCTGGCCGCCCTCACATCGCTCATTTCGCTGCACGAGGTGAGCACGGCGTTCTGCCACGAGGAGTTTCACCTTTCCCGGCGAACGGCAGCCATTGGCGTGACGGTGGTGTGCGCTGTTATAGGCACATTCTGCTCGTTATCGCTCGGCCATTACGATGGTCTGCAGCTGTTCGGCAAGTCGCTTTTCGACCTGTTTGACTACACCACGGGGCAAATCATGCTTCCCGTGGGTGGATTCCTTACCTGCGTGTTCTTGGGATGGTTTGTTCCCAAGAAGTTGGTACGCGACGAATTCACCAACAACGGCACGCTACGCGGCTCGCTGTTCGGCGTGTTCCTATTCGCCGTTAGGTTCGTATGTCCGTTGGGCATTCTACTCATTTTCCTCCATCAGTTGGGAGTGGTGTAGGAGGAATGAGGAATGAGAAATGAGAAATTGTAAATTGGAGTTCCTTGAGCTCCGCGAAAAAATCTTCAAATTGTAAATAATCATCGTGGCTCGCAGCAAGTTTGGCAGCCGTTTAGGCATCATTTTGGCAACAGCAGGCTCAGCCGTCGGACTGGGCAATGTCTGGCGTTTCCCCTATATGACAGGGCAGAACGGCGGCGCGGCCTTCATTGTGTTCTATTTTGTCTGCGTGCTGTTGCTTGGTCTTCCGGGAATGATTAGCGAATTCATTGTGGGTCGTCACGGTGGCGCCAATGCTGCGCGTGCGTATGACAAGCTTTCACGAGGCAAACCGTGGCGATGGGTGGGCTACCTGGGCATATTCACCTCCACCATAATCCTTGGATTCTATGCCGTGGTGGCGGGCTGGTGTCTGCAATATCTTTTCGCCTCGCTCATGGGAAACCTCAACGGCGATGCCGACTATGTGGCCCGCTATTTCGCCAGTTTCTCCACCCATCCGTTGAAGCCCTGCCTGTGGGCAGTAGCCTTTGTGCTGATTACGCATCTGGTGATTGTGCGCGGCATTCAGAACGGCATTGAGCGCGCCTCGAAAATTCTCATGCCAACGTTGCTGCTCTTGTTGGTGGTCATTGTCGTTGCCTCGTGCTTGCTGCCGGGCGCCTTGCAGGGCATTGAGTTTCTGCTGAAGCCCGATTTCTCGAAAATCAGCCGCAATGTAGTGTTAGAGGCATTGGGTCAGGCTTTCTTCTCGCTCAGTATGGGCACCGCCTGCCTATGTACCTACGCTTCTTATTTTGGCCGCGATGTAAACTTGGGACGGTCGGCATTGCAGATAGCCCTCATCGACACCATGATAGCAGTCATGGCTGGTCTGATGATTTTCCCCGCCGCGTTTTCAGTGGGTGTAACGCCCGATGCTGGGCCCTCGCT
This sequence comes from Prevotella sp., assembly GCA_017619445.1. Classification (GTDB taxonomy): domain Bacteria; phylum Bacteroidota; class Bacteroidia; order Bacteroidales; family Bacteroidaceae; genus Prevotella. The sequence goes on from JAFZSI010000076.1 coordinate 102,913, forward strand.
CATATTCATCACACTTCCCAACGTCTTTCGCGAGGCTTTTGCAGCCGTGCCCATTGTGGGTCACATCATTGCCTTCATGTTCTATGCGTTGTTAGTATTCGCAGCCCTTACCTCCACCATCTCCATGCACGAGATTGGCACGGCTTTCTTCCATGAGGAACTGCGTCAGCCTCGTGGCCGTGCGGCTTGGGTGCTCACGGTGGTGTGCAGCGTGATAGCCGTATTCTGTTCGCTGTCAATGGGTGCGGTTCCCAGTTTGAAAATTCTCGGCCTCAACATTCTCGACTTCTGCGACAAGCTCACCGCGCAATACCTGCTGCCTTTAGGCGCGTTGCTCACCTGTCTGTTTGTCGGGTGGTACGTTCCGCGTCAGGTAGTGCGCGATGAATTCACCAACAACGGCACACTCCGCGGCTCGCTGTTCGGCATCTATCTCTTTGCCGTCCGTTTTGTATGCCCGCTTTGTATTCTGCTGATATTCCTCCATCAGTTGGGAGTGGTGTAGGAGAAATGAGGAATGGGAAATGAGAAATTGTAAATTGGAGTTCCTTGAGCTCCTCGAAAAAATCGTCAAATTGTAAATATAAGGGTGAATATAAAAGAGTGGTTCTATTTTCCGCGTTCCGACCGCAAGGTGCTGCTTGCACTGCTCATCGTGGGCAGCGCGGCATTGTTGGGTGTCTGGTTCTTAGGTAACAGCAACCGGCAGACAACCCTCACGGCAGCCGACTCGGCGGCCATCATGCAACAACGACAACAGAAGGGCTATTCTTACTATCGCAAATATCCGCACCGCCGAAATAAATGGTATTATGACCAGGGAACACACCAGAAGATAGAACTATCGGACTTCGACCCCAACACAGCAGACAGTTTCCAGCTACTTAAACTTGGCCTCAAGCCCTGGATGGTACGCAACATCTACAAATACCGCGCGGCGGGTGGAATCTTCCGCCAGCCCAAGGATTTTGCGCGCCTCTACGGCCTCACCGTAAAGCAATACAAGATGCTGGAGCCCTATATCCATATCTCCAAGGAGTTTCTCGATGCTTCCACCATCTACAACTACGAGCCCGCAACCGAGCGCGACACCATCCGTTCGCCCATCAAAATAACGCCGCAAGAGCGCGTCGTGCTCAACAAGGCCGATACTAACCAGCTGAAGAAAATCCCAGGCATAGGCTCGCATTTCGCCCGGCACATCGTACAGTACCGCGAACGTCTGGGAGGTTTCTATAGCATCAACCAGCTGCGCGAGATTGAGGACTTCCCCGAAATGGCACTCAACTATTTCGTGATTCCCGATGACCAGCTGCGGAAAATCAACCTCAACAGCCTCACGCTCGAACAGCTGCGCCGACACCCCTACATCAACTTCCACATGGCAAAGGCCATTGTAGATTACAGGCGACTGAAAGGCCCGCTCCGCAGTCTGCAAGACCTGCGCCTCGTGCGCGACTTCACGCCCGAAGCCATCCAACGACTGGAGCCCTACGTGGAGTTTGGCGATTGAGCTTCATATAGAATCGTCGCATATTAAGCATTTTCTCTATCCATGGAGACACCACACTATCCATTGTTGCAGTCGCAACTCGACATTTACTGGGCATGGACGGCAGACCCATCGTCAACCGCCTATAACCTGCCTGCCGTATTGCCTTTCCCGAAGGCCATCGACATGCAGCGCCTGCAGGCTGCCCTGCAGTTGGTGGTGAGCCGGCGCAAGGTGCTGCACACCCGTTTCACCACCGATGCCCACGGACAGCCCCGCCAGTATGCCGACATGCAACACGAGGTGCCCGTTGTCCTTCGGCAGATGAGTGAGGCCGATGCCCGCCACTACATCGACCACGGCTTTGTGCGCCCTTTCAAAAGCGATGGCAGCGAACCCCTTTGCCGATTCGAACTGATAGACACCCCCCTGCACAACTACTTGTTACTCGACATCCATCACACCATTGCCGATGGCCTCACCATTACCCACAACCTGATAGAGAACGATTTGGTCAATGCCTACAAAGGACTTGCCTTGGAGGCAGAACCTGCTGGTGTTCCCGTGCTCTACCAGGCTGCCGCAGCCGAGACCGAGGTCTTCGCAAGCCCTGCCTATGAGAATGACCGCCAATATTTTCGTAAGTTGTTCAACGGAGTAGATTTTGTCAGGTTCGGCCGTTCTGTGGCCAAGCCGTGGGGCGAGGCAGCCGTTGCTGTCGCCGCGCCGCTTCCAGTGGATGATGTACGGAACTGGTGCCGTGCTCATGGCGTGCCCGTGGCTCATTTGATGATGGCAGCGTTTTCTATCGTGTTGGCCAAGCTCAAAGGCCTGTCGCGCGTGGCATTCTTCGTGCTCCACGACGGGCGGATAGCCCGCCCTGGGCTTGACATTAACCGGCGTCAGCTGTCCCGTGTCTATGGCATGTTCGTCCGCAGCATTCCCTTCGTGGCCGAAGTCTGTGCCGACATGCCGCTGTCACAATTCGTGCATGCGCTGCAAAGCCAGCTGATGAGCAGCTTGCGCCACTCCATCTATCCCTCCAGCCATTTCTGCCGCGACATGCAGGTAACTCCCACCATCACTTTTGGCTACCAAAGTGACAATATCCTTGAGGAACTGACCATCGACAACCAGCATGTCGTTGGCCGACAGTTGCCGCACGGCCGTGTGAGTAACGACCTGGGATGCTTGATTTACATGAAGAACGGCCATTTTGAAATCAGGGTCGACTCAAGCACCACGCTCAACAGCTTGGCCACCCTACAGCTTGTGGCCGACAGCGTCAGGCAGTGTGTACTCAATATGATGAGAGGAGAGAGGAGAGAGGAGAGAAGAG
>JAFZSI010000077.1 GCA_017619445.1 Prevotella sp.
TTCATCCTGAGCCAGGATCAAACTCTCCGTTGTATAATCTTTATTCTTTATCTCATACCCGCCAAAAAAAATGGCGGGAAATGATGTCTGCTCAGGACGTCTCCAATGATTGACGGGTCCGAAATACACTCCTGAAGAAAATTTCTTGACGGTTCGTATCTCTACCCGAACGCCCGGACGGAAACATGCTCCGCCGGGCACTCGCTTCTTCTTGTACTACTGTCTGTTTATGTAAGCTTGTCAAAGATCTTCCATGGCCGGCGCCCCGTTTCAGGGCGAAAGCGGATGCAAAGGTATGACAAATATCCCGAACAGGCAAATTTTTCAGGAACTTTTTTCTTAAAAAAATGAAAAATTCCGCTTTCTTGACAAACACACGCGGTTTTCACAGGAGGAAGGGGGAAATAAAGGGAGGAAAACAGGAAAAGACAAGGGGAACGGAGGGCGTCGGGGGGCGCTGGGGGCATCGGGGAGGCATCGGGGCCGCGCTCGTAGCGCGGCGTACGGGGACAGCCGCAGCGGGAAGCAGCGGGAGGAGGCGCCGGGGCGCTCATGCCATGCGCTGGGAACACGGATTTTTTGGGGGGATTTCCCAAGCGTAAGTTTAGCTCAGGATTTTCTAGGGAATCTGGGCGCAAAGCACCGCTTTGTTTACGCCAGATGAACAATGGCGGAAACAAGGCGGTGCTTTGCGGTGAGGAAGTGCGGCGTTACGGTGGAATTCTCTAGAAAATCTGAGCGTAAAGCGCAACGTTGTGTTCGGGGCAGGCGGAAGGGGGAAGACAGAGTGCAACGTTGTGTTGCTGGCAACGGGTGTTTATTCGATGATTGTTGCCTTGATGATGCGGATGTCGTTAAGCGGGCGGTTATTGCTGTCTGTTTCAACCCACTGGATGCGATCTATGACGTCGAGTCCTTCAACGACTTGTCCGAAGACGGTGTATTGTCCGTCGAGGTGGGGAGTTCCTCCATAGCGTTGATAGGCTTCGCGGAGTTCGGGTGTAAGTTTCACCTGGCCGTTTGTTGCATCGTCGAGCCGGTCTTGCACCTGGTCGAGCATATTGTCGCTCATGCGCCGGCCCCAAACGATGTAGAACTGGTGTTGGGAAGACTTGCGGTCGGGGTTGGTTTCGTCGCCCTCACGTGCCGCCGCAATGCTTCCGCGTTTGTGGAAGATTTCGGGGAAACGTATTTCGGCAGGAATCTTTTCTCCTTCTTTCGACTCGCCGAGCACCTGACCGGGTGCAGCATGGCGGCTGAGCGTGTCGCCGGTCTGAATCATGAAGTTTGGAATGACACGGTGGAAAAGCACGCCGTCGTAAATGCCTTCGCGGACGTTTTTCAGGAAATTGTCGCGGTGAAGAGGAGTTTCGTTGTAGAGCTCAATGCGGATGTTGCCGCTGTCGGTTTCAAGAAGTACTTGCGGACGGGGAAGAACATCCTGGGAGAAGGACGGAAGAGAAAGAAGAAGGAAAAAAGAGAGAACGAACTGTTTCATTGGTGTTTTTTGACAAGTATGATGTAAACAAGTGAAGCCCCCTTGCGGGAAGGGGGCTGTAAGGGTTAATAGGCATCGCCATGGGCGATTTCGTCTTTTGTGATTTTCTTTTTGTCGATGCTGTGCCATGCATAGATGATGTAGGCAAGCACAAAAGGAATGAGCAGGCTGACGATGGCCATGGTGCGGAGCGTGAACTCGCTGCTGCACGAGTTGGCAATGGTGAGCGAGCTTTGCAAATCGACGTTCGAAGGATAGTAGGCCGTGTTGTTCCATCCGGCGCAGAGCAAGAGGCAGAGCACGGTGATGACCGTTCCCACGCCAGCGGGCCAGATGCCGCTGTTGCAGTCTTTCTTAAAGATGGTGATGCCTATGCCCCAGAGCACGCCAACTATGCCGACGAGAAGGAAGATGAGCACGACGGGCATATCGAGCAAATTGTGCAGATATTTGTAAGGCTCCATCGATATGATGCCCGTGACGGGGTCGGCAGCATAGCCGTCCTTTAACAGCAAGTGAACCAGATAGGCTACAAAGAGGATGAGGAAAGGCACCGCTGCACCGATGATGCGTACGGACCCGCGCGAACGGATGTCCTTGTCGTCAACATTGTTCATGACATAGAGAATGCCGAGCGTCCTGGCCAGGAAAAACACGGCCAGTCCGAAGACAAGCACCCACGGATTGAGCAGCGCGTCGAGTCCGTGCGAGGCATTGGCCCAGCGACTGATGATGGGAGCGCCAAGGTCTGTGAGGTTGGCTTTCTCAATGATGAAGTTCGAGCCTTCGAAGAAGGTGGCTACGGCTCCGCCCAGCAGCAATGGACCAAGAATGCCGTTGAGCACGAGGAAGAACTGGAAGGTGCGCGGCCCCAACAGGTTGCCCAGCTTGTTCTGGAACTCATAGCTGACAGCCTGCAGCACGAAAGAGAACAGGATAATCATCCACAGCCAGTAGGCACCGCCGAAGCTGGTGCTATAGAACAGAGGGAACGAGGCGAAGAAAGCACCTCCAAAGGTGACGAGCGTGGTGAACGTGAACTCCCACTTGCGTCCTGTGGAATTTACGACGAGTCGCTTGCCCTCCTTTGTCCATCCGAGCGAGCGCATGCACGAGTTGGCTCCCTGAACAAACATCAGGAACACCAGCAGGGCTCCCAGCAGTGACACCAGGAACCACCAGTATTGTTGTAGGAATTGGTAACTCATAATTGATATTTACAATTAGACAATTGACAATTTACTATTTATTCTATAGCTGTTCAGGCTTCTGCCGTAGAGTGCTCGGGGCCTTTCTTGATTTGCTTGAGCATAATACTGATTTCCACGGCCAGCATGGTGGTGAACAGAGCCAGGAAGATGAAGAACGTGAGGGCCACCGAACCTGCCCCTACCTGCGACACCGATGCGCTGACGGGCAGCATGTCCTGAATGGTCCACGGCTGGCGACCGAACTCTGCGACGAGCCATCCGCTTTCCGAAGCGATATAAGCCAGCGGAATGAGCACGATGGCGGCGATGTGCAGCCAGCGGTACTTGGTGATGTCTTTCTTCTTCTGCAGGAAAAGAACCACCGCGAAGAAAAGGATGAACAGGCAGCCCAGTCCCACCATTACACGGAAGGCCCAGAAGTTAATAGGTACAAACGGCACCAGTTCCTGCTTGTCCTTGATGTAACCGTAGCCGAAATACTTGAAGTTGTCGGCCAGCACACCAGCCTGCGCCTTTGCGTCTGCCTCCCTACCCTCGGCCTTCGCCTTGCGGTAGTCGGCCAATGCCTGAATGGCCTTCTGTCCTGAGGCTATCTTCTCGTCGAACGAGGGTTCCACAGTTCCATCAGGCCGTGTGAAGCCGTTCCACAAATCTTTGATACCCGGCACATAGCCGTGCAGGTCGCGCGTGGCCAGGAACGACAGCATGTTGGGCATAGCCAGCCTTAGCGGAGCCTCCTGCTCGTTGAGGAAGTCGGGCTGCTCGAACGGGTTGACCCACGCCACGGCCGTCAGCCCCACGTCGGTGCCACCCTCATAGAGCGCCTCCATAGCCGCCAGCTTCATGGGCTGCTTCTCGGCCACCTGATAGGCACTCTCGTCACCCGTCAGCGCTGCCAGCACCGAGGCAATGAGTCCCACTATGGCGGCAATCTTGATGCTCTGCAGCGACATCTCGCGCTCGCGCTTCTTAATGAGATACCAGCAGCAGACACCCACCACGAAAATGGCTCCGATAATCCAGGCAGAAATCACCGTGTGACAGAATTTCATCACGGCGAAAGGCGACAAGGCCACGTCTGCAAAAGAAATCATCTCGTTGCGCACCGTGTCGGCATTGAACTCGCAGCCAACGGGGCACTGCATCCACGCATTGGCCACCAATATCCACCATGCCGAGATGGTGGCACCAATACCCGTGAGCCACGTGGAGGCCAGATGGAAGCCCGGCGAGACCTTTTTCCAGCCGAAAAACATGACGGCCACAAACGTGCTCTCCATGAAAAAGGCTACAATGCCCTCAACGGCCAGCGGCGCACCGAAGATGTCGCCCACAAACCAAGAATAGTTCGACCAGTTGGTGCCGAACTCAAACTCAAGGATGATGCCTGTGGCCACACCCATGGCGAAGTTAATACCAAACAGATGCTGCCAGAAACGGGCCGTGTCTTTCCAGAATCGTTTCCGCGTGCGATAGTAGCATGTCTCCATGATACCCATGATAAGTGCCAGTCCCAATGTGAGCGGCACGAAGAGCCAGTGATAGATGGCCGTCAGAGCAAATTGCGCCCGCGACCAGTCAATCGTTCCAGCATCTACAGCAAGCAAAAAGTTTGTCATGATACTAATTATTTGTTATTACACTTGATTATCTTTTATACATTATTATATATACATGCGCGCGCAACTACTCGCCCAACGCTCTTTCGGTAAACTCGTTGGTCACATAGTCGGCCTCACCGCCCTTGCCAGCATTCTCTTTCAAGAAGTTGGGGAAGAAAAACAGTTTGAGAACAAGGAAAATGACGAACAGCTTTATCAGGATGATGGCCCACAGCGTCTTGCCCCACGTCATGTTGCGGAAGCCGTCGGCATACAAGTCGTATGCCCTGTACAAGAAGCTCGATTTTTTCATAGGCCAAAAGCAGAAATTGCCGTGGTACAGATTATCCTCTGCAAAAATAGGAAAAAAACGGAAAACAGCAATGCGTTTTTCCGTTTTTTTCTTATTCTCTTATTAAAATGCTGTTCTACACAAGAATCTAGCCTGAAGACATGATTTATTCTGCATTCAGGCCTTTTCTCACTTCCTCAAACTCAGGCAGGTCTTTCACCGCATTGATACAACTGTCTGCGCTTTCCGTCAAGCCTACTTGCTTGTACAGTCCGCTTAGATGAATCATACTGGCAATATAATTCAAAGTAGCACCTTCCTCCAACGAGGCATCTGCAACTTTGTGCCATGCTTCCAAAGTCTTTTTAAAACTGCCTGCGTCTTGTTTCTCAGAATCGCTCTGTTCAATCACTTCATACTCTGAAGCAACTTTCAGCAACATCTCACCATAATCAGGATGAGTTCCTTTTCCAAGGGCTCTCGCCATATCCATCGCCACCACACCAAATTCATCCCATGGAAGAACGTTTTGTGCAAAAGCCCTCATATCCTTCGCATATTTCTGCAGACACATTTTCCTGACGACAACAGTGAGGTCAAGTATATTCTGAATACTGCTTCCCGGACTCACCAGAATGTTTTTGCGTTCTTTCTCCAGCAAATCATACAGACTCCCATACAAGCCATCTTTTGTCAACTGAATACATTTGTTCATCACCGAATCCACATGCTGCTGATTGCTTTTAAACTGAGCCAGTCCCTCAGCGTCAATACCGTTTTCGCGCATGAACTTAATGGTAGAATCGCCACGCTCTTTGCTTATCTTCAGGTAGTTCTCGAACACAAACAAAAAATCCTCTCGGTCATCATCCGAAAGAACAAACCCGAAATCATCACTGCTCTTTGTCTCTTTCTGCTGCGCACCACTCCTCGCGTTGCAACTCACCAGGCCCATGATTACTACAACCATTGCCATCAACACTTTCTTTTTCTTCATTTCTTCTTTTTTTGCAAAATTACCACGTTTCTCCCATACCCCAAAACTATTCCAACACTATTTTCTATCACAAGCCTTGCGGATGTAGGACACAGACACTCTCCCTCTACTCTTTCCTGTCCTTCACAAAAAGCACTATCAGGATTATCGCCACTACGACATCCACCACATTCCACATCGTCCGTCCCAGCGCAACCTTCACGAAAGGCTGGAACAACAATGCCAAAGCACCGAACAACACCATCAGCCCCTCCTGCTTCTTCTCATAATACCGATAAGCCAAGGCACCAAACACCACCATCGACACAAACCGAACCAACTGGTAATAGCCGTAGGGCATCGGGGCGAGACAGAGCAGCAGGAGGGCTGCGAGGATGAGATTAATGTATTTCATTCTCTATTATCATGTACACAAAGCCTACAAGGTGTTAAACCATTTTCTTCGGCTTCGTGTTTACTATTAAAACTACAACCAACATTGTTCTCATTAACCAAAAAGCAACATCCAATATGGTATTTTGAGCCCGTAGAATAATAAATATCATCGACCCCATTCCCATAAAACAACAGAAAAAACCAGAGTGCAAAAAAAGCTAGTATTGCTAACCCTAGATTCAATCCCATTCTATCCATAATTAGTTATACTTTTACAACCTATCAAAACCTTTTGAAAAAAATACTATATACTAATAACATACTTTACATGGGGACCGGCCTATTGATATAGCATATTCATAAGACACACAGATTATTTCTCCAGAACACCTATTTAGGCCTTTACAACTATTTGTTTTATGATATCTGTATGCACTTTTACCAGTACAAATATAAACGTATGTATCCCTATGTCCATTTATGGATACATCATTAGGGGAGCTACATAAAACTCCCCATAATGCTATTAAAATTATTGTCCTCATAACAAAACACTTTTACTAAGCGCATACTCGCTTGAATACATTTCCCAACTGTTTTATCCTTACACTCTGTGCTCCAATAATTGTCGCCTCGTAATCACATTGTTTGTCAACTAACTTACTAACTACTACAAACAATTCCAAGCTCATTAAGAAAGTAAAGAAAACCAAATAGAATAAACCTGCCAATTTTCGGGTTGTAATAATCTCCCACATTGCTTCAAGTTCTTCAAGGAATCCCACATTGGCCACACACACCTTCCGCACATCCTCCTCTACGGTTTGTTTCTTTTCAATCCATTTGTTTTCTTCTTTCCGCAAGTTTTCTATTCTTATAATATTTGTGTTTATTATTTCCTGTTTTGGATTGGCAACTTGGGATGACGTCACTGAAGGAGTTTTGACAGTTTTTAATTTACCATCAGGCATTACTACTTTTGATGTTGTTATTGTTGAAGACATCACAGTAACAAAAGGATGAGAATTTACTTCCACTTGTAACATGGAATTTGTCTTTTCGAGTGAATCTATTTCCATACGTAATGAGGTTGTTCTCTCATCAATCTCATGAGCACGCTTCTTTGTTAAATCTTTAACTTGAACTTCAATTGTATTTGCCATTTGCTTGTCTATGTCTTTGCCAAACAATGTTTGGTCAAATATAGTTGATCCAATAATAGCCATCACAAAAGCTATAGCAGCTCTAAACAACAGCAATGAATAGGATTTTCCAATAGTCAGTATAATCTGTCGTTCTATCATTATGACTATCGTAACAAGAAATAATGACACTATTGAGCATCCCCACCATGGCAATCCTATATATCTCTGAGCAAAACAAAAGCCTATTACGCCCCATATTATTATAAGTATCAACAAAGCAGAAGTATACTTACTCAAATGGCTACGACTTGCTGCTGAACATTGTGCTAAAACGTCTGAATTCCAGCCCGTCAATATGCAACCTATTTTAATCCACCAATTCATAATACTTCAATTTAATTATATTAAAATGAAAAACCAAAAACAAAACATTAAGCAGAAACTTTTGCCTCTTTGTAATCTGCTACATTATCTGTTAAAGACGCGCCATGAGCAGTTCCTGAAAGAGCAATGGTAGCAATCCCCCGAAGGAAACCACATTTATAAGACTTAAGAGGAATTGATGCTTCATTGGCATTATTTCTAAAACCATCCTCCAATTGTTGCAATTCTTCTCTATGGGCATTAATAATTGCCATGTTTTTTTCAAGATCTGACACTATCGAGAGAAGTCCGGCAGCTCTGCAAGTCTCCATACGAATCTCAGTATCTTGTTTCTTCGTGTCGTAATTGAGATTAATTTCTCTAAATGCCAAAAGAATCTTGTTTTTTATAATATCCATATTCAAATTACAAAAAGCTAAATCGCTATTCACCATAGCATTTTCAAAGCCCTGTTCCTCAAAATTTTTATGAAGATAGCCATAGATTATATCTATAGGCCATCCTGTTACCAACGAAACCGTTAAAGGTTTATTACCTTTAGATTCGTTATCGGTCTCCTGAACAACTGCGTTCGTCTCCACATTAAGATTATCAACTCCTGGTAACGTGGTTAACACAGCTGAGCTCTTCTCTTTCTTTCCTGATATAAAATTAAAAATGCCCATAATTGATTGCCTTTTAAAAATTAATACTATTGTTAAATAATTCTGTTGCAAATATAGGGCATTTTTCTCTTGATTATTGTTTTCTGCAACGTTATGATATTCATTGTGCAATTTTAACAATTAATCGCGACAACGTTGTCAAAGATTAAAAAAAACAAAAAACTGCATTTGATTAACATTTAAAGAATCAAATGCAGTTAAAGATAAAGGTCATTCATTTTATTGATATTCTTCAATAGGAATATCCCTGTAACCATCTTTAATAGATGTCATTGAACGAACGAATATCTTAGATTTATCCAAACGTAACCTATATACATTACCACACTTTTCTGGTTTGTATTGTTCTGAATACGTAATATCAGGAACATTACTACTAATACTATTCCTTATTTTTGATATTGAGTTTTTCAAATATTTATCATATGTCAATTGAAGGCCATGATAACGAGATTTATATGTCTTATAAGCAACTTTAAAATAAACATCATATTCTTTGGGAGTTAAATGAATTAATATCTCATTGCCATCCCCAAATCTAAAAGCCACTTGATATTTCCCTGTTCCCATATTTTGACCTAAAAAAATAAGATCTGGCGCTACTGGTGGAGGTGCCACAAGAAAATCAAACAATGCTTTATAAAATCCGAAATACTTAAATTGTCCTTTTGAGTCATTAATTGTAATGGACTGACGAATGCTCACTTTGCTCTGATAGAAGCCCAAAATGTCATCAACTAATGAAAGTATGTCTGACAAAATCGGGATACATAAGAATTCCGTATAATATTGTACAGACCCTCCAACACTACAGTAAGGAACGACAGAAGTTCCAATACTTATAAGTAAAGACGGAGGCGTGTCATGTAAAGCCTTGACATGTAAACGTTCATATAACACGTTTTTGAAGAATTCAACAGTAGTTAAGCCACACAAACGATCATATACTTGCTTAATAAAGTCTATTTCCAAATTTGGAGCCATGTAACTGATTACGTCCATAACATATTTTTCGTTCATGTTACGGAATTCTTCAACCATCTTGGGGATATATATAAAGTTAAAGCCACACAAACGAGTAATAGTTACTAATAGTCTGAAATGCTGCTTTAATTCACTGTTACGCAATTCGTCAAAACTGCTTTCAAGATAAACCATATATTGATCATTAAAGCTAGCTTCACCAGTAGGACATGAAATAAGATATGGCTGCGGCAATCCATTCCCTTTATGAGAATTATCTACAAGACAATACTGCAACGCTATTAGCAAAAGAGCTTCCCTTGGTACACAGATATTGTCACTTAGGGCAACCCTATAAATATCATCAAAGATAGAATTTCGCTCTTTTTTTGATAAGTCTTTCAACATGGTAACAGCTTCTGAAAAACGTATTCTACGAGCATCACTCATGTCCTGATGAGTCAAAGAGTATTTAAGCATTAGTGCTTTCATGTCTTTTATCTCACTTTCTTCGATTATATTATCAGCTTTTATCATATCGCTAATAATACGTGCTATAGCAGTTCTTTGTTCGCGAGTCATAATGTAATGGTATAGTTTCTAAAATATATATAGAGATTGCAAATTTACAAAAAAAACAATTAGAAGAAAGGATATATCATCCACAAGGCTTGTGAAAACTCATTTTTAGTTAAATAGGCATTATGTTTTTAAGATTTCAGGCGTACCTCAAGTAGAAGCAAACACTTCCTTTATGTCTTAATGTCTTTGTTAAACGTTTATGTCATAGACTTGTTATTGTTCTTATTACTAAATATTTTAATAGAGGTATGTTCTAATAAACACATGCCCATCCGAATTTGCGGACAAGGTCTTTCAGAAGATTGCGGTCTTTGGCGGGAATATGTACGACTACGGCCTCTTGCTCATCTCCTGACATCCTATAACCAGGAAGAGGAAGACGCTCATCAGCCAAAGAAACTGGCTGATAAGGCTCAAAATAGTAGTCTTCATCATGGTAATGCACTTCGAAATACTCAAAAGGTGTCTCGGGATTCTCAAATAAAGTGCGCAAATCTTCCTCTCCACTTAAGAAAGACTGCAATCGATTGCAGGATATGCGGATAGCTGTGTATATACAAGACGGCTCATCGTCAAATAACAGGCATAAATATAAAGTGTCGAAAGCATCTCTGGCGATGAACAACTGAGGAACATCGCAGAAATCAAGAATTCGGTCTATAGTCAATTTGTTATTCATAACTCTACTGTTTTTGCCTGTGAAACGTCGAAAGCCGTGGAGCGCCACCATGAATAGTGTGAATCGGAAAAAGTCTTTTTCATCATCCCATCTTTTGGCTGAAGCACCACCTCTGCAACTTTTGCATTGCGAAATTTGGGAAGCCGTAATCTGCGGACAGCATCATTAACTTCAGAGAACAAAGAAATGGAGCGGGCTATGCACTCATCTATACCCAAGTTTGTAAACACTTTATTGGGTTGCATCTTTCTTTGAGAGAAGAAATCCACGTCTTTTGCGGGATTACCTTTCGCAATCCTATAGAATGTACCTCCACATTGAACTGCATCTGTAGGAGGACATAAAGGTGGAAGTTGCTCATACCAATCCATCATAGATCTTTTGTTCGATTGCAAAGATAAAAAGAATCTCTGAAGTTAGCAAATAAAAACAGAGAAAAACAAATCGCTGACACTAAATGATGAATAATAGATGATAACAATTATCTATTGTCAATTATCCTTTTCACTCCTTCCCTACTTTCATCCAGTACTGCCGTTCTTCGTCGTTCATTTGTTCGATGGCGTAGCGGAGCATGGTGCGGGGCATTTCGTGGGCATGTTGGCGGAGGAAGTCGCGGAGGAGGTCGATGGAGACGCGCTTGCCCATCTCGCGGAGCATCCAGCCGACGGCCTTGTGCATGAGGTCGTGGGGATGGTGGAGGTGTTTCTCGGCATAGCGGAGGCACCACGTGGGGTCGCCCTGCTGGGATGTCTTCCACGAACACACCATGCTCATGCGCTGCTTCCAGAGGCAGGGACTTTGGGCAAGGTCATCGAGGAGTTTGATCTTATAGTCTCTGTCGCCCAGGTTGGTGGGCAGCAGCAGCCAGTGGCCGAGAATCTTGTGCACCGACAAATCGACCAAGTCCCAGTTGTTGGCCTGCTCGGCAAATTGCAGGTACATGGTCAGAATCTCGTCGCGGCCACGGATGGCAGCCTCATCGTTCACCAACCGCTTGGTTGCCAGTCGCTCGAACTTCGCCACGAGCACCAGCAGGCCACACAGTCGCACCTCGTGCCAGCGGTTCGTTAGCAGTTGGGGCACCTCGTCCAATGGCAAGTCTTTCCACACCACCTTCACCACCTCGCGCGTCTGTGGCACCTTCAGCCCGAGGAACTCGTCACCCTCGCCATACTCGCCCGGCCCAGTCTTGAAAAACCGCATGAGTATGCGCCGCTGCGCGTCGTCGCGCTGCGACTCCATGTAGGTGATGATTTCGCTTGCATTCATAAGGGGTTAAGGGGTTAAGAGTTTAAGAGTTTAAAAGTTTAAGGGGTTAAGAGTTTAAGAGTTTAAGGACGGAAAGGTTGAGCCATCTTTAAACTCTTAAACCCTTAAACCCTTGTTTACTTTTCAACGTAGCGCTGCTCCACCACATCCCAATCGACAATCTGCCAGAGGGCAGCGAGGTGGTCGGGGCGGCGGTTCTGATAGTCCAGATAGTAAGCGTGTTCCCAAACGTCGAAGGTCAGCAGCGGTTTCAGGCCACGCTGCACGGGGTTGGCGGCGTTTGTTTCCTGCGTGATGACGAGTTTGCCTTCGGCATCAGCCGACAGCCACACCCATCCGCTGCCAAAAAGCGTGGCACCAGCCTTCTGAAACTCGCCCTTGAAGACTTCGAACGAGCCGAAGTCGCGCACAATGGCCTCAGCCAACGCACCTGTCGGCTCGGCCTTCGCGGGCTGGCCGCAGAACTGGCCGAAATAAAGCTCATGATTCAGTATTTGTCCGGCATTGTTGAGGATGCCGCCGTTAGCTTTGCACACGATTTCCACGAGCGTGGCATTCTCGAAGCTGCTGCCAGGCAACAGCGCATTTAGGTTGTTCACGTATGCCGCCAAGTGCTTGCCATGATGGAAGCCAATGGTCTCGCGGCTGATTACCGGCTCCAGCGCCTCGGGCGCATAGGGCAGTGCCATCAATTCAAATTTTCCCATAGTCTTTTCATTTTATTGGTTTGTTGGTGCAAAGATAGAAAGATGCGCGCGAAAATCCAAAAATATCGCCACAAAAGATTAGGGTTAGGAGCGGTAATGTGGAGATTCCCGCAAACAAAGTTGGGAGAATGAAATGCGGAGTGAAGAATTATGTGCAAATTTTCTAGAGAATTCCATCATAAACCTATGAGTTAGGAAGCTAAAGCATAGAGTTGTTGCGGCAAAGCATAGAACTACGAAAACAAACCTATGCTTTACGCGCAAATTTTCTAGAAAATTTAGGCATAAACCTGCACTTTATGATTCTCGTGCATAGAAGCGGGAATACAACGTCGCACTTTGCGAATGGCGGAGGCGGTTAATATTGTTCATTTTTTCGGTAAAAATCTTAAAATTAAACTTATTAAAGTTTTGAAGCGCGGAATTTTTTTGTCAGTTTTGGGAAAAAGCATATTTTTGCAGACAAAAATCGCGAAAGAATAACACCTTTATTTTTATACAGGCACTTATGAAGAAAAAGATTCTTATTCCGGCACTGCTTGTCATCGCACTTCTCATTGCGGGCATCGTGTGGCTTTACATGAACCTCGATGAACAGAAGCGCGCCAATCAGGAAATGCAGGAGCTGGCCGAACTCGACAAGAAGGAAATGGAGAACGAGTATCAGCAGTTTGCGGCTCAGTATAGCGAAATGAAGACGCAAATCAACAACGACTCCATCGTGGCGCAGCTGACGCAGGAACAACTGAAGACGCAGCGGCTGCTGAAAGAGCTGAAGGAGGTGAAGGCTTCCGACGCGCGCGAGATTACGCGCCTGAAGAAGGAGCTGGCCACGTGCCGCGCCGTCATCCGCAGCTATGTGTTGGAGATTGACTCGCTGAACCGGCTGAACCAGAACCTTGTGGCCGAGAATACCCGCGTGAAAAGCGAGATGGAGGCTGCTTCGCGCCAGATTGAGGGACTGAATGCCGACAAGGCTTCGCTCTCGCAGAAGGTGGCCATTGCCGCCCAGCTCGACGCTACGGGCATTCAGATGCTGCCGCTGAAGAAAAACGGCAAGAGCACCGACAAGCTGAAGGACTGCAAGAACATTCAGGTGAACTTCAGCATTGCGCGCAACCCCACGGCCTCGAACGGCGTACACACGTTCTATGTGCGCATCACCACTCCTTCGGGCACCGTGCTCAACGGCGGCGGCACTTTCCCCTACGAGAACCGCCAGCTGGAATACTCGATGAAAAAGTCGGTTGAGTATGGCGGCGAGGAGACCCACGTCACCACTTACTGGAATGTGGGCGAGTTTCTGCAGGGCGGCACCTACAAGGTGAGCATCTTTGCCGACGGCAACATGATTGGCTCGCGCAGCTTCACGTTCAAGGGCTAAAGGAAGCTTTGAGCCAGGAATCAGGAGTATAGAGTTACAAGTTAAGAGCTTACATTATTATACTGATGCGAAAACTATTATCTTTTATATTGCTTGCAGCCATAACAGTGCCTGC
This sequence comes from Prevotella sp., assembly GCA_017619445.1. GTDB lineage: Bacteria > Bacteroidota > Bacteroidia > Bacteroidales > Bacteroidaceae > Prevotella. The sequence continues at coordinate 13,871 of JAFZSI010000077.1, forward strand.
CGGGGCCCAGCGCATACTGACCCTCGACAGTTGCCGCGCCATGGCACTGCGCAACAACAAACAGCTGAGCGCGGCCAAGCTTAAACAAGAGGTGGCCTTCAACACCCAGCGGGCAACGCGCACGAAGTATCTGCCCAAGGTTGACGTGCTCGGAGGCTACGAGTGGACGAGCAAGGAAGTTTCACTGCTCAAAGACAGCCAGAAAGAACAAATCAACAACCTGGGAACTACCCTCGCGCCGAAGGTAGGCGAGGGCGCGTCGTCCATTCTGACCAACATGGCGCAGAACGGACTCATATCGCCACAGCAGGCACAGGCTCTCGGCGCATTCTTAAGCGAGCAGATGGCGCCCTTGGCACAAGCCGTGAACGGCCTTGGCCAGGGCATCACCGACGCGTTCCGCACCGACACGCGCAACATCTTCGCTGCGGCAGTCATGGTGAAGCAGCCCATCTACATGGGCGGAGCCATTACCGCCGCCAACCGCATGGCCGACATCAACATGCAACTCACGGCCAACAGCACCGAGGCCATGGAGCAAAACACGCTCTACGGCATTGACCAGGCTTACTGGACCATCGTCTCGCTGCGCCAGAAACAGAAGCTGGCCGACGCTTTCCTGCAATTAGTGCAGAAACTCGACGGCGACGTCAATAAAATGATTGAGGAAGGAGTGGCCACCAAGGCCGACGGACTGAAAGTGAGCGTCAAGGTGAACGAGGCCGAAATGGCCGTAACGCAGGTGGAAAACGGACTGTCGCTCGCCAAAATGCTGCTGTGCCAGCTCTGTGGCCTGCCTGTGGATGAGAACATCACCTTGGCCGACGAGGAAAACACACAGCTCAGCGCCCAGCCTGCCTCGGCTGAATTCAACATGCAGACGGCCATGGACAACCGCCCCGAACTGAAAGCGCTTGAGAACGCGGTTGACATCAGCAAACAAATGACCAAGCTCACACGTGCAGCCTACATGCCCCAAGTGGCATTGACGGGCGGCTATATGGTGATGAATCCCAACCCGTTCAACGGCTTTGAGAAAGAATTCTCGGGCGTGTTCAACGTGGGCGTACTTGTGCGTGTGCCCGTGTGGAACTGGTTTGAAGGAGCCTACAAAGTGCGCGCCTCGCGCACCGCGACCTCCATGGCCAAGCTCGAACTCGACGACGCCCGCGAGAAGATTGAACTGCAAGTAAACCAGAGTGCCTTCAAGGTGAAAGAAGCCAACAAACGGCTGACAATGGCATTGAAGAATGTGGAGAAGGCCGAAGAGAACCTGCGCTGCGCCAACCTGGGATTCCAGGAGGGAGTCATGCAGAGCACCGAGGTGATGGAGGCCCAGACAGCCTGGCTACAGGCCAACACACAGCGCATTGAGGCCGAGATAGACGTGAAACTCTCTGAGGTACAACTGCAAAAAGCACTGGGCACCATGAGAATTAAGAATTGAGAATTGAGAGTTGAGAATTGTAAATAGTAAATCCGTAAATTGTAAATACCATCATGTCAGCAAAAAAGCAACATAACAACATCCTGCTCGCCATCTTAGGCTTCATTGCCGTGGTGGCTGTGGTGGCAACCATCGGTTACTTCACGCTCGACCGTCAGCCCGACATCATACAAGGCGAGGTGGAAGTCAGCGAGTACCGAGTATCGAGCAAAGTGCCCGGACGCATTCTCGAAATCCGCGTCAAAGAAGGCGATTTCGTACATGCAGGCGACACACTTGCCATTCTCGACGCACCCGACATACGTGCCAAGATGGAACAAGCGCGCAGTGCGGAAAATGCTGCCGCAGCCATGAGCGACATGGCTCAGCGCGGCGCACGTCAGGAACAAATCTCTGGCGCCTACCAAATGTGGCAGCAGGCGAAAGCCGGGCTCGAAATTGCAGAGAAAAGCTATCAGCGCGTGCAACGGCTGTTCGACAGCGGCGTGATGAGCCAGCAAAAACGCGATGAGGCCTACGCCAACTACAAAGCCATGGAGGCTCAGTGCAAAGCCGCCAAAAGCCAGTACGACATGGCCGTCAACGGTGCTCGTTTTGAGGAAAAACGCGCCGCCCAGGCACAAGTTGGTCGCGCCCGCGGGGCTGTCAAGGAAGTCAACTCCTACATCCACGAAACTGTGCAGACGGCACAGATGGACGGAGAGGTGAGTGCCATCTTTCCCAAGGTTGGCGAGCTTGTTGGCACGGGCTCACCCATCATGAGCATTGCCGTGATGAACGACCTTTGGGGCACGTTCAATGTGCGCGAAGACCAGCTCAACGGCATGAAGGTGGGCACCGAGTTCACCGCCTTCTCGCCAGCCTTCAACAAAGAACTGAAACTGAAAGTCTTCTACATGAAAGACCAGGGTTCCTACGCCGTCTGGAAAGCCACAAAGGCCAATGGTCAGTACGACCTGAAGACCTTTGAGGTGAAAGCCCGTCTTGTGGAAGCCTTTGAGGGCCTGCGGCCTGGCATGTCGCTGATTATCAAGAAGTAAGGAAAGCATCTTTGTCTGACAACATCAGGCTACGGACTCAACGATAAACAAAGCAAAGTTGCGAATCATCAAAAACATATTCCGAGTGGCAATACGTGAGGTTGGCATCCTTAAAAACAACCACATGTATTTCTTCTGCATGATTGTCTTCCCCATCATGGTGACGCTGTTTTTCACGTCAATCATGCACCAGGGGCAACCGCTCGAAATGCCTGTCGGCGTGGTGGATATGGACAACACCACCACAAGCCGCTCGCTCATCCGCAGGCTCGACGCGTTTCAAACTTCGCATGTGGTGCAACATTTCCCCAATGTAAATGAGGCGCGCGAGGCCATTCAGCAAAACAAAATCTATGCCTTCCTCTACATTCCGCAGGGAACCACCGAAGGACTGCTCTCGGCACGGCAGCCCAAAATATCATTTTACTACAGCATGACCACCTTGGTGGCAGGCTCGCTGCTCTTCCGCGACCTGAAAACCATCTCGACGCTCGGCTCAGCGGCCGTGGGTCAGGCCACCATGAAGGCCAAAGGATATACCGACAGCCAGATTCGTACTTTCCTGCAGCCCATAGCCGTTGACCTGCACCCCATTGGCAACCCGTGGGTCAACTACAACGCCTATCTGACCGCCATGCTCATTCCGGGCATGCTCATGCTGTTCATGTTCCTTGTCACAGCCTACAGCATTGGCACCGAACTGAAATTCAAGCGGTCGAAAGAATGGATGGAAACCGCCGAGGGCAATATTCACGTGGCTCTTATCGGCAAACTGCTGCCCCAATTCCTGGTGTTCATCACCATCATGTACGCCTATTTGTACTATGCTTTGGGCTACCTGCATTTCCCTCATCAAGGCGGATTGTTTTCCATCATGTTGTTAGGTTTGCTGTGTGTGCTTGCATCCGAGGCGTTCGGCGTTTTCGCCTTCGGACTGATGCCCTCGCTGCGCATGTCGATGAGTATCTGCTCGTTGTGGGCCGTGCTCAGCTTCACCACCTCGGGCACCGCATTCCCCCTCTTTGCCATGGACAGGCCCATTCAGGCAATGGCTCAGCTGTTTCCGCTGCGCCACTACTACATGATTTATCAGATATGTGTGTTCAACGGATATCCGTTAACCCACGCATGGATAAACATACTGGCATTGGTCATTTTCATCTGTCTGCCCGTATTCATTACAGGCAGCATCAAGAAAGCCATGCTCGAGTATGTCTATATTCCGTAGGAGGGAAGGAGAGATAAAGGAATTTGACAATTTGACAATTTACAATTTACAATTTGACAATTTACAATTAGGAATAGAGGTGAGAGGATAGAAAAAGCATTTGTCAGCTAACTCCCGATAACTCCCGATAACTCCAAAAGTAAAAACAATAATGGCAGATAGAAACGAGAGTCTGATAGGCAGAATTGTAGAAGGCATTCACGATGCCTGCTACATCTGGGCAAAGGAGATGAAGACCACCGTGCAAGACGAGGGTGTGCTCATCTTCTTCATCCTCGTGCCATTGCTCTATCCCCTCCTCTACTCATGGGCATACAACAACGAGACGGCTCGCGACGTGCCCGTGGCTGTTGTTGATTTGTCGCACAGCCAGCTCAGCCGCCAATTCATACGCCAGTTCGACGCTTCTCCCGACGCACGGGTGGCATACCACTGCAACAACCTGGAAGAAGCCAAAGACCTGGTGGGCCATCAGAAGGTTCGCGGCGTGATACTCATTCCCACCGACTTTGATGCCAACATCAACCGCATGCAGCAGGCACATATCAGTCTTTATTGTGACATGAGTTTCATGTTGGCCTACAAAGCCATCTACATGACGGCCATGGCCGTTTCAAGCGAAATAAACTCGAAGATTCAGATTCAGGTGTCAGGCAACTATACCAGTCGCGAGGACGAGATTACCACCCACCCATTGGCCTTCGAAGAAGTTCCCGTGTTCAATCCTGCCGGTGGCTATGGCAGTTTCATCATTCCCGGCGTGCTCATCCTCATTATTCAGCAGACACTGGTGCTCGGCATCGGCCTGTCGGCAGGAACGGCGCGCGAGAACAACCGCTTCCGCGACCTGGTGCCTGTGAGCCGCCACTATAATGGCATCTTCCGCATCGTGCTCGGCAAGTCGTTATGCTACTTCATGGTCTATGCAGTCATTGCCGCCTATCTTACGCTGGTGGTCCCGCGCCTGTTCAATTTCACGGCCTTTGCCCACCGCGGCGCCCTTTTGGCCCTGATGACCCCATACGTGCTGGCCTGCATATTCTTCGGCATGTTTATCTCGTGCATGGTGCGCTATCGCGAGAACGTGCTGTTGCTCATTGTGTTCATGTCCATCCCGTTGCTGTTCTTGTCGGGTGTCTCATGGCCCCAGAGCAGCATTCCCGGTGCCTGGCGCGCTGTTGCCTACCTGTTCCCGAGCACCTTTGGCGTGCGCGGATACGTCAGGCTGAGCAGCATGGGAGCCACGCTGCACGACATTCGCCCAGAGTACGTGATGCTTTGGGTGCACACTGTTGTTTATTTCTTCCTTACCTGCCTTGTCTATCGTTTCCAGATTAATCATGCACGCACCCACGCCATCGAGGAGATTGACAAGATGCGCGAGCGGGTTAGCAAAGCAAAGGAAAAGACAATTGACAATTGATAATTGACAATTGACAATTGATAATTATGCATTAAGCATTATGCATTCCCACTATTTTTGTCGGCGGCTGTTCGCGGTTGCGGCGATTCACAGTAGTCACCACGGCCTGCGCAAGGTTTAGATAGCTCAACTGTGAGGCTGTTACGTTGTCGGTTTGCGCGGCGCAGGGCACTCCCTCGTCTGAACTCTCGCATATAGACTGCACCAAGGGAATCTGAGCCAGCAGCGGCACATGCAGTTCCTCGGCCAACTGCTTCACACCCTCGCGCCCGAAGATATAGTAACGGTTTTCGGGCAACTCGGCCGGTGTAAACCACGCCATATTCTCCACCAACCCAAGAATGGGCACGTTCACCTTGTCGTTGCGGTACATGTCCACGCCCTTGCGAACGTCGGCCAGCGCAACCTTCTGCGGCGTAGAAACGATGATGGCGCCCGTGATGGCCAGCGTCTGCAGCAATGTGAGGTGAATGTCGCTGGTTCCCGGCGGCGTGTCGAGGATAAAATAGTCCAGCTCGCCCCAGTTGGCATCGCCGATGAGCTGTTTCAGCGCGTTCGTGGCCATTCCCCCTCGCCAGAGCGTGGCCGTGTCGGGATTGACAAAGAAACCGATGCTGAGCAGCTTCACGCCATAACGCTCTACTGGAACAATCAGGTCGCGCCCGTCAACGCGCTCGGCGTAGGGACGCACATCCTCCACGCCAAACATCTTCGGAATCGACGGCCCGAAGATGTCGGCATCTAATAAGCCCACCTTGTAACCAATCCTTGCAAGCGATATGGCCAGGTTGGCCGCAACGGTGCTCTTGCCCACGCCACCCTTGCCCGAACTGACGGCAATGATGTTTTTCACCTGCGGCAACATCTTGCCCACCTCCGGTCTTGGCTTCGACCGGAACTCGGTTTCAATCTCCACTTCCACGTCTTTCGACACATGGTAATGAATGGCAGCCTCGGCAGCCTTGACGGTGGAGCGGAGGAACGGGTCGGTGTCGCGCGGGAACACCAGCACCACCTTCACCTTCATGCCGTTGATACTCGGTGTGTCGGCCACCATGCCGCTTTCCACCAGGTTTTTCTTTGTGCCGGCATACGTCACGGTGGCCAGCGCGTCCATAATCAGTTTGGGATAGAGAGTCATGTCTGTATTCTATATGCTTAGTGCATTTTCTTTTGCAAAGGTACAACTAAGTGAGAGAAAAACAAAAGGAAAACCCCTTTTTCTTTTTGTCATGCCGGGCATGGCTGTAACAAAGCATTGCTTTACGTTCAGATTTTCTATAGAATTTATTCGTAAAGCATAGAGTTAGCATAGCGGCATTTAACATCGCGAGAATAAAGAGGCAAGTTACGAATGAATTTTCTAAAGAATTCACTCGTAAAGCATAGAGTTATTGCCGTAACTCGTAGTAATAGGATAATAAAGCATTGCTTCGGCAAAGCTAAACAAGCTTTCGCTCGGCAAAACAAAAGAAAAAAGGGTTTTCCTTTTGTTTTTCGCTCGCTTAATCGTACCTTTGCAACGAGAAAGGCGGAGGATAAAGTTTTTATGTGGAGTGACAATATCTTGTAGCAAATCAATGGACAACAAGAAAGCAACGCTGGAATTGGGAACGAAGCCTGTGGGCAGGCTGCTGACGCAGTATGCGCTGCCGGCCATTGTGGCCATGACGGCTTCGAGCCTTTACAACATCATCGACCGGGCATTCATCGGCCAGGTGGTGGGTGCCGACGCCATCGCGGGCCTTGGCATCACGTTCCCTTTTATGAACCTGAGTGCGGCTTTTGGTGCCGCCGTGGGCGTGGGTGCCTCTACGTGCATCAGCGTGAAGCTGGGTCAGAAGGACTATGAGACGGCGGAGCGTCTGCTGGGCAACACGGTGACGCTGAACTTGTTGGTGGGTCTTGTGTTCATGCTGGTGAGCCTGACATTTCTCAATCCCATCCTTCGTTTCTTCGGTGCGAGCGATGTGACATTGCCCTATGCGCGCTCATTCATGCAGGTGATTCTGGCGGGCAACATGATTACGCACATGTATTTCGGCATGAACGCCGTGCTGAGGGCGGCTGGCAAGCCCCGTCATGCCATGTATGCCACGCTTTTCACGGTGGGTATGAACATTGTGCTGGTCATTGCATTCGTGTGGTGGCTCAGGTGGGGCATCCGCGGTGCGGCGTTGGCAACGGTGACCTCGCAGACGATGGCCATGTGCTGGCAGATGTGGATATTGTCTGACAAGAAAGAGCTGCTTCACCTGAAGCGCGGCATCTACAAGTTGAAGTCGCAGTTAGTGAAGAACATCGTCAGCATAGGCATCTCGCCGTTTCTGATGAACCTGTGCTCGTGTCTGATTGTGATTTTCATGAACAACCAGTTTGTGCGCTACGGCGGTGACATGGCCGTGGGTGCCTACAGCATCGCAAACAGCCTTGGCATGGTGTTCTTTATGTTTGTCATGGGCGTGAACCAGGGCATGCAACCCATTGTGGGCTACAACTTCGGTGCTCAGCACTTCGACCGCATGTTGCGCTGCCTCACCCTGGCCATCATTGCGGCCACCGTGATCATGACTGTCGGATGGCTGACGGCCATGTTCTTCCCTTACTATCTTGCGCGCATCTTCACAACAGACGAGACGCTGATTGAGATGTCCATCCAGGGCATCCGCATCAACATGCTGCTGTTCCCCATCATTGGTTTCCAGGCTGTCACCACCAACTTTTTCCAGTGCATAGGCAGGGTGAAGGTGAGCATTTTCCTGTCGTTGTCGCGCCAGTTGCTTTTCCTGCTGCCGCTCATCCTGGTGCTGCCCAAATTCTGGGGGCTCAACGGCGTGTGGGCTTCGCTCCCTACGAGCGACTGCATATCGGCTGTGGTGACGGCGGTGATGCTGATTGTGTTCATGCGCAAGTTTAGAGGAGAGAGGAGAGAAAAAGCATTTAGATAATCCGCTCCCGCTCGGCCAACTCCAAGCAAGCTTGGTAGGCACTCGCTTAATCGCGGATTTGTCAGCTAACTCCTGATAACTCCTGCTAACTCCCGATAACTCCCGATAACTCCCAAAATTCTATATCAATATATCATGAACCAGGACAAAGAAAACATTATCATCAACGTGGGACGACAGATTGGCTCGGGCGGGCGCGTCATCGCTACCATGCTGGCCAAGGATTTCGACTGCCAGTTCTACGACAAGGAGATACTCAACCTGGCCGCACAGGAGAGCGGATTCAGCAAGGAGTTTTTCGAACAGATGGATGAGCACAAGGGTTTTCTGCGCTCGTTCATTCAGCAACATGCGCCATTTGTAACCGACACCACCTTTTACCGCAGTCAGTTCTCGCAGGAAAGTCTGTTTAAATTCCAGAGCGATGCCATCCGCAAGGCAGCCGAGCAAGGCTCGTGCGTGTTTGTGGGACGCTGTGCCGACTATGTGCTGCGCGACATGCCGAACACCGTGAACATTTTCGTCACGGCAAGACTCGACTTCCGCGTGGCACAAGTATGCAAGCGCCACAACCTTGATGAAGAAGCCGCATTGAAACACCTGCAGAGCGAGGAGGCCGCGCGCGCTTCGTTCTACAACTATTATACGGGCAAGAAATGGGGACAGGCCGCAAACTACGACCTCTGTGTGGATGCCTCGCTGCTGGGCCTTGAGGAAACCGAACAACTGATTGCCAGCTTCATCCGCAAACGGTTCAAGTTGTAACAAGTTTGAGAAGGAGTAAAGGAGTAAAGGAGTAAAGGAGTAGAGGAGTAGAGGAGTAAAGGAGAAATTGTAAATTGTAAATTGTAAAATTCTTTAACGGCTTTGAAACGCATTGGCATTATCAGCGACACCCACGCTTATTGGGACGACAAATATCTGCACTACTTTGAACCGTGCGATGAAATATGGCACGCGGGCGACATCGGTTCGCTTGAAGTGGCACAACGGTTGGCCGAGTTCCGCCCGTTCAGGGCTGTGTATGGCAACTGCGACGGTGGCGACCTGCGGCGCATGTTCAGCGAGACGCTGCGGTGGAAATGCGAGGATGTGGAGGTACTGATGAAACATATTGGTGGTTATCCCGGCAACTACGACGCGTCGGTACGGGGACAAATTTACGCCTCGCCGCCACAGCTGTTCATCAGCGGCCACTCGCACATACTGAAAGTGAAATACGACCAGACCCTACGGCTGCTGCACATCAACCCGGGCGCGGCAGGACTACAGGGATGGCACAAGGAAAGAACTTTGATAAGATTGACCGTCGAAGGCAATAAATTCACCGATTGCGAAGTTATTACATTAGAAAGATAAACTATATTATGAGCGTATGAATGAAAAGATAAAACATTATCTGATTGAGGCATTCTGCTATGGAATTGTATTTTTCTTGCTGGTGTACTTATCTGAAATTGTTTTCCGCTCCTCTGATGTAAGTTGGCAGGAAATAGCTGTTCAGTCTGTTATCTACGGAATTGGCATGCCTGCCATCATCCATTGGATTAACAAGAAATATCAAAAAGACAAATGAATATGAGAACAATCGTTATTACCGGCGGAGCCGGATTCATTGGCAGCCATGTGGTGCGCCTGTTTGTGAACAAATATCCCGACTATCACATCATCAACCTGGATAAGCTCACCTACGCGGGCAACCTGGCCAACCTGAAGGACATCGAGGACAAGCCCAACTATGAGTTTGTGAAGATGGACATCTGCGATTTCGATGCGTTCTACCAGCTGATGCAGGACAAGCATGTGGACGGCATCATTCACCTTGCAGCAGAAAGCCATGTGGACCGCAGTATCAAAGACCCCTTCACCTTTGCCAAGACAAACGTCATGGGAACGCTGTCGCTGCTACAGGCAGCAAAACTCTACTGGGAAAGCCTGCCCGAACGCTATGAGGGCAAACGATTTTACCACATCTCGACCGACGAGGTGTATGGTGCACTCGAGCTGACGCATCCCGAAGGCATTGAGCCACCGTTCACCACCACGGCATCCTCATCGGAACATCACAAAGCCTACGGCGACAAGTTCTTCCGCGAGACTACCAAGTACAATCCACACTCACCTTACTCGGCAGCCAAGGCTTCGAGCGACCACTTCGTGCGTGCCTACCACGACACCTACGGATTGCCCGTCATCGTGACCAACTGCTCCAACAACTACGGTCCCTACCAATTCCCCGAGAAGCTTATTCCGCTGTTCATCAACAATATACGCCACCGCAAGCCCCTGCCCGTCTATGGCAAGGGCGAGAACGTGCGCGACTGGCTGTTTGTTGAGGACCACGCACGAGCCATTGACCTGATTTTCCACGAGGGATTGATTGCCGAGACCTACAACATCGGCGGTTTCAACGAGTGGAAGAACATCGACATCATACACGTGCTCATCAATACCGTTGACCGACTGCTGGGACGCAAAGAAGGCGAGGACATGGACCTCATCACTTTTGTCACCGACCGTGCTGGGCACGACCTGCGCTATGCCATCGACTCAACAAAACTCCAGCGCGAACTGGGTTGGGAACCTTCGCTCCAGTTTGAGGAGGGCATCGAGAAGACCGTCCGCTGGTATTTAGACAATCAGGAGTGGCTCGATAATGTCACCTCTGGCGACTACCAGAAATACTACGAGAACATGTACGCCAACCGATAAGTTTGCGCTTTAGTAAGAATCAGAAAAGTATGGATGAGCTGACCAAAGAATTGCAATCGTTCCTCGTCAGGATGGGCTACCAGCCTGAGAGCGTTGCCCATGAGACAGAGCATGCCATGGAACACATCATCGCATTGCTTGGTCCCAACGACGAAGATTCTCTGACAGACTATTTCGGACTCTTTGGCAAGGAACGCCTCTCGTTAGACGAAATAGCCAGCCGACAACAACTTTCGCCTGAAGAAATGATGGAACGCATCGACCGTTGCCTGCGCAGACTGGCAGTTACGCCTGAATGGCAATTAGTGAGAAACAATATCGAAACAACTTATGATAGGTAAAATCATAGAACTCCCGAAGATAACCGACCCGCGCGGCAACCTGACCGTAGCTGAGCAGCTGAAAGACGTTCCCTTCCACATCAAGCGCGCCTACTGGGTATATGACGTGCCGGGCGGTGAGAGTCGGGGCGGACATGCCCACAAACGGCTCAAACAGTTTGTTGTGGCCTTGAGCGGCTCCTTCCACGTAACGCTCGACAACGGCAGCGAACGGCAGACCTATCTGCTCAACCATCCCTGGCAGGGACTACTCATCGAGACGGGCACATGGCGAACACTCGACGACTTTTCAAGCGGTGCCGTCTGTCTGGTGCTCGCTTCCGAGCCCTACGAGGAAGATGACTACATCTACGACTACGAAGAATTCCTTGAATACAAGAGAATTCATAATGCATAATAATGCATAATTGAAAAAGAGAAATTGTCAAATTGTAAATTGTCAAATTGTAAATTATAAAGGTGTTTGAAATAAAGCGATACTCACCTGCCGATAAGCACGAATGGGACAGGTATGTGGCCAAGGCAAGAAACGCCACATTCCTTTTCTATCGCAACTACATGGACTACCATGCCGACCGTTTTTGCGACCACTCGCTCATGTTCTATGTCGGTAGCCATCTGCATTCCATTCTGCCGGCCAATATTGTTGATGATACGCTTTATTCACACCAGGGACTGACTTACGGCGGGCTTTTGATGGACATCAACGTGACTGCCAGCGACGTAACCCAGTTGTTTCGCGAATTGAACGAATGGCTGAAGGCCGCAGGCATCAGGCGGGTGGTCTATAAACCCGTGCCATGGGTCTATCATCAACATGCTGCCGAAGAAGACCTCTACCCACTCTTCTGGATTTGCAACGCCCGCATCGTTTCGCGCGACTTAGGGACCGTTATCTTCATGCAACATCACCTGAGATGGCGGAAAGACCGCCGTCGTCGCCTTCGTTACGCCTACGCAAACGGTGTTGAGGTGCGCCGCGAGAACAATTTCCGTGCTTTCTGGCCTGTGCTTGAAAGCAACCTGGCCGACCGCCACAGTGTTCGTCCCGTTCACACCGTCGAGGAAATGGAGTTGCTTCACACTCGTTTCCCTGATAACATTGTGCAATACAACGCTTACTTCCAGGGCGAAGTGGTTGCAGGACTCACTTTCTACCTCTCGCCGCAAGTGCTGCACGGACAATATTGTTCCTCCACCCCTGTGGGCAAGCAAGTCGGGGCTGTAGATGCCATCTACGACAAAGCCATGTACGAAGACTTCCCCCACTATCAGTATCTCGACTTCGGACGCTCCACAGAGGGCGACGGCTCCATTCTCAACGACGGACTCATTGCCCAGAAAGAGGGGTTCGGCGGACGCGCAATATGCTATGACACCTACGAATGGGAACTTTAGCAACATTGGATTGAAGCATTAAAATCATATTCTCTAGAAAATTCAAACGCAAACCGAAGCTTCAGGATGCTAAAGCGTAGGTTTACGGAAATAGAGTTTAGGTTTAGAGTCACATAACATAGGTTTACGAGAACAGCTGTAAACAACAAAATATTCAAAACGAACAAGCGCATGATTGAATATCTCCCTTTGAAGCAAATAACGGCCATGCATGCCGACGAGATTCACGAGGCCATCGGCGGCGTGGTGGACAGCGGCTGGTATCTGCGAGGAGAGGCCACCAAGAAGTTTGAAGCCGACTATGCCCAATACATCGGCACCGACCATTGTGTGGGTGTGGCTAATGGTCTTGACGCGTTGACTCTGATTCTGCGCGCGTACATTGAAATGGGCCTCATGCAGGAGGGCGACGAGGTTGTCGTGCCTGCCAACACGTTCATCGCTACCGTTCTGGCCATTACCGAGAACAAGCTGACACCCGTGTTCGTGGAACCTTGGGTAAGCACACTGGAAATCAACGAGACGCTGATTGAGGAGGCCATCACCCCACGCACTCGTGCCCTGATGCTCGTGCATCTCTATGGCCGCTGTGCCTACACTCCAGGAATAGCCGACTTGTGCGAGTGCTATCACTTGCTGCTCATTGAAGACAATGCGCAGGCTCATGGATGCCTGTACGAAGGACGGCGCACGGGTTCTTTAGGCCATGCTGCCGGTCACAGTTTCTATCCAGGCAAAAACTTAGGCGCGCTCGGTGATGCGGGAGCCGTGACCACCAACGACCCCGAACTGGCTGCCCTCGTCCGTTCATTAGGCAACTACGGTTTCTCTGAGAAATATGTTTCCAACCATAAAGGGCGCAACAGCCGCATAGACGAGATTCAGGCCGCCATGCTCAGCGTGAAACTGAAATACCTTGATGCCGAAAATGCTCACCGCAAAAGAATTGCCCAGTACTTTATTGAAAACATCAACAACCCAGAAATCCGTGTGCCGAACGACCTCATGGCCGACTGCGTGTGGCACATCTTCCCCATACTATGCAAACGGCGCGACCAGTTGCAACAATATCTGAACGAGCACGGCGTACAGACCCTCATCCACTACCCCATTCCGCCGCACCAACAGCAGTGCTACAAGCAGTGGAACTCTCTCAGCCTGCCCGTCACAGAACATATTCACCAGTGCGAGCTTAGTCTGCCCTGCCATCAAGCCATGACTGACGAAGAAGCATCGGTTGTTGTAGGGCTTCTCAACCAGTTCAAGTAGCACCCATGTCGTTCATCTCCGTTTCATTCCTCATTTTTCTGCCCATTGTATTCGGTGCATACTGGATTCTGGGGCGACACCAACGATGGCAAAACTTGCTGTTACTTGCGGCAAGCTACGTGTTCTATGGTTGGTGGGACTGGCGTTTCCTCATTCTTATTCTCATTACCTCTGCATCGAGCTATGCCAGCGGACTGTTACTTAGGAGAGAGGAGAGAGGAGAGAGGAA
>JAFZSI010000078.1 GCA_017619445.1 Prevotella sp.
CCAAAATTTGTTCAGATGGAAAAGAAAAAGGAGTTGCGATTTCTCGTAACTCCTTGATTTTTAAGGCGCTTCAGGATGGGCTTGAACCAACGACCCCCTGATTAACAGTCAGGTGCTCTAACCAACTGAGCTACTGAAGCAAAACAAGTTCAGGAATTGGAGCGCAAAACCACTCGTTTCTGAATTGCGGATGCAAAAGTACGTCGTTTTTCTGAAACCACCAAATTTTTTTGCGAAAAAATTTATTTTCTACACAAATTAAGTGTAATTTTGCAGCGAAATTATTGTAATTGTTGATATGACCAGAAGAATAGTGCTTTTTTTCCTGATGGCCGCGATGTTTGTTCCGGCCTTCGGGCAGCGCAATAAGAAAGGTAAGGAGGCTAAGCCTGCCGCAACGGAAAAGATTGTTACGGCGGCCAAAGACCATCATTTCGAAGTGGCGAAGAATCTTGAGGTGTTCAACACCATTTACAGGAATCTCGACATGATTTATGTCGATTCGCTCGATGCTGCTGAGACCATTGGTGCCGGCATCGACGCGATGTTGGGCAGTCTTGACCCATATACCGAGTATTATCCTGAGGAGAGGCTGCAGGAACTGAAAAGCATTTTCACGGGCAACATTTATGCGGGCATCGGTTCGACAATTCATTATAATCCTGTCATTAAGCGCGTGTGCATCTACGAGCCATACGAGGGTAATCCTGCCCATGAGGCCGGTCTTCGCATGGGCGACATCATTCTGAGTGTTGACGACGAGTCGATGATTGACAAGGATGTGAGCTATGTGAGCTCTCACCTGCGCGGCGAGGCAGGCACGAGTTTCCTGTTGAAAATCAAAAGGCCCTCAACGGGCAAGACCATGCAGATGAAAATCACTCGCCGCCAGATACAGAATCCCACTATTCCCTATTACGGCCTGCAGCCCGACAGCATTGGCTACATTCTGCTGAGCGGATTCACTGAGAACAGTGCCCGCGAGGTGCGCCGTGCGTTTATTGACCTGAAGAAACAAGGCATGCGCCGGTTAGTGCTCGACCTGCGCGGTAACGGAGGTGGTTCTGAGGCTGAGGCGGTGCAGATTGTCAACATGTTTGTGCCTAAGGGCATTAATGTGGTGAGCAACCGCGGCAAGCTGAAGAAGGTGAGCCGCGACTATATGACCACCGTCGAACCGTTGGATTCGGTGATGCCCTTGGTGGTGTTGGTGAACGGCAACTCTGCCTCTGCCAGCGAGATTACCAGCGGTGCGTTGCAGGACCTCGACCGCGCAGTTATTTTAGGTACGCGCACGTATGGCAAGGGTCTGGTGCAGATGACGGTTGATTTGCCATACAACGGCAGCCTGAAGCTCACCTCCAACAAGTATTACATTCCCTCGGGCCGCTGCATCCAGGCCATAAATTATAAAAAGAAGAGAGAGGAGAGAGTGGCTACACCGAGCATGTGCCCGACTCTTTGGCCAAGGTTTTCTATACCCGCAATGGCCGCGAGGTGCGCGACGGTGGCGGCATTAAGCCCGACGTGGAAGTAAAGCCCGACTCGCTGCCCAACATTGCCTACTACCTGCAGGTTTCGGGGCGCGACTCTGCCGATGTCCTCTACAACTACGAGCTCGACTACTACCTCAGTCATCCCTCCATCGCTAAGCCGCGCGATTTCCAACTCACCGATGCAGAATACGAGCAGTTCAAGCAGCGTGTCGTGAAAAGCGGCTTCACCTACGACCCCGAGAGTGCAAAAATTCTGAAGAATCTGAAGCGTATGGCCGAGTTCGAGGGCTACTACGACGATGCCAAGCAGGAGTTTGAGAACCTGGAGAAGAAACTCCAGCACAACCTTGACAAGGACCTCGACAAACACAAGGCCGTCATCAAGCAGATGCTTGAAAGCGACATTGTGGCCAGCTATTATTACCAGCGTGGCTCAGCGGAGCTTAGCCTGCGCTACGACAAGCAGTTCCTTGAGGCTTGCCGGTTGCTGAAAAGCCCCGACGAATACGCGAAGATATTGCAGCCGGCGCAGCCGTAGAATGCTTTCCATTTGCAAACCTGCGTTTTCCAATCCTAAACCAATACTTTACGTTCCTATACCTACACTTTACGACAACAAAGTGAAGGTTTACGCGCAAATTTTCTAGAGAATTTGCGCGTAAAGCATAGTGTTGTTTCTGGGCAGCCTTTTTATGTGCCCATAACGTGATGTGCGGCGATGCTGGTTGCGCGTGTTCTGCACGCGGTTTGTGGCTATGCGATAGTTTTGTGCACAAATTGTGCACAGATTTTTGGATTTTAACACTTTTTCTGCGTGATGGTGTATTGTTTTTGGGGTTGTTGTGTCAGAAAAAGGTAAAAAAAGTTGCGTATTTGCGGAATTCTTTATACCTTTGCACCCGTTCAGTGGAATGAGAGGCTTGCAGAAAGCCTCTCATTCCATTTTTATAACACATTAGTAATTGTATGATTGATAAGAAAGTCGTAGAGAAATTTGTGAACGAGTGGCTGGAGGACAAGGATTATTTTCTTGTAGGCATTGAAATCAGCCCCGATGACAAGATTGTTGTAGAAATCGACCATGCCGACGGTGTATGGATTGAGGATTGTGTGGCTCTGAGCCGCTTCATTGAGGACCATCTGAGCCGCGACGAGGAGGACTATGAGCTGGAGGTTGGTTCCGCTGGCCTTGGCCAGCCTTTCAAGGTTGCGCAGCAGTATGTGAATTTCTGCGGCAAGAGTGTTGAGGTTCTCGACGCTGACGGCCGCAAGTACAAGGGTGTGCTGAAGTCGGTGGACGGCAACAAGTTCACGGTGAGTGTGCCCGAGAAGGTGCGCAAGGAAGGTGCCAAGCGTCCTGTGACGGAGGATGTGGACCATGAGTTTGAGATGGACAAGGTAAAATATACAAAATACATAATAAGTTTCAAGTAAAGCTATGGCAGCAAGAAAAAAAGAGGAATCGACCATAAGCATGATCGATACCTTCAGAGAGTTTAAAGAGACGAAGAACATCGACCGCACTACGCTTGTGAGCGTATTGGAGGAGAGTTTCCGCAACGTGATAGCCAAGATTTTCGGCTCGGACGAGAACTTCGATGTCATCGTGAACCCCGACAAGGGTGACTTTGAGATTTACCGCAACCGCGTTGTCGTTGCCGACGGCGAGGTTGAGGACGAGAACAAGGAGATTTCGCTTTCCGACGCTCAGAAGATTGACAGCGACTACGAGGAGGGCGAGGAGGTGAGCGAGGAGGTGAACTTCTCGAAGTTTGGCCGCCGCGCCATCCTGAACCTTCGCCAGACGCTGGCCTCGAAGATTCTGGAGCTGGAGCACGACTCGCTCTACAATAAGTACAAGGACCGTGTGGGCCAGGTAATCAGCGGCGAGGTGTATCAGGTGTGGAAGCGCGAGGTGCTGCTTGTTGACGACGAGAACAACGAGCTCATCCTGCCCAAGTCTGAGCAGATTCCCGCCGACCAGTACCGTAAGGGCGAGACCATCCGTGCCGTCATCCTGCGTGTGGACAACGAGAACAACAACCCGAAGATTATCCTCTCTCGCACCAGCCCCATGTTCCTCGAAAGACTGTTGGAGGCCGAGGTGCCTGAGATTGCCGACGGACTGATTACCATCCGCCGCGTGGCCCGTATGCCGGGCGAGCGCGCTAAGATTGCCGTGGAGAGCTATGACGAGCGTATCGACCCCGTAGGCGCCTGCGTGGGTGTGAAGGGCAGCCGTGTGCACGGCATCGTGCGCGAGCTGTGCAACGAGAACATTGATGTCATCAACTACACCAGCAACATCAAACTGTTCATCCAGCGCGCTCTCAGTCCTGCCCGCGTGTCGAGCATCAACATCGACGAGGAGAACCACAAGGCCGAGGTGTTCCTCAAGCCCGAGGAGGTGAGCCTGGCCATCGGTCGTGGCGGCCTGAACATCAAGTTGGCCTCAATGCTTACAGAGTTTACCATCGACGTGTTCCGCGAGGTTGACGAGAGCGAGGCCGACGAGGACATCTATCTCGACGAGTTTGCCGACGAAATCGACCAGTGGGTCATCGACGCCATCAAAGCCATCGGCCTCGACACGGCTAAGGCTGTGCTCAACGCCCCGCGCGAGATGCTGGTTGAGAAAGCCGACCTCGAGGAGGAGACAGTTGACCACCTGCTGGAGGTATTAAAGGCAGAATTTGAATAATATTGTACTATAGAATAGTAAATCTGCAATTGTAAATTGTAAATCTGCAAATAGTAAATAGATAAATCTGTAAATAGTAAATCCATATAGATGAGCATCAGATTAAATAAAGCAATACGAGAATTAAACATAGGACTTCAGACGGCAGTTGATTTCCTTGAAAAGAAAAAAGACCTGGGAGAAGTGAAGGCCGACCCGAACTTCAAGCTCAGCGACGGGCAGTATGATGCCCTTGTTGAGGCGTTCAAAGGCGACAAGGAGATAAAAGGCCAGGCCGACAAGCTCTTCCAGAAATCTTCCAAAGAAAAGAAGCAGAGGCAGGAGCCGGTGAAGGCCGAAACGCCCTCTGAGGCCAGCCGTGTGCAGTTTAAGCCGCTTGGCAAGATAGACCTCGACAGCATCGGCAAGAAGCCGGCTGCGAAGAAAACAGCCGCTGCCGAGAAGGTTTCGGCCGAGAAAGAGAAGGCTGCTGCCGTCAGCCCTGCTCAGGAGAAAAAGAAGGCCGAACAGCCTGTGGCCAAACCCGCCGCAGAGCCCGAAACCAAGCCCGTGGCCGAGAAGGTGGAGAAGCCTGCTGCCGCTGAAGGCGTCAGCACGGCGAAAACACCTGAGTCCAAGGCTGCCGAGGCTCAGCCCAAGGTGCAGGAAACCGAGCAGAAAGCTGCTCCCGTGGCCGAGAAGAAACCACAGCCCGAGCGTCAGGCACAGAAACCCGCCAAGCCAAAGGAAGAACCGGACACAAAACCCGAGCCGAAGTCAAACGAGGTGTTCACCACCAAGGCTGAGAAGAAAATGCTCAACACCCCCAAGGTGAACGTGCTCGGAAAAATCGACCTCGACTCCATCAACCAGAGCACCCGCCCGAAGAAAAAGACCAAGGAGGAGCGGCGCAAGGAGCGCGAGGAGAAGGCTGCTCAGGCTCATGCTGGCCAGGGTGGCGAGAAAAAGAAAAAGCGCGTGCGCATCGGTAACGAGCGCGTTGACATCGAGGCTGCCGGCAAGAGCGGCAACTTCGGCAGTCAGGGTGGCGGCAACCGCAAAGACAAGGACACCAACAAGGACAAGGGTGGTAAGAAAAACCGCAAGCGCAACCAGAAACCTCTGGAGGTGAACGAGGAAGACGTGGCACGCCAGGTGAAGGAGACGCTGGCCCGTCTGACCAACAAGAACCAGAATAAGAAGGGTGCCAAGTATCGTAAGGAGAAGCGCGAGGCTGTGCAGGAACGACTGGAGGAAGAACGCCAGGAGGCAAAGGCCGAGAGCAAAATCCTGAAACTCACCGAGTTTGTGACGGTCAGCGAGTTGGCCACCATGATGAACGTCGGTGTGAACCAGGTCATCGGAACCTGCATGAGCATCGGTATCATGGTGAGCATCAACCAGCGGTTGGATGCTGAGACCATCAACATCGTGGCCGAGGAGTTCGGCTTCAAGACCGAATACGTCAGCGCAGAGGTGCAGAACGCCATTACTGAGGAGGAGGACGACGAGAACGACCTCATCCCTCGCGCTCCCATCGTAACGGTCATGGGTCATGTGGACCATGGTAAGACCTCGCTGCTCGACCACATCCGCAACACCAACGTCATTGCCGGTGAGGCAGGAGGCATTACGCAGCACATCGGTGCCTACAACGTGGAACTGAAGGATGGCCGCCAGATCACCTTCCTCGACACGCCCGGTCACGAGGCATTCACCGCCATGCGTGCCCGCGGTGCACAGGTTACCGACATCGCCATCATCATCATTGCTGCCGACGACTCGGTGATGCCCACCACCAAGGAGGCAATCGCCCATGCTCAGGCAGCCAACGTGCCCATGGTGTTTGCCATCAACAAGATTGACAAGCCCGGCGCCAACCCCGACAAGATTCGCGAGGACCTCGCCAATATGAACTTGCTCGTCGAGGAATGGGGCGGCAAGTACCAGAGCCAGGAAATCAGCGCCAAGAAAGGCATTGGCGTGGATGAGCTGCTGGAGAAAGTGCTGCTCGAGGCCGAAATGCTCGACCTCAAGGCCAATCCCAACCGCAAGGCCACAGGTTCTATTATCGAGAGTTCGCTCGACAAGGGCCGCGGATATGTCAGCACCGTGCTCGTGAGCAACGGTACACTCAAGGTGGGCGACATCGTGGTGGCCGGTACCAGCTACGGACGCATCAAGGCCATGTTCAACGAGCGTAACCAGCGCGTACAAGAGGCAGGACCCGCCGAGCCTGCTATCATTCTCGGACTGAACGGCGCACCGACGGCCGGCGACACCTTCCACGTGATGGAAACCGAACAGGAAGCCCGAGACATTACCAACAAACGCACACAGTTGCAGCGCGAGCAAAGCCTGCGCACCACAAAGACGCTGGGTCTCGACGATATCAGCCACCGCATTGCGTTGGGCGAGTTCCACGAGCTGAACATCATCGTGAAGGGTGATACCGACGGTTCGATTGAAGCCCTGAGCGACTCGTTCATCAAGCTCAGCACGGAGAAGGTGCAGGTCAACGTCATCAACAAGGCCGTAGGACAGATTTCGGAGAACGATGTCATGCTGGCCAGCGCATCCGACGCCATCATTGTTGGATTCCAGGTGCGTCCGTCGGCCGATGCCCGCAAGCTGGCCGAGCGCGAAGGCGTGGAAATCAACACCTATAGCATCATCTACGATGCCATCGACGAAGTGAAATCCACCATGCAGGGCATGCTCGACAAGGTGAAGAAGGAAATCGTCACTGGCGAAATCGAAGTGAAGCAGGTGTTCAAGATTTCGAAGGTGGGAACCGTGGCCGGTGGCTTGGTCATCGACGGCAAGGTGCACAACAAGGACAAGGCCCGTGTTGTGCGCGACGGTATCGTGGTCCACACTGCTCCCATCGACGCCCTGAAGCGCTACAAGGACGATGCCAAGGAAGTGGCAACGGGCTTGGAGTGCGGTATCTCACTCGTCAACTTCAACGACATCCAGGTAGGCGACATCATTGAGACCTTCACGGAGATTGAGGTAGAACAGAAACTGTAAACAGAGTTTTTGAGGTGTTTGGGTGATATCGGAGAAAAGAGAAATGAGAAATAAGAAATTGTAAATTTTCAATTCTCAATTCTCTCCTCTCCTCCTAATAGTCAAGAGTCAGGTATATGAAGAAGCATACGAAGATAAAGTCGTTTGCCAAAAGGCTGACTGGGCGCATCATGCTCATGTTGCTCATTGTCATGGGCCTTGCCTCATACCTTATCTACCAATTGACAAGTGAATTGGTGGAGGACCTGATGATTGAAGAAACCCAGAACAAACTGAGTACGTCTGTTCAGAAGGTGAGGCGAGTGCTCTCCGATGTGTACGTGGCCACCAGTAACCATGTGCCGTTTGTAGAGGAGAGCCTTGACCAGCCCGACCGTTTGTTTGAGCTGATGGAGCGAGTTGTCAGTCTCAATCCGCTCATCCGAAGCTGTGGCATCAGTTTCGTGGCCGATTACTATCCTCAGAAAGGGCGTTGGTTCTGCCCCTATGCCGTCAGACGCGACAGCAGCCTGATAGAACGGAAGAGTGTAGGAGGTGCTGACCAGGACTATCTGAAAGCCCAATGGTTCATCAAGGCATTTGAGTCGAAGAAAGGTCTATGGTCGAAACCCTTTTTTGAGGGCAATGACACCATCACCCCCCTGGTGTCCTATATGGTACCCATTCACGATAAGCAGGGGCGGACGGTAGCCGTCCTCGGAGCCGACGTGTCGCTGGAGTGGCTCTCGGAGAGCCTGCAGAAGATGACCCGTAAGATGGGCAACGTAAACAATGAAGCCTGTAGTTTTATTATAGGCGGCGACGGCACCTACATTGCCCATACAGAAAAAAAGCACGTCCTCAAGGATAACTTTCTGAAGGAAACAGAGGCAACAGCCGATACCCTTGACAACTATCTGTGCCGAAAGATGATGGCTGGCAAAAAGGGGGTTTATCCCAATGTGGACAGCTACGTTGACGGAGAGGAAGAGGAAAGAGGAGAGAGGAAAGAGGAAAGAGGAGAGAGAAAGCTGATTATCAATGGAAAATCCGTCTATCTGTTCTATGCACCCATAGAGCATACCGGCTGGTCGATGGCATTGATGATTCCCTCGTTTGATATCAAAGGAATGGGAATCTTTGTGGGAGTCGTCCTGCTTTTGATGATATTCACAAGCCTCCTTGTGGTCTATTTCTTGGCTCGTCATCTCATCAAAAGAACCACCAAGCCACTCCATCAGCTGGCAACCTCTGCCAACGATGTGGCAAAGGGAAACTTCCATACACCCCTGCCCACCCTGAAGCACAACGATGAGATACATCAATTGCGCGATTCTTTTGAGGAGATGCAACAGTCTTTGACGAAATACGTTGATGAATTGAAGACAACGACTGCTTCTAAGGCTGCGATTGAGAAGGAACTGAAGGTGGCCCACGACATACAGATGTCGATGTTGCCGAAGATTTTCCCGCCATTCCCCGACCGCGATGACATTGACATTGCCGGTTCGCTCACTCCTGCCAAGGATGTGGGTGGCGACCTCTTCGACTTCTACATCCGCGATGAGCAGTTGTTTTTCTGCATAGGCGACGTGTCCGGCAAAGGTGTGCCGGCCTCGCTCGTCATGGCCGTCACCCGCACACTCTTCCGCAACGTGTCGGCACATGAGTCTGAACCCGGCCATGTGGTGGAGTCGCTCAACGACGCACTCGCTGAAACCAACGACACCAACATGTTCGTGACGTTCTTCGTCGGAGTGCTTGACCTGAATACCGGCATGATGAATTATTGCAATGCCGGTCATGATATGCCGCTGTTGGTGGGACGCGGGGTGGGAATGCTTCCCTGCGACGCAAACCTGCCTATAGGCGTGATGCAGGGGTGGAAGTATTCACAACAGGAGACATCCATCGACCCACAGACAGTCATCTTCCTCTACACAGACGGACTCAACGAAGCAGAAAACGAGGAGCATATTCAGTTTGGTGCAACTCGTCTCCTCAGAGTTGCCGAGTCACAGCTGGCAGATGGAAAGTGCAATCCCGCCTCCCTCATCAGAGAGATGACAAAGGCAGTCCGTGCTTTCGTAGGTGATGCCGAACAGAGCGACGACCTGACCATGCTTGCCATTCAATACAAAAACAAAAATATCCTCGATACTATCAACGATAGTGAGGCAGAAAAGAAATAGTAAAATGAAAAACAACGGTAAGATACGTTCCTTTGCCAAGAGGCTGACCAAAAGGCTTGTGCTCACGCTGCTTGTGATATTGGGATTGGCCTCGTTTTTGGTTTTCGTTTTAGGCGGCTCGTTTGTGTTTGCAGACGAGAGCTACCGCCATGAGGCCATTCTTGAGGTTTCGGTAGAGAACATCAGCCGGGTTGCTTCTGATGTCTATGTGGGAACGCGGAATCATGTGCCGGAAATTGAGGAGAGTCTTGGCAACCCTGACCGCATGATGAAGGTCGTGGAGCGTGTCATTACCCAGAATCCGCGTATCCGAAGTTGTGGCATCAGCTTTGTGGAGAACTACTATCCACAGAAAGGCCGTTGCTACAGACCCTATGCGGTGAGGCGCGACAGTAGCAACATTGAGATAAGGAACCTTGCTGCTGAGGGGCAGGACTATCTTCAGGAAGAGAGGTTCTTGCAGGCTCTGCAGAGCGAGGACGGGCTATGGTCGGAACCATTCTTTGAGAATCCTCCCCAGAACCCACACCAGAACCCACCCCAGCCCTCCCAAAGGGAGGGAGCAGAAAGGGAGGGAGCAGAAAGGGAGGGAGTAGTGGGGAACGACTCGGTTGTGCCGCTCATCGCTTTTCTTCAACCCATTCGCGACAAACAAGGGCGAACGGTGGCTGTGCTTGAGTCGGACTTGTCGCTCGACTGGCTTCAGGAGAAGATGGAAAGCCGCGACTGGAAGATTTTTGCTGACGAGTGGGGAACAAAGGAGAAAGAGAAGAGGGCGAAGAGATGGAAGCCCTACACTTTCCTCATCACAAATAAAGGCACTTTCATCGTTCATCCTGATAAAAAGCGCATTGCCCGCGACAATTTCAGCAGCCTCGTGAAGGCTTCTCCCGATTCTGTGGAACTCGGTAAAATAGGACGGGAGATGATGGGGGCCTGGAAAACGCGTAATGTGCAGGAAGACGATTTGCCTGAAGTGGTTGAAATAGACGGCCGCGATAGCTATGTCTTCCATATGCCCCTTAAACATACGGGGTGGTCGATGGCTCTTGTCGTACCGCAATTGTCGCTTGAATTGATTGCCTACGTCGTGGGTGGAGTGCTGGTGTTTCTCATACTCCTCTCCTTGTTCGTTGTCTGGCTTGTCAGCCATTTTTCCATCAAGCGAGCCACAAAACCTTTGAAACAATTGGCTTTCTCAGCCGACGAAGTGGCCAAGGGAAACTTCGACGCATCGTTGCCCAACATCAAGCACAATGACGAAATACGTCTGTTGCGCGACTCTTTCGAGGACATGCAGCAATCGCTGAAAGATTATGTGGAGGAACTGAAAACCGCCACAGCCTCGAAGGCTGCGATGGAAAACGAGCTGAAGGTGGCTCACGACATACAGATGTCCATGCTGCCGAAGATTTTCCCGCCTTATCCTGAGCGCAAGGACATTGATATCTATGGATTGCTGAATCCTGCGAAAGACGTGGGCGGCGACCTGTTCGATTTCTATATTCACGACAACAATCTGTTCTTCTGCATTGGTGATGTTTCCGGCAAAGGTGTGCCAGCCTCGTTGGTGATGGCTGTCACCCGCTCGTTGTTCCGCAATGTCTCTGCCCACACTTCAGAGCCGTGCCAGATAGTCGCTGCACTCAACGAGGCATTGGCCGAAGGAAATGACACCAACATGTTTGTCACCATTTTTGTGGGTATGCTTGATTTGGGTACAGGCATTCTGCGCTATTGCAATGCCGGTCACGATGCGCCGATGCTCATCGGTCAGGGTGTGGGTTTCCTGCCTTGCGATGCAAACCTGCCCCTCGGTGTTATGTCTGGCACGACGTTTAAGACTCAGGAGGCTTCCATTGAATCGCAGACCACCATTTTCCTCTACACCGACGGACTCAACGAGGCCGAGGATGTCAATCACGTACAGTTTGGCATTGAGCGGGTTAAGGATTTGGCGGAGAAAATGCTGTCAGAAGGAGAGAACAAGCCCAACTTGATAGTCAAGAAGATGTCCGATGCTGTTCAGGCCTATTCGGATGGCGCCGAGCAAAGCGACGACCTGACAATGCTTGCCATCATGTTTATGAAGGAATAGAGGTATTTACAATTTTACAATTTTACAATTTGACAATTTACTATTTATTTGTTCATTTTGTTATTTGGCAATTTAGTATGGAGAGAAGGAGTTGAGAAGTAAAGGAGTATAGGAATGAAGAAGAAAAACAACAAGTTACGTCCCTTTTCCCGTCGGTTGACACGTTGGATAGGGCTCATGCTACTCATCGTGATGGGGCTTGCCTCATGGCTCATTTATATTTTTGCCAAGAACACCATCAAAATTGAGGAGTTCGACCTTTACAAGAGCTATCTGAAAACCACCCATGAGGAAGTGAAGTCAGAGCTGCTGAAAGTATCGGTGGGCACTTTGAATCATGTGCCTGAGATTGAAGCAAACCTTAGCCATCCAGAAAAGATGGCAGACATCATGCGCCAGATAGTCTTGCTCAATCCAACTATCCACAGCTGCGGCATCAGTTTCATCGATGGATACTATCCGCAAAAAGGCCACACATTCTGCCCCTTCGCTGTCAGGAATGCCGACGGGCAAATAGAGGTGAAAGTGCTTGGTGATGCTAAATTCAACTACCTCAAGGCAGACTGGTTTGCAGAGGCGCTGCAAGCAGAGCAAGGCTATTGGGCTAAGCCATTCTACGATTCCAACGACTCGACAGCACTGGTTCCCTATCTGGTGCCCATTCGCGACAAGCAGCAGAAGACTGTGGCCATTCTTGGAGCCGACCTATCGCTGAGCAGGTTCAGTGGAAAGCTGATGAAAGGATTCGGCATCGAAGGCGACTCCCTCAGGATTATTTCAGGCAACGACCCGGAAGAAGAAAAAGATTCTGTTGAGAACGACTTTGATAACCGTGAACTGATGGACCGCAAATGGCGCCTGGTCACCAACTATTTCATCATTGACAAGGACGGTACCTATATTGCCCATTCCGACAGCAATCGCGTCATCAAGGATAACTATTTCGAACTGGCCAAAGCAACTCCCGACACCATCGACGATTATGTTGGACGGCTGATGGTGGCAGGCGAGAAAGGCTCATATACCGACGTGAAAGGCTCGCCACAGTATTTCAGATACTTTGACATGAACGACTTTTCCGCCTATATGTTCTTTGAGCCCATTGAAGACACCAACTGGAGCATATCACTTTCCACGCCACGCGTGTTGGTTGACGGAATAGCTGTAATCCTTGCTTTCATCTTACTGCTTCTGATTGCCCTCGGATTGTTTGTGGTGCGCATCGTCGGACACTTCGTCATCAGGCGGGCCACCAAGCCGCTGAAACAGCTGGCCGACTCCGCCAACGAGGTGGCAAAAGGAAACTTCAATACTGCCCTGCCTCAAATCAAGCACAACGACGAGATACGCCTGCTGCGCGACTCGTTCGAAGGCATGCAGAACTCCCTGTCCGAATATGTTGATGAGCTCAAGGACACCACCGCTTCGAAGGCTGCCATCGAGAACGAACTGAAGGTGGCCCACGACATACAGATGTCCATGCTGCCAAAGACATTCCCGCCATATCCCGAGCGCGACGACATCGACATTTTTGGCATGCTGACCCCTGCTAAAGACGTGGGCGGCGACCTGTTCGACTTCTACATCCGCAACGAACGGCTGTTCTTCTGCATCGGCGACGTAACGGGCAAAGGAGTGCCAGCCTCACTCTTCATGGCCGTCTCGCGCTCACTGTTCCGCAATGTATCCACACATACGTCCGACCCCCGCATGATTGTCACCGCCCTGAACGAAGCCCTGTCCGAGGGCAACGACACCAACATGTTCGTCACAGCTTTCGTGGGAGCACTCGACCTCTCAACAGGCCTCCTGCATTACTGCAACGCCGGTCACGACGCACCCCTGCTGATAGTTGATGAGGATGAGAGGAGAGAGGAGAGAGAAAGTTCAAAGTTCCAAGTTCAAAGTTCAAAGTTCAATTCTCAAATCTCAACCGTCGATTGCCTCCCCAACCTGCCCCTCGGTGTCATGCCAGGCTACGAGTACAAGGCCCAGGAGCAGCAGCTTGCCCCAGGCACCACCATCTTCCTGTTCACCGACGGACTCAACGAGGCCGAGAATGTCAGTCATGAGCAGTTCGGCAATCAGCGTATCATTGATGTTGCCCAGTCGCTGCTATACGCAGGCAAGAACAATCCCACAGAATTTGTCAGACAAATGGCAGAATCCGTTCATGCTTTCGTAGGCGATGCCGAGCAAAGCGACGACCTGACAATGCTTGCCATTAAGTATGTTTAGAGGAAAGAGGAGAAAAGGAGTAAAGGAGAAAAGGAAATATGTTAGTATGTTACTATGTCTAAAACCCCAGTTACTATGTCTAACAGGAAAGAGGAG
>JAFZSI010000079.1 GCA_017619445.1 Prevotella sp.
CCCGTATTCAAAAGTGGCAATGGTGGAGTCACCGGGCACACCCTTCTCCATGCGCCCTATCTTGCCAAGGGCATTATAGGTGTATGCCACGCCGATGCTGTCGGCGCTGCCCAGCATGTCGGTCTCTGTCACGGCGTGGGGCCGCGGGCCGTCGTAGTCGTAGCTGCCCGTGCCCGTCTTGCTCAGGATGTTGCCGTTAGAATCGTAGGTGACATTGATGACCCTGGGGCGGGCCTTTGTCATCGGCCCTACGGGGCCTATCTGGGCGGATACTTTTTTCAGACGGTCAAGGCTGTCGTACTGAAAGCTGTCGCCAAACAGCTGCATCCCCGTCCTTTCCGTCAGGTTGCCCGTCTGCGTGTCGTAGCCGAAGGTCATGCTGCTCACGCTTGTCTGTCCGTGCTGGGTCGCCAGTGCGGTGAGGTAGCCCTGCGGGTCGTGGGTCTGGGTGCGGGTGAGCGCGCCGCCGCCGAGATTCTCTGTACGGACAAGGCCGTTGTTGCCTTGCAGCTGCCACACCACGGTGTCGTTGACGGACATCTGGTACTCATGGCCGTTGCCGTCGTACTGGTAGGTGGCGGTCACGTTGTCTGGGTATGACTTTGAGGACAGCTGCCCCAGGCTGTTGTAGGTGTAGCTGAAGGTGAGCGGCGAGCCGCCTGTCAGGGTGCGGGTCTCGGTGAGCAGCCGCCCGTAGGGGTCGTGGGTGTAGCCGATGGTGCCCGTGGCGTTGGCCATGCCGGTGAGCAGCATGTTCTCCGCGCCGGAGGTGCCGTAGGTGTAGGTGGTCACGTCGGTGCCGGCGGTGTGCTGCGTGGTGCGCCCGAAGGCGTCGTAGGCGGTGGCGGAGATGATTCCGCGCGCGTCGGTCTGGCTGACCACGCGCCCTGCCGCGTCATAGGTGTAGGTGGTGGTGCCCGCGTCGGGGTCGTCGAGCGAGGTCTGGTTGCCGCAGCCGTCGTACTCCATGCTCACGGTGCTGTTTCCCACGGTGGCCGTGGCGGGCTTTCCGCAGGAGGAATAGGTGTAGCTCACCCCGCTCAGGGGGTCGCTGGCTTCCGTCACGTTGCCCCATGCGTCGAAGTACCGGGTGCGGCTGCGCCCTGCAGCGTCGGTGGTGGTCTGCACACGGTTGCCGTAGGACAAGGAGGTGCTCTGCCCGTTGGAGGAGACGGTGGAGCTGAGGCGCCCCAGCGCGTCGTAGCTCATGGTCTGTGTCACAGCGAGCTGGCCGCTGGTACTCACCTTTGAGGAGACGAGTCCGCGGCTGTTGTAGTACGTGGTGTCTCTCTCCATCGCGCCGCCGGGGCCTACGGTCTCTGTCAGGGTCTCGCGCCCGCGGCTGTCGTACCATGTGCGCTGCCACGGCTGGCCGCTGGCGGTCTGATACACGTAGTACCTGCGGTCCGGTGTGCTGCCCCAGCCCCGGCTCACCGTCGTGCTGAGACCGTCGGGCGTGATGGTCTGCGACAGGTTGCCCCAGCCGTCGTAGGTGTACGAGGTGACAAGGGGACTGGAGCTGTCGGTGTGGTCGGTCTCGGTAATCAGGCGTCCGAAGGCATCATACTCGTAGCTCATGCTGACGGATGCGGGCGTGGTGGCGGTGCCCGTCACCTGGTTCCATATATTACGGCTGTACTGGGTGGTGAGCGGGGTGATGCCGCTGCCCGTGGTATTCTCGCTGGTCACATGGCCGCTGTTGTTGTAGGTATAGCTGTGGGTCAGTGCCAGGGAGGTGCCGTAGTGCTCCGTCACATGGAGGGGCATGCCATGGCCGTTGTAGGTGTAGTGGGTTGTCGTGCTGAAGGGGGCCGTGTCGTCCTCATGCCGCTGCTCCACCGTGACATTCGCAGGCTGGCGGCGCCAGCCGCTTTCGGTGTAACCGCTCCATCTCGTCTCACGGTACATGGCCGGCGAGCCGTAAGCGGTGTGTTCTGTCAGCGGATCGCCATGGGCACAGTCGAAGGCATAGGTGGTGACGGTCTCATTGCCCCAGATGTCGGTGTCGGTCTTGGTGTCGGGGTGCAGCCAGTAGTTCCCGTATTGAGGGGTGTATATGGTCTGTCTCAGCACTGAGGTGGCTGTGCAGCTGCCCTGTGTGGTGGTAGTGGTGGCACGTTGCGGCACGAACCACTGCAGGTTCAGACTGTCAAGAACGGTGGCCGTGATCCCGGCGGCGTTTACGTCAGTGACCGAGGTGGCGGAGAAGCCTATCAGACCCCTGCCCCTCAGGTGGGCCTTCAGTCCGCCGTAGGCGTAGCTCATGACGGCGGTTCCCGCCGCGCCGTTGCCGGCAAGGGTGCCGCTGACCACATGGAGGGGCACGGTGAGGTCGGCCACGGGATAGGAGGCACCGCTTCCCGGGGTGTAGATGCTGCTGCCGACCAGCGAGGCGTAGCTGACGCTGGTGCGGTTGCCGAAGCCGTCGGTGAGGGCGGTGAGCTTGCCGCTGGCAGGGGTGAACGACGGCTTCAGGTAGAGCCACAGCGGCTTTATGGTAGCGGCATCGCGGAGGGTGTCGCCGTCTGTCCCGCCGTCGGCGGTCTCATCAGGAAGCTCTGCGTCAGCCGTCTCCTGCGGCTCGTCGCCTGCATATTCGGTTTCTTCCTCAATGATGAGCGTCTCGCCCTCGGCGAGAACAATGCCGGGTGCCTCGGCGGCGGTGGCCACGACGTTGGTGCGGAGGTGGCTGCCGTAGTTTATCAGCTGCACCTCGCCGTTGCCCGTAAAGTCGCCCGGCATGAGGTTGTACGCCCGTGCGTCGTCCTCGTCGTAGGTGCGGGTCTTGCGCTTGAGCACAAGGGTGGTGCCTGTGGAGCGAAGCCAGCAGATGTCGGTATGGTCAAATCCGTAGCTCCATGATGGTGTTCCGTGATACTCGTAATATGCCTTGACAATCACAAGGTCGGACTTACCGTCATGGTCAGCGTCATAGACCAGGAAGGAGAAACGGTCGTCGTCCTTCAACGTGCCTGTCTTGTCGAATACGCCATTCAGCTCACATGCCTGCATATTGCTGAAAGTGCCGTCGCCATTGTTCAGGGCGAAATAGTACTTGGCCTCGCCGGGAATGTTATAGACGAAGTCTGTCAGGCCGTCGCCGTTGAAGTCGCCCTGGTACATGTGGCGCGTGTAGCCTATGCTGGTGCCGGTGAAGCTGTTGGAATTGCTGAAGGGCGGGGAGGTCTGATGGGTGCCGCAGCCGTTGTTGAAGAATACCTTGTAGCCGCCCTCATAGAACACTATCAAATCCTGCAGGCCGTCGTTGTTGTAGTCGGCTGTGAAGACAGTCTGCGGCGTGGAGGAAAGGGAAACCGTGCAGCTGTCGTGCAGAAGACGGGAATAATGGGGTGAGGCACTGTCGTATCTCACCATGCGGCACTTGTAAGTGCTGTTGCTGACGGGACTGCGGTCAACAAACAGGACCTCGGCCCGTCCGTCATTGTCAATGTCTGCAAGGACGTGGTTGGTGGCACCGGCACTGCCGCTCACGCTGATGTCGAGACAGTTAAATCCGCAACTGCCGCTCATCTTGATGACCAGTCCCGGGATGTAGCCGATGCTGACACTCTGGTTGCCTTGTTTCAACAGCACCAGGTCGTTGATGCCGTCGCCGTCTATGTCGGAGCCGTTAAGGCCTTGCGTGACCGAGAAAAGCGCATAGTTGCCGTAATTGTAGTCGGCTGCAATGTCGTACTGGGGTAGGGCGTGGAATGTGCCCGCGGACGACTCGTTCCTGTGAATCTTTATAAACGCGTGCTTGCTGCCGTTGCTCGTATATTCAATCTTTTCGCAGAGGTCGCTGAGCCCGTCGCCAGTCAGGTCGGAGGCCATGAACTGGCGAGAGGTGATGGATGTGCCGCCTTGAAGGCTCACAGGCGTGGCATCCACGGCCTCCACTGTGGGCGTGGCAGGGGGAAGTCCCCTCCACTCT
Source organism: Prevotella sp. (assembly GCA_017619445.1). Lineage (GTDB taxonomy): Bacteria > Bacteroidota > Bacteroidia > Bacteroidales > Bacteroidaceae > Prevotella. The sequence continues at coordinate 3,935 of JAFZSI010000079.1, forward strand.
GCCAGTATGGGCGGAAGCTGCTCGCCGCCGCCGTTCTTCTCAACAACGGACGACAGGCGGGAATAACAGCGGTCGGTGGAGTCGGCATCCATGATGTATGAGAGGATGTACTGGCGATAGACGTTCGTGCCGCTTTTCGAGGTGACGTTTTTCAGCCTGCGCCCCATCTGGCCGGGCTTGTTGTCCAGGCGGAACGGCTCTGCGTCGGTACGGCCCTCGTAAGTGAGCTCAATGCTCTCGTTGCCGTATGGGCCGTACTGTATCTTTTTCAGATACACAAAATACTGGTCGTGCTCGTAGGAGAACTCCACCTCCTCATTTTGCGCGTTGGTAATCTTGGACAGATACCACGCGCTTGTAACAAGTGAGCCGTTCCTCAGGAAAGTCTGCTGGCTGCCGTTAGCACTACCGTAGATGTATTTCAGGCCACCGGGTGTGAGCACCTCAAACCAAGTGTTGTCCGGCCCCACATTCGCCGTGACCGTCGTATAGGGATCACCCTCAACGGTATAGACGGCGCCGTCCGCGCCGGGTGTGCCAGACTTCAGTATCAGACGTTTGCCGTCGAGCGACAGCGCGTCGGCGGCGGTATAGCTGATGCCGCTGCTCGTCTGGTCGTGGAAAAGGTCTTTGGGCACACGGGTGATGACGGACAGCCCGCCGATGCTCGTCCCGAAGCCGGCGATGCCGTTGCCCCCCTGGCTGTTGTATTCAATGCTCACAGACGGGGACAGCTTATTGGTGGTGGGAGGGGCTTCGATGGCTATGGTGAAGGCACCGCCTCCCAAGGGGGATACGGCGAAAGAACAGGGAGGGGAGCCGACGGAACAGCTGTTCTGGGCTGCGGCGGGCAAAAGCCACAGCAGCAGTGACGAAAGGATTATTGAATATGGTTTTATCATGGTGCTGTCAAAGGGCAGGGGCTACTTCTTGATGATTTTCCAGATGAGCGGCTTGCCGCCGGCAACGACACGCAACAGGTATAGGCCGGCGGGAACGGGGGAGAGGTCGAGCGTGGCTGTGGCTGAGGATTCCCTGCAAGCCATGACCAGTGAGCCCGAGGAGGTTAACAGCGAGATGTCCATAGGGAGGCTGCCCGTCGTGCCCGACGTGCGTACGGAAAGTATACCACTGGTGGGGTTGGGACCAACCGTGAAAGTAAGGCCACCTGACACCTGAACGCTGTCAACTCCGGTCGATGCTGAAGGGGATTTCCTCTCCGAACGCACTGAGGAGGGTATCACATAAGCGCGCCCAGTGCGGTTGCCGGCGGCATCATAAGTATAGACTATCCTACCCTGTGCCAGGCACAGCAGCGGCACGGACAAAAAGGCGGTCAACAATACTCGTCGTCTCATGGCAGAGGTTACTTTATAACAATGTTTATCGCACAAGTGCGAATCTGGTTACAAAAATAAGAAAAATAATCGTATGCGCAAAGATTTATAAGTACATTTTGTAAACCCATGGAGTACACATTTTTCACTTTTCAGTTCACTTTTTTCACTTTTGGAGTACACAAAGTACACGCAAAGGGCTGAAAACGCCGATGAAATGGGCGATTTTTGCTTATGAGGTGTTAGTTGTTTCGTGCAGAAGGTTTATCTCACACAGAGGTAGGGAGGAAACTGAGGGATTGGTTCCGAAAATGGAGGGATTTGTTTCGAGACTGTCAGAGACGGACGAAAGAACCAAAACGAGGGAACTGTCCGAAATAGGTTTGACATCTTTCAACTCCGTTTCCTCAGTTCCTCTGTGTGAATAGACTTCTCTGCGGGAGGCACGAGCAGGCAAGTCGGCGCGGGTAAATCGGAGGTTGTGGTAAAGGGGTTGGCGGCCGTGGCGGCTCTCGGCGAGGACATGGAGACGCACGGCGCGGATATGGCGTTTTTGGTCGAATTCATCGGGATTATCCACCTTTTGACTGTCTATCTCAAGCTTAAGCAGACCCCAGTCATCAAGACGCACACGGTCGCCGTGGCGCAGGTGACTGCCAACGCTGAACGAGAGGGCTTCGAGCACGGCAATGACTGTGCCGCGCGAGCAGCCCACGCGACGGCTCACCTCGCGCACAATCCGGGCGGTTTCAACGGTGTTTTCGTGCACTGCCACGGCCTTCCAGCGACCGTAGTTCTTCAGGGTGGGACGGGTTTCTTTAGTGATTCTGTATTTCATGTTTTTGACAAAGAGTTTTTTGACAGAGAGACAAAGAGAGGTTTTAAGATTTATGTTAGTATGTTACTATGTCTGAAAACCATTACTATGTCTTATGTTAGTATGTTACTATGTCTGAAAGCCCATGTTACTTTGTCCAAGCCAAGGTTAGCCTGTCTAAAGCGTAGCGTTGCGGTTGAATTTTCTAGAAAATCTGAGCGCAAAGTTAGGGTTTGTTTTCGGCATGGCAAAATATGCGGGCGTAACGGGCATGTTAACGGTGGTTAACAAGGGAATATGAGAATTTGAGGCGTATTGAGAAGGCTTCCGAACAAAGGAAATCGGGTTAGGAGTTGGGTGATAAAATGGTGGCAAATCAAGAAAATAGCACATTTTAAGAAAAAAAGTGGGAAAAAGTGGAGGATTGTGGGGAAAAATATGTAACTTTGAGGCCGAATTCCGATTGTTATATGCTGAAATGGCTTGGCCATGAAAGAGCCGCGTGAGAAAAGCGGCGGATTCATCGGACATTTGGTTGGATTATGCATTTTTTAGGCAACATAGAAGCAAAGATTGACTCGAAGGGCAGGGCTTTTCTTCCTGCCGCTTTCCGCAAGGTGCTCGACAACGGGCACTGCGCTCAGTTGGTGCTGCGCAAGGACATCCATCAGGACTGCCTTGTGCTGTATCCCGATGTGGTCTGGAACATGCAGATGGACGTGCTGCGGGCATCGCTGAACCGCTGGAACAAGGAGCATCAGCAGATATTCCGCCAGTTTGTGGCCGACGCCGAGCTGATAGAGCTCGACGGCAACGGCCGTTTCCTGATTCCCAAGCGTTACCTGAAGATGGCGCACATAGAGCAAAGCCTGAAATTCGTGGGCGTTGACGACACCATAGAGATATGGAGCAACGACGCTGGCAGCCAGCCGTTTATGGAAGCCGACGAATTCAGCAAGGCCATGGAAAGCATCATGGGCAAAGCGTGAGCATTAGTACTCTCTTCATAACCGCGTATGACAATCACCGCCGACAGCTATCATGTTCCTGTTCTCCTGCGGGAGAGCGTTGACGGGCTTTCAGTGAGGCCCGACGGCATTTACGTTGACGTGACCTTCGGCGGTGGCGGTCATAGCACAGAGATTCTGAGCCGTCTGGGCGCGGACGGCCGTCTGTTTGGCTTCGACCAGGACGAGGATGTGCTGGGGCGCGTGCCGCGCGACAGCCGTTTTACGTTTGTGCGCAGCAACTTCCGCTACCTGCACAACTGGATGCGCTACTACGGCGTGGAGCAAATAGACGGTTTATTGGCCGATTTAGGCGTGTCGAGCCACCATTTTGACGACGAAAGCCGAGGTTTCTCGTTCCGTTTCGACGCACCGTTGGACATGCGCATGAACCGGCGGGCGCCAGTAACGGCAGCCGACATTGTGAACGGCTACGACGAGCAGCAGCTGGCCGACGTTTTCTGGCTCTATGGCGAACTGAGACAGTCGCGGCGCATGGCTGCACGCATCGTAAAGGCGCGCGCCAAGCACAGGATTGAGACCACGCGCGACTTCATCGCAGCCGCCACGGGCCGAGAGCTGGGCGGCAACGGTGACGAACTGACCGAGAGCCACGAGAAGAAAGACATGGCGCGGCTGTTTCAGGCGCTGCGCATTGAGGTGAACCACGAGATGAGCGCCTTGCAGGAGATGCTCGCAGCAGCCACCAACCTGCTACGCCCGGGTGGACGGCTGGTAGTCATCACCTATCACTCGTTGGAGGACCGCATGGTGAAAAACGTGATGAAATCGGGAAATATTGAGGGGCGTGTGAAGCAGGATTTCTTCGGACGCGCCGAATCGCCCTTCACGTTGGTGAACAACAAGGTGACTACGCCAAGCCCCGAGGAGCAGGCGGCCAATCCGCGCAGCCGAAGCGCCAAACTGAGGGTGGCGGAAAGGGTTGCTGAGTGAGGAGTTAGGAATTAGGAGTTAGGAGTTAAGAGATAAGGGTTAGGAGTTTTGAACTATTTATGAGCGACGAGATAAAAGACACGAAGAACGACGAGCTGAAGACGCAAGCTGCGACAGACAGCGAACTGAAGGCGCAGGCGGCATCGGGCGACAAGGACACCAGCATGGAGGAACAGACCATTGTTCCGCCACAAACGCTGGTGAAAGGCCGCAGGAATGCCCGCAAGGTAAGCGTCGAAGCTGTGGAGAACGACGAGACCGAGGACGAGGACGAGGAATTGGACGACGAGGACTTCGGCACAGCCCTGAAAGAAGCCATTCAGGAACAGGCGCGCGAGGACGAGCCTACGCTCACGTCGAACATCACGCTCAGAAAGATTCTGGGCGGCGACTTCCTGACGGCATCGATGATCAGGCGCCAGATTGGCATCATTCTGATTATCGTGGCCTTCACCATCGTCTATATCTCCAACCGCTACAGCTGCCAGCACAACCTGCTGGAGATTGACCGTCTGAACAAAGAATTGCAGGATGCCAAGTACAAGGCACTGTCGTCGAGCAGCGCGCTCACCGAGAAATGCCGCGAGAGCCACGTGCTCGACATGCTGAAGGCCAACAACGACAGTCTGCTGCACATTGCCGACCAGCCACCTTATATAATATACGTTCCAGAATGAGTAGTTTGTTTGACAGAAAGAAAATCGTACCGCGCTACAAGATGATAGCCTACGTGATGCTGTTGCTCGGCATCACCATCATCGCGCGTGCGCTCTACATCAGCACCGTCAAGCGCGACTACTGGATGCAGGTGGCCTCAAGACTGAAAAAAGACAGCGTGGTGGTGAAGCCCGTGCGTGGCAACATCCTGAGTTGCGACGGCAGGCTGATGGCCAGCTCGTTGCCCGAGTTCAAGATGTATATGGACTTCCAGGCACTGCAGGATGCGGGCAACGACTCGCTGTGGCACGACAAACTGGACAGCATCTGCAACGGCCTCAACCAGATTTTCCCGGAGAAATCGGCGGCTGAGTTCCGCGCATTGCTGGAACAGGGTTACAACAAGAAGGCGCGCAACATGGCCATCTGGCCTAAGCGCGTGAACTACAGCACCTACACCGAGGTGAAGCGGCTGCCGGTGTTCAACCTCATCTCCTACAAGGGCGGATTCCACGCCGAGGAGTTCAACGCCCGCAAACGGCCCTTCGGAAGCTTAGGCTCGCGCACCGTGGGCGACATGTACGGTGCGAAAGACACGGCCCGCTTCGGCCTGGAACTGTCGTACGACACCATTCTGCGCGGCACCAACGGACTGATTCACCGCAACAAGGTGCTCAACAAATACCTCGACATCATGGACACGCCGCCCATTGACGGAGCCGACATCGTCACCACGCTCGACGTGGGCATTCAGGACCTTGCCGAGCGCGCTGTCATAGACGAGCTGCGCGAAATCAACGGCAATGTGGGCGTGGCCATCGTCATGGAGGTGGCCACGGGCGACATCAAGGCCATCGTCAACATGGAAAAATGCATGATTGACGGCAAGGTGGAGTACCGCGAACTGAAAAACCATGCCGTGAGCGACTTGTTAGAGCCTGGCTCCGTGTTCAAGACCGCCTCGATGATGGTGGCACTCGATGACGGCATGTGCGACACTACAAAGATGATTGACACGGGCGGCGGCGTCTATCACATGCACGGACGCGACATGAAGGACCACAACTGGCGGCGCGGAGGCTACGGCCGCATCTCGCTGGCACGGGGTCTGGAGGTCAGCTCGAACATTGTGGTAAGCCGCATCATCGACGAATACTACGGTGCCCATCCCGAACGGTTTGTCAGCCGCATTCACGACCTGGGCATTGCCGAAGACCTGCACATACCGCTCAAAGGCTCGAGCGCGGCGTGGATTCGCCGACCGAAAATGGACAAGACCGGCAAGCATTGGGCCAACTGGAGCAAGACGGCACTGCCCTGGATGAGCATAGGCTACGAGACACAGATTCCGCCCATCTCTACGCTGACGTTCTACAATGCCATAGCCAACAACGGCAAGATGGTGGCGCCGCGGTTTGTGAAGTGTGTGCAGAAGGACGGGCAGATTCTGCGCGAATACCCCGTGCGCGTCATCAAGGAGCACATTGCCAAGCCGCAGACGGTGAAGACCATTCAGACCATCCTGGAGCATGTGGTGAGCCAGGGCCTTGGCCGCAAGGCCGGGTCGCAGTCGTTCAAGGTGGCAGGCAAGACCGGCACGGCCCAGATTGCCAAGGGCGGCGGCTATCACACGGGTACGGTGAACTATCTGCTGAGTTTCGCAGGTTTCTTCCCCGCCGACGCGCCACGCTACAGCTGCATTGTGTGCATACAGAAGTCTGGACTGCCCGCATCGGGCGGCGGCATGAGCGGCGTGGTGTTCCATCACATAGCCGAGGGCATCATGGCGCAGAACCTCAAGCTCAGCGTGGTTGACGCCAAAGACTCGGCATCGGTGTTGCTGCCCGACATCAAGAGCGGCAACATTCTGGCCGCCGACTATGTGCTGTCGCACCTGAACATCAGGGCCGACGACGGCTGGAACGGCAAATTTGCCGAGGGCGCGCCCATCTGGGGCCGCGGCGTGATGAACAGCCACGCCGTACAGTTAGAGAAAGTGAAGCACTATGGCAATGCCCACATTCCCGACGTGCGCGGCATGGGTGCGCGCGATGCTGTGTTCCTCATAGAGAGCCGCGGCGTGAAAGTACGCATCGAAGGGCGTGGTAAAGTGACCGAACAGAGTCTCCCGCCGGGCCATGCCATCAAGAAAGGCGAGACCTGCACGCTCAAACTCAAGTGAGTTTGGAGTTAAGAACTACGAGTTACGAGTTTAAAGTTACGAGTTACGAGAATAAACCTAAGGTTTACGGCAACAAAGAATAGAGTTGGACCTAAATTTTCTAGAAAATATGAAACTAAACGAGTTGCTTAAAAACATCGCGCCGCTGAACATCGTCGGGAAGACCGACGTTGAGATTACTGGCATCAACATTGACTCGCGGCGCATTGCGCCCGGCCATATCTTCGTGGCCATCAAGGGAACTCAGGTGGACGGGCATACGTTTATCGGCAAGGCCGAGGAGCAGGGCGCGGCTGCCGTGCTGTGCGAAGCTGTGCCCGCAACGCCGAAGGAGGGTGTCACCTACGTGCAGGTGGCCTCTACCGAGGATGCCGTGGGGCGCGTGGCAACGGTTTTCTATGGCGAGCCGTCGAAGAAGCTCCGCCTGGTGGGCGTGACGGGCACCAACGGCAAAACCACCATCGCCACCTTATTATATAATATGTTCCGCCGCATGGGCCACAAGTGCGGCCTGCTGTCCACGGTGTGCAACTACATTGAGGACGAGCCGATTGCGGCAAGCCACACCACGCCCGACCCCATTGAGCTGAATGCCTTGCTGGCCCGCATGGTGGATGCCGGCTGCGAATATGCGTTCATGGAGTGCAGCAGCCATGCCATCGACCAGAAACGCATTGGCGGGCTGACGTTTGCTGGGGGTATCTTCACCAACCTGACGCGCGACCACATGGATTACCACAAAACCGTGGAGAACTATCGCAACGCCAAGAAGGCATTCTTCGACGCGCTGCCCAAAACTGCCTTCGCCCTGACCAACGCCGACGACAAGAATGGCATGGTGATGCTGCAGAACACCAAGGCAATGAAAAAGACCTACTCCACGCGCGGCATGGCCGACTTCAGAGCGCGCATATTGGAGTGTCATTTCGAGGGAATGTATCTCGAAATAGACGGTCACGAGGTTGGCGTTCAGTTCATTGGAAAGTTCAACGTAAGCAATTTGTTGGCCGTTTATGGCGCTGCGGTGCTGTTGGGCAAGAAACCCGAAGACATTCTTTTAGTGATGAGCACGCTGAAAAGCGTGAGCGGACGGTTGGAACCCATCCACTCGCCCGAGGGATTCACGGCCATTGTGGATTATGCCCACACGCCCGACGCACTGGAGAATGTGCTCAACGCCATTCACGAGGTGCTCAACGGCAAGGGACGCGTCATCACCGTCTGCGGTGCCGGCGGCAACCGCGACAAGGGTAAGCGCCCGCTGATGGCCCAGGAAGCCGTCAAACAGAGCGACAAGGTGATTATCACGAGCGACAACCCTCGTTTCGAGGAGCCTCAGGACATCATCAACGACATGCTGGCGGGTCTCAATGCCCAGCAAATGAAACGTGTGCTCAGCATTGCCGACCGTCGCGAGGCCATCCGCACCGCCTGTATGTTGGCACAGAAGGGCGATGTGATTCTCATTGCCGGCAAAGGCCACGAGGACTATCAGGAGATTAAGGGCGTGAAGCACCACTTCGACGACCGCGAGGAAGTACGCAAGATTTTTGCCCAATAAGCCCCCGCAAACCTGCTGACAGATAAAGAGAATTGTAAATAGTTAATCAGTAAATAGTCAATAAGAAGATGTTATACTATCTGTTTCGATTTCTTGAGCAATACGACATACCGGGTGCGCACGTCTGGTCGTACATTTCGTTCCGCGCCATTCTCACATTGATTTGCTCGCTGCTGATTTCGGCATGGTTCGGCGAGCATTTCATCAAGTACATGAAACGCAGGAAAATTGCCGAGACGGCTCGCGACGCGAGCATCGACCCCTTCGGCACGCAGAAGAAAGGCGTTCCCACCATGGGCGGCATCATCATCATCGTGTCGATACTGGTGCCGGTGCTGCTGCTCGGCCGTATGCGCAACATCTATCTCATCCTGATGATTATCACCACCATCTGGCTGGGATTCCTGGGCTTTATGGACGACTATATCAAGATTTTCCGCCACGACAAAGAGGGTTTGAAAGGCAAATACAAGATAGTTGGCCAGGTGTCGATAGGCTTCATCGTGGGTATTGTGCTCTACCTGAGTCCCGATGCGGTGGTTCGCGAGAATGTAAGTGTGCCTAAGACAACACAGGAGGTGGTGGTGAAACACGAACAACAGGCGGTGAAATCGCTTAAAACGACGGTTCCGTTCTTTAAAAACCACAACCTCGACTACTCGCAGGTGATGTCGTTCTTCGGCAAGCACCGTTCGGGAGCCGGATGGGTGCTGTTTGTGCTGATGACCATCCTGGTGGTGACGGCCGTTTCCAACGGAGCCAACCTGAACGACGGCATGGACGGCATGTGTGCGGGCAACGCGGCCATTGTTGGGGTGGCCTTGGGCATATTGGCCTACGTGTCGGCGCACGTGGGCTTTGCCAGTTATTTCGACATCATGTATATTCCTGGCTCTCAGGAGTTGGTGATTTTCATGTGCGCGTTTGTCGGGGCCATGATTGGTTTCCTGTGGTACAATGCCTTCCCCGCCCAGGTGTTTATGGGCGACACGGGCTCATTGACCATTGGCGGCATCATCGGTGTGTGCGCCGTCATCATCCACAAGGAGTTGCTGTTGCCCATTCTCTGCGGCATCTTCTTCGTTGAGAGCCTGAGCGTCATCATACAGACGCAGATGTTCAAATACTACAAGCGCAAGGGGCAGCGAGTGAGGGTTTTCCGTGCCACACCCATCCACGACAACTTCCGCAAACTGGACTCTCAGCTCGACGAGACCAGTCGCTATATTTTCAAGAACTGGCCCGAGCGCCAGTTCCACGAGTCGAAAATCACTTTCCGCTTCTGGATTGTGACCATCATCCTTGCCGCCCTGACCATCATCACGCTGAAGATGAGATAATGAGAATACAGAATTAAACGACATAACGAAATTTCGGCATTTCAACATTTCGACACAACGACAAAAAAGTTAAACAAGAATATGAAGAGAATAGTGATACTTGGAGCCGGTGAGAGCGGAGCCGGAGCAGCCGTACTGGCCAAGAAAGAAGGGTTCGACGTGTTTGTCTCTGACATGTCGGCCATCAAGGACAAATATAAGCAAATGCTTGACGACCACGGCGTTGAATGGGAGGAAGGCCAGCACACCGAGGCTAAGATTCTGAATGCCGACGAGGTAATCAAGAGTCCAGGAATCCCCGACACGGCTCCCATGGTGAAGAAACTGCGCGAGCAGGGCACGCACATCATCAGCGAGATTGAGTTTGCGGGCCGCTACACCCGCTCGAAGATGATTTGCATCACGGGCTCGAACGGCAAGACCACCACCACGTCGCTCATCTACCACATTTTCCGCAACGCAGGCTACGATGCCGGGCTTGCCGGCAACATTGGCAACTCCTTAGCCCTGCAAGTGGCCGAGGACCCGCACGAATACTACATCATTGAGCTGAGTTCGTTTCAGCTTGACAACATGTATGACTTCCGCGCCAACATTGCCATTCTTCTGAACATCACTCCCGACCATCTGGACCGCTACGACAACTGTATGCAGAACTATGTGGACTCCAAAATGCGCATCATACAGAACCAGACCGAGCAGGACGCGTTCGTTTATTGGAACGACGACCCCATCATCAAGCGCGAACTGGAGAAATACGACATCAAGGCTGTGCAATGTCCCTTCTCAGAGTTGAAGGAGCGCGGAAGCATCGGTTATATTGAAGAGGGGCAGTACAAAATAGAGTACCCCACCCCGTTCAACATGGAACAGGAGGAGCTGAGCCTCACGGGCAAGCACAACATCTACAACTCGCTCGCGGCGGGCATCGCATCCAACATCAGCGGCATTCGCAAAGAGTGCATCCGAAAGAGCCTGAGCGACTTCCCGGGCGTGGAGCACCGCTTGGAACGTGTGACTACGGTGCGCGGTGTCAACTATGTGAACGACTCGAAGGCCACCAACGTGGATGCCTGCTGGTATGCGCTGGAAAGTATGCGCACCAAGGTGATTCTCATCATAGGCGGCAAGGACAAGGGCAACGACTATAACGCCATCAAGGAACTGGTGCAGAAAAAGTGCTCGGGGCTGGTTTATCTCGGAGCCGACAACACCAAACTGCACAACTTCTTCGACCCGTTAGGCATTCCCGTGCGCGACACCCACTCCATGCGCGAGTGTGTGGAAGCCTGCTACGAAATGGCCCAGCCTGGCGAAACGGTGCTGCTGAGCCCCTGCTGCGCCTCGTTCGACCTGTTCAAGAACATGGAAGACCGCGGCGAGCAGTTCAAGACGCTGGTAAGAAACCTGTAAGAGTTAGGAGTTTGAAGCAAGGGGGCTTGCCCCCTTGTTAAGAGTTAGGAGTTAAGAGTTAAATTGTAAATTGTCAAATTGGAGTTCCTTGAGCTCAGCGAAAAAATTGTAAAGGTGTTCGACAAGATATTCAGCAAGAAATTCAAAGGCGACGGCATCATCTGGATGGTGTTCTTCCTGCTATGCATCATCAGCATTGTCGAGGTGTATAGTGCTTCGAGCGTGCTCACCTACAAGAGCGGCAACTACTGGAGCCCGATGATAAAACATGCGGGCCTGCTGTTGGTGGGCGTGTTCTGCATGGTGGTGGTGATGAACGTGAAGTGCAAGTACTTCAAAATAGTCACCCCGTTCATGCTGGGCTTCTCCCTGTTCACGCTGGTATGGGTGCTGCTGGCCGGTCATAGCACCAACGGCGCACAGCGATGGATAAGCCTGGTTGGCATTCAGTTCCAGCCGTCGGAAATAGCCAAAGGGGCCATGATTCTGGCGGTGGCACAGATTCTGAGCGCCATGCAGACCGAGCGGGGAGCCGACAAGCGGGCGTTCAAATACATCCTGATTGTCTGTTCAGTCATCGTGCCGCTCATCATGCTTGAGAACCTCTCCACAGCCGTACTTCTCTGCGCGGTCATCGTGATGATGATGTTCATCGGACGCGTGCCGCTCGGTCAGATTGGCAAGCTGCTGGGCGTCGTGATGCTGGCTGGAGCCTTCTTAATCGCCACCATTATGATTGTGGGCAACGAGGAGGAGGCCAAAGACCCCAAACTGGCCATGACGGAGGCTGCCGAGGCCGAGGTAGAGAAACCGGGAGCGCTGGACAAACTGTTCCACCGTGCAGACACGTGGAAATCGCGCATCAACAACTTCCTTAACAGCAAGGAGGTGGCTCCAAACGAGTTCGACCTCGACAAGGACGCGCAGGTGGCTCATGCCAACATCGCCATCGCGTCGAGCAACATCGTGGGCAAAGGCCCGGGCAACTCCGTAGAGCGCGACTTTCTCTCGCAGGCATTCTCCGACTTCATCTATGCCATCATCATCGAGGAGATGGGCATCATTGGCGCCATCGTGGTATGCCTGCTCTACATCATACTGCTGTTCCGTACAGCCACCATCGCCAACCGCTGCGTCAACACCTTCCCCGCCCTGCTCATCATGGGACTGGCGCTGCTACTGGTCACCCAGGCCATGTTCAACATGCTTGTGGCCGTAGGACTGGTGCCCGTCACCGGACAGCCACTGCCACTCATCAGCAAGGGCGGCACATCGACCATCATCAACTGCATCTACATGGGGGCCATCCTCAGCGTCAGCTACTCGGCAAGGAAAAAAGACGAGCTTGAACCTGCCAACACCAACGGCAAAACGCGGCTCGCCGTAAGCAAGGCCTGAGTGGCAGGCAGCAAGGCACGAAACAAATAGACCAAGGCACGAGATAAAAACAGCAAAGCACGGAATAAAAACAACAAAGCATAGAGATAAGACAATAAAGCATAGAGTTGAAACAACAAAGCATTGAACGGGCGAAACAAACCATTGCTTTATTGCAAAATTCTCTAGAAAATTTGAATGTAAAGTAAGCCGTTGTTTTCACGACGCAAAACGAGGCTTTCGCCACGTGCGGCACGGAATCAAAAAAACCAGGAAACAAGAAAATAATTGGCAGAAATATAGCGGAAAGAAAAACTTTTTTCGTACTTTTGCAGAAATTCGAGAAACTATGAGCGAAGCACTGAGAATCATCGTCAGCGGAGGCGGCACGGGGGGCCACATTTTCCCTGCCATCTCTATTGCCAACGCCATCAAGCTGAAGCGGCCTGATGCTGAAATTCTGTTTGTGGGCGCCGAAGGCCGCATGGAGATGACGCGCGTGCCGCAGGCCGGATATGAGATTAAAGGCCTGCCCATCAGCGGTTTCAACCGCTCGAACCTGCTGAAGAACCTGTCGTTGCCTTTCAAGATGTGGAAGAGCAACCAGATGGTGAAACAAATCATCCGCGAGTTTCGCCCCAAGGCCGCTGTGGGTGTTGGCGGCTATGCCAGCTTCCCCACCCTGAAAGCCGCCATGGGCATGGGCATTCCCTGCCTTTTGCAGGAGCAAAACTCGTTTGCAGGCAAGACCAACAAGATGCTGGCGCGCAAGGCAGCCAAAGTGTGCGTGGCCTACGAGGGCATGGAGAAATTCTTCCCCGCCGAGAAAATTCTCATGACGGGAAATCCCGTGCGCAAAGCATTGCTGCGGACGGCCATCAGCCACGATGATGCCGTGCGGAGCTTTAAACTGGACCCGCAGAAGAAAACCATCCTATTGGTGGGCGGCAGTTTGGGCGCGCGAACCATCAACGAGAGCATTCTGCAACACCTCGACCTGGTTGAGAAGTCGGGCGTGCAGTTCATCTGGCAGACAGGCAAGTACTACAGCGCAGCCATTGCCGAGCAAATGAAAGGCAAGGAACTGCCCATGCTCCATATTACCGATTTCATCGGCGATATGGGCGCTGCCTACCGCGCAGCCGACCTGGTCATCAGCCGTGCCGGAGCTGGCTCAATCAGCGAGTTCTGCCTGTTGGGCAAGCCCGTCATCCTGGTGCCGAGTCCCAATGTGGCTGAGGACCACCAGACGAAAAACGCCATGGCATTGGTGAGCAAGGACGCTGCTCTCTACATGAAGGATGCCGACGCGCCCGCAGAATTGCTGAAACTGGCCATCGAAACCGTAAACGACGAAAGCCGTCTGGCCACGCTCAGCCAGAACATCCTGAAACTGGCGTTGCCCGACGCTGCCGACGTGATTGCCGACGAGGTGATTCGCCTGGCGGAAATTTAAAGAGGAGAGAGGAGAGAGGAGAGACGAGAGAGGATACAATTGATAATTGATATTTTTTCATTTGTCCGCTAACTCCCGTAAACTTCCAATAACTCCCGCCAACTCCTTATTTACAAAGAAACAAAAACGAAGTAAATGGAACTGAAAAATATAAAAGCTGTCTATTTTATTGGTGCCGGTGGCATTGGAATGAGTGCCATCGCGCGCTACTTCATCGGCCGCGGCGTGGTGGTTGCTGGTTACGACAAGACGCCCTCTACGCTTACGGCTCAGTTGGAGAAGGAAGGCATGCTGATACACTATGAGGAGAACGTTGACGAGATTCCCCACGCATGCAAGAAACAGGCTTCGACGCTCGTCATCTACACACCCGCCATTCCAGAAACACACAAGGAACTGCAATACTTCCGCGAGGGCGGATTCGAGATAGAAAAGCGCGCACAGGTGCTCGGCACGCTCACACGCGCAGCCAAAGGCCTCTGCTTCGCAGGCACACACGGCAAGACAACCACTTCCACCATGTGCGCCCACATCATGCACCAGAGCCAGATGGACTGCAACGCCTTCCTGGGTGGCATATCCAAGAACTACGGCACCAACTATATTCTGAGCAAGAACAGCCCATACGTGGTGATTGAGGCCGACGAGTACGACCGCTCGTTCCACTGGCTGCGCCCGTGGATGAGTGCCATCACCAGCACCGACCCCGACCACCTGGATATCTACGGAACAAAAGAGGCATACTTGGAGAGTTTCCGCCACTACACCACGCTCATTCAACCCGGGGGCGCGCTGGTCATACACCGGGGACTGGAAATGAAGCCCGACGTGCAGCCTGGCGTCACCATCTACGAATACAGCCGCGAGGAGGGTGACTTCCACGCCGAAAACGTGGTGATTGACAACGGCGACATCACCTTCGACTTCATTTCGCCCGTGGAGAATGTTACGGGGGTGAAACTGGGACAGCCCATCCCCATCAACATAGAAAACGCCATAGCCGCCATGGCCATAGCACAGCTAAACGGCTGCACAGCCAACGAACTGCGCTACGGAATGCGCACCTACGGAGGCGTTGACCGCCGCTTCGACTTCAAGATAAAGGACGACCGCCACGTGCTACTCAGCGACTACGCCCATCACCCGAAGGAAATCTACCAGAGTGCTAAGAGTATTCGCGAGCTTTACAAGAACCGCCGTATCACGGCCATCTTCCAGCCGCACCTCTACACACGTACACGCGACTTCTACCGCGACTTTGCCGACGCGTTGAGCCAGTTGGACGAGGTAATTCTGTGCGACATCTATCCCGCACGCGAGGAACCCATTCCTGGCGTAACGTCGCAGCTCATCTACGACAACCTGCGGCCGGGCGTAGAGAAGAGCATGATTCACAAGGAAGACGTGCCCCAACTCTTAAAGAGCCGCGACTTCGACGTGCTCGTCATACTTGGCGCGGGCGACCTGGACAACTATGTTCCGCAAATAACAAAAATATTGCAACAGAAATAAATGCACATCAACTGGAAGAAAACCATCATTGCCGTACTCGACATTGCCCTGGCCGTGTATCTGGTGTTTGCCTTCACCTCGTTCAATAAACCCGACGAGACAGCGAAGGTGTGCACCAAGGTGGCCATCAACATTGCCGACGAAAACACCAACGGATTTCTCAGCGCTGCAGAAATAAAGAAAATACTGCAACGCAACAAAATCTATCCGCTGGAAAAGCACATGGCTTTCGTGGAGCCAAGAGGCATTGAGGACATTCTGAAAACCAGTCCCTTCGTGAAAACCGCCGAATGCTACAAAACACAAGACGGACACGTGTGCATCAACATCACACAGCGGCTGCCCATCGTGCGCATCAAAAGCAACAACGGCGACGACTATTACCTGGACGACCAGGGAGGCATCATGCCAAACTCCAAATACACGTCCGACCTCATCATCGCAACAGGCAGCATCAACAAAGCCTTCGCAAAAAACTATCTCGGATGGCTCAGCCAGACGCTCATGGGCAACGACTTGTGGAGAAACCTGGTGGAACAAATCAACATACTGCCCGACAAGGGCGTGGAACTGGTTCCGCGCGTGGGCGACAACATTGTCTTCATCGGCTATCTGCCTGAATCGCACAAAACAGATGAACGGCGACAACTCGTAACACAGTACGTAAGCAAGAAAATGGAACGCTTGGAGAAGTTCTACCGCTACGGACTGAGCCAGGCTGGTTGGAACAAATATGCCTACATCAGCCTGGAGTTTGACAACCAGATAATCTGCAAAAAAGGAGTAAAAGGAGGAGTGCCTTGAGCGAAGCGAAAAAAGAGAAAAGAATAAGGAACGAAACATATAAAAATCAAACAAGAATAACGTTATGCCAGCAAGGGATTTTATCGTAGCCATCGAACTCGGCTCATCAAAGATGACCGGTATCGCCGGAAAGAAGAACCTCGACGGAAGCATCCAGGTTCTGGCTGTTGTGAAAGAGGACTCATCCTCGTTCATACGCAAAGGCGTCGTTTACAATATCGACAAGACTGCCCAAAGCCTGACGAATATTGTAAAGAAACTAACCAACACTCTCAAGACTGAGATTGCTCATGTATATGTAGGCGTGGGCGGACAGAGCATCCACAGCGTCAAAAACGAAATAACAAAAGACTTGCCTGCCGACACCGTCGTCAAACAGGAAATGGTCAACGAACTCATGGACCAAAACCGCAACATGACGTACCCGGACCTGGAAATCCTCGATGCGGCCACACAGGAGTATAAGGTTGACTCGCAATACCAGCTCGACCCAGTAGGCATACAGTGCACCAGGCTCACAGGAAACTTCCTGAACATTCTCTGGCGGAAAATGTTCTACAGAAACCTCAACAAGTGCTTCGACCAGGCCGGCATTGCCATTGCCGAGATGTATCTCGCACCGTTGGCACTGGCAGACAGCGTGCTCACCGACGCGGAGAAACGCTCAGGATGCGCACTCGTTGACCTGGGAGCCGACACCACCACCGTCTCGGTTTATTACAAGAACATCTTGCGCCACCTCGCCGTCATTCCGCTCGGAGGTTCAAACATCACAAAGGACATCGCATCGCTGCAGATGGAGGAAAGCGAGGCCGAGAAGATGAAAATCAAGTATGGCAGTGCCTACACCGACAACAACGACATCGACAATACACTCATGTTGCCCATCGATGCAGAACGCTCGGTGGAAAGCCGCAAGTTCATCGACATCGTTGAGGCCAGACTCGAGGAAATCATCGCCAACGTGTGGTATCAGGTGCCCAACGAGTATGCCGACAAACTGCTCGGAGGTATCATTCTCACCGGCGGAGGCTCGAACATGAAGAACATTGAGAAGGCTTTCCGCAACCACACAAACGTGGAGAAAATCAGAACTGCCAAATTCGTGCTCAACTCCATACAGGCCAACTCGCCCGACATTACCAACCACAACGGCATGATGAACACCGTTTTAGGTCTGCTGGCAAAGGGCGATATGAACTGCGCCGGCGACCCCATCAACGAGAACGGCAGCCTGTTCGACACAAAGCCTACAGGCACCACAACGGCTGACATTCACAACAAACCGCGCACCGCCAACGAGATAAAGAGCGGCGTGGTGATTACAGAAGCTGAGAAACTGAAGGCCGAGGAAGAACGCCGCCGCGCTGAGGAAGAAGAAGCCGCCCGCAAAGCCAAAGAAGAAGCCGAGCGCAAGGCCGAGGAAGAACGCAAGCGCAAAGAAAATGCGGGCATGAAGAACACCTTCAGCCGATTCAAAAAATTCGTGGACAAATTCCTTACCGAGGAAGAATAAAGGATGAATTCATAATAAAAGGAGTTAGCGGGAGTTAGCGGAAGTTAACGGGAATTAGCGGACAAATGCTTTTCTCTCTCCTCTCTCCTCTTTCCTCTCTCCTCTTTTATATTAATTGTAAATTGTAAATTGTCAAATTGTAAATAATATGATGTCAGACAACAATATCCCAGTAGATGTTCTGGACTTCGGAGAGCCAGACAAAGACCAAAGCATCATCAAAGTCATCGGTGTGGGAGGCGGAGGAGGAAATGCCGTCAACCACATGTATCGCGAAGGCATTCACGACGTGACCTTCGTGCTCTGCAACACCGACAACCAGGCACTCAACGACAGCCCCGTGCCCGTGCACCTGCAACTGGGCAAGGAAGGACTTGGAGCAGGCAACAAGCCCGAGAAAGCCCGCAAGGCTGCCGAGGAGAGCATCGACGAAGTGCGCAACATGCTCAACGACGGCACCAAGATGGCATTCATCACCGCCGGCATGGGTGGAGGCACCGGCACAGGCGCGGCTCCCGTCATTGCGCGCGAGTCTAAGAACCTCGGCATTCTCACCGTTGGCATCGTCACCATTCCCTTCCGTTTCGAGGGCGACCGCAAGATTGACCAGGCACTCGACGGTGTGGAGGAAATGTCGAAGCACGTGGATGCCCTGCTCGTCATCAACAACGAGCGACTGCGCGAAATCTATCCCGAGCTTACCGTGCTCGACGCCTTCGGAAAAGCCGACGACACACTTTCGGTTGCAGCCAAGTCCATCGCTGAAATCATTACCGTGCACGGACTCATCAACCTTGACTTCAACGACGTGAAAACCGTATTGAAGGACGGTGGTGTGGCCATCATGTCAACAGGTTACGGCGAGGGCGAGTCGCGCGTAAAGAAAGCCATTGACGACGCGCTCAACTCACCACTGCTCAACGACAACGACGTGTTCAACTCAAAGAAAATCCTCCTCAGCATCACCTTCTGCAACGACAAGAGCGGCGGCGGGCTGATGATGGACGAGATGACCGACGTCAACGACTTCATGGCCAAGTTCGGCAACGACTTCGAGATTAAATGGGGTATTGCAACCGACCCCGAGCTGGGCGAAAAGGTGAAAGTAACCATCCTCGCAACAGGCTTCGGCATCGAGGATGTGGATGGCATGACCAGCCACTTCAATCGCCGCACACAAGAGGAGCAAGACCGACTGGCAGAAGAAGAGGAGAAGCGCGAGGAACGCCGCGAACGCCGCAACCGCTTCTACGGCAAGGACGGCAACAACAAGCAGTACAAGCGCCGCCCGCACATCTTCATGTTCAGAACGGAAGACCTGGACAACGACAACGTCATCTCCGACGTTGAATCGTCGCCCACCTACAAGCGCACGCGCCAGGTGCTCGAGAGCATACGGGGCAAGGCTTCGGGCAACACCAATGCCGATAACAACGCAAAGAACGAGGAGCCCGTACAGGGAGTCATCAGTTTCACTTAACCACCTTTCCCCTTTGGGGTGGTCAGAAGGGGTTTAAGTGGGGGCTTCCCAACACCCAAAAGACATGGTTACCAAAAGTAGCCATGTCTTTTTTTTCTGCAAGACAAACAAAAGAAATGCGATGCGTCGCGTTGTAAAAACAATGCGTCGCGTAGCAAAAACAATGTGCTACTTCAGCGACGCAAAGCAAAGGTTTATAAAAACAAAGTATAGGTTTACAAATCCAAAGTATAGGTTTACGATTAAATTCTCTAGAAAATTTGCAGGTAAAGCATTGCATTGTGAAAACGATGTGAAGGTATGTTGTCGTAAACATACAAGTCAGGATGATGAAGTGTGTTGGCAATGCTTGCACGCCTGAAACCCGACGTACAATTTTTGGCACAGGCATGAAAAAAGCGCGGGGCTGCACAATGTGCTGCCTCGCGCGGTTGTCTGTCAAACCATTTCTATAATCCACTCCAGCCCCCCAAGGAGAGGGGGAGATGGAGTTTGAAATGCTACTTGAGCACCTTTTTCACGGTCTTTCCGTTCTTGAGCATCAGGATACCGTTGGCGGGAACGTCGTCAAGACTGAAAGACTTCGCAGGAGCCTCATAGACTTTCTGTCCGGCGGCGTTATAGACGCGTGTCATGCCGTCGCCGTTGTTTGTGGTGATGCTGCTCAGGCGGATTTGCTCAATGCCCGTCTGAGCTGTCCAGTTGGCGTTTTTCTCGTCCTTCAGCGAGATTTTGCTTCCGTTGATGGTGAGCAGGTAGCTGTTGCTGTTGCTCTCGTGGCAGCGGATGGGCTGCGGCTCGACGTCCTTCGAGGTATCGAAGGAGGCCATGTAGATGCGGTAGGTGCCGTCTTCTGTCAGCGCGTTGGACACATTGATGCCACTGAAATCGAGGTTACGATAGTAGCAGTTTCCGTTCTCGTCCTCGTTGAGGTACTCTATGCGTTCCACGCTCTTCGAACTGAGCTCTACGGTTTCGCCTGTGGCAAGATTCTGCGCCATGAGCATAAGATTGCCGGTGAATGTATGGTAGTCGAAGTTCATGACGTATGCGCTGGCACTGATTTTGCCGGTACGATAGCTGGCTGTCATACCATCATACGTGCCCCAGAAAGACTGGAAGGTAACGTCCTCATCATTTTTACGAACGAGCACCATTTCCTGACCCAGGGTGTATCCGTTGAGCGAGGCAATGTCGAAATAACCGTCGGACTTGCCTTCCCAACCCCAGTTGACATGCACCTGGCCGTCTTTGTTATAGCCGTCGAGCACAAACTCGTGGCCACTTCCGTTGGTGCCTTTGTTTGCACCGTAGAGAACGGGATGGCGGTCGCTGAGCTCGAAGTAGATTTTCTCCATCCACTCGTCAACGGGGAACGTTTCACGAACGTAGTAGTGCTGATTTTCGTTGTAGTAGAAACGTTTGCTCAGCACGTCGGCAGCGTCGTGGGTGAAGGCACCACTACCCGAACGGGTGTATTGCATCTTCACAGCATAGCCGCAGTGCTTCATGAGCGTGGAAACGGCGTCGCGCTGAGCCTGTGTCCATGACTTGCCTTTATAAACAGGCAGCATATTGTCCCAGTCGTAAGGCTTCTTGGCCAGATTGTCAGAGAGTTTCTGCGAGGCATCGCTTCCTTCGGGCGTGAAATAGTAGGAGATGGAACCTTTTCCTTTCTCGGGCCAGCGGTGGAAGTACATGATTTGCGCCATGGCTGTGGCCACACAGCCAGTGACATAGTGCACCTCTGTGCCGCCACTGTTGTAGGTGGGAGTCTGGTCGTTGAACGGTGTGTCCTGTCCCCATTGCGACACCATCAGTTCGGTTACACTCTCAGGCAGGCCTGCATCGGCAGGGCTGACGGCCTTGAGGGGTATGCCGTGGGCAGCATTGTAGGCCAGTTGCTCGTTCATGGCATCGAGCCACCAGCGGAAACCGGGGGCCATGTCGTTCTCGTCGAGTGCGCGGTCGGAATAGCCGAGCACAGGGTTAAACATGTCGTCGTTGGCAATGACAGCAAAGCCTGCCTCGCAGCCGACGATGGTGAGCTGCTGGCGCTCCTCAATGACGCGCATCTGCATTTGTGCCGGCACGCGCTTGAGTCCGTTAGCACTGTACTGTGCGGCAATGGCCGTGCGGGCAGCCGTAAACATTTCTTGCTGACTGCGCTGTTTTGCCGTTACTGAAACTGCTCCTACCAAGAGGAGGAGGAAAAGAATTCTTGCTCTCATAGGTTTAAATGGTTTTAAGACGGGTAAAGAGGAAAGACCATTTTTCAGGTGGTCTTCCCTCTTTGGTTATTCATTCTTTACTTACATTATTCACGGGAGTTATCAGGAGTTATATGAATTCTGCGAATTCATTGGGAGTTAAAGGAAGTTAGCGGACAATAGTCTAGCTATTGTCAGTTAACTCCCGGAGCGGTTGTAAAACCGCGATAACTTCAGTTAACTCCCGATACCTCCATGAATAATTATTGATTTTTACTTCTTCAATACGAGGTCAGTGAAATAACCCCACAAGCCAGTGTAATCGTCATTTCCGCTGAAGTACTCGTAGTATGCGAGGCTTCCGCCATGAGTGTCGAAATTGATTGTGGTGCTAATGCCACCATCTTCCTCAACCTTCCACTCAGCATCGATGGGATCATTCAGCAGGTCATCAACCAGGTTGAAGTTCACCCAGCACCACTTGGTGTTGTAGCCTTCATAGAAAGCAAGTGGGTCTGTGGTGTTCATCATGTCGAACGAGAGCGTACCTGTGCGGGTGTTCTTGTCGAACGTGTAGTACAGATAGGTGCTTGCATCAAGACCTGAAATAATCTTGCCGATGGTGACATACAGACGGTTGTCGTAGTCGGGATCATCCTCGTCGCTTGCACCAGAGATGGTTACATCATACGACACGGCATTTCCCTTGTAGTTCTTACCCGTCAGCTTCCACTTGCCGAAGAACTTCTCATAGAAGGCGGCATCGTTGTCGCGGAGCACGATGTTCACTTCGCTGCGCTGCAGCTGGCCTCCCTCGACGGAAGTAATCTTGAGCTTGAACTCACGCGGGTCGTTGATTTCAGCATCGTCAACGGTCTTAATCTGCACGTTGAGGGTAGCTGTCTTGGTGGTGTCGTTAAGCAGTGTGAGAGTCTTGCCGGTAATCAGGTAGTGAGTGTCCTCAACAGCCGGATTAGAACCGACAGGCTCGGCAGCCACCGTCAGTTTGATATCGCCATTGCGTACACCTGCGATTTCAATAGGAACATTGATATAGCCGGCATTCTCCTTGACGGTGATTTTCTCTGAGGCGAAACCTACGGTAGTGCTGTTCGAGTTGATGGGCTGGTCGTCATCAGAGCACGATGCCATCAGCACGGCAGCCACTGTCAGCATGAAAATCTTTATATATTTCATATCTTTTCAATCTTTTAGTTAATGATTAAACGGTAGATTAATAGCCAGGATTCTGGACAATCTGCGGGTTAGCGTCGATTTCAGCCTTGGGAATCGGGAAGATCATCTTCGGATCGTTGGCAGCCTTAGAGAGTTTGGTGGTTACAGTAGAACCAGGGAACAAGCAGAGGTCGTCCTGCTGTGTGGAAGTACGGTTAACACCCATGTGCCAGCGCTTGAGGTCGAACAGACGTGTGCCCTCGCAAACCATTTCGCGGCGGCGCTCGTTCTTCAGTTCGTTCATCAGCTCAGTGGCGTTGCCGTAGGATTTCTCGGTGAAGTCGGCGAAACGGTTGGCCTGCAGCTCGTTGAGATATTTGGCAGCCTCAGCAACATTGCCAGACATGGCGTAGGCCTCAGCAGCGATGAGATACATCTCAGCAATGCGGAACACCTTGGGCTCGGTCTGGAAACGTCCGTTCTCTGTCTTCACAACATTCTGGTGGATGTTGGAGTCATCGGGATATTTGTTCATCTCAAGAACAGTGCCGCTACTACCGCTGGTAGTGGTAATGGTCTCAGCCTTGAAATAAGCATCGATACGCAAGTCATCACTAGTGAACACACCAATAAAGTCACCGCTGGGGATGTAGTCGGGTGTGCTGCCTGCTGTGTAGGGCAGGAAATAACGACCGTTCTGTCCAGCCAGCTCGTTGGTTGACGGGATGGGCAACTGCCAGATGGCCTCAGGCGCGTTATCATTGTGCCACATGTCAACCAGCTCGTCAGCATCAGCACACAGGGCATAAGCACCTGTATTGATAAGCTGAACAGCCTTGGCGGCAGCTGTTGCATAGTCGTCCATAGCAAGAGCTACGCGGGCTTCAAAAGCAGTAATCAAATCCTGGCTGACGTATGCCAAAGGATTGGTTTTGTTGAGCGAAGTGGTCTCAGCCGGAATGAGCGGCTTGGCTGCCTCAATGTCGCTCTTAATCTGCTGATAGGTCTCAGCAAGCGTGGCACGTGCGGGATACTTAGAGTTGTCTGACGTAGGCTCATACTTGATGGAGTAAGCCACACCGCTGTTAGCAGCTGTAGCAGAGCTGGCCTCATAGTCAGCGCAGAAGTACTGAGCGAGGTTGTAGAGGCAGAATGCCCTGATGAAATAGGCCTCACCAATAATCTGGTGGATTTCCTGCTGGATAGCAGCAATTTCCTCGGGGTCTTCCTCCTCGCCAATAATGTCGGTACTATTCAGGTCAACATCGGCCGAGTAGTCGATAATGTAGTTGCAACGGCCGATAACGCCCTGGAATCCAGCCCAGATGCTTTCAAAGTCATCGGTCTGGGCGTTGAACTGCCAGCGGTACATGTCACCATATGTGTTTGAGAAGCCCACAACAGCATTGAAGTTGTCGGTCATCAGCTCAGTAGTCAACAGGTAACCACCGCTTGTAAGTCCTCTCAACGGTGAATAGAGACCCGTTCTCATGTTTACAAAGTCAGTGTAGGTCTTAAGTGCCTCAGAGTCAGGTATTGCATTGTAAGGTTTCATGTCCATATCGCAGGAAGAAAGCCCGAACGAGAATACTGCAATCAAAAAAACATATATTTTTTTCATATATCTGTTCTCCTTATAATTAGATTAGAATGTGAGTTGAGCACCGATAGAATATTGGCGTGTGTTAGGATAGTTACCCAGTGTGATGTTTGAGTTCACCTCGGGGTCGAATCCCTTATAGCCAGTGAAAGTCAAGAGGTTACGTCCGATGACGAAGATCTTTGCATCTTTCAGGATGCGAGTCTTTGCAAGCAGACTCTTCGGGAAGGTGTAAGAGAGCTGCAACATCTTCAGACGTACGAAAGAAGCCTCCTCGAGCAAGTGAGTATCGAACTCAACGTCGGCATCGGCAGCAGGAATGGTTGTCACCTGTCCGGGTGTTGTCCACATGTTGAACATCTCAACCGACTGGTTAGAGTCTGTTGCAAAGGCGGCGTTCTCGCTGAAGTAGCGCTCGTTGTTAATCATGTAGCGGTCGAACATTCCGGTGAACTGAGCGTCGAGCTGGATGCCCTTCCAAGAGAGTGAGGTCATCACACCACCCGACCAGGGAGCGTACTGGTTTTTGCCAGTCATCACAGCATCGTCGTCAGAATAAACCTTTGTCTCGTTGCCGTTCTTATCGAGCCAAACGTTCTGTCCGTCGCGCGGGTCAACATGGCTCCAGCGCACATCGTAGAACTCTCCGTAAGGATGGCCCACTTCCATTCTAAGTCCGGTATTACCGACGGTGAAGTAGTCAAGGCCCTGGAAGAGCTTCAGGATTTTGTTCTTGTTGTAGTTTCCGTTAACACTGAGTGTCCAGTTCCAGTCGCGGCTCTTGAGGATTTCGAACTCCAGGTTGAAGTCGATACCACGGTTGCGCATCTCTGCCACGTTACCCCAGCCACCCGAGAATCCGGTGGTGTAGGAATAAGGAATCTCCATCAACATGTCGCTTGTAATCTTGTTGTAGTACTCAACGTCGAAATTGACGCGGTTGAACAAACGTCCAGAGAGTGCCACGTTGAAGGTCTTCACAGTTTCCCAAGTGAGGTCGGGGTTAGAAGGATTGGCAATGGCCGTACCAGAAACACCGTTGAAGAGAGGACCAGTACCTACCAGACCGAGTGCCAGATAGGGGCTGATGCCCGAGTTACCGGTTGAACCGTAACTGACCTTCAATGACAGGTCGTTGAGCCAGTTCTTGGTGTTTTTCATAAACTTCATTGAGGAAATCTTCCACATGGCAGCTGCAGCACCGAATGTAGCCCAGCGGTTGTTCTCACCGAAGAGCGAGCTACCGTCGCGGCGGGCACTGAGGTCAATGAAGAAACGGTCTTCGAAAGCATAGTTGAGAGCACCGAACCAAGAGTTGCGGCTCTCCTCAATCAAATATGTTGAACCACCTCCAGGAACCACTGCCGATGAAGCAGCTGTAGGCAACATCAGACGCACGTCGGTCTGTCCGTCGGTTTCGAGTCTGAATGCACGGTCCTTGGAATAGGTTGACTCCTGTCCGAGCAGTACGGTGATGTCGTGCACCTTGCCAAGTGTGAATTTGTACTCTGCCGTGTTGGTGACGGTCCACTGATAGTAGCGCTCGAAGTCGTCGCGGGTAGAACCTGCGCCCTCAAACGGGCCAACGGGCAAGCACTGGTAAGTATAGGTGTAGTCAAGAGCTTCCAGACCCACGGCCGAACGGAGGTTCATACCCTTGATGGGAGTAATGTTGACATACGCGTTCTCATTGATATTGAGACGATTGTTGTGCGAAGGCTGAATCTCACTCAGATAGTAGGGGTTGTAGTAGCCCAGCATGTCGAATGTGTCGAGGCGCTTGCCATAGCCTCCAAAGGTAGAGTTGGCATAATCCTCAGGGTCGAGACCGATAATCTCGTAGTAGCTCTGGATAGGCAGGTACAAACGGGCTGCGAACACCTTGTTATAAACAGAGTTGGTGCTGCCGCCGAATGCGGTGGTTGCTGACTTGGTGTAAGCCAGGTTGCTGTTGGCACCCACTTTGAGCCACTTTGTGATGGTGCTCTCAAGGTTGATACGCAGAGTTTCGCGGCGCATGTTCGAGTCGTCCATAATACCCTCGGCCTGATAGTGACCGTAAGAAAGCAGGTATGACATATTGGTTGAGCCACCCACAACGCTTGCGGTTACCTCAGATGTGGGAGCGTTCTTACCGAAGAAGATGTCAGACCAGTCGGTAGATATGCCGTTCTTAATGTAATAATTCTTCATGGCCTGGAAACTCTCGTTGGTCTTGTTGGCCGGGTCAAGAATCTCCTGGAAGTTCAGCCACTGCTCAGCGTTCATCATGGTCACATGGTCGCCAGTCATCTGCGAGATACCGTACTGAGCGGTCACGCTGACTTGCGGCTGCTGACCATACTTACCGCGCTTTGAGGTAAGGATGATGACACCGTTTGCAGCACGCGAACCGTAGATGGCTGTTGACGAAGCGTCTTTCAGCACGGTCATTGACTCGATGTCGTTGGGGTTCAGCGTCTGGAATGTTGAAGATGTGATTTCGCTACCGTCCAGGATGTAAAGCGGTGTGGTGGATGCGTTGATAGAGGTCACACCGCGGAGGCGCATCGACACGCTGGCCGAGGGCTCACCCGATGATGTGAACACTTGCAGACCTGACACCTGTCCTTGCAGTGCGTCACCGATATTGGCAACGGGGCGGTTCTGGAATTTGTCTGCCGTCACCGTCTCCACCGAACCGGCGATGGTTCCGAGCTTCTTGGCAGAACCGTAACCAGTTACAACCAAAGCGTCGAGCATGGTGTTGCTCGGCTTCAGTGTCACATTCACGTTAGACCTGATGGCCACCGTCTGTGTCTCGTAACCGATATACGACACTTCCAGCTGCTTTGCACTCTGTGGTGCCGACAGACTGAATTTTCCTGTGTGGTCAGTAATGGTTCCCACGTTGGTTCCCACCACGCGGATAGTAGCACCGATGACGGGCTCTCCGTCTTCTGCAGATACCACGGAACCAGAGACTCTTGTCTGTGCCAGTGCCATTCCTACCGAAAGGAAAAGGCAGGCCAAAAACATTGTTAGTCTTTTTTCCATAAATTCTCTCTCGTTTTATTAATTAAACTTAAATATTAATGTGCTTTTGCGTTTTTAGGTATTATTATATGAGGTTATTTGACCGTATTTTCAATACTCATACTTCATTAGTTTTTATCTGTTTGCCTGTTTTTTACCTTAGTGAGCACTCTCTTTTGGTGATTTTTTACAGGTTTACAGAAAGCATACACTTTGCAAAAGTAGTGTATTTCCTTAACACAGACAAATAAAATTATAAAAAACACACACCGTTAAACATTTTTTAAAAGAAAATGTTAAAAAAACCGTTCCTATTCCACGTTTTAGTAAATAGAAAGTAGGTACGCGCGTACGCGCGTACTTAATTATTAATGCCAGTCTTCGTTGTGCCCTACCAGTTTTCCACGCCATACTTGCGGGCGCTTTTGCCGATTTTGTAGGCGAGATAGTCGCGGAAGTCGTCGTTCTCTATCACGTCGATATCATCGGTCAACCCGAGCACAAATCGGCCAATGCCCACAAAACTGCACACGGGTATGTCGAGCAACCAATGGCTGCTGTCGATGGGCGTGAGGTATTTCTCGGCGCGCGGGTATTCCTCGGTCAGCACGTGGTGGGCCAGCAACCCCAACTGCAGTTTCACCTGCTGCTGTTCCTCATCGGTGAACATGAAAATGTCGGTAAACATCTGCCGATGCTCATCTTCGTGGCTCCAGCGCAGGTCGAGCAGCTCCACATCTTCCATACGCGCCAGTTTGAAAGTCTTGTTCATGCCGCTTGACAGCTCGTAGCAGCGCACCTCGTTGTTGTTGTTCATCAGCAGGAACGGCTCCACAACCCGGTCTTTGCGCGTGTTGCCGTGGGGCGATGAGTAGTTCTTGAGCACGACCATCTGTTTGTATTTAATGGCGGTGTAGAGCTGGCTCACGTGGTGGGCAGTGCGCTGGCGCATCTCGTCGTTGGCAAGGATATTGAAGTCGTAGAAACGGTCGAGCTTGCGCTTGGCCTCCTCCACCACGGCGTTGCGCACCTCCACCTGCTCTAACAGCTGGCGAATGGTGACTGCCTCGTCCTCGGTGAACGAGATGCGGTCCACCAGACGGGCGAAGAAAGGCGACGAGCGGTCGATGGCATAGCCGCGCCCTCGCTTCTCAATCACAAAACCGCAGTCGCGGTAGAACTCCAGGTAATAATAGAAGGTGCGGCGCGAGAGTCCTGTACGCTCGCATATCTGTTCAACGCTGAGGCTGCGGTTCTCGGCGAGCAACAGCAGCAGCTCCAACTGTTTTTCAAGTTTGTCGTGTCGCATGGGGGTGAGGGGTTGTGGGAAGGATGGGAGTTATGGGATTGATGGGAACGATGGGAGGGGATGGGAAATATGAGAACAGGGATGGGAAATATGGGAACGGGGATGGGAAGCGCGACGGTGCACCGTCAGAAATCAAAGCTCAGCTCCACGGGCGGCAACAGCGTGAAACTCATGCGGTGGTAGGGCGTGGGGCCGTACTGACGGATGGCGTCGCGGTGCTTCTGCGTGGGATAGCCCTTGTTGTGCTGCCAGTCGTACTGCGGATACTCCTCGGCCAGGCGGTCCATGTAGTCGTCGCGGTAGGTCTTGGCCAGAATCGATGCCGCGGCAATCGACAGATACTTGCCGTCGCCCTTCACGATGCAGGTGTGGGGAATGCCGTTGTAGGGTCTGAAACGGTTGCCGTCCACGATGATGGCCTCGGGGCGCAGCCGCAGCTGGTCCAATGCGCGGTGCATGGCCAGGAAACTCGCGTTCAGGATGTTTATCTTGTCAATCTCCGCCGGTGTCACTACGCCCACAGCCCACGCCAAAGCGTCGCGCTCAATGATTGCACGCAGTTCGTGACGCTTGCGGTCGGTCAGCTGCTTCGAGTCGTTGAGCTCGTCGTTCTGGTAGTCGGGCGGCAAAATCACAGCCGCAGCATAGACGCTGCCCGCGAGACACCCGCGGCCTGCCTCGTCGCATCCCGCCTCTGTCTTGCCCTCAAAAAAATGGTTCTTCAGCATCGTTGGCAATTGTTTGGTGGTTGAATGCAGCGCTTGTGGGCCGCATACTGCATAGAAAACGACGGCGCGGCCGTTTTATTGCGCTTTAGAATCCTAAACCAACGCTTTGTTTTTCCATCTATATGCTTTACGGGCGTAAAGTGCAGGTTTATGTATAAATTCTCTAGAAAATTTGCGCGTAAAGTGCAACTTTGTTTCCGGCACTCAAATCTTGGCAGACGTAACATGTCTTTTGAAGTCCGCAAAAAGAGGCGCGGGCGAGGCTATGGCCTCATTGAAGCACCTCATCAACGGCTTGGCTGGTCCCAGGAGCGTTAAAAAGCGTGAAAAACACGGGATTTTAACATTTGAAATTCATTTTGTGAACATATTGTGCACAAAACCGCGGTTATTTTGCAGCAGAAACAAGAAAACAGAGCACAATTCTGTTGAAACAGGGCAAAATTCTGTAGAAAAAACAAGAAAAAGAAAGGAACAATCAATATGGTTAAGCATCTTGCACTGACTTCCGAGGCCTCCGCATGGCAGGCCAATGAGCGCAACACATCCATAGATGTGCTCAACACGTCCTTAGTATTCACCAAAAAAGCTTTCGAAACAATGAAGAAAACCATCAACCCCATCCGCAAATACTACTCCAGCGTGCTGGAGCGGCCTTTGGACACGCGGCAGACGCTGCTGCTGATACATTCGCAGGTTGCCTTTGCGCTGGCCGCCTTTCCCGTGGAGTGCCCGCTGCTGCTGCGCGCTGCCTTCGCCCTGTGGTTCGGGTGGAGCGTCCGCGTGTGCAAGCAAAACCTCTGAGCCCACCCGCCACTTCCACCCCGCCGTACATGGCTCTTGCTGCGCACAAAACCAAGTGCGGACCAGTTTCGAGACTGGTCCGCACTTGGTTCATTGTTGGTTGGTTGCAAAAGTCCTACGTTCATGTTGCCCTTATGGCCTGCATGTATAGTATCCAAAAATCAGATAGATCCGGTTGTTGACTGCATAGTCTGACCGATACTGGTCTTCTATACGAAGTTCATCACCTTGTCCGTAAAGGTCGTTGCCTTTTTCATCAGAAAGACCTGGTTCGCTCTGCTGACAGAAGATGTTCTTTACGAATTGTTTTACCGATACCAGGATTTTGCTTATTGTTTTCATAATTGTGAGTTTTATTGATTTTATAATGTTTTCTATACTATGCAGACCCTTTCCTGCTCATTTTACCAGTGGGGGCCGCGGAGGGTGAACTGGTCGTTGGCCACTGTGCGCATGTCGTCGCTTACGCAGTATGCAACTTGCTCCTCTTGAGTGTCTCTTACACTGTTGGAAGCTACAAGGCTGAGGCTGAAAAGTGAGGCGGCCATCAGCAGGCTGAAAATAATGTTCGTTTTCATAATCGTAGGGTTTTAAATTGTTTTTTTTATTAATTGTTTTTTTTATCGTTTTTGTTTTTATTTCTGATGCAAAGGTAGTACAGGAAAACAGACCTTCCAAACAATTCTCACTTTTTCGCCTTCGTTCGTTGCGTCACGGTTTCCCATTTGCGACAAACGGCGCGAACACCCCAGAAATCTGTCGCACGGGGGCGAAAAAAGACGGAAAACAGGGAAAAAAGAGAAAGATGCGCAGACAGCCAACCATCTGCACACCCTAAAACGCAATCAGCAGCCCTACTTGCGCAGGACTGCTGACATTAAAGACTTGAATGAATGATTTATGTTAGAATTTCACGCGTAAACCAGCGAGCAACATTCCCTGTTCTCCGTAACCAACCTCAGCAAAGCCGCAGATGCTACTGCCCACCTCGATTCCTACAGCTGAAACCTGGAAGCCGAATTTTGTTTCGTTGCTGCTTTCGCTTCTGTTGTCCGACTGGACCGTTTCTTTACTGTTGCAGAAAGTAATGCCAAGACCCACCTTTGAATACATGCCGAAGTTTTTCTTCTTCAGCCACTGGTATTTGACAGCGGGCAGAATGCTATAGATGTTCTTGGTATAGTCGCCATGCTTCTCACTCCCGAAGTACTCGTCGCCAGTCACACGAACCCAGGTACCAATGACACCAACACTCAGTTTCGGGGCTACTTTGTGGAAATACTCCACGGCCAGCGGACCAAATTCTTTTTCGTTTTTCGTACTAACAGAACCAAGCGTAATAAATGCTGTGCCAATTTTGCCGAAACCATCACCTATGGTCGAAGCGCCTGCGCCGCCGTAAGAAACAGATACCTCGTTTTGTGCTTCTTCCTGAGCCTGAACATTCATAGCGTTGCAAAACATCATAGCTGCAATCATACTCAATACCATCTTTTTCATTTTTGTAATCTCCTTTTGTTTTTAAAATTGTTATTAATATTTTTATTGATTATCTTTTGTTGTTGTCTTCAGGTTTTGGGGTTGCCTTTTTGGTGGTCGGCTGCCCGTTGTTTCCTTTTGACAATGCAAAGATACACACATGTTCTGCGTCGCGCCAAAAAAATATTTAAGAAAAGCATGAAACCCGTCGGACAATGCCCCGCATTTCGGACAAACAGGGGAAATGGTGTCGTTTTTTGTCCGATTGGCATAAAAAAAGCGAAAGAAAACGCAACATTTTCTTCCGCCAGAATTTGGAAACCTAAAAAGTTCAGAACATGGAGGCCACACGACGAATGCCTGCCACGAGCGCGTCGATTTCCTCGCGCGTGTTGTAAAGCGCAAACGAGGCGCGCACGGTGCCGCTGATGCCCAGACGGTCCATCAGCGGCTGAGCGCAATGGTGGCCGGTGCGCACGGCAATGCCAAGGCGGTCGAGCAATGTGCCGATGTCTAAATGGTGGATGCTGCCCACATTGAACGACACTACGGCGTCGCGGCTGTCGGCTTCGGGACCATAGATGTGGATACCGTCGATGGTCTGCAGCTGTTGCAGGCAGTAGCGGGTGAGGTCTTTTTCGTGTGCCTCGATGGAATCGAGGCCTACCGTACGGAGATAGTTGATGGCGGTGGCTAAGCCGTGGGTAGCCACGAAGTCGGGAGTGCCGGCCTCAAACTTGAAGGGCAGCCGCTCGAAGGTGGTGCGCTCCCAAGTCACCTTGTCAATCATCTCGCCACCACCCTGATACGGGGGCAGGCGGTCGAGCCATTCTTCCTTGCCGTAGAGCACACCGATGCCCGTGGGACCGTACATCTTGTGGCCGCTGAAAGCCAGGAAGTCGCAATCCAATGCCTGCACGTCAATCGCAAAGTGGGGCGCGCTCTGGGCCGCATCCACCAGCACAGGAATGCCGCGCTCATGGGCCATCTTCACCAGCTCCTTCACGGGGTTCACGGTGCCCAGCACGTTGCTCACGTGGGCGATGCTCAGCAGCTTGGTTCTCTCTGTCAGGTGTGCTGCGACTGAGTCGCAGCCTACAAGACGACCGTCGTCGCTGATGGGCAGGTGGCGCACGACGATGCCCTTGCGCTGCGCCTGCAACTGCCAGGGCACAATGTTGGAGTGGTGCTCCATCTCGGTCACCAGCACCTCGTCGCCCTCGCTCATCTGACTGTCGCAGAACGAGCTTGCCACCAGGTTGATGGCCTCTGTTGTGCCGCGGGTGAACACAATCTCCTCGGTCTTTGCGGCGTTGATGAAAGCGCGCACCGTCTCGCGCGCTGCCTCGTGCAGGTCGGTGGCCTGCTGCGACAGATAGTGCACACCACGATGGACATTGGCGTTGACATTCAGGTACTCGTCGCGCATGGCATCGAGCACACAGAGCGGCTTCTGCGTGGTGGCCGCGTTGTCGAGATAGACCAGCGGGCGGCCATACACCTCGCGGCTCAGAATGGGAAAATCCTCACGTACTTTATTTATATTATACATAGTCTTGCGTTGTTGTTTGTCTATATGAATTATTCGGGTTTATATCAGAATCGATAGGAAAGTGATGCAATCAATGTGCGTCCTCTCTGGAACAAAGGAGTGTTCAAATAATTTGTTCCACAAATGTAATGATATGTATCGAAGATGTTCTCGCAGTCGAGTGAAAGCTGCAGTTGCTGCTTATAACAATACTTGACACCGAGGTCGAAAACAGATTCTTCGGATACAAAAGCGTCGTCTATCTCAATCACTTCATAGTTCAATTTCCTGCCGTTGAATTTGAAGTGGCTATAGACCTTGAGCTCGTGTGGAGTGGTCTGGACCAGCTTCCAGGCTCCATGAAGATTGAGCATGAAATGAGGAACACCGCACACCATCTTCCTGGATACGTTATAGTTGTATTGTTGGGAACTAATATCTTTACTGTAATAGAGCGAGAAGTTGGCTGAGAACCGATTGAACGCATAACTGGCAGAGCACTCGATGCCGGCATTTTTGAGTTGTCCGGAGTTTTTGCCAGTAAAATTGTCTCTTACAAAATAGCAAAACAAATTGGAATACTTGTTATAAAAGAAGTTGGCCTCATAATTGAGATGCACCGACGGAATTGTACCCATGGCCGTGAGTTGCACGGCAGACAAATGCTGAGGGTCCAACGTGTAATATTCGCTCTTTGTAATGTAGCGGTCATAAAAAGATAAGTCTGCAAAGGCCTCAGAATAAGACAGTTTGAGACTGAAACGTCCATTAGGAACATACATCATGGAGAGTCGTGGTGAGAAAGTTTTGACCACATCGTCTTCTTGCCTGTATTTGAGATCGTAGCGAAAACCTGCGTTTAGGATGAGTTGCGGCAGGAAATAGTGTTTGTCCTGTATAAAGAAAGACAAACTGTTGTCCTTGCCATAGTCTATGAGACTTTCTTCTGCAGTATAGCCTTCATTAATATTCATACCCTTCCCCCATATACTTTGCCCTGAAAGGAGCGAGAAGTGCTCAAATTGACCGCCTGCCAACAAGTTTCCCTTCATACTGCCGAGCAGGTAATCGGCAGAGGCTTTTACCACCCCCCCCATCGTATGCTCTTTATAAAGAGTGTAAGCCCACTCTCCCTCTTTTTCTTCTGTCATAATGACGAAATTGCCGTTTTCATCCAAAACATATTCTTCTCCCTCCATGGCAGGATAGGTATAAACGAGCGAATCGTATTGCACTTTATAACTGAAAGAGGAATACCAGTCGCTGTAGAGCGAGGCATTCAGGAATAGTTTTCTGAACTGTTTTGAATAGCCAATCTCAGCATGAACCGATTCCATCCCCTTGCCTGGTTTAGTGCCACAGACAGGCGGGTATTTGTCGTAGTTATAACCGCCATAGAACATGGTGTGCTGCATCACCTTATTAAAACTTTTCTTGCTGAACAACAGGTCAAAACCCTTGAGCTTGAATGTCAGACCGACATCGTATGATGGAGTATCTTTGTAGACATCGACGTATGTTATATCTGGACTGATGAAGACCCTTTTTATTTCTTCATATTCCTCAATCGAAGAAAACCTATTTACATAATAGCCCTTACCATCGCCAAAACTGCGTTTCTGTCCGTCGGAATTGTAAATGGAAGCCCATGCGAAAATATCTGCATCCATGAACTGTGTGCCCATCGTGAAGTCTGCCTTGTGGGTATTGAAGGAGCCATATCCGTATTTTGCCTTTACACCATCGGCACTCCTTCCGTTCTTGGTGATGATATTGACCACCGCCGACAACGCCACATTACCATACAGTGAGGATGCAGGCCCACGCAGCACTTCTATATGGTCAATCTTCTCTGTGCTGACAGAATAACTAACTGGGCCGGTGTTGTCGAAACGGGTGTTCAGACGATGACCGTTCTCCATAATCAAAATGTACTCTTGTCCATTGGCGTATGCTCCGTGCATGGACAGATTCACTCCTTCTTCTAAAGAGGCGACCTCTGCTATGCCAGGGACGTATGCTTCGAGTATATGCGCCAAGTTCTTGTTGTAGCCCAGTTCTTCTATCATTTCTGCGGTGATGATAGTAATAGGAACCGGAGCCTCGTTGATAGACTCACTTTGGCTGGATGCCGTGGTGATGGTGGTGGTGATGCCGTCCTTAAGCTTATTGATAAGATCCTGAAAACGGGCAGGGTCGTCGGTAGAGTTGTAATAGTTGTTCAGCTTCACCAGCTGTTCAGCATAGTATCGGGCTTCCTCATCCTGGTCCTCACTCAGATAGCAAAGTGCCAACAGACGACAGACACTCTGTTTGAGATTGCCTTCAAAGCCCGCCAGATTGTCTTGCAGCAGTTGAATGGCCTGCTCAATGTGGCCTATTGCATATTCGCTCTCGGCTTGGAGATAGATTTGTCGTGAAGAGCTCTCTTGGGCGTGGGCACCAAGGGACGACAAGCAGAGCACCATTAACAAGACTGTGAAATGGTGAAATATTGGGATGGTGAAATGGTATGATATGTGCAGCTTCTTGTTCATCTCCTTAAAGGTTTGAGGTTTGAGGTTTGAGATTAAAAAATAAAATTCCTCTACTCCTTTTTAAATTGTAAATTGTAAATTGTCAAATTGTAAATGACTTTACTCCTTTACTACTTTACTCCTTTTTCTCCTTTACTCCTTTACTCCCCACAACAGGAATGGTTAATGTGAAAGTAGTACCTTCGCCTTCGGTGGATTCGAAGGATATTGTTCCTCCGTGCTTGTTTTCGATGATGTCGCGAGTGATACCCAAGCCGAGGCCTGTTCCTTGTCCCATAGGTTTCGTCGTGAAGAAATTCTCAAAGAGCCGCTGTTTCACTTCCTCTGTCATGCCTTCTCCGTTGTCGGCAATACTGATGATGAGGTTGGCTCCTTCAGCCTTGACGGCGACAGATATTTCGGGGTGATAATCTTCACCAGCAGACTGTTGCTTTTTCCAAACCGTATAGCAAGCATTGTTCATGACGTTGAGCACAGCACGGCTCAGGTCCTGTGGAATCAACATCATCATGGGCAATCCCTCCTCATATTGCTCATGGATGGCGATGTTGAAATTCTTATTGTTGGCACGCATGGCATGATACGACAGCCACACATACTCCTTGACCATCTTACACACGTCGGTGGGCAGGAACTCGTTCTCTTTGCCCCTTGCCACCATCAAAATGTTATGGATGATACTGACAGCTCGCTCACCGTGCTCAACAATCTTGGCCATGTTCTCTCTCAGACTGGCAACGATGTCCTCAACATCCTCACGGTCTTCGTCGGGTAACTTGTCCTTGTTTTCCTCAACAATGTCAGCCAAGTCACTAAGCAGCCTGTCAGACATCTTGCTGAAGTTAATGACGAAGTTCAGCGGATTCTGTATCTCGTGTGCAATGCCTGCGCTGAGTGTTCCCAAAGAAGCCAATTTCTCCTGCTGCTGGAGTTGCTGTTTGAGTTGTTCTGTCTGTTCCATAATGCTATGCTTTTTTTTCTGGTAAGGTAACGATAAACTCACTATATTCGTCTTTGACAGACTTCACCTGGATGTCTCCACCATGATTCTGCACAATCTCACGGCTCAGGTACAGTCCCACGCCAGCCGCCTCGCCAGTGGTTTTTGTGGTGAAGAATGGGTCGAATATTTTCTCGATAATTGTTTCCTCAATACCGATGCCGTTGTCCCAGATGCTGATTTGTATGTTGTTGTCTTGATGGCTTATGTGCAAGGATATCTCAGGGGAGTATCTTTGAGGTTTGAGGTTGTTAGGTGTTGGGTGTTGGTTATTGGTTATTGGATATTGGTTATTGGGTGCTCTCTCCTCTCTCCTCTCTCTTTTGGGCTTTCTTGACAACTGCATAGACTGCGTTGGCCAGCAGACTCATGAAGGTCTTGCTCAGCTGTTCGGCATTGCCGTGGATAGGAAGCAATTCTTCTGAATCATCAAAAACGGTCTTGATGCCATATTGTTCAATCTCCTGCTTATAATACTCGTGCAGCATCTCCTTGTCCTGACGGATTACGTCCATGAGATTCATCGGGGAAATACCACCCGAACGGTCTTTCAGCATCTCTTCCATCGCCTTCAGCGTCCGCGTGGTGTTCTGTCCATGCTCACCAACTTTCTGCAGGTTGACCGTGAGCATACCCAGCACCTCCATCGTGTCCTCGTAGTTCTCCTCTATCCTCTCTCCTCTCTCCTCTTTCATTTCCTCCACATTTGCCTTGACATCCCTCACAAGACCCTCAGAGAGTTTGGCGAAGTTGTTGATGTAGTTCAGGGGGTTGAGAATGCGGTCAATAAGACCTTGCGTCAGTTTACCTGCCGTGGCCATCTTCTCCAGTCTCACCACCTCTGCCGAGCGTTCCTGCACAATGTTCTCCAGCCTTATCTTCTCTTTTTCCAACCTGCGCAGACGTAGCCGGAAGAAGGACCATACCAAGGCAAGCAGCATCAGCAGATAGAGCACATTCATGTACCACCTCAAGTAGAATGGTGGACGGATTCGGAACCCAATGCTACTGATGTCCGTAACACGGTTGAAAGCATCGCGGGCCTGAACGTGGAAGGTGTAATTGCCGTGGTGCAGGTTTGCAAAGCTGGCCGAAGTGTTGGTAGTCCATGCGCTCCAGTTTCCATTGTCCAGCCGGTAACGGTATAAAGCCTGCCCGGCAACACCAGGATGGTCGAGCGAGAAGGTGAAGTAGAGGTTGTTTTCCTTATGGCCAAGTCTGGGCAGCATCTCTGGCATCTCTCCGAATCCTCCCCAAAGAATGCTGTCGCCATTCAGTCTGACAGAACGGATATAGAGTTTCGGTTTCGAGTCAAGCGCGGGGTCTTTCACCTGCGTGTTGATGATGGTCAGTCCGTTATCATTGCCCAGCCACAACTCGTTCCCCTGTGTATGAATGGCACTGATTTTGCTCTCGCTGACAAGAGCCAGCAACTGGTTCAATTCACTCAACCGCTTGCCGTCTTTCCATCTGTAGAGCCCCTTGCCCTCGTTGTCAGTCAACCAGGTTACATCCTTGTCATCCACGTATGAAACGAGCGGATAAGGAAATGGTTTGGTGGATTCGGCACTGACAACGGTTGCCTTTCCACTAGTCATCACAACCGTCCGCATGGTCTGGTCGTTGAGGTTCTGGTTGTCGTTGTAAAGGCGGAACATATTGTCGCCCGACTTCTGACAAAACACCGCCCCATAAAGACTCTGCGCCCAGATGGAACCCTCGTTGTCTTTCACAATCTTCCTGACATTCTCTAAGTTGCAGACCTTCTTTCTGTTCTGCCCGTCAGCCTGAATCAGGTAAATGCCGTCGGTCTCGCCGCTGTATATGCGGCTTCCCTCGTCAAGCAGAGCCATGGAGTTGGCAGTAGTAAGGTGGCGTACATGCCAGTCAGGGTAGATTCTAAAAATGCCGTCGGCTGTTGCAACCAGCAGACTGTTGCCACTCTTTTTCAATGCCCAGCAAGCATGTGGCACGTCAGTCACCCTCACAAAGCGATGGCCCTCCAGACGGCAAAGCCCCTCCCTGGTTCCTGCATAGATTCTGCCGTTGAAGGATTCGATGGCAAGAATTGAACCCGGCAACCCCTCGTATGAGGTGAAACGCGTGATGCTCGCGGGAATCTGAATGGCGAAGATACCCTTGTCTGTTGCTCCCCAAAGTTGCCCATGCCCGTCATAAACCACGTGTGCCACGTTGTCCGAACAGAGTCCGTTGGCATCGGTGAGCGTATAGAGCGCACGGTTCTTGTCGTCTGTGATAACTAAGCCCGCATTTTTCATCACTACAGCCCTCAATCCGTCGGCCAAAGGCACAGTCTCAACTTGGTCGTTCTGGGCGTTGGTTGTTTGGTCGTTTGCGAGGTTTTCTTTAACTACCTCTACCCTTTCACTCGTTCCCTCCTCTGCTCCTTTACTCCTTTGAACTTTGTACTTTGTGTTTTGGACTTTAAACAGCAAATCCCCGTCCTGCTCATAGATTTCCCTCACCTCGCCACGAAACAATTTTGGACTTCCAATTCTCTGCAGGGCAATGTCGCCATTTTCTTTTCTCACCACCTTGCCAAAATAGTTGTAGCCACCCACCCAGATGGTGTTGTCTGCTGCCTTATAGACAATAGTAACGCGTGTAATGCCTGGTGTGTGGATGATGCGCCATTCAGCATGGTCATAATACAGCAAGCCCTCGAAATTGGCAACAAACACATTGCCGTGCTCGTCGGTCTCAATATCGAAGTTCGTGTTATTGGCATGATAGTCTTCTACCATGAAATTGCGAATGAAAGGAATTCCCTGTCCATGAACCGTCAGGGCAAGAAGCAGGGCAGTCAAGGCCGTCAGAAGTCTTTTCATGGGGTCATATCTTTGCTTGGTTGCCAATAAACGTTTCATATGGCACATCCTGTCCGATGTAGTAGTTCCATTCCTCTCGGGTGAGGTTGCGCTTCAGTTTTTTCTTGATGTTATCCACCATGACCGGCACAGAGATGTTGATGACACTCAGGTTGCCTTTCGCATCACCCACCCAGAAAGTGTGTTTCGGTGAGTCGTAATTGAAGTGCATAATCCAGTTGTTGGTAGAAACCAATGTCATTGGCTTTGCTTTCTCCATGTCAATCATCCAAAGATTCACACTTCCGTCGTAGCTGGAGGAAAAGAGTTGTTGGCCATTGATTTTCAATGTTGAGACGCGCGAACGATGGCCAACGAGTTGCTGTTTCTTTCCTGACTTGTTCAGCAACCAGATTGCGCCGTCGCTAAATCCGAATGCTTCAATGCCATTTTTCTTCGAAGCGCAGTAGGCGGTCACTTTCCCTGTAAAGGGCACTTTCTGAGTGTCGTAGTTCTCCAGTCCTTTCATCTGGTGCATCATGCCCTTGTCGTCAAAGAGCAGCGGCTGACCATCTTTGTGGGCACTCAGCACCACACGGAAGGGCAGTTGTTTGGTGTTGCTTACAACCTTGTGCTTCAAGTCTATCTGGGCAACTGCTTTATCTCCCACCACCAGCAGGCCTTTACCGCTGAGGTTATACAGCCGCACGGGATGCTCCACCTTGTCGAGCACGATGGTGTTGATGGTCTTGAGGTCTTTCTGTATGATGACCAGATGGCCTGTGCGGCTAACGGCGTAGATGCTGCCTGAGTTCTGGTCAATCATTACGTCGCGGAAGTCATACCGACTATCTTTGAATAGAGCCTTTGTCTGCAATCGGTTGCCCTTTCGTTCGCTCAGGATAATCTCGCCATAGTTGCTCACAGAAACTACCGAGTTGTTCTGGCCCGCCATGCATTCCATGTTCATCACAGCACCATTGTGCTCCGTCCATGAAACCATGCTATGGCTCAAGTTCATGAGCGACTGAAAGACTGCGGGATAGTAAATGTCGCCATTATAGCGCGAGGTGAAGAGATAGGAAGCATAGCCCAGCAAATTGGCAATGTCGGTGTTTCCTGCCTGCGCCTGAATGGAGGAGATAGAGGCTAAGGAGCGTCCCAGCGCGATGTAGCTCAGCGTGTCGGCCTTACTTTTCGAGAACTCAGCCTGAATGCGCTGATGCTCAGCCAACTGCCGTTGTTGTTCAGCCAGTCGCCGCTGGTCGTCGGCAACCGCAGAGGCTTCCAACGCCTTTTTCTCCGACGCCACAGCATTGCGCTCAGCCTCAAGGGCATTCTGCCGTTCCTTTTCAGAGCGCAGACGCATATCATTGGCCACCCTGGTTTGTTGCAGGGCTTCCTCGCGCTTCTCGTCAGAAATCTCTCTCTGCTCGTTGGCGATATCCTCCATCTGGGCACTGATGCTACGGTCAATCGCCGAGCGCACCACCTGCTTCTTCATCGCTTCTGTCTGAGCCTTCAGGTCTTCCACCTTCTTGTGCTCCGACACCCAACCGATGATTCCTGCGGCGGCGACTCCTGCCAGAAGAACACCTGCACATGCCGTTATAATCTGCTTCTTGTTCAATACTCCTTTACTACTTTACTCCTCTACTTCTTTCCTCCTTTACTACTTTACTACTCTCCTCAAACTCTCTTAATTGTGAGCAGCGTGATGTCGTCGCTTTGTTCAGCCTCTCCCACAAAGGCTTCCACGTCGGCCTTCACGGCATCTATCAACTGCCGGCAACCTGCCTGTGCGTTTTGCCTCAGCAACGCTTCCAACCGTTCCTCGCCATACTCCTTGCTCTCAGCATTGACAGCCTCAGTCACACCGTCGGTGTAAAGCAGCAGCGCGTCGCCATGTTCCAGCCGCAGGTTCCCCTCCTTGTAGGGGTAGTCCTCAACCACGCCAATGACAAGGTTCTCGGCAAGGGGCAGTTTGCTCAGGCTGCCATCGGCCTTGACAACATACGGCGGATTGTGCCCCGCGTTGACGTAGGCCACCTCGCCTGTTCTGACGTTGTAAATGCCATAGAAGGCGGTGACAAACATATTGTTGGCTCCCTCCTCAACCAGCAGGTCGTTGGTGTAGGAAACACATTCCTGCGGTCTCACGCCCCTGATGCCCGTGGCACGGATGAGCGTGCGGCAGACTGCCATGTAAATTGCCGCAGGAACCCCCTTTCCGCTGACATCGGCAATCACGAAGCCTATCCTGTCGTCATCAATACGGAAGAAGTCGTAGAAGTCGCCCCCCACATCCTTCGCCGCATTCATCAAGGCGGCAATATCCAGTTGCTGGGCATTCTCGGGGAAGGGTTTGTCAATGCGCGGCAGGATGGCCTGCTGAATCTCGCGGGCAGCGGCCAGGTCGCCTTTGATAGACTCCAGCTGCACATGCTCCTGTTGCATGGCCTTGATGTAGTTTATTTGCTCAATGGCCTTCTCAATAGTCAGGCTGAGGTCGTCGAGGTCGATGGGTTTCGTGGCAAAATCGAAGGCACCATTGTTCATCGCCTGGCGTATGTTGCCCATGTCGCCATAGGCAGACACCATGATGCACTTCAGCGCGGGGTTCTGCATCTCGTTGATTTTCGTGAGCAGCGACAGGCCGTCCATCTCGGGCATGTTGATGTCGCTCAGGATGATGTCGAAATCTTTCTCCTTGAGCAGCATCGTGAGCGCCTCCAGCCCATTGTGCGCAAAACGGAACTCATACTCCCCCTTTCTGATTTTCCTTCTGAAATATTGTGTCAGCAACAGCTCAAGGTCGAGCTCATCGTCAACACTAAGTATCTTTATAGCCATTGATTATGTTTTTATATTCCACGCGCGAAAATAATAAAAAAAACAAGAAAACTCTCAAACTTTTGGCAAAAACACACAAAATGCCCCGCTTTTTCTGCCAAACAGACATAAATGCGCCCCATACGGCGACTTTTTCCAAACAAAATCAGCGACTTTTGGTCTAGCGTGACAATTAGGACAGCTCGGTTTTTCGCGGGCCGTCTTTTGTTTTTTAGATAAGATCTTTGACTTTTCCCTTTTTCTAATAAAAAATTATTGTTTTTCGATAAATTATTTCCTTTTTTCTTTGGCGGTTTGAAAAATAGTATTATCTTTGCACCGAAAATAATTATCGTTTAACAATAAAAACATATCAATTATGAACAAAAAACTTAAAATCTACAGCACGCTGTTTGTGGTGGTGCTCATCGTTTTTGGACTAACCAGCATAATCCATTACGACTCATACACATGGACCGAACAGGAGGATGAGAAACTGGAGTTCGTGGAGAATTGTGAACAAACCGTGACCCGTGACACGCTGGAAAACGGGGTCGTCAAAACCACCTATAATACCCCCATCCAACGCACGGTTTCATATGAAGTATTTGTTCAGCCAAAACTAAAGCCTGGACGAAAGGAACTCATCTCCACTTCCATGGGTCAGACTTACAAGATAGATATGCAGAAGGTCAGCCTGACGGTTCCCGCATCCAAAACTCCATGGAAGTATTTCCCTGTCATATTCGTGGTCA
The DNA here is from genome assembly GCA_017619445.1 of Prevotella sp. Classification (GTDB taxonomy): domain Bacteria; phylum Bacteroidota; class Bacteroidia; order Bacteroidales; family Bacteroidaceae; genus Prevotella. Next base: position 47,152 of record JAFZSI010000079.1, read on the forward strand.
CTTCAATCATAGTCATCACGATAGTGCTCATCTGGATATTATATATGGTTTACAGGCTTATCCTGAACATCCGAAAGGGGAACATCTTTGTGGCGCAAGTGGCCAAATATCTGGAAACCACGGGAGTACTTCTGGCCGCTCTTTATCTTTACGGTTTGGCGAGTTCGTATATTCTATACCTGTTCTGCGCCAAGAACATTCATCTGGCTGACTATTTTATCGTGTTCAAGAATAACAGCAACATCATGTATATCCTCACAGGCCTGGCCCTGATGATAATCTCTCAAATCATCCTCATGGGTAAGGATTTGAAGGAAGAACAGGAACTGACCATTTGAGATTTAGACATAGTAATTGGAGTTTAGACATAATAACATACTAACATATTAACTTTTTTCGCTTTGCTCAAGGAACTTCTCCTATAATATTAAAACAAAAAGAACATGAAAAAGAGACTGAATATTTTCTGTGTGCTGATGCTGTTGCTATTGGCTGCACAAGTGGTCATGACGTTTGTAACAGGTGCGGATGCATTTGCCGAGGGATGGCGCGAGGGCGCTTCGGCTGGGGCGGAGGCCAGCACTTGGGGCGGATTGTTGGAAACAATTGCAGGCTTGGTGGTGGTGATAGCAGCATTTTTCTCGTTTGGCTGTTTTGTCAACTTCATCCTGAATATCAACCGTAACAAGGTGTTTGTGTGGGACAACGTGCTCTTGCTTCGAAGGACGGGCATCGGCTTGTTTGTGGTGATTCTGCTGATTTCTGTCTGTGAGCTTTTCAATGGCAAAAGTTTTACGGCGGTTTACGACAACTATTTCGACGTGCTGATATTCTGCGTGTTTAATCTGATTGTGGCCGAGGCATTTGCTATCGGACTGAAACTGAAGGAAGAACAAGAACTAACCATTTGAGATTTTGACATAGTAACTGGAGTTTAGACATAGTAACATACAAACATATTAACTTTACTATTATTTACTCCATTACTCCTTTTACCCCTTTTTTCGCTTTGCTCAAGGAACTTCTCCAAAAAAAACAATTAAAGATATAATAATATGAATACAACCCGTTTTTTTCGCAATGCAACCAAGAACTCTGCATCTGTCATCTTCTTCTTTTCTGCCTTAGGCATGTTGGGGTTATTTACATGGGGCATCTGGGGCTTAATCCATGGGATGAGCAGCACTGAGTCGGATGAAGAATATTGCTATTACTTCAGCGATCTGGTGGGGACCATCGGCGCACTCATGTTCACTTGCCTGTTTTTTATCATGCTGTACCTTATTTATATAAACAAGCAGTTTACGAAGTGGTGCGTCTGGCTCTTCTATGTGTTGGGCGCAACGTGTCTGGTCTATTTCATAGTGTCTGGTGAGGTTTACGAGCATCTGTTCAGTTTCGCTAACCAGGATAATATTCAGAAGATTGCTGTTCATGCTCGCAGGTTATTGAATGCACCGGCAGGCTTCATGATTGTCTGCTTTTCATTCTTGCCGAAGTTGATAAGCGATGCAAAGAAACTGAAGGAAGAACAAGAACTGACCATCTAACCACCAGGCCTTATGAGTATCATAGTAAATGTAGATGTGATGATGGCCAAGCGCAAAATGTCATCACAAGAACTGGCCGAGAGAATTGGCATCACACAGGCCAACCTCTCCATACTGAAGACGGGCAAAGCAAAGGCCATCCGTTTCTCCACCTTAGAGGCCATCTGTCAGGCACTCGACTGCCAGCCGGGCGACATACTGGAGTATCGGGGTTGACTTCTTTACTTGCACAACTGGCAGCCTGCACACTTGTTCAGTTCGCCACGGAAACGCTTTTCCACCAAATAGTGGAGGCGGTCGCGGAGGGGAGCAAGCTGCATGTGGTCGATGACTTCATTGATGAAGGCGTTCTGCAGAAGAAGTTTGGCTTCGGCCAATGAGATGCCGCGCTGACGCATATAGAAAAGGGCATCGTCGTTGAGCTGACCGACGGTTGAGCCATGCGCACATTTCACATCGTCGGCATAAATCTCGAGCATGGGCTGAGTGTACATACGCGCCTCGGGGGTGGCCGTCAGATTCTGATTGGTCATCTGCGAGGCGGTTTGCTGGGCACCATGCTCCACCAACACCTTACCGGCAAACGCACCAACTGCCTGTTCATCGAGCACGTATTTGTAAAGCTCGTTCGAGGTGCAATGGGGCACATGGTGGGTGATAAGCGTATTGTTGTCAACATGCTGCTGCTTGTCAGCAATCACACAGCCGCTACAATAGCATTCGGCTCCCTCGCCACAGAGGTCAAGGTCGAGGCGATTACGTGTGATGCCGTTGTGCAGGGTGATGACATTGTGGTTCACACGGCTGTTGGCCTGCTGGTTGATATATACATTGCTCACACGCACGCTCTTGTTGTGGGTTTCCTCCAAGCAGTACAGGTCGAGTGAGGCATTCTCACCCACAAAGGCTTCTGTCACCTGCGTGGCAAGGAAATCACAGTCGTCGGCAGCGTGGTCGCAGAAAAGCATTTTCAGTTCGGCACCTTCCTCCAGGATGATGAGCACACGACGGTTGACCATGAGGGAAAGACCTGTTTCCGCCTGCTCCTCCCCTCGGGGAGGTCGGGAGGGGGCCGGACTTTTCAGGATGTTGATGACCTGAATGGCGCGTTGCACCACAATTCCTTTGGGCACATACACCAGCAGACCGTCCTGCGCGAGCATGGTATTGAGTGCGGTGACACCGTCGTCGGTCTTGGCAAGGCGAGCATAATAGTTGGCAACAAATTCGGGATGGCTGGCAGCATACTCGCATAGCGAGCCAACCACTACGCCCTCGGGCAAAGCTGCTCCTCCCTTCGGGGAGGTAGGAATAGGACTGGCTTTGCTATGGAACGAGTCGTTAACCACGAAATAGAGCGAGGTGCTCAGGTTGGGCACATCGCAACGGAAGGCCTCGTAGGGGTTGACAGGAATCTGCAGCCGGTTGAGATTCAAGCCATAGTCGGGCGCGAAGAGTTGCTGTAAATCAGTGTACTTATAACGCTCCACTTTTTGCGAGGGAAAACCCTGACGGCAAAAAGCCTCGAAAGCAGCGTCGCGAACAGCATTCATCGGCCCGGCAGAATGGCTGTTAATCATCTGCCTGGCTTGCTTGTAAAGGTCTATATATTGTTGTTCACTATGCATAACTGAAACCTGTGAAGTGCTAATTCTTAATTCTCGATTGTCAATTATCAATTAGCTACTCTTCTCCAATTTCTTCCTTTATCCAGTCGTAGCCGTGCTCCTGAATTTCCTTTGCCAATTCAGGGCCGCCTGTCTTCACAATGCGCCCTTTGTAGAGCACATGCACAAACTGCGGACGAATCATCTCTAACAGACGGTCGTAGTGGGTAATGACAATGCAGCTGCTCTCGGGTGTCTGCAGGGTGTTCACACCCTCGGCCACAATGCGCATGGCATCGACATCAAGGCCGGAGTCCGTCTCGTCAAGGATGCTCAGTTTCGGTTCGAGCATGGCCATCTGGAATATTTCGTTGCGCTTTTTCTCACCGCCACTGAAGCCTTCGTTCACAGAGCGGTTGGCCAGTTTGGAATCCAACTCAACAATCTTGCGCTTCTCGCGCATGAGTTTCAAAAACTCTGCGGCCTTCATGGGCTCCTGCCCATGATACTTACGTTTTTCGTTGATGGCAGCCTTCATGAAGTTGGTCATCGAAACGCCAGGAATCTCCACAGGATACTGGAACGAGAGAAACAACCCCTCGTGGGCACGGTCCTCGGGTTTCATTTCCAGCAGGTTCTTGCCATTGAACCACGCCTCACCCTCTGTCACCTCGTAGGCAGGATTTCCCACAAGCGCCGCGCTCAGCGTAGATTTGCCCGAGCCGTTGGGGCCCATGATGGCATGTGTCTCACCGTCGTTCACAGTCAGGCTGATGCCCTTCAGTATCTCTTTCTCCCCGATACGGGCATGCAAATTCTTTACTATTAGCACTTTTGTTATTGTTTTTTTACGATTTTACTTCTCCTGAGTATATTCCATGTGTACACGCTCCCAAGTGATTCTTCCATCTTTCTTCACATGGACACGTACAAGATAGTCGCCCGGTTCTGGGCTGTTTCTCTCGCTCATCGAGTCGAGCGTCAGATAGGTAGTCATTCCGTTCTGCTGTTCATCCCACTTGTGCACATGGCCTAAAAAGACAATGTTGGCTTCCCACTTTTTAAACTGATTAAGCAAGAAGTATGTCTCCTCGCGGGCAAATGTTGAGGCAAACTGCAGTGACGAGGGTCGGAAGATATTGGTATGACTGAACACAAAAGTATTGCGAAAAATAGAACCCTCTTGATCGATTGCAGATGCCATTTCCTTGCCGTCGAGCACACCCTCCTCAATCAGCCTTACCTGTTCCTCACCGAGGGTGCCATTGGCTGTGTCGAGGAAAATGAAATGGTCGTAGAGCAAAGGATCAAGACTGACCATCACGAAAACATCATAGAACGAAGAGTGGAAGATATTTGACCACAATGCCCAGCCATTGTGGGTGATGTCATGATTGCCTACCACTGGATAGAAGGGGATTTGGATATCATGGAAATTATATGCCCTGTTGGTCAGAGTATCAACAAAGACGTAGCTGTTCGGGTCGTCCTTCATAAACTCATAAAACTCGTCATCCTCATCAACTGTATAAAACACCTCGTAATACTTATTTGCATACTTCCAGCGATACTCGTCAATCAGGTCTTCAAGCACGACGTAGTATTCTGCCTTCGTGTCGGCGATGTCGCCGAGGTGAGCATAGAGAAGGTCATTGTTGTCGAGCCCCATCTGAAGCATCTCGCGCAATCGTCCGTCATCAGTAGTCAGATGACTATCTGCACCTACCAGGAAAGTATATTCATCTTTGTCAGATACATCATGAGTTTTGAATTCCAGCTTATGCTGGTAATAATATTGGTGCGACATCTTCACACGATCCTCCACACCCGTGCCACTGACAAGTACACCAATGGGACTTACCTTCTCGCATGCCGTTAGCACCATCAAGGTTGCTGCGGCAATGATTAGAAACTGTATTTTCTTCATTTTACCAAACATATTTGACACCTAACTTACCTGAAGTTTCATATTTGCTGGCCAACTGGCTCATACTGCCGGCAGGGCGGATGTTGAACTCGCCAAAGAGCTTCATCTGCTTCATTAGCGGGGCATAGAAGTTCAGACCCCAGTTGATGTTCCAGTTCTCGTAGTAGAAATCATCGTAGTTGCGGAAGAACACACCAATGTTCCACGAGTGCCATCGGGGACGGATATGTGCACCAAAGCCGAAAGTAAAAGTCAAAGGCTCACTATAGCCGAAGTCCAACGTCTGGAAATGGATATACGACTCACCTACGCGGAGGAAGAAGTAAGGCATCTCCCAGGTTATAGAGAGATTACCCACCGTCTCATTGGTGTTCCATCGGTTATAGCGGTTGTACATTACCTTGCCGTCTAAATAGAATTCGCTCCAGCCAATGGGCAGCCGATAACCACCGTGAACAGCATTCGAATAGAGTTGCTTGCCAAACTGAGCCTGGGCATCGACAGCTACATGCCAACGGTCCGTGAAATGCCTCTGATAAGAGAGTGCTATTCCCCCGAAGCCTCCCGTAACCACATTGCGTCCGCCCATGACGTAACCCGTCATCTCATTCTTATGGCTGCCGTCGTATCGGTGAAGGCCATTATAGGCATTCTGCGCTTGCAATGACATCACAGCGAAGACCAGAACTATTAAAAATACACCTTTTTTCATTTACTATTTTCGGATTATTATGTTTTACTCAAGGAACTTATTTACTTTGAGAATGAAGAATTATCAATTATCACAGTCTTACGCCTACCGAGGCGTTCACAAACCAGTCGGTCAGACTGCCCTTGTTGCTTTCGTGCTTAAAACGAAAATCATGCAACATCGCATTGGCGTTGAAAAACCAGTTGCCAAGATTGTAGGTCACCGACAGGCGTGCGTTGATGACAGGTATCATGCGACTGTGCTGTGTCACCTTTGGATTCTTCTCCATCGGCCACACGGAGAATGTTTTTCTCATGTACTCGTCGATGTCTTCTTCACTCATCTCCACGTCGGGTTCATCATACTCTGCAGTCTCTTCAGGCTCCACATACTTTTCAAGCATCATCTGGCGGAAGTTGGAGTTGTAGCGCCACACATCTAATCGGTTATACACCGTTGCCATCAACATGCCCATCGCACTTACAAGCAGTCCCTTGCAAGGCACAAGGTTGTAAGCATAGCCTCCGCCCACACTCACTTGATATTGTTTCATCTTCCCGATGTCGTTCATAAACAGAATGAAGTCGGCGTTTTGTCCTTCATCATAGGCCATCGTGGAGTGGTAGTACATCGCTCCGGCCATCAGCGAGCCTGCGGAGCGTTTCTGTATGACGCTCTGGTCGTAGGCTGCCGCGTATGAGAACCGCTTTCCGTTGAACAGGTAATAACCGTCGAGCGTCAACAGTCTCACCTTGATGGGATTGCTCAATGTATAGTTGAACGAATACTCATTCCATTCGGGCATATATCCTGCCACATGCACGGTGGGCTCATTGGTACGAAACTTATGGATTCTCAAGTTTACGCCGTAGGCACCACCCATTGCCCCGAGTTTGAAAATGCTACCTTTGTCGCCTCCTGTGTTTCTCGAGTACCCCAGTCCATATCCTCTGTATCCTGCCCACACACCCATGTATGTGGCCAAATCTGTCTTGATACGGGGTTCCCAGTTGATATCACCCCAATCATCAGAGAACATGGTCTTGCCGTCGAGCACGGCATTCATTTTCAGGTCGCTCTGGTTCAAGTTCCCCTGTAGAATCAGCTGCCACGGTTTTTCCGGCGCATCAATATAGCGTCGGTCAACACCGCTGACGCTCATTGAGTCAATAAATGTGCCGACCTTCTTCAGGAAACCCAATACGCCCCCGTCTGCCGATGCCGACAAAGGAACAGCTATTAACAAAATGAGCAACAACCTTTTCATTTACAATTGGACAATTTAAGGAATTTACAATTTGACAATTTTTTCGCGGAGCTCAAGGAACTCCAATTTACAATTTATTGTTACATTTGACAATTTGACAATTCTCTTCCCTCCCTTTGGGAGGGTTGGGGTGGGTTCTTGGGTTCCTCCTTTTCTCCTAAAAAGAAACTGTAAACGAGCCGCCGAGGATAAACGTGTGGCGGTTCTTCTTGATGCTGTGCGTCTCGGCAAATTCGTTTAATTGCTGAGGTTCAAAAAGGCTGCTGATGGGTGCTGCTTGATCACCAAAAGAGATGTCAATGGCATCAAGTGCGAATAACGCGGGATTGTACGTCATGGTGTAGGTCTTCTTCGAGTAGTCGTAGTCGAGGAACAAACGCCAAGCATAGTTCTCCTTATAGGCGTAGGTGAGCGAGATGCCCGTGCCGAACTTCATGGTGTTGTTGCCACCCAGGGTGAAGTAGTCATACTCCATAGAATATTTGCCTGGCTTGGGTACCGCCTTGATAAAGGGATTATCCTCAACATCATCCATGAAACTCTCTATACCCAGATCACGCTTATTGCCCGAGACAGTTGCGTTGAGGTCCACCTCCTGCATGATGCTTCTGCCCACGAGCAGTTTCGAGCCGATGGCGAAACGCTTGGAGAGCGGCAGGTTGAAATACACGCCCAGGTCGGCAGAAAACTCCGTCAGATGGTCGCTCTTGATAGTAAAGAATGCATCTTCAATCAGCGGAGAGCCGTCACCGTCGATGAAGCGGCGGAATTGTTCATCATTATCGTAATCATTGCCATAGAGGCTCCCAACAAGGTCGTTCCAGGCGTATGACTCAATACCGTCCCATCCCTTGATAGGCGAGCTGTTGACACGCAGGCGGCCGCCCAGGCCAACGTACTTGTTGAAGAAGTAGGCTCCCTCTGCACCAACGGCCGTAGAGGCACCGAACCTGAGGTTCAGCACCTTGTCTCCGTCAAAGTCCTCAAGCTCGAACCTCGACATATCAAAGTCCAAGTCTTTGGAGCCGAAGCCAATGCCCATCGACACGGAGAAGAACGACGGGTGGTCGATGATGCTCTTCTGCCCGCTGATGTCGCCGCGCAGCAAACCGCGCCCCTTGAAAATCCAGTCGCTCAGCGCGTAAGCCAGCTCACCCGACATGATGCCAATACCCGCACCGCTGAGCACGTCGCTCACCCAGTGGCGGTTGTTCAGCACACGCATCACACCCGTAGCCGTGGCCACGCCATAGCCAGCCACCGAAAACCACGGCGAGCGTGTCAGTCCGTACTCCTTGTGCAGTATTGTGGCACCCACAAACGCAGTCGCCGTGTGACCGCTGGGCCACGAGTTGGCCGTAGAGCCGTCCGGGCGCATCTCCTTCGCCGTATATTTTATGCCGTTTACGAATCCCGCCATGATGCCATAAGCCATAGCCGTAGAGGCAATGTAGCGCCCCCAGTCGCTACGGCCCTCATAACCCGCAATCTTCAAACCCGTAGTCATCACCGGGCCGAAGAACTGAGAATAGTCGTCAATGCTCGTCTTGAAATCTGTCAGCAACGTGTGTTTGTTGTCCTTCGTATTCTGGCGAAACGACTTTTTCTCACCCTTCGCAATGATGCCCGCCACAAACAGCGGCACACCCGCAAACGTCAGGTCGTCCAACACCTTGTATGGTTTTACGCCCTCGTTGGTGCGCATCCACGTCAACTGATACTTGTTGAGAGTTGAGAGTTGAGCGTTGAGCGTTGAGAGTTGGGTATTGGTTATTTGATATTGGTTATTGGATGCTCTCTCCTCTACTCTACCAAACGGATTCTTCAATCCCATTTCTATGTTCATTACCGGTGCTGTCAGTTGCAGCTCGTTGACATTCTCATTAACGTCAACGCCTGGTGCTCCATACGCCACGCTCACCATCATCAGCGCAACGGCCATTATGAGATATTTTTTCATATTTTTCAATTATTAATGTAATAATGTGGCAAAGTTACGAAAAATCTGAGTAAGTAAGTGCATAGAAAACTTGTTTTCTTTGCCGAACGTGAAGATTTTATGCAAAAATCTGAGTAAGTAAGAGCAAAGAAAGCTCGTTTTCTTTGCCGAACGTGAAGATTTTATGCAAAAATCTGAGTAAGTGAGAGCAAAGAAAGCTCGTTTTCTTTGCCGAACGTGAAGATTTTATGCAAAAATCTGAGTAAGTAAGAGCAAAGAAAGCTCGTTTTCTTTGCCGAACGTGAAGATTTTATGCAAAAATCTGAGTAAGTAAGTGCAAAGAAAGCTCGTTTTCTTTGCCGAACGTGAAGATTTTATTAAAAATCTGAGTAAGTAAGTGCATAGAAAGCTTATTTTCTTTGCCGAACGTGAAGATTTTATCTAATAAGCGAGCAAAAAACCAAGAGAATCTTGTATCTTTGCACACAACAACTACTAACACAAATCAGATGATGAAGAAAACGTGGATGTTCTTTCTGCTTTTGGTTGCACCTGTGCTCAATGCCACGGCACAGACCACTCAGTTTGCCCGTGGGGCAGACATCAGCTGGGCAACAGAGATGGAGGCCGATGGTCGTGTGTTCCGCAATGCCAATGGTGAGGTGACAGACATTTTTGCACTTATGGGGCAAATAGGCATGAGTGCCGTGCGCCTGCGGGTATGGGTGAATCCTGAGAGATTTGGCTATGGGCCGTGGAGCGACAAGGCTGATGTCATTGCCAAGGCAAAACGTGCCCATGCCCAAGGGCTCGACGTAATGATAGACTTCCACTATAGCGATTTTTTCGCCGACCCGGGCAACCAGCGAGTGCCTCTCGACTGGGAGGGCTACACCATGGAGCAGCTCAAAACAGCTGTGGCCAACCACACGAAAGACGTGCTGCAAACGCTGAAAGACGAGGGCATCAATCCGAAGTGGGTACAGGTGGGCAACGAGACCAACAGCGGTATGCTCTGGGATTACGGCAAAATTGACTGGAACAAAAGCGGCAGCAACCGCTTCACCAACTATGCTGCGGTAAGCAATGCCGGCTACGATGCCGTGAAAGCAGTATTCCCCGATGCCTATGTCATTGTCCACATCGGCGGAGCCCACAACGTGGCCGATTATGATGGATGGTTCTTCAAAGAGTTTCGCGCTGCAGGCGGCAAGTTCGACATGATTGGCCTCTCCCACTATCCCGACTACAACAACTGGAGCAGCACCCAGCACGATGTTGTCAGCAACCCCAATGCCGAGGCGGGTGTGAAAACCATAGGCGAGCTGTTTGGCGTTCCCGTAATGATTTGCGAGACAGGTTTCAGTAACTACGACCCGAAGAAAGCCTCAACAGTCATGCACGACCTGATGGCCCACATGAAAGCCATTCCCCATTGTGCGGGCGTGTTCTATTGGGAACCACAGGTAGATGGCCAATGGAAACCAGACTATTACAACCAGTTAGGATGGGGAGCCTACGGTATGGGAGCATTTACTACCGACGGAAAGCCCACAGCCGCCCTCGATGCCTTCCGCGACGAAACCGACGGCATCGAAAACAATAACCGTGAAACAATAACCTATAACCGTTCTGCTGAGCAATGGTTCGACCTGCAGGGCCGTCGGCTCCACGCTCCGCAGAAAGGACTGACGATAGTAAAACTGGGGCAGCATAGTCGTATAATGAATAATTGATGAATCGAAATCATACATGGACAAAAACAACACATATCTCGCCTCAAAGCCGCGCTATGAGATTCTCGATGGACTGCGCGGCGTTGCCGCCACGCTCGTTGTGGCCTACCATCTGTTTGAAACCTATTACAGCGGCAAGCCCAACCAGCCGATAAACCACGGCTATCTGGCCGTCGATTTCTTTTTCGTACTGTCGGGCTTCGTTGTCGGCTATGCCTACGACGACCGCTGGGACAAGATGTCCACATGGAACTTCGTCAAGCGCCGTCTCATCCGCCTGCATCCCATGGTGATATTCGGCACCCTGTTCGGAGCCATCATGTACTACTTCAGCAGTTGCTCAACCTTTCCGCTCATCAACAACACACCGTGGTACATGGTGGTGTTCGTCATGCTCTGGTGCTTCACCATGATACCCCTGCCCAACACCATGGACATCCGCGGCTGGGCCGAGACCAACCCCCTCAACGGCCCCGCATGGTCGTTGCAATGGGAATACGTGGCCAACCTGCTCTATGCGCTCGTCTTCCGCAGGCTCTCGAAGACTGCCCTCGCCCTGTGCGTCGCCCTCTTTGCCCTGCTCACCATCATTCTCTGCCTCAACATCGACGTGTTCGGATTCCTCGAGGAGCGCTCCTGGGCCGCCTACACCGTCGTTGGCGGATGGAGCACCACGCCCGGACAGTTGCAGGTGGGCCTCACCCGTCTGCTCTACCCCTTCTTCTGCGGACTGCTGCTCTCGCGCATGGGCTGGCTCATCAGGGTGAAGGGCGGATTCTGGTGGTGCTCGCTCATCATTGTCATTCTCTTCTGCATGCCCTGGCTCGGCATGGGCACCGAGGGACAGGCCCGCATCACCAACGGCATCTACGAGGCATGCTGCATCCTCGTCGCCTTCCCTCTCATCGTCGCCATCGGCGCAGGCAGCAGCGTAAAGGGCGGAAAGTCTGAAGCCATCAACCGGTTCCTCGGCGACATTTCCTACCCCCTCTACATCACCCACTATCCGCTCATCTACATGCAGATGTCGTGGGTTGACAGCCACAAGGACGCACCCCTCGCCACCCACATCTTCGTCGCCCTCTGCATATTCACCCTCGCCATCCTGGTGGCCTGCGCATCCTACAAGCTCTACGACCTGCCCGTCCGCACCTGGCTCCGCAACAGGCTGTTCAGGCCTGCCAATACAAATCCGTAGAGAAACGCCGCCCGCCCAGCGTCAGGGTTTACCATTGAATTATCTAGAGAATCTGAGCACAAAGCCGCGCTTTGTCTCCGCCAAGTAATGTTTGGGGAAGACAAAGCGCGGCTCTGCTATACCAACTGCACGGTTTAGGATGAAATATTCTAGAGAATTTGTGCGTAAAGCATTGCTTTGCATTCGCCAAGTGATGCTTTATAGGAATAAAGCACGGCTTTATGATTGTGGTGTTAGCCTACTGTGTTTTCAAGGGTAAGGCTGAGGAGTTTCTGTGCCTCTACGGCAAACTCCATGGGGAGCTTGTTGAGCACGTCCTTGGCGTAGCCGTTGACAATGAGGCCGACGGCCTGCTCGGGGGGTATGCCGCGCTGTGCGCAGTAGAAGAGCTGCTGCTCGGAGATTTTGCTGGTGGTGGCCTCGTGCTCGACGATGGCTGTGGGGTTGTGGACGTCGATGTAGGGGAAGGTGTGTGCGCCGCAGTTGCTGCCGAGCAGGAGTGAGTCGCAGCTGGAGTAGTTGCGGGCGTTGACGGCGGTGGCTGCCGCGCGTACGAGTCCGCGGTAGGAGTTTTGGGAGTGGCCAGCGCTGATGCCTTTTGAGATGATGGTGCTGCGTGTGCGCGGCCCGAGGTGTATCATCTTGGTGCCGGTGTCGGCTTCCTGATGGTTGTTGGTGACGGCCACGGAGTAGAACTCAGCCACGCTGTCGGCTCCGCGGAGCACGCAGGAGGGGTATTTCCAAGTGATGGCTGAGCCGGTCTCCACTTGTGTCCATGAGAGTTTGGAACGGTCACCTGCCAGAAGGCCGCGCTTGGTGACGAGGTTGAGCACTCCGCCGCGGCCCTGGCTGTCGCCGGGATACCAGTTTTGCACGGTGGAGTATTTTACTTCGGCGCGGTTGTTGACAATGATCTCGACGACGGCTGCGTGGAGCTGGTTCTCGTCGCGGCGGGGGGCTGTGCATCCTTCGAGGTAGCTGACGTAGGCGTCGTCGTCGGCAATGATGAGTGTGCGCTCAAACTGTCCGGTGCCGCTGGCGTTGATGCGGAAGTAGCTGCTGAGCTCCATGGGGCAGCGCACGCCGCGGGGGATATAGACGAAGGAGCCGTCGGAGAACACGGCGCTGTTGAGGGCTGCGAAGAAGTTGTCGCGGTAGGGTACGACGGTGCCGAGGTACTGGCGCACGAGGTCGGGGTGCTGTCGGATGGCCTCGCCTATGCTGCAGAAGATGACGCCGCGCTCGCGGAGTTTTTCCTTGAAGGTGGTTTTCACGGAAACGGAGTCCATGATGGCATCGACGGCGGTGTTGCCGCTCAGGGCGAGCCGCTCTTCGAGGGGTATGCCGAGGCGGTCGAAGGTTTTTTCAAGTTCGGGGTCAATCTTGCCGTCGCCCTGAGGTTTCTTGGCCATGGGGTCGGCGTAGTAGCTGATGTCCTGATAGTCGATGGGGGGCACATGCACGTGTGCCCACCTGGGCTCGGTCTGCTCGCGCCAGTAGCGGAAGGCCTTGAGGCGGAACTGTAGCATCCACTCGGGCTCGCCTTTCTTCTGCGAGATGAGACGGACGATGTCCTCGTTCAGGCCCTTCTCAATGATTTCAGTATGCACATCGGTGGTGAAGCCGAACTCGTAGTTTTGTTCGGCAATGCGACGGACTATCTCGTTGTTGGACATAGTAACTGGGGTTTTAGACATAGTAACATAACCTGTTGGATGAATTAGATTTGCAAAACATTTATGCTAAAAAAGTTGCACATATCATTGATTTTTAGTAACTTAGTGGTGTCCAAGCAACTAAGTACCATTATCGTAGATATGCACAACTTCGTTACAAAGTTCGGAAA
>JAFZSI010000080.1 GCA_017619445.1 Prevotella sp.
GATGTTCCACACGTTGCCGGCATCGAGGAAGAGCGCGCCGTAGAGGTTGCCGAAAAGGCGGGTGCGGTATTCCAGATTGGCCACAAACTTCAGCTCACCGTTCTGGGTGAGGTAGGACACTTCGGGCATGTCGTCGTAACGGGGGAAGGCTCCGGGGCCGAGGGTACGCACGGGGAATCCTCGGATGCTGTTGGCACCGCCCACGTAGAACAGCTCGCTAAAGGGGGCGTAGGTGCTGTTGCCGTAGTAATGGATGATGCCTGCGTTGAGGTGGCCCACAAGTCGCGAGAAGGGGCTGAAAGTCCAGGTCTTGGTGAAGTCGGTCTCAAGTTTCACGAACTGCTAATAGGGGTTTTTGAAGAGTGTTTTCTCGCGCTCGTTCCACTTCTTGCCGCGCGCCGCAAAGATGAGCGACGTGAGGTTGCCCGACTCGGCCACGGTGGTTTCCCAACGGATGGGGTTGAGCACGTTGGCGGGACTTGTGTATGTGTAGGTGTAGCGCATTTCGGGAATGAAGAAGTTGCCCAGGGTGGTGGTGAGGAAGGGGTTGCTGACCAGGAGCGAGTCGAACTTCTCGGTGTGGCTGTTCATGAACTGGTATTTCACCGTGAGCGGGCTGAACTCGTGGCGCGAACTCTCTGACGTTTGCCAGCGATAGGTCCACTCGCCCGACACCACGTGCATTTTATAGAATCCCGGACGGCTGATGATGTCGGTGGAGACCTTGGCAAGCGTGGTGGGCGTGGCGTAGAAGCGGCGGAAACGACGGCGGCGGGCTGCCTCGTTGGCCGGGCCGCCATTGGCCGGACGTTGTGAGGTGCTCCGCGAGCGGTTGCTGCCGAAGAAGGGTGCCACAATGCGGGGGAACTGCAACGAGGCGTCGGCACCATACTCGTAGGCGTTCATGCCTGCGCCACCGCCACCCGTATGCCACTCGTAGGAGCCGTGCAGGTTGATGTCGAACTTCTCGCCGCCGCGGAAGGCGTTGCGCTTGGTGAAGCCCAATCGCAGTTCAGGACCCATGCGGCCAATGGTGCGGTTCACGAAGTTGGTCTCAATGTAGGTGTCGTAGGGCTTGTCGAGAATGCAGCTGACGTTGAGGTCGAGCGTGTCGCAGGTATCGGTGGTGTCGCGCGGGGTGAAGCTGAAATCCACCATGCTGAATAGGCCCATAGCATTGATGCGGTTGACGGTCTCCTGATAGTTGTCGTAGCTGAACAGCCTGCGCGGGCGCAAACGCATGCCGCCCATGATGACGCGCGGACGCAGCTGGGGCTTGTCGCCTGAATAGCGCACGGTGATGGTGCGGCGCACAATGCTGTCGGTGGGTTGCTCCATGAACGACTTGCGTATGTCGAGCCTGATGCGGCCAATATACCACTGGCGTGTGGCCTCGGGCGGCAGTTCGTCGGCCATTTGCAGGCGCAGCTGTGCGTGGCCGGGCACTTGCAGCGTGTCGGCCAGATAGGAGGCATAGCCGGGCTGATAATAGTAGTAGCCGTTGTTGCGGAACAGCATCGAGAGCCTGTTGCGCTCGGCGTCCAACGCGCTGACGGTGAAGGGGTCGCCCTTCTTTATCTGTGCCTGCGAGGCCGTGGCATGAATCAGACTGTCGGCATCGTAGGGGAAGCCCACGTAGGCCACACTATCGACCATGAACAGGGTGCCCATGTCAACGGTATAGCCAATCTTGCTCTTCTTGGGATTCTTCTGCGGCACGGCGGCATAATCCACCTTGCCGTGGAAGTAGCCGTGGTTTTTCAATACCGACTGTGCCACCGAGGCGCGCAGCGCGGGGTTCACCATGCTCATCAGCACGGGCGGCTTGCCAAATGCCTTGGTCATCCATTTACCGAAACCTGTCTCCGACTTGCTGTAGGCGTTCCATATCCAGAGGCCGTAGGGGAAAGGCGTGCGGTAGTAGCTGCTGCCAAACAGGGCACCATTGGGGGCTGTGGCCAGCGCAGCCTCTATTTCTTCCTTGGTGGCAACGTAATTGTCGTTTTTCTCGTAGTTCTTGTATTCAATCTTCGTGAGGCCGATGAACAACTGGTCGTCTTCGGGAATGTTGGCTGTGGTGGAACAACCGCACACAACCAGGAGGCACAGCAACACTACTGCCACGGCGCAAAGCGAAGCAGCGTGGCGGCGGATGCGGGATGTATGGTGATTCATTTGTCGGTTCATGGCTTGGGAGTGTTGATGCTGTCGGTGGTGACTCGGCGCGCAGGCATGGGTGTCTGGTCGTTTTTCAGCGTGAATATGTCCTTGAAATGCTGCAACGAGCGACGCCAGATGAAACCGCCGCCGTAAATCTGGGTATATCCGTCGAGCCAGTCGTAGGAGTTGTTTTCGAAGAACAGTTTCACATACTTGTTGGCCGTATCGTCGAGACGGTATTCAAGGGTGACGTTGTCGAAGAACGAGTCGTTGGTGTTTTCAATCTCGGCACCCGTGGAGACCTTTCCGCCGACGGAGATTTTCAGACGGTTGTTCCAGAACCGCTTGGCAAACTTGAACGAGTAGTCGGTGTGCTCGCGACCGCTGGCATCGGTGGAGTTGTCCACGCCAAACGAAAGGTCGAGCGTGCGCAGGGCATTGCCTGTGAGGTTGTTAATCTCGCTGTTGAGGAAGGTGCTCAGCGCGCTGTTCATAGAGAACGCGCTGGTGTTGCCGTCGGCCAGGTACATGCCTGTGGTGAGCAGCGACACGGCCAGCTTACCCCTCTGCTCCTTGCTCATGGCCTGAAGCTCGCTATGCAGCGACATGTCTTCGGGCGCGTCGAGGGTAAACTCCAATCCCATGTCGTTGAGCGTCTTGGTGATGATGACTCCGCAGTCGAACAGCACGCTGTGCCCCACTCCGCTTGCATTGGTCACGGTGGCCTTGGTGCGCTCGGTGGCCGTGATGTTGAGCGTCGGGTTCATCGGGTCGCCGGTAAACTCCAGGTAACTGCCGTCTTGTATGGCAAAGGTCTTGAGCGGAATGATGGGCAACGAGTATTTCATCTCGCCGTTGCTCAGCGTGTAGCGGCCGCGCAGGCGCAGGTTCTCGGCAGGATTATACTGCATGCGCAGGGTTCCGCCTCCCATGAGGTCGATGTAGTTGGTGTGGTCGCTGTTCAGATAGGCCATGATGTGGGCACCCTTCGACACGTCGATGGTCATATCCATGTTGAATCCGTCGAGCGGCGGGCGCTTGACCACCACGTCGGTGGTGTCGGTAAAGTCGGTGAACTTCACCAGTTCGTCGAGCTGGTTGTCGGTGGTCAGCGGCGTGTCGCGCAGGATATAGCCCATGTCGGTGGTGCCAAGCACGTCGAGCCTGCCTCGCATGGACAGATGGCTCAGCGGTCCCTCCATACGGCCGAAGAAATTGACAAAGGCCTTGCCGTAGGCCACAGAGCGGTAATTTTCCTTGGCATCGATGAGCTGCATGTTCTGCGCGCGCATACGCACGTTCATCATGATATTGTCGAGGTTGCTGAAGTCGATGTCGCCCTGCACGTTGAGCGGATTCTCGTTGTGGGAATAGAGCTCGAAATTCTCGAACAGCAGATGGCTGCCCACAATGCGCACGGGGTCGTTGGCGAAACGCATCTCCACACCGTAGGGAACGCTTGCGATATACGAAGAGTCGAGATAAACCTCGCCGTTGACCTGCGGACGGTTGAGCGAACCCTTGATGCTGATGTCGCCCTCGGCATAGCCTCTAAGGCCGAACAACTGGTCGGGAATGAATCCGTTGACCATGGAGAGCGGCAACCGCGTAAGCGTCAGGTTGGCATCGATGGCACCCTTGCCGGCGCTGCTGTAGGTACCTGTGATGGCACCAATCTCGTTGCCGTCGCGCATGAGCTGTCCGTCAATATAATGCGAGCCATCCTCGCGCGGCATATACACAAACTCGGTGCTCAGATTGCCCATTGGATTGTGCTCGTAGGTGAGATTCTCCACGGCAAGCGACGAAGACACGGAGATTTGGTCGGGTGTCTGAATCAGGTGGAAGTCGCCGTCCATCATACCTGTCATATTAGGGGTGTAGGGCACTACGGAGAGCAACTCTTCGAGGTCGAAGTGGTGCAGGCTCACGGTAAGGTCTTGCAGGGCGTCCAGATTGTCGTCGTTGGTATATACCTGCACGCCCTCGCCATTGTCGCCCTTGAGCACAAGATGGGCTGAAACGCGCTTGTCGTTGGTCAGATAGAGATAGTTGTCCTCGTTCACCTTGAATTTTTTGTAACCCAGAATGGGGTTGTCGGTATCGAGGTGCATACGTATGCCGTTCATATCGACCGCAGCCTCGGCACCGAGGTTTACACCCAGTTTGTTGTTGGCATCGTAGAGGCTGACGTTGAGCGCAGAGCCGTGTTCGGTGAGCCGGCCGTCGAAGAGCGCGTTGAAGGTGTACTGGGGATTCTGCTCGTTGTTGCGCACCTGACCGTGGTAGGTGGTGTTCACGCTGTCGGACACCACATAGAGGCGCACGGTGTCGAGCTGCATACTGTCGGCCACGAGCCGTGTGAGCAGGGCATGTCCGTTGATGCCTTCAGCAGGCGACATGCGCATGTCTATCTGAGCGTCGTCGAACTCGTAGCCCTGTTTCTTGAGCAGGCGGCAGAAGAAATTGTCTTTGCCCGAGGTGAGCAGTACGCGTGCGTTGGGCAGCTGTTCGCGCAGAGCCACCTGGTCGATGGTGCGGTTTTTGAGTTGCGACTGCACATTGGCCACGAGTTTGTCATAATGTTTCATCAACTGCTTGTAGCCACATCCGGCATCGGCATTCAGGTAGAAGTCGCCACAGTAGATTATCGCATGTGTGCTGTCGCGCCGTGTGAGCACGTCGAGCGTCATGTCCTCGGGCCTGTAAACCTCGGCAGAGTCGCGTATGGTAATGTCGCTCAAGGTTCCCTGCACGCTGTAGAAGTCTTTCATGTCGGTGGCAATGTCCACATGTCCGCAGAGCGACACGGTGAAGGGACGGTCCATCAGTTTCAGCTTGAACAGGTCGGCATGGGTCAGGTCGCCGCCAATGGTGGCGCGAATGTTCTTGGTGTTGGTCAGCGCATCAACCACAAACTGCCCTTTGAGCAGCGGGTTGTTGCTGTCAATATTGGCACGTGCACGGCCATTGCGCACGGTGGCATCGGCCTTCATGCCTGCCAGGCTGTAACCTCCGTAGTTGAACTCGCGGATGTTGGCCTTGGCGGTGAGCGTTGTGCGGGGTGAGAGCAGGTCGGTGCCCGTGCCACGAGCGTCGATGGTGCCGCTGAAGGGGCTAAGTCCCATATTGGGCACAAAATGCTGCAGTTGCAGGCGGTTGGCATCAATCTTTGCCTGATAGGTCATGGTGCGCGAGTCGATGCTGGCCTTGGCTTTCAGCGTGCCGCCCCCTTCTCGGGCGGTGAAATCAGCCTCATACTGCGGGCCGTTTGCCTTGAAATTGCCTTTCACGCCTATTCCTTTGGGTATGCGCACCTGACTGGTAAACTCCTTGGGCAGCAGCGGTTTGATAAAGTCGAGATTCTGGGTGGTGGCATCGAGGGTTACATCGGCGCGCAACTTGTTCATATCGGTAGGATTGGCCACATAGCCGCTGGCCGTACCCTTGAAAGCTGTGGGCAGATTGACGTTCAGGCCGGCAAAGTTGATATAGTCCATGTTGCCGCTTGCCACACCCTTGACGGTAAGCGGCTGGTTGGGCCAACGACGCACAAATTCGGTAGGCATTCCGCCAAGGAACCGCATGATGTCTTGTTTGCCGAACGTGCCGTCGATGCGTGCTCGCAGTTGTCCGGGGTTCTTGTCGGCAAAGGTGTTAAGGTCCATTTCAAAGTCGGCAGCCAGTTCCGACTCCGATGTTTTCAGGTGCAGGTCTGGCAGCATTACCTTGGCCGAATCGAGCAGCACGGGGCCGCTGATGTTCTCCACCCGCAGGCCACTTTTCTCCTGGAAACTGGCGTTGCGCACATGCATGTTCAGATGGGGCGCGGAATAGACAAGCGAGTCGATACCGAGCTGAATGTCAGAGAGTTGAATGTGGTTGTAGTCGAGTCCTTCAACGGGTTTTTCATAACGGTTGTCATAGGCCAGCGAACCGTCTTTCCAATCGAGCCGCCGTACCTCATAGCGTCCCTCGCCCAAGTCGAAGAAACCGCCTTGCGCACTCACATCGGCAAGGTCGGCCTTGATGCAGAGCGTGTCGCCCGGCATATCTACGGCCACGCGGCTGCGCTCCACCTTGAGCTGTCCCACGTCAATGCGCCACCGGTTCTCGGTTTCGGTGGTGTCGGTAGATGTGCTGTCGGTCAGGGCCACGTGGATGTTGGCATCCGCGAGGAGAGCCTTATCCAGGCGCAGCCGTTCTTGCTTCAGGTCGATGCCAGTGGCAGGGGCATTCAAGTCGTCAGAGCTGAGCGTCAGCTCGCCTACGGTGCCCTTGACACGGGCCTCGGCTATCATGTTGGTGGTGTTGAGCTTGACATGCTGCAACTGCAGGCGGTCAATCTCCACCTGCTTGCGGAACAGCGGCCACAGCCTCACGTTGACCACGGCCTTGCCAATGGCAGCCACCGTGTCGGGCTCCTGAATCACCTTGACATCCTCGACGCCCAGGTCGAGCGGAAATTCCAGCCGCACGTGGCCCACGCTGACGTCCATGCCAGTCTTCTCTGAGGCGTATGCCGCCACTTGCTTTACCGCCCAATTCTGCACGGGAGGAAGGTAAAGCAGCACGGCCAGCAACAAAAAGAGAAGAATGGGCACCAGTATGGCTATGCCCACCCACTTCAACACTTTTTTCATGTCAAGCGCATTATCTCATTGCAAAGATACGATTAAGTGAGGAAAATGCCAAAAGAAATTTGAGCTTTTTCGAGCGAAAGTATCTTCGACGATAGTCAAAGATACGATTAAGTGAGGAAAAAGCCAAATTTTATGTTGGCTTTTTCGAGCGAAGTATCTTCGGCGAAGCCAAAAGTAAAGAAAAAACTTGGAACAGCCAATAATTACAACAAAAAAACTCTGGCCGGGGATATAAACCAGCCAGAGTAGAACATGAACTGCGATTACAGGTACATGATGTTCCTGTGGTTACTTCACCACCACCTTGTGCCCGTGACGGATATACACGCCGCGCTGCTGGGGACGGGTTCTCAATTGCCGGCCGTCGAGCGAATAAAAGGGTGCATCAGCTGACGAAACGTTGTTCATCAGGCTGACAGACTCTCCGGTGGTAGGCTCAATGAGTATCTCGTCGCTTACTTGATGGCCATCCACAACCACCTTCAGCTCCTTTTCATCGAAGAAAGCACCGGCAGGAGTTGTGAATGCACAGTCAACAAGCGTGAGACTCTTCAAAGCACAGAAGGTAGGTCCTACCCATGTGCCCCAGCTCAGTTCCTCGGGAAGGCTCTTGGCATGTACCGTTGAGGCATCTATCTTCAGATTCAAGGTAAAAGAATTTGGACCGTTGTCATAGCCGAGGATGGGATAAGCGCCAGCCAAATCGAGTGAGCATCCTCCACTCACAGTGAGGTACACATCTCCTTCCGAGGCATTGCTTTCTATACAACGAACGCTGGCTTTGTTGGTTGTAATCTGGAGCGAACCGTCGCCACGGATGGTATAGTTACCGGGATTCTTAAAGAATATGCCACTCTGATACTCGTTGGGCAACGTTATCACGTTGGTGCCCTTCAGCACGATGTCGAACGTGGGAGCGAAAACGAACAACGGAGAAATGAACGACTCCATATACATCTCCACGTCCTCGAACGTCATGGTGAGGTTTTCTTTGTCGAACGTCACTTTGCCGCTCTTGATGTCGCGGTTCGTGGATGCGTCGAACACCTTACTTTCCCACACAGGATTTCCACAAAAACTCAAAATCTCCTGTGATTGTACACTTGTGCAGACAACCATGAGGAGCAGCATGGTAAGCGATAATTGTTTCATCATTTTCACAATTGTTTTGGGTGATTATACATATACTGATTATGATAAAGAGCGAGAAGAATGGGCTACTACCCACCCTATGAAGGACTACCCCGGCATCCCTATTCCCCGAACACACCGAACAGCGTGCCGTCGGGCAGCGGAGCCTCGGCAACGATGGGCTGATGGGAGACGGGATGCTCGAACTCCACGCGGCGGGCCAGCAGCGCGATGCTGCCATCGGGGTTGGAGCGTGGCGCACCATACTTCAGGTCGCCCTTGATGGGCATTCCTGCCTTGGCAAGCTGACAGCGAATCTGATGGTGACGGCCGGTGAGCAGCCTAACCTCGAGCAACTGGTAGCGGTCGCTGCGCCCAATGACGCGGTAGCGCAGCACTGCCCGTTTGCTGCGGGGTACCTCGCGGGCGTAGGCATAGCTCTTGTTCTGCTGCTCGTTGCGCACCAGCCAGTGTTCCAGCTCGTGCCACTCGTCGTCGGCATCCGCGGTCTTAGGCACTATTGCCCAGTAGGTTTTGTGCACCTCGCCACGGGCAAACATCGCGTTCAGGCGCGAGAGAGCCTTCGACGTCCGCGCAAACACCACCAAGCCCCAAACGGGGCGGTCGAGCCGGTGGACAACGCCCAGAAACACGTTGCCAGGCTTCTGATACTTGTCCTTCAGATAGCCTTTCACCGTTTCCGACAGCGGTTCGTCGCCGGTCTTGTCGCCCTGCACAATCTCGCCGCTGCGCTTCGAGACGATGATAATATGGTTGTCCTCGTAAACTACTTGCATAATGGTTTTCTTGCAGCAAAGATACAATTAAGTGAGGAAAAAGCCAAAAGAAATTTGAGCTTTTTCGAGCGAAAGTATCTTCGACGATAGTCAAAGATACAATTAAGCGAGCGAAAAACAAAAGGAAAAACCTTTTTTCTTTTATTTTTCCGAGCGAAAGTATCTTCGACGAAGTCAGAGATAATGAAAAGTTGGCAGTTCCGCGTAGTTCTGAACCGTTTTTTACCATTCGGGGCGCAATATTTGTATTTTGGGGCACAGTATTTTTACTTTGAGGCGATTTATTCACTTTTCGCGACTCCACGCTCCTGAACTGCAACCCGTCGTAGAGCGCCTGCCGACCGTGACGGCTCTCGGCCAACACATGCAACCGCACACCCCGAACCACAGATTTCTCAGATTTCACGGATCTTTCCAGCATCTCCAACTCCTCATCATCCACCTTATCGCCCTCAATCTCCAGTTTCAAGAGTCCAAAATCGTCTAACCGCACGCGGTCGCCCTCGCGCAGATGCTCACTAACCACTCCCGCCAGCTCAATCAGCACCGCCACAACCGAACCGCGCGAAGCCCCCGTGCGCCTACATACTTCATTCACCACTTGCCGTGTCTCCACCGTCCGCTCGTACACCGCCACAGCCTTCCATCGCCCAAAGTTTTTCAGCGTTGGCCTGTTCTCTCTCACCATTCTGTATTTCATCATCCATTCTCCTTGCTAAAATATTATGTTACTGATATTTATGTTAGTATGTTACTATGTCTAAAATCCCCCGTTACTTTGTCCAAAACCACACGTTACTTTGTCCAAGCCGCAGTTGCCCTGTCTAAAGCACAGCTTTATGGCCAAATTCTGTAGAGAATTCCACCGCAAAGTTATGCTTTATTTTCGGCAAACGAAAAAACCCGCGCATAAAGCACGGGTTAACAGCTGTTAAAGCACAGCAGGGCTTGTTTCTTCCAAGGAAACGCACTACATGTTCATGCCTCCATCAACCTGAATCACCTGGCCGGTGACATAGCTCGACAGGTCGCTGGCAAGGAACGTTGCCACGTTGGCGATGTCCTCAACGGTGCCGCCGCGGCGCAGAGGAATCTTGCTGATCCACTCCTTGCGGATGTCGTCGGGCAGGGCCTGCGTCATGGCAGTGTCGATGAAGCCCGGGGCAATGGCGTTGGCACGGATGCCGCGCGAGCCTATCTCCTGGCCGATGCTCTTGGCAAGGGCAATCAGTCCTGCCTTTGAGGCGGCATAGTTGCACTGACCGGCGTTGCCATGAACGCCCACCACGCTGGCCATGTTGATGATGGAACCGCCGCGCTGGCGCATCATAATCGGCGTGCAGGCATGGATGAAGTTAAATGCCGACTTCAGGTTCACGGCAATCACTGCATCCCACTGGGCCTCGGTCATGCGCATCATTAGGCCGTCCTTGGTGATGCCGGCGTTGTTGACAAGAATGTCGATGGAGCCAAACTCGGCCTTCACCTCGTTCACAACTGCCTCGGTCTGAGCAAAGTCGGCCGCGTTGCTGGCATAGCCCTTGGCCTTGACACCCTTGGCGGCAATCTCGGCCTCGGTGGCCTTGCCGTTCTCGTCGATAACCAGGTCGGTAAATGCCACATTGGCACCTTCCTCGGCAAATTTCAGCGCGATAGCCTTACCAATACCGCGCGCTGCACCCGTGATGAGCGCAGTCTTACCACTTAATAATCCCATTTTTGTTCTTTTGATTTATTGGTTGTTTTTATTCTGATTGTTCACATTCGTTTCTACGTATGCAGTGGCTGGTCTGTTGCCACAACCGTCACTTTAACACGTTCTTACCCAAGGCTCCATAAACAACCTTGGCCACCGAAGGCTTGCTCTTCTCGGGAGTCATGCCATGACCAAGCCTGCCGTAAATATACGGCACCTCAAGCCCCTTGATACAATAGTGCGTGATGTCGGCAACAAGCTCGATGTTGTCGATGTCGAACTCACCGTCGGCCTTGCCGTCGGCATAAACCTTGCGGAAAATCTCAAGCTCATCCTCATCAAATTTCTTGCGAACCTTTTCAACCATCCAGATGTTGCGGAAAAAGGCAGCACGCAAATTACCATTGCGCATCACCGTCTCCTTGATCATGTCGAGATGGGTGTAAATAAGCTCAATGATTTTGTCCTGAGGACGGATATTCTTGGCAGCCACCTCGTCCATCTTGTCAGACAAACGCTCAAGCTCTGACTCGATAACCGCATAATACACATCCTCCTTGTTCTTGAAGTAAGTGTAAAGCGTGCGCCTACCCTTACCCGAGGCAACGGCTATGTCGTTCATAGTCGTGTTCTCGAAACCTTTCTTGGCAAACAACTGGCGTGCCACATCAACCAACAACTGGCGGGTCTTTGATATTGACATTTCTCTACCTCCTATTGCTCTTACGTAAAAATGCACATCACGTTTAGTGTGTGCAAAAGTAGAAAGAATATTTGAAACTGCCAAAAAATTTTACGACATTTTCAACACAAACACCACTATAACCTTCATAAACGCCCAACAAACACCTCTCATGGCAAAAAAAGTAAATAAATATTTGGAAAATACGGAAAATAGTATTACCTTTGCACTCGCTTACAAAAAAGCACACTAAACAACATCGCGGAGTGGAGCAGTTGGTAGCTCGCCAGGCTCATAACCTGGAGGTCGCATGTTCGAGTCCTGCCTCCGCAACCAATAATGGCGCAAGAGATTCTCTCGCGCCATTTTCTTTTTCTGCCACAGCATCCACACTGCCGGCAGAGCACACAACAAAACTCAGAACCAACACACACATAAAAAAGTTAATCCAGCCGCAATGCGACTGGATTAATACTTTAAGGATTAGTTCATAAGCTTTTTCACCTTCTCATAATAACGCTGAGTGGCCTTCTTGCTGTAGTTAACACCACCGTTCCATGAACGAATGGCAAACTCAATGCTGTTCTCAACATTATGAAACGACTGAATCAGTAGAAACATCTCCTTCGACTTGGCTACATTATAACGGTCGGCCAAACTATAGCGCTTCTTGCTATCACGAAGTTCCAGTATTCGATTACATTCTTTAACCAAAACCGGAGTAATCTGCATGGCACCTACTTGATTGCCGCTCTTTGCAAATCTGTTTCCTTCACTTTCAACCTGAATAATTGCTTCTATTACAGGGTTCCAGTTCATCTGAGAAGATTTTTTCGCCCCTTTATTACCTGCTAACACAGCGGTCGGGACAAAAGCACATACAAATAAAGTTAAACATACAATTCTAATTACTCTCTTCATTACACATAATTTTATGGAGTCTGAATATGCCTTTCATCACAAAAGGAACTAAATGTTATCCGCAACACAGTATAAAGCACTAAAAGAAACTGTGTCTAAACTCCGTTAATACTTATATGAGGCAATTAATCTCTCAAATAAGAAATAAAATGCACATCATATCTTATCGGGTGCAAAAGTAAGCAAAAAATGACAACAATCCAAGAGAACAACATAATTCTTTAAGAAAATTAAGAGAATACATGATTTAAATCATGTTGATTATCAATATTTTACATTTATTGTATGTTATCCCAAAACAGTGTTCGCGCACACAGACACAAAACAACGCATGCAAAATAAAGCAAAGAAAAACAAAAACTACAACAATTTCGATATAATTCCACACCGAATTAAGCAAGCATTATCAACCTCGAATATCAAGTGAGCAGTTCACATCAAAGCATCAAATAGTCACAAAAAACTCATCCCCCGCGCCCTTCCCATCAATGGGAAAGGCACGGGGGACAACAAATAAAAGAAGGCGGCGACCTACTCTCCCGCATTGCATTGCAGTACCATCGGCGCGGGCGGGCTTAACTGCTCTGTTCGGAATGGGA
>JAFZSI010000081.1 GCA_017619445.1 Prevotella sp.
AAAGTTCAAACCAGAAATCTCAACCCTCAACCCTCAAATCTCAAACCTCCTGGGTGGATGACTGTAGCATTGAGAGCGACCTGGAAATGTATTTCCCCGACCTCTACGTGCCCAGCAGCAGCGAGCGGATGCTGCTCTACCGCGAGTTGGAAAACATTCGTAACGACCGCGACCTGGAACTCTACAAAGCCCGACTCATAGACCGCTTCGGCCCAATCCCATACGAGGGTGAGGAATTGTTGCAAGTGGTGCCGCTGCGCCGCTTAGGCAAGCGTATGGGCTGCGAGAAAATCATGCTCAAGCAGGGGCAGATGATGATGTACTTCGTTCAGAATCCCATGAGTGCCTTCTATAAGAGCCGCGTTTTCGACCGTCTGCTCGACTTTGTGGGGCGCAACGCCCGCCGTTGCAACCTGCGCGAGGTGAATGGCAAACGTTCGCTGGTGGTGAAGCAGGTGCCAACGGTGGAACAGGCCGTCAGACTGCTCAAAGACATGATGAACGAAAATCCATCGTAACAAGCTGTCCAGCCATAGCATCGCTTTACAGATACAAAGTGGGGAGTTATTTTCGCAAACCTATGCTTTACGAAAATAACTCCCCACTTTATGTTTGAATTTTCTAGAAAATCTGTGCGTAACGTGCACTTATACCTGTGGTACATCTTTAAGATAATTCTTTATCTCATCGTCTGGCACGTCGTAATTGCGCAAATCGCCGTTCAGGAAAGCGTCGTACGACGGCATGTCGATGAGTCCGTGGCCGCTGAGGTTGAACAGGATAACCTTTTCCTCGCCTGTCTCCTTGCATTTCTTTGCCTCGCGAATGGTGGCTGCGATGGCGTGGCAGCTCTCGGGGGCAGGTATGATGCCCTCGGTACGCGAGAACAGAATGCCGGCCTCAAATGTCTCCATCTGGGGAATATCTACGCCTCGCATCAGGCCGTCCTTGATGAGCTGGCTCACAATCATGCCAGCACCGTGGTAACGCAGTCCGCCGGCGTGGATGTTGGCCGGTTTGAAGGTATGGCCCAGGGTGAACATGGGCAGCAGGGGCGTGTAGCCAGCCTCGTCTCCGAAGTCGTAGCGGAACTCTCCGCGCGTCAGCTTCGGGCAGCTGTTGGGCTCGGCTGCAATGAACTCGGTGTTCTTGCCGTCCAGGATATTGTGGCGCATGAAGGGGAAGGCTATGCCGCCGAAGTTGCTGCCGCCGCCGAAACATGCAATCACCATGTCGGGATACTCGCCAGCCATCTGCATCTGCTTTTCGGCCTCGAGGCCAATGATGGTCTGGTGAAGGCCTACGTGGTTGAGCACTGAGCCCAATGTGTATTTGCAGTTAGGTGTGGTGGTGGCCAGCTCGACAGCCTCTGAAATGGCTGTGCCTAACGAGCCGCTGTGAGTGGGGTCTTTGGTGATGATGTCCTTTCCGGCGCGCGTTGACATGGAGGGTGAGCCTGTGACGGCTGCTCCGAAAGTGCGCATCATGAGCGAGCGGTAGGGCTTCTGCTGCATGGTGAGTTTCACCTGATAGACGGCAGCCTCCAGACCGAAAATCTTGGCTGCATAGCTCAGTGCGGCGCCCCACTGTCCGGCACCTGTTTCGGTGGTCACGTTGGTGGTGCCTTCCTCCTTGGCATAGTAGCACTGCGGCAGTGCGGAGTTTATTTTGTGTGAGCCCAACGGGTTCACGCTTTCGTTCTTGAAATAGATGTGTGCGGGCGTTCCTAATGCCTCTTCCAGTGCGTAGGCGCGCACAAGCGGGGTGGCACGATAGTAACGGTATTTTTCGAGCACGGGTTCGGGAATGTCAATCCATGCATGCTCAGTGTCGAGTTCCTGCACACAGCACTCGCGGGGGAAGATGTGCGCCAGGTCGTCAACGCCAAGCGGTTGTTTAGTGGCGGGATGGATGGGCGGCATGGGTTTGTTCACCATGTCGGCCTGGATGTTGTACCACTGTGTGGGCATTTCGTTCTCTTGCAGGATAAATTTTTTCTGTTTCATGTCTGTTGAATATTGTTATTTGCGTTTTTGTGGTGTTTGTTACATTTCCGCTTGCAAAAGTACGAATTTCTTTTCGTTTTCCATAACATTTTGTAAGATTTTTTGCCCGAATGCTTCTTTTTTGTTGTCAGCCTGCTTGCTTTTCAAAACATGATGCCGATGTTTCAGAAAATGGCGTTTTGTTAGTGGTTTCCGAAAATTTTGATTAATTTTGCAGCCATGATAATAGTCATTACCATCATTGCCTACTTTGCGCTGCTCATGGGCCTGAGCCGATGGACGGCCCGCAGGTCGGGCACCAACGAGGCATTCTTCCGCGGCAACCGC
Organism: Prevotella sp.; assembly: GCA_017619445.1. Taxonomy (GTDB): domain Bacteria; phylum Bacteroidota; class Bacteroidia; order Bacteroidales; family Bacteroidaceae; genus Prevotella. The sequence continues at coordinate 2,334 of JAFZSI010000081.1, forward strand.
CAGTCGCCGTGGTACGTGGTGGCGTTTGGCATGGTGGGTGCGTCGATTTCGGGAGTCACGTTCGTCAGTGTGCCCGGCATGGTGTTGAAGAGCGACATGACTTACCTGCAAACGTGCATGGGCTTTATTCTCGGTTATTTTGTCGTGGCATTCGTGCTGCTGCCGGTCTATTATCGCCTCAATCTGACCACCATTTACAGTTATTTGCATGGACGTCTGGGATTGCGTTCCTACCGTACGGGCGCGTCGTTTTTCCTGTTGTCGAAAATAACAGGTGCTGCCGTGCGCTTCTATTTGGTGTGTATGATAATCTGTCAGGTGTTAGGTGTCAGGTGTTGGGTGTTGGGAACAGGCGGGGTCACCTCTCAAGCCGTGGGTTCCTATCTGTTCTTCCTCGTTGTCGTGGTTGTGATGGTGGCACTCATCTGGCTTTACACGCGGCGCAGCGGCATCAAGACCATCGTGTGGACCGACACGTTGCAGACGGCCTGCATGTTGCTGGCCTTGGTGCTTATAATATATAATATGGTACGCGCGATGGACATGAGTCTCGCTGAGGCTGTGGGTGCCGTTGCGCAGCATGAGCACAGCCGCGTGTTTGTGTGGGACGACTGGGTGTCGCGTCAGAATTTCTGGAAACAATTTCTGAGCGGCATCTTCATCGTGGTGGTAATGACGGGTCTTGACCAGGACATGATGCAGAAAAACCTCACCTGCCGTTCATTGCGCGACGCACAGAAAGACATGTGCGTGACGGGTTTTGCCTTTGTGCCCGTCAATCTGTTGTTCATGGCCCTGGGCGTGTTGCTGGTCATCATGGCACAGCGGCAGGGCGTAGCACTCCCTGAAAATGGTGACGAACTGCTGCCCATGTTTGCCGCCACGGGACAATTGGGCATCACCGTGCAGGTGCTCTTTGCCATAGGCATTGTAGCGGCGTCGTTCAGCAGTGCCGACTCGGCTTTGACGGCACTAACCACCAGTTTCTGCGTGGATATTTGCGGCCGCAAGGACGACGAGCGGCTGCGCCGCCGCGTTCATGTGGGCATGGCGGTTGTGTTTGTGGCCTTTGTGCTGATGTTCAGGATGCTCGGTTCCACAAGCGTCATCGATGCCGTCTATATTCTCTGTTCCTATACCTACGGTCCGCTGCTCGGTTTGTTTGCTTTCGGACTGCTTACCCGCAAAAAAACAAACGACCGCTATGTGCCTTACATAGCAGTCGCTTCGCCTGTGATTTGTCTTGTGCTCAACCATGTAGCCAGCACTTGGTTTGGCTACAGGTTTGGCTATGAGTTGCTGATGCTCAATGGCCTGCTGACGTTTGTCATGCTTTGGCTCTGCGCTCCAGCTCGTCAATAATCTCGTCTTGCACCCTGACGTACTCTTCTATCAATTTCTTCGGCCAGAGCCTTGTCGGAATCTGCGAGTCCCTCAGTAGCAAGTACGTTTCCCGCTGCAGAGGCAATTTGATTTCCTTTAATTTCTCCTTTGTTAATTTCATCGAGCAAGAAAGTTAATACTTCGTGAATTTCTTCAGGCGTCACGTTGTAGTTCCACTTTTCCGATTCTTCGCGGCTCACTCTTTTACCACCGGTATCGAATGAGTTGTCGAAGCAAATGAGTTCTATGTCGGGATATTTCTGGTTCAGCAGTTCCATTTTGTGCTGGCTGTTGAGGAAGGCACCAACCAAGTAGTCAACACCCAGGAAACGGTTTGTGCGCTTGCCCCGTTCAGTGGCGTTCTTGTAGCTGGTGATGAAGTCCTTATAGACGGCAATCACCGTAATGTCTTTCATGCCTTCCTTGCGGGCACGGTCGATGGCACCTGAGAGTTTTCTGAACGAATTGAACGCGGCATCGTAGAGCAGTCCTTTCTGGCTGAAGTCCATGGTTTTTGTCACGGTGCTTTTGCCCGAGGCGCCTGTTCCGGTCATGATGACGATGCTTGTCTTGCCCTGCTGGATGGCCTTTTTCAGCATGGCACCGTAGAGCGTGTCAACCAGCATCCGTTCAGCGTCGCGGTAGGCGGGCACATTGGTGCCGTCGTAGCCGATTGGCGCAAACATTTTGCGCATCTCGTCGGGGTCAAGTTTGTTGCCAAAGTCGGCCATGTACTTGTTGATGAGGGGCGTGATGCGCTCACGGGCCCAATTGACAGCATCGTCGTAGGTAACTGTAGGTTGAGGAGCCTCGATGGAAAGTGTTGCGGACGGCGCTTCCTTGACAACGGTTTTCGTGGCAGCGGTTATTGCGTCTGTCACAGGCTTCTGCTCAACAATCTGCTTTGTCTTGCAGCCGCTCAACGTCAGCAGCATGGCCGCCATGAAAACAGCGGCCCGCCGAATGGATGTTTTTCTCATGTTCATGCAGGAAACAGGTATGGGGTGAAGAGTCATTGAAGAGGTTGAGGCAGAGAGAATTACAACAACCGCATAACGCCCTCATACGTGGTGGTCGTCATTCCCTGGGCCTTGATTTTTACTTCGCATCGCGCTGTTTTGAATGCGGTGATGGTGACCCAGTATTTGCCGGCCTCGTTGGTGGCCTCAATCTCAATGGTCTTGATGGTGGCTTTCTTGTTTTGCGACACCTGATAGTTTTCTATCTTAGCCTCAAACTTCAGTTGCTCGCCATTGCCGTATGCGCCCGATACGATACCTGCAGCTGCGGGCAGATGAACCGTGAGCACATCTTCCTTAACACCCAGACCGTAGCCTGAGTCCAGTCCGTGAAACTGCTGGTTGAACGAGGTGATGCGGTTGATGTCGATGTCGAACAGCTTGGCGTCTATTCGCTCGATGACAAGCTGGTGAACAATTTCGGCCTTCTCTTTCTTTGTAAGCTTTTCGTTGTTCAGCAATTTCTCTCTGATTTCCTGTCGTTGTGCCATGGCTGGCGCAGAAAACTGTGCCATGAACAGCGCGAGCACAGCTATGAAAAGAAACTTTTTCATAAGTATGGTTCGTTTAAAGCGTTTGAAGATATCTTTCTGCCTCGAGGGCTGCCTTGCAGCCGCTGGCGGCAGCGGTGATGGCCTGGCGGTAGATGGGGTCGGCCACGTCGCCGGCGGCAAACACGCCAGGAATCTTGGTGCGCGGAGTGCCGTCGATGGTCAGCAGGTAACCTGTCTCGTCGGTGTCGAGCCAGGGCTTGAAGATGCTGCTGTTGGGTGTGTGGCCTATGGCGAGGAAGAATCCGTCGATGGCAATATCCACCAGCTCCTCATCGGGCTCGCCGCGGCGTTTCACCAAGTGTGCGCCTTCCACACCGTTCTCTCCGAAGAGTCCCACGGTGTTGTGCTCGAACAGAATCTCTATGTTCTCGGCATCCATGACGCGCTGCTGCATGACCTTCGACGCCCGCAGGTAGGGCTTGCGCACAATGAGATAAACCTTTTTGCAAAGCCCCGACAGATAGAGCGCGTCCTCGCAGGCAGTGTCGCCACCGCCCACCACGGCCACGGTCTTCTTTCGGTAGAAGAATCCGTCGCAGGTGGCGCAGGCCGATACACCCTCGCCGCGGTATTTCTCTTCGTCGGGCAGGCCTAAGTATTTGGCCGAGGCGCCTGTGGCAATGATGACTGTGTCGGCGGCAATCTCGTGCCCCGCGTCGGTGGTGAGCACGTAGGGAGCCTTGCTCAGGTCGGCCTTGACGATGATGCCGTCGCGTATGTCGGCACCCAGGTTCTCGGCCTGCTGGCGTATTTCCATCATCATCTGGTTGCCGTCAACGCCGTTGGGATAGCCGGGGAAGTTTTCCACGGTTGTCGTCTGGGTCAACTGGCCGCCAGGCTGCAAACCTGCATACTCAACGGGCTGAAGGTTGGCGCGTGCGGCATAGATGGCTGCCGTGTATCCAGCAGGGCCACTGCCTATGATTAAGCATTTAACGTGTTCCATTGTTTACAACGCTTTATTCCTTTTCTCCTTCTTTTCCTTTTTTCCTTTTACTTCAGCAGTTCCTCAATCTGCTTTGCAATGTTCTCGATATTCTCGGTTGGCTCGAAACGTGCCACCACCTGGCCGCGCTTGTTGATGAGAAACTTGGTGAAATTCCACTTGATGTCGGGCTTTTGCTGGTAGTCGGGGTCGGCTTTGTGGAGAAGCTCGTCAAGGATATGGGCGATGGGATGGTCCATGTCCCATCCGGCAAAACCCTTCTGCTGCTGAAGGAATTTATAGAGCGGGTCGGCATCGTCGCCGTTCACCTTAACCTTCTTGAAGCGCGGAAACTCAGTGCCGTAGGTCAGTTTGCAGAAACTGTGAATGCTCTCGTCGGTGCCCGGAGCCTGTTGTCCGAACTGGTTGCAGGGGAAGTCGAGAATCTCGAATCCCTCGGCATGGTATTTCTCATAGAGTTTCTCCAGTTCCTCGTACTGAGGAGTGAAGCCACACTTGGTGGCTGTGTTGACAATGAGCAGCACTTCGTTGGCATACTCTTTCAGCGACACGTCTTTTCCTTTTCTGTCCTTGACAGAGAAATCGTAAACTGTTTTCATGTTTGGTTATTTATTGTTTATTTGGTTGGTTTCTGCTACAAATTTAATGCAAAATGTTGACAAAACAAAAACTTTTTCAGTTTTTTACGACCAAAAGGGAATTTCTCGCGACGAATAGGGAAATCCATACTGCAAATTAGGGATTTTTTATTTGTGCGATGCGTAAATATGTCGTATCTTTGCACCAGAGAAAAGATATAACAGATTTATTCACTTAATCTATAGGAGATAAAACAATGAAAAAGATGTATTCACTTCTGGCAATGCTCATGATGGTCATGGCAACCTTCTCGTTCGTTTCTTGCAGCGAGGATGAATATGAGGCTTACACCCTGGATGGAGCATGGGAAGGAGATATGGGGGTATATTACAACGGCTACCGCTCTGTACGTTCCATCATTCACTTTGACCTTGATCCTAACCTTTATGCCAGCGGAACAGGCTATCAGGTGGACTATTTCAACTATTCGACCTGGTACGACAAATATGGACACGACTATATTGCTAGCATAATCGATTGGGAAGTGCGGAACAGAGTCATCCACATCTACTATAGAAAGGACAGAATCCATGCCACAATCAGAGATTACAACCTCAATAACGGGTACTTTGAGGGCTATATCGACTACGATGATGGCACAAGCAGCTATTTCCATCTTATGAAGACCTATGATAGGGGTTGGGACTATTATTACTATAGCAAGCCTGCCATCAGTGACTTCGGCACCCGCGCCACCGTTACAGACGGCCTGAAGCCCGAGAAACCCGTGCGCAGCGCCAAGCCCAGCGTCATCATAGAGGACTAAGAACGGCATCGTATAGGATAAACTCCGAGTAGAAACAGAGGAGTATCCGTGCAAAACCCATCAATCATCAGCGGCACCGTGAGACCACGGTGCCGCTGATGATTAGTGCTGAATAGTATCTAAAAAATTAATCATCAATTATCTGTTTGACAAACTCTTGAATAGTAATAACCGAGAGTTTAGGCCATTCTATTTGTTTCAGAATGTTGAAATGCGAATCGTTTGTAACAATGTATTCTGCATCAGAAGCCACGGCACAATCCACAAATTTGTTGTCATCAACATCTTGTTCAATTAATCCAAAATGAATGTAAACTTCTTGGAAATATGTCGTGTGAAGTCTTGCAATAGCCTCTACAACATTGTGTGCAATTTCTTTTGTGGTTTTTATAGACAGGATTTCTTCATATTCATTCAAAATCTCTGTATTTACACACAAGCAAATTTTGCCCAATAAAATATCTGTCCATATCTTGTGATACGGACTTTTGCCTGGCAGAGCCTGCAAAAGGCAGTTGGTGTCAAGAACGATCCGACGCATAACGATAAGGGGTGCGCATGTGCTCGGAACCCCATTGCTTGATTGTGTCCTCGTTTATTACGCCATCATCCCACAAAGCGTCAATGGCTTTTTGTGCCTTTTGTGCAAAAAAGTTGGCCACCAAGTCCTTGAACTCGTTCAACTCTGCTTCGGTGTGGATGTTGTTCAGAGCATTCAAAAGCTCTAACTGTGCTAATTCACTATACGACATTCTTTTTTGCTTTTCTTGTGTGCAAAAATACACAATTATTTCTAATTCAAGACAGAATTATCTGGAAAACTTCTCATATTGTGTTTTTCTCTTTACTTTTTCTTATAGCGTTTGTGCTTTTCTTGTTGTGCCATAAGGTCTATTAATGGTGTAGATGCAATACTAAAAGTTTCATACCCTCACACTGCGCCGCTAAATATTCTTATCGTGAAAACAGATAAACGGTTTACGCATGAATTCTCTAGAAAATTCATACGTAAACCTATGCTTTGTGTTCGTAAAGTGATACTTTGTGTCCGTAAAGTGATACTTTGTGTCCGTAAAGTAATGCTTTGCGAGGATGAACGTGGGGTGTGGGGAAACCAAGGCAACTGGGAAACTAAACAACCTCAGCGCAAAGGGATGCTACTATAATCCCCAGGAGTTGAGATAGACGTTGTTCTCCACAGTGTCCTCGATGTCATCGGGCAGGTTGCAGAAGAAGTCAATACCAGTTTTCTCTTCCAGTGTGCGTATGTTCGTCGCGAAACTGCTTAGTGGCTCGATGTTGGCGTATGAGCTCTTGTGCTCCATCCAGAAGCCAATGGCCTTGTAGCCATCCGAGTTCTTGCAGAGTATGGCCATGAAGAAATACTTGGGGACGGGAATCTGCGAGGGACCGCTGCCGATGCTGCGCATGATGTTCTCCTTACTGTCGATGGTGCCTCCCTTGCACACGTAGAGGGTGTCGGTGTTCTTCTGGTCGGTCCAGTTGCGAACTTTATTCTCCAACCGTTTCCAGGGAGTCCAGTCATTCTTGTAGCTTTCACTGCCCGTTAGGCTGCCGTTAAATGCCTTGTACTGCGGTTGCATATTGGTGAGGAAGAAGGTCTGATAGTTGGCTTCGAACGAGCTGAGACGGTCGCCCGAGGGGCAGATGTGGCCGTGGTCGAAGCCTGAGCCCTTGTAGGGGTCGCTGGGCAGCTGGTATTCGTATGCGAGGTTCTCGTCGTGGGGATATTGCTCCTCGCCCTTTTTGGTGTTGGCGTAGTAGCGGGAAGTGTTGGCTTGGCGCAAGCTCTTGTTCATCTGGTAGCAGCTCCACCGCTGTGCGCGAATGGCGGCGTCCCATTCTACGGTGTAGTTGACGCCCGTTTCGCCAGAGTTCGAGTTGAGAAGGCATTTGTGAACGATGATGACGCTGCTGCCTCCCTTCGTGTGAGGCATTTCAAGTCGTGCCAGCTCGGGTGTCTGGCGTGCATTGTTGGCATTGGCGTTTTTTACCACCGGCTGGTGGCTTTTGTTGTCGTCGTCATCGCTGGAACAAGCGGTGAACACGAGTGCCATTGCGAGCAGTGGGAAAAGGAGGGCGGAACCCACCCTCAATCCCTCCCCAAGGGAGGGAAGTTGAATTACCTTTTTCAATTGCATAGACATATCTGGAATCCCTCCCTTGGGGAGGGGGAGGGGGTGGGTTCTAAAAAAAGTGCGGCCTCGGCGTATATGCAACTACGCTTAGGACGCACTTTTCTTTTGCCTGAATATATGATAATCTCTTATTTCTTGGCAGCTTTGCCGTAGCGGCTCATAAACTTGTCAACACGTCCTGCGGTGTCAACGAGCTTGCTCTTGCCGGTGTAGAACGGGTGCGAGCTGCTTGAGATTTCTACTTTTACCACGGGGTAAGTTTCGCCTTCAAATTCCACGGTATCATTGGTTCTTGCCGTAGATTTTGTAAGGAACATATCGCCGTTGGACATGTCACGGAACACGACGGGGCGATAGTTTTCGGGATGAATTCCTTTTTTCATTTTTGGTTTAAATAATGGTTTATAATTCTAAAATTTAATGTCTCAATACGTTACGGGCTGCAAAATTACAAAGAATTTCGCAGCCCGCCAAATATTTTTCGCTTTATTTTCAATTACTTGATACTTGCAGCCTTAATTTCCCATGTAGCAGCATCCTTGCTGTCGCTGGTATAGCGGAAAGCAATGCGGATATTAGAACCTGCGCTAATGGTTGCCTTGCTGGTAACGAAGTCCCAGCTGCTGCCGTCAGGCCATTGGTCAAGGGTCAATTCAGTCCATTTGGTGGGGTCAACGGCTCCGCCTTTATAACTGGTTGACATACTATCGCCTTGTCGCCCTGACTTCGGTCTTACCGTTGAGCGAATAGAGATAGGCCTTATTAGCCACGGTCTCTGGCGTTTTTCCTCGATAATTCATCAGCGGGCCGTACACAATGACTTCGTCGCCAACCTTGATGTCGGTCTGGCCAGACTCAAACTTCTTGTTACCCAGATAAAGGACGCGGAAGCAGTAGAATTCGTCATTCTCTTTTCCGTCCTTAGAGATATAGAAGGATGCGTTGCCATAGCTGCCGCCCTCAGTGAAGGTGCCCTTGTCGGCAATCTTGCTGATTTTACCCTTCACGTAGACCTCACCTGTGGTATCATACTCGGTATTGCTCGTCCAAGTGAGATTTGCCACAGCTTCAGCTGCGCCAACCGGGGTATATGGATCGGCCAGTGTTCCAGAACCCTTTCCGCTGCCAGAAGGTGTGTCACCACCACCACCACTGCCACCGCCGTCTTCTATGATGACAACAGTAGCGTTTTTGATTTCAGGTGTCACCTTACCATCTTTCACGTACTTCGTGAGATTGCCGGTAATCTTCACCTTCATGCCAGCTTTAAACTCGCTGACACCGTCGGGCAGGTTGGCCCAGTAGGCTTCAAACACCTTGCCGCCATCCTTCGTGTCGGCCATCCAGAATGTCTGCTGGTTCTTGCTTACGTTACCCACGACTTCTGTGATGTAACCCGTAACAGTA
>JAFZSI010000014.1 GCA_017619445.1 Prevotella sp.
GACCCTGAGAGGCTGTGAACGTGGTGGTCAATGCACCAGCCTGCAGCGAACCGTGAACGGCACCGGCAGCACCAGCCTCCGACTGCATTTCCTGAACCATGACGGTCTGGCCCCACAGATTCTTGCGACCACGGGCAGCCCACTCGTCAACGTGCTCCGCCATGGGCGAAGACGGGGTGATGGGGTAGATAGCAGCTACCTCCGAGAACATGTAACTCACATGAGCCGCAGCCTCGTTACCATCACAGGTGATAAATTTCTTTTCTTTTGCCATTTGTTTAGAATATATTAGAATATAAATGTATTAAATCAATTATGTTGATGCTTAATTATGCCGCAGTTCCTATTTCATATAAATATTCAGGCGCGAAGTCAGCCCCGTTCTCCCACTCAATGGTGTTGAACTTAATGGTGAATCGTTTGAAGAACCCAATGTCTTTAAGAGGCGTGAAAACTGGCCCCTGCAAAGACTGTGCTAAGTCCACAATCTTTGTCTCGCCATTGTTGAACAGCAGTTTCACCCTGTAGCCGTCCAAATACTCTGCTTTCACTACTTCTATAAACATTCCGTGTATTATTTAAGTGGTTCTATCTTGCTGAGAGGGGCATTCAAATACCTAAAAATAATGATTCGTTTTAAAACGGTGCAAAGATACAAAATAATCCGCACAATGCAAAGCGGAGTCTGCAAAATAATCCTAAAACGTTTACGTTTTTATTTCACACATTCAACAAGCAAAAACCATGTTGAACGTCATTACGATAACACGGATTTGTTGTTACTCCACCCACCCTGCCATTATTGCCAGCGTTGTTTTAGACATGGTTCGTATTGATGGCATGTACGTTTTGTATTTTGATAGTATTAGAGAACATACCAACGAAACGTGTCTTTTTTGAAACAAAATTAATACAGGAATCCTAATAACCACAAGGGAATTTGGTTGCCTTTACCCACCTCGGTGTTATAGCGGGCATAAATGACATCAGGGCGAGTGCGGATTTTACTGCTTTTTTCTGCGTCGCAGATGCGGAAATGCTTGTTTCCATCTACGATGTAGAGCCCTTCTTTTCCTCCTTCGTTCACGGTGTGGTCTTTCCACATGGAATTGACGAAGAATGTTTCCATGACGCTCTGCTTCTCCACCTTAATAGGATAGATGGCATACATCAGGTTTGAATTGTGCATCATCACCTTGGCGGGTTTTTTGGGGAACACCTGTCCCACGGGGTAGATGAGATTGATGAGGCGTGCGTCGGCCAAGTATTTCACATAGTTCATCACCGTTGCGCGGCTGGTTTCTATGTCGTGTGCCAACTGGCTGATGTTGGGAGCCTTGGGGCCGTTGACGGCCAGTAGGTAGAAAAGCTTTTTGATTTTGGTGAGATATTTCAGCTCTATTTGTTTGATGAGCAGAATATCCACCTCAGTCATCATGTTCATGGTCTTGAGCAGATTCTCTGAGTAGTTGCGGTGCTCCTGGAAGAAGGGATAGAAACCGTGGTGCAGATAGTCCTGAAAATACTTGTTGGGCGACACCTTTGGCAGAATCTGTTTGATAATCCGCTCGTGGTTGCTCAGAATCTCGTCGAGCGAATAGGCTCGGAACTCATTGCCGGTAAGGAGGTTAAGAAATTCCCTGAAAGAAAAACCTCTGAGGTTGTAGCTCTTCACAATGCCGTTCAGTTCGGGGTTCTCCTCTTTCAGGCGCATGACGCTCGAACCGGTGAACACAATCTTCAGTTCGGGATAGTGGTCGTAACAATAGCGCAACTCCTTGCTCCAGTTCGTCTCTTTGAACACCTGGTCGATGAGCAGCACTTTTCCGCCGTTTTTGTAAAATTCTCCGGCAAAATCGGCGATGCCTCGGCCCTGGAAATAAAAGTTGTTCATGTTCACGTAGAGGCACTTGCGGTCTCTCACATCGAAATGCTCTTTGGCATACTGCAGCAAAAATGTGGTCTTGCCCACTCCGCGCGTGCCTTTAATGCCGATCATGCGATCGTTCCAGTTGATCTCGTCCATCAGGCTTCGATGCACCGGCGCGTTCGTATGCTCCACAAGATATGCGTGTGTGCGAAAGAAGGCTTCCATCATATTTACCGTTTACGAATGAACTGTTCTCTCCTTTTCTTCCTGTTTCGAACGGCAAAGTTAACAATTATTCCGTGAATTTGCAAACTACAGATAGCAAAATATCATTTTTTTTGTTATTTTTGCACTCAAAAATCAGATTTTCTGTACTTCAGTACGTCTATTCCATCTTTATCGGCAATGGTTTTACACGTTTTCAACCCCGAGCACGACATCGCATTAGCCTACAACAGGCCCAACTTCACGGCTCCACGCGCAGGTCGTCAGCTGCGAACAGACTTGGGATTCCTGCCCGCAATCTGGGCAGACGACGGCGACGTGGTGCTGGTCAATGATGTAGAGGTCGCCCGCAATGCCGTGCAGCAATGCAAGGCCCACATGGCCAACGTCCATTTCGTTACCCACGTACCGGCTGACACCATCACCGACGTTTCCGTTTGGGGTTGGGACCGTGCCGTATGCCATCAGCTTGTGCGGGCAGGGGTTCCCGAACGGCTGCTTCCCACCGATAAACAGTTGGAAACCATTCGCAGACTGTCGCACCGTTCCACCGCAGTAAGCCTGCTTGCACAACTGCGCAGCCATCCACAGCTTGCCCACGCCACGGTGGGACGCAGCCGCGTGTGCCACAGCCTTGCCGACATACAAAGTGCACTTTCCGATTGGCAACACATCGTACTGAAATCGCCATGGAGCAGCAGTGGCCGCGGCATCAAGTATGTTGACGGCCAGCTCAGCAACTCGCAACAAGGCTGGTGCGCCAATGTGCTGCACGAACAGGGAAGCATTGTGGCAGAGGTTTTCAATAACAAAGTAATGGACTTTGGCATGGAATTCTTTTCCGACGGTCAGGGGCACGTCACCTATTGCGGACTCTCGCTGTTCAACACCGTCAACGGAGCCTATACCGGCAACATCGTTGCCCCCGAGGCCGATAAGGAAGCCATGCTTGCGACCTACCTCCCCACGCGGCTCACCCACAGCGTCCGCACCCAACTCGAAGCCCTCCTCTCACAAACCATCGGAACCGCCTACCGCGGTCCTCTCGGCATCGACATGATGGTGGTAAGTCCCGAACCCTGCTCAGAATCCACAGTTCAAAGTTCAAAGCTCAAAGTTCAAAGCTCAAAGTTCAATGTTCCTCCTCAATCCTTGTGTGGAACTCAACCTGCGCCGCACCATGGGACACGTGGCTCTGTCGCTGACACGCAACGTCTTACCATCCTCGGCTGAAGTTCCCCTGCACCACCCTGCACCCCTACTCATGGAAATCACTTACGCCAACAACTACCAATTCCAATTGAAACCTTATTAATATGTTCCCCATCCTGTCCAAGAAACACTCTACAAATGAATATTATTCGTTATAATTCGTGTTCATTATTCTAATTCGTTTCAAAAAACAGAAATAATATGAAGCAAACGCTGATTGCAATAATGTTGCTGATGCCTGTGCTGGCCAAGGCGCAGTACAGGTCGGAGGTGTGGTCGCCGGACAATGGTGACGGCACTTATACAAACCCAGTTATCAATGCCGACTACAGCGACCCCGACGTGTGCGTGGTTGGGGAGGATTACTACCTGACGGCCAGCTCGTTTCAGTGCATTCCGGGCTTGCCCGTGCTGCACTCCAAGGACCTTGTGAACTGGGAAATCATCAATCATGCGGTGAAGGAGCTTGAGCCAAAGGATGTGTTCGACAAACCATCGCACGGCAATGGCATCTGGGCACCGAGCATCCGCCACCACAACGGCGAGTTCTTCATCTTCTGGGGCGACCCAGACCATGGTGTGATGATGGTGAAGGCCAAGGACCCTGCGGGCGAATGGTCGAAGCCGCTGTGTGTGATTCCTGGCACGGGGATGATTGACACCACGCCGCTGTGGGACGATGACGGTCGCTGTTATCTGGTAAACGCCTGGGCCAACTCGCGTTCACGGTTTGCCTCGGTGCTGACGGTACGCGAGATGAACGCCGAGTGCACCAAAGCCATTGGCAACCCAGTGATTGTGTTCGACGGCAACGGCACGGAGAACCGCACCTGCGAGGGACCTAAGTTCTACAAGCGCGACGGGTGGTACTGGATTCTGTGCCCGGCGGGCGGGGTGCCCACGGGGTTCCAGCTGGCCATGCGCTCGCGGTCGCCGTTTGGCCCCTACGAGCACAACGTGGTGCTGGCGCAGGGCAAGACCAGCGTTAACGGTCCTCATCAGGGTGGCTGGGTACACACGCCTTTCGGCGAAGACTGGTTCCTGCATTTTCAGGACAAGGAGTGCTACGGGCGAGTAGTTCACTTGCAGCCCGTTGACTGGTCGAGTGGCTGGCCGGTGATGGGCAATAAAGGTGAGCCGGTGAGCACTTTCAGGAAGCCAAAGAGCAACTCGAAAGCCATCGTCAACCCTGTGGAGAGCGACGAGTTCAACCTGCCCGTGCTGGGCAAACAGTGGCAGTGGCAAGCCAACTACGACCAGAAATTCGGTATGCCCACCGCCTTCGGCACCATGCGCATTTACACCCACAAACTGGGCGAGGCAGACAAAAACCTTTGGCAAGTGCCCAACATGCTGCTGCAAAAAACGCCTGCCGAGCGGTTTACGGCCACCTGCAAACTGCGCTTCACGGCCAAGGACCAGCAACAGTTTGGCGGCATCATCATGATGGGGCTCGACTACAGCGCGCTCGTCGTCACCCGCATAGGCAACGAGTTCCAACTGCAGCAAATCACCTGCAAGTCAGCCGACAAAGGCAACGCGCAAACCTTGAAGGTATTGGCCACGCTCCAGCCAACCGCAGTCGACAAGGTGGATTATCAGCCAGCCATTCACGAGGATATTTTCCTGCGCATGACTGTCAGCGACGGCCGCTGCCGCTTTGCATGGAGCAGCAACGGCAAGAAATTTGTGGAGGTTGGCGATGAGTTCACCATGCGCGAGGGCAAATGGATTGGTTCGAAGATTGGCCTTGTGGCTGCCGAGCCAGGACAGCAGACAAACCGCGGATGGGTGGATGCCGACTGGTTCCGCGTGACGAAAAACTAAACAACAGATTCTGCAAGTTTTTTTTGCTGATTCCCCTACCACAGATTTCACGAATTAAACAGATTGCTGTTGAGCGAAACGTGAAATCTGTTTTCTTTTCTATCCTCCTTTTTCCTCCTTTGCACCCCGTTGCAAAGGCCTACCTATGCTTTGCGTTCACAAAGCATAGGTTTACGCTCATAAAGTGGCACTTTACGATTCCAAAGTGCCACTTTATGGATGAATTTTCTAGAGAATTTCTTAGTAATGCAAATCGATGTGATTTCCGCATCTGTTATGCGCTCCGTATAGTGGGCAACCAGTCGAAGCAAAGTGCGGGTTTCGTCGAAGGATGATGGGGAGTGTGGAAATTTCGTCGAAACACAGGGGGCGTTTCGTCGAAAACGAGTTGGCAGATATGCATCCGCGCACTACCTTTGCAACCGCGAAGACAAGCTGCACCTCAGCATAGAACAAGTTCTCTGCATTCGGTTTGCAATGTCTTTGCACCAGAAAAATTAAAAAATTAAAATTTAAAACAATAAGACAATGAAAAAGGTAAAAGTAGTTTTCATGATGACCCTGATGATGATTTCATCGGCAGTAATGGCACAGACCACAGTGAAGGGTGTGCTGATGGACAAGAGTGTGAACGAGGGCGAGCCGTTTGCCACCATCCGCGTGTTCAAGGCTGGCAAGAGCGACAAGCCCGTGGATATGTTTCTCACCGACGAGGACGGTCGTTTCAGCCATGCCGTGAACGGCAAGGGAATGTTCGACATTGTGTTCAGCAGTGTGGGCAAGACCGATTTGAAAAAGAGCATCGAGCTGGGCAACAAAGACGTGCTCAACCTCGACACACTCTATATGGAGGCCAACGCCACTATGCTTAAAGGCGTGGAGGTGGTTGCCCAGAAACCGCTTGTGAAGATGGAAGTAGATAAGATGAGCTACAACGTGGCCGAGGACGAGGACTCAAAGTCTAACACCGTGCTCGACATGCTGCGCAAGGTGCCCATGGTGACGGTAGATGGTCAGGACAACATCTCGGTGAACGGCTCATCATCGTTCAAGGTGTATGTAGATGGTATGCCCAACGTCATGTTCTCCAGCAATCCCTCAATGGTGTTCAAGAGCATGCCCGCCTCGGCCGTGAAGAGCATTGAGGTGATGACCAACCCGGGTGCCAAGTATGATGCCGAGGGTGCCGCAGGCGTGCTGAACATCGTGATGAACAAACAGAACGTGCAGGGCCCGCAGAGCCTGAACGGCTACAATGGCACGGTGCGCGCATCGGTAGGCACCAAGCAGATGGGCGGTAGCGCATTCGTCAGCGGACAGCAGGGCAAACTGTCGTTTAGCGCCAACGTGATGACCAGCTACAACAAGCCGGGCAACACCACCACCGAGATGGAGCAGATACAGGACAACGGCCTGTCGCAGATTATGACTTCCGAGAACAACGTGAAGACACCGTTCACCATGGGAAGCCTCTCCTTAGGCTATCAGCTCGACCCTATGAGCAGCATCAACGCCACGGCCTCCATCAACAGCATGAACATGAAGAGCACGGGCACATCGACAACCACCATGGGCGGCAACGGGTTTGGTGAAGGATTCGACTACACCACCACCACCGACATGAAGAACTCGCGCACGTCGTTCAGCGGAAGCATTGACTACCAGCGTTTCTTCAACAAGGAGCACACACAGTCCTTAGCCCTCACCTACCAGCTGAACTACAGCCCCGCCACCACCGAAATGACCAGCAACTTCGGCACAGCCACCTCGCTCATGGACCTCTCAGACCGCTACTCGGAGAACAAGGACAAGACCACCAACCACACCTTCCAGCTCGACTACACCATGCCCTTAGGCATTGGTCAGACGCTGAGCCTTGGCAGCAAGCTGCAATTGCACGACGCCACCTCTGACTCGAAATACTACCTGAAGGATGTCTATGACCCCTCCTCAAGCTCTGACTACGAGTACAAGAACTCCATTTTGGCCGGCTATGGCGAGTATGCAGGCAACTTCAACAAATTCGGTGTGAAAGCCGGTCTGCGCTACGAATACACTTGGCAGGACGTGGAATATCATCTGGGCAACGGTCAGGACTTCAGCACCAGCTACGGCAGCCTCGTGCCCACAGCCAGCATGCAGTACACCCTCTCGCAGGGCAGCAACCTTGGCCTGACCTACAACATGCGCATCTCGCGCCCGGGCATCAGCTACCTGAACCCGTACGTGGATAAGACCAACCCCATCGCTCTGACCTACGGTAATCCCGACCTCGACGTAGAGAAAGCCCACAACGTGTCGCTCGTCTATAACACGTTCACTCCGAAACTCATGGTCAACGTCAATCTGCATCACAACTTCACCGACAATGCCATTTCGCAGTACAGCTTCTACGACAGCAACAACCTGCTGAACACCACCTACGGCAACGTGGTGCAGCGCCACCAGACAGGATTCAACGGATACGTGAACTACCTGCTCACTAAGAACACCCGCATCTTCTTCAACGGAGGCCTCAACTACACCGACCCGCGCAGCGACGCACTCAACCAGAGCAACAGCGGATGGACAGCCAACGCCATGGTGGGCCTGCAGCAGACACTGCCCGCAGACTTCAAGCTCAGCGCCTTTGCCATCACCTCGACGAAGAACTACACGCTGCAGGGATGGAGCGGAGGATTCAACCTGCTCACCACAAGTCTGTCGAAGTCGTTGCTCGACAACAAACTCAACCTCAGCCTCTCGGCAACCATGGGTCTCAACGAAGGCGGCAAGCTGTTCATCGAAAGCGAAAGCCGCGGCAGCAACTTCACCAGCCACAACAACATCAAGGTGCCCATAGCAGGCCTGACCTTCACCGTGAGCTACACCTTCGGAAACACCAAGATGATGACCAAACAGCACACCAGCCGCGTGACAAGCGACTTCATAGAGCAGCAGTCGCAGGGCGAGATGCTCAACAGTGTGGGCAACACCCAGTCGCAGCAGGGCGGACAGCAAGGACAACAGAGTCAGCAGATGATTCCCTAACCGAACCAACACGCTTACATATATATTTATCCCGCTTTTCTCTCCTGCACGAATAAAATAGTGCAGGGGAGATTTGGCCATTCAAGAAAAATGTCCTAAATTTGCAGACGATGAAAAAGAATAATATTACCAAGAAAGACATCTGGCTGTTCTTAGCACAAGCCGCAGTATGGTTGCTGATGCTGCTCATCCTGCCACTGGCCACATTCATCAGCACACGCGACTGGCAGTCAACCTCCACCTCGATGGTGATGGTGTGGCGAATGCTGCGCGCCCCGCTGCTGGTCTATTTTGCCAATTTCTACATCTTTGGCCCCTATCTGTTTTTCCGCCGCCGTTATTGGCTGTTTGTGCTCTGCAACCTGGTGCTCATCCTGGGCATCAACTACGGTTTCTTCGTTGGCTACTTCATGTTCAGGGAGCATGTTCCCAACATGGACGGAAGGGCCTGGATAGGCTTCTTCTCGGGCGCATTCATGTTCCTCTTTCTTAATACCGTCATTGCCGCAGTGGCCATCGGCATCCGACATTTCATGCGCATACGCCAGATAAAACAACAACTGCAGGACGAGAAGGCAAAGAACACAGAGGCCGAGCTGGCTTGGCTGAAAAACCAAATCAACCCACACTTCCTTTTCAACACGCTGAACAACATTTCAAGTCTCACACAAATTGACGCCGACGCCGCCCAGGATGCCATCGCACAGCTCTCCGACCTGCTGCGCTACGCCATGTATGAGACCAACAAGAAAACGGTGCCCATTCAGGGCGAGGTGGAATTCATGCGCAACTACATAGAACTGATGAAACTGCGCTGCAACGAAAAGGCAGAGGTCAGCACAAATTTCAGTATTGAGAACCCGCAGTACCCCGTTGCCCCCCTATTGTTCATCTCGCTCGTAGAAAACGCATTTAAGCACGGGGTGAGCAGCAACCGCCCGTCAACCATCGACATCAGCCTCGTGCAAAGCGGCAACCAACTGGCATTCACTTGCGACAACACCAACTACCCCAAGGACGATGCCGACCGCAGCGGCTCGGGCATAGGAATAGAGAACACACGCCGCCGCCTGGAACTGATGTACAAAGACCGCTTCCAGTGGGAACAGTCGCTCAACAACGACATCTACCATGTAAGCGTTACTGTGAAGAATTGAAGGAGAAAAGGAGAAAAGGAGTTATCGGGAGTTATCGGAAGTTAACGGGAGTTAGCGGACAAATGAGAAACCCACCCCAACCCTCCCAAAGGGAGGGAGACGGGATAGCAAATCGTAAATTGAAAATAGTAAATTGTTAATTGTAAATTGGAGTTCCTTGAGCGAAGCGAAAAAAGAGCATATCTCGTACCCCCGTACCTCCGTACCCCCGTACCTCCCCAAAATTGTAAATTGAAGGAGAAAAGGAGAAAATAGTAAATAGTCAAATAGTCAAATAGTCAAATAGTCAAATAATAAATGCCCCTAACTTGCATCATCGTTGACGACGAGCCGCTGGCCGTCAAACTGCTTGAGTCGTTTGTCAACAAGACACCCGGCCTGCAACTGCTCGCCTCGTTCACAGACTCTGTTGAGGCCATCAACGCCATCAAGGAACAGCAGCCCAACCTGCTGTTACTCGACATACAGATGCCCGACCTCAACGGCATGGAACTGGCCCACATGATTGCCGACACCACACGCATTATCTTCACCACCGCCTTCAAGGAATACGCCTTCGAGAGCTACGAGGTGAGTGCGCTTGACTTCCTGCTCAAACCCATTCGCTACAACAAGTTTCTCGCTGCCATAGAGAAAGCCAAGGAATGGTATCTCTCACGAACGCCACAACTCCAAGCAGACCCAGTCCCAGAGAGCACTCCCCAGACACACCCCTCCCCTTTGGGGAGGTCGGGAGGGGTTTGGGCTGGTGTGGGTACCATCTTCCTGCGCGTTGACGGCGAGTTCCGCCAAATACAGCTCGCCAACGTGCTCTACGTAAGCGGCATGAAAGACTATGTGATGTTCTACATGGAAGACGAGAAGCGTCCGCTCATCACCCACCTCACCATGAAGTCGGTGGAAGACATGCTCCCCCCACAACAGTTCATGCGCGTCAACCGCTCCTACATCGTGGCGCTCGACAAGATACGCAGCGTGGACCGCAATGACTGCATCTACATCGGTCAGGAAATCATCCGCGTCACCGATGCCTACCGCGAAGCTTTCCTCAACTACATCAACTCAAAATTCCCTGGAGGGAAATAAGAGTTGTAAAAATTTCTTTACCTAAGTAAAGACTTTCACCCTCGGCACCCGATTTTCGGGATTGCCGGGGGTTAATTTGTGCATCTTTTTGTAACTTCGTTGGCAAAAAAGATGTGTTTGATGAAAATAGTGGCGATTGTGCTTTACATTTTCCTCACCTGAACTGTATTGTAAATGTATGACACGGAGTCAAATCGAAAATCTGTTCAAGACACACTACGCACAGATGTACCGTCTGGCGGTGACCATCCTCTACGACGAAGCCGAGAGCAAGGACGTGGTGAGCGAGGTGTTTGCACGTCTTCTCAGCAGCAACGAGACGTTGAAAGCAGACACGGCTGAACGGTATCTGCTGATGGCAGTACGCAATCAGTGCCGCAACGTGCTGGAGCATCGGCAGGTACATGAGCGGTTCTTCCGCCTGATGTCCGACGAGGCCGTGCAGCCAACGCTTTCAACTGACGAGCAGATACGCATGGAGGAACTGATGCTGTACATCCGTCAGCAATTGCCACCGCTTAGCCAAGAGGTCTTCCGACTGCGCTATTTACAGGAAATGACCTGTCAGGAGGTTGCCGACAGGCTGGGCATCAGCCGCCAGACCGTCCACAGCCACCTCGGGCAGTTGGTAGAGAGAATCAGGGAATATTTCAAATCAAACACATAACAAGTATGATGACAGACAAACAGCTTATTGCAAGGTTCCTGGAATTGCAAGAGTATCCAGAGCAAGCTACCGACGAACAATTACGTCAGATGCTCAACGACGAGCAGATACATGAGTTGGTAGAGCAAATGGCCTTCACCAAACGAGCCTTCAAGAACGAGGAAACTCTGACCGAGGAATTGCCCATAGCAGATGAGTGGGAGAAGTTTGCAACTGCTCATGCTGAAGAACTGACGAACGCAGCAAGGGCAGAGGGAAAGTTTACTTGCACTATGCCTTGCAAGGAGGAAGAAGACGAAAGTCAATTGGATGCCCTCGATGAAGAAAACCCAAAGTCCCGTTTCGCTTTACACTTCTCTACCCATAAAATAGCGGCATCCTTCATCGGCGTCATCTTGGCATCGGGCATCGCCTTTGCTGCCATCCACATCGTGCGCCAATATCAGAAGTACGAGACTCGACAGGCGACAAACACGATAGCGGTAGCAAGCCGTCAAAGCTCCACCCTTAACGCTCAACCTGAAGAAACTGACACCCTCGCCGCGGAGCCGCGCATCTTCGACAATGTGTCGCTCGACACGATGCTCCTTGAAATGGCCGATTACTACCACGTCAGCGTTAAGTTCGAGCGCGAGGAAACTCGCCAACTCCGTTTCCATTTCGTTTGGAAACGCACCGACGACCTTGACCGTCTGGTGGAGAAACTGAACAACTTCGAGGCAGTAAACATCATCCGTGAACCCGAAAAACTGATAGTAAAATGAGACGACAATATAATTTACTATTTCACCATTTACTATTTACGATTTGTTTATCCTTTGTCTTTTTATTTAGCGAAGCGCAAGCGCAGCAAATTGTAAATCGTAGTTCCTTGAGCTCCGCGAAAAAAGGAGCATATCTCGTACCCCCGTACCTCCGTACCCCCGTACCTCCCCAAAATTGGAGTTCCTTGAGCTCCGCGAAAAAAATAGTAAATCGTAAATATAATAATGTGTCGCTCAGCGAGGCCCTGCTCCAGTTGAACAACGAGCAGTCGGAATACGTCATCAACTTCCTCTACAACGAACTGGAGGACTTCCGCATCACAGCCACCATCAAGAATAAGAATCTGCCCGATGCCATCCAGCAGATGATTGGCTTCTATCCCGTCCGCATGACCGTAAAATCCGACGACCACGAAATCTA